>NZ_LOAJ01000001.1:1827373-2436497 GCF_001542905.1 Halorubrum aethiopicum | reverse complement strand
GACGACCCGCACCGGCGAGAAGCCGGCCTCGCGGACGATCCGCTCGCCCATCGGGTCCGCGACCGTCGAGACGTCCGTCTCCGGCGCGACCGCGGCGAGCCGCTCCATCGCTCGCCTCGCCCGGTCGGGCGCGCGCGGCTCCGCGCCCCTCGCGCGCGCCTCCTCCACCTTCCCGTCGGTCCCTTTCAGCCCCACGCGACCGCCCATCCCGGCGATCGGGTTCATCACGACGCCGACGTACATACCCGACGTTGCGGCGGCGACCACTTAACGGATCTCCGGTGAAACCACCCGATCGCGGAACGGTCCGATGACCGGGGCTCCGGCGACCGATCCCGGGACTCCGGCGATCGAATAGGGGACGCTCCGACGACCGAGTGCGAGGGGTTTCGGCCCGCGTCCGACGGTCGAAGATCAACCTTTAAGCCGGGACCGGGACAACCTCCGGACATGATCCTGTCCGCCGTCCAGCCCGAGCCGCTCCCGATCGAGGCCACCGCGCTCGCCGTGCTCGCCGTCAGCCTGATCGTCACCGCCGTGTGGGTCGCCTACCTCGCGCGCTGACCGCGGCGTCGACGCGCCGTCTCACGACCGTCTCTCACTCCACCAACTCCGCCCGATCCCGCAGCCACGCGGCGGCCCGCTCGGCCTCCGCCGCGTCCTCCGCCGTTATCTTCACCCTGACGCTCTCGCCCGGATACGACCCCACGCGCACGTCGAACCGCTCTCTGAGCCCCGCGAACCGGTCGATGAGCGTGCTCTCGGGCTCGTCGACGGCGACGACGACCGTGTGGTCCGGAACGCCGTCGAACGCCGACTCGACGCGCTCGAACATCGCCTCCATCTCCGCCGGGACGCCCGGCAGCACGTAGACCGACTCGACGACCGCGCCCGGCGCGACCCCCTCGTCGTTGGGCAGTGGTCGACAGTCCGCGGGCAGGTGCGTCGTCTCCGCGGCGAGGTCTTCGGCGCTGTATCCCCGCTCCTCGAGCCACGCGGCCGCCTCCTCGTTCTCGACGACCTCCCGGCCGAACGCGGCGGCGACCGCCTCCATCGTCACGTCGTCGTGGGTCGGTCCGAGCCCGCCGGTGACGATCACGGCGTCGTACTCCGCGTGGTACTCGTTGACGACGCGGGCGATCTCGCCGACCTCGTCCGGGACGACGGTCACCCGCCGGACCGCGACGCCGCGGTCGTCGAGCCGGCCGCAGAGCCACGTCGCGTTCGTGTTCTCGGTGTCCCCGACGAGGAGTTCGTCCCCGACGGTGACGATCGCGGCGTTCATGCGCGAACCCACGCGCGGCGAGTAAAAAAGGCCGCCGGCGGTCGGATCGAGCCGTCGGCGTGACGGTCCGCCTCCGGGGTCGTCTCAGAGGAAGCCGTCGTCGTCCTCGTCGTCGTACACGCCGACGCCCATCTCGCGACGGCGCTCGCGAAGCTCCTCGAGCTGGCGTTTGAACCGGAGCGTCCCCACGACCGCGACGAGGATCGCGACGGCGAGGATCCCGCCGAAGACGACGAGGTCCGTCTCGCGGTACGCCTGGACGACGATCGACCCCGTCACCTCCTCCCAGACGATCCGGTCGCGGTCGCCGACCGTCTCCACCTCGTAGCTCCGCGGCGAGACGTGCCCGACGAGCGGGAAGTCCGTGCTGAACCCGGGCGGGAGCGTCACGGCGTAGGAGCCCTCGACGTACGCCAGCGACGTGAACCGCCGCGGCGACCCGGCGCCGGAGAACGCGACCTTTCCGCCCTCCATGTCGTCGGCGAGCCGGATCCACGTCTCGTCCGGGGTCCGTTCGACCTCGCCGCCGCGGGCGCGGAACTCGCTGCCGGTCACCACCTCGCCGTCGGGGTAGCGGTACCGGAACGCCTCGAACTCCAGCGGCTGGTCGCCGGCGTACGGGGTCTGCCGGTACAGGCGGAGCTCGTCGCGGCCGGAGAGGTCGTAGACGACCGTGTAGCGCGCGTCCGTCGAGAGCTCGAAGGCGGCGTCGCGGTCGGCGTCGAAGTCGTACTCGCGCGGCGGTTCCGCGTCGAGGGTCTCGTTCGTGACCTCGCCGCCGCCGGTGACGTAGCCGAGACAGCCGGCGCTGGCGGCGAGCAGCGCGACCATCGCTACCGCGAGCGCGAAGCGTCGGTTCACGTGTTCAGCTCACCTCAGACGACACAGCGCATCTCCGCCGGGAGGTACGATCCGATCGCGGCGAGCAGTCCCGGCGGGTCCGTGTTCTCGGTACAGACGATGCTCTGCTCGAGGAGGCCGAGCCGCTCGACGGTGACGATGTCCCGCGCGTGACCCGCGCGGTTCACGGTCGCTCGAACCTCCCCGCGCGTCGCGGAGTTGACGTTCAGCCGACCCGACCCGCGCTGCCAGTCGTAGAGGCGGTCGCGCTCGGCGTCCGCGAGCCGGTGCGGGTCGGCGTCCGGATCGCCGGGGTTCCCCCGTAGACGAACTCCATGGGGAGGTGTTGGACGAGGCCGAACCGCTCGACGACCTGCTCGGGCGAGCCGACGCCGAGACCCAGCTCCCCGGCGGGGATCCGGACCTCCTCGCCCGCGTCGACGACGAACCCGTCGGCGTCCCACGACTCGAGGGTGCCGACGTACGTCTCGCCGGGGACGAGCCCCTCGTCGTGAGCGACGATCTCGCCCCACGTCTCCGCGAGGACGTTGCGGGCGACGGTGGCGTCCTCGCCGGTCACGTCGACCTGGACGAAGCCGTCATCGCGGACGCCGACGGTCCACTCGACGGCGAGTTCTCCGACGTCGTTGTCGACGAGCGAGTACATCCCGTCGAGCGCGCGCTCGCGGGCCTCGCCGTCGACGTAGCACTTCGTCGCGAGGACGACCATCAGCCGGTCACGTCCGCGTTGAGTTCGTCTCGAAGCTCGTCGAGACGCGCCGAAAGCGCCTCCTGGAGGCGGTCATTCTCCATCGCGTCGAGCGGCGAGCCGCACTCGGGACACTCGAAGCCGAAGTCCATCGCCTCGCCGAACTCGAAGCGGAGCGAACACACCTCACAGAGGTAGAACTCGTGGGTGCGCTCGTACTCCTCGCGGTCCTCCAAGGCGTCGAGCAGCCGGTACATCTCCTCCTGGAGGTTCTCCGGGATGTTGTCGTAGTGGAACGTCCAGAGGTACGTGAGCCAGCCGGAGTCCTCGTCGCGGACCCGCCGGTAGGTGGCGAGGTCGTTCTCGTAGAGGATGAAGAGCGCGCGGCGGACGTCGTTGAGCTCCAGCCCGAGCTCCTCGGCCAACTCCTCGTCGGTCACCTCGCCGTCCGGGGGTGCGGCAGCGACCGGCATCCCCGTCGGCCCCACGAGCTCGTGGAGGTACTTCTGGATGACGGGGTCGTTCAACAGGTCCTCAAAAGCCATTACCGTGATCTGGCGGCGGAGCGAGGTTAAAAGCTCCGGAAGGCGGAGCCGACGCCTCCCCGACGGGCCGATCCCCGGGGAACTCGACGGTCCCGGTCGGGGGCGACGGCCTCCGGCAGAGCTATACGCCGCCCGCGTCACGCCTTCCGCGTATGAACTCCGGTCCGATCGATCGGGCGTCCACGGGCCTCGGCGCGCTCGCGCTCGCGACCGTCCCGATCGTCCTCGCGGCGGTCCCGATCGTCCCCCTCGCGTGGCTGCTCGGCGTCGCCGGCGGTCCGGATCTCGGCGTCGGGATCGTCGCGCTCGCGACCGTCCTCGTCGGGCTCGGAACCTCGGCCGCGCTCGGCCCGGTCCTCGTCGACCGGCGGATCGCCCGGCTCCCCGACGCCGACCTCGACGATCGCCCCGCGGCGTTCATCGAGTCGCGCGTCGACGCGGTCGCGGAGGCGGTCGGCGTCGACCCGCCGCCGGTGACGGCCGTCAGGGCCGAGGCCGCCAACGTCGCCGTCGCCGACGGCTACCGGGGGTCGCGGCTCGTCGTCTCCACGCGGCTCCTCTCGTTGCCGGCGGCGGACCGCGACGCCGCGCTCCGCCACGCGATGGTCCGACTACGGACGCGGGAGGCGGCCTTCACGACCGCCCTGCTGCCCGGACTCGTCGTCGTCGAGTGGGTGACGCTGCTCGCGACGCTGCTCGTCGGCCGTCGCTCCGACCGCAGCCCGGCGGACCGCCGCGTCAACCGGATCCACGGGTACGAGCCCGACCGCGAGCGGGTTCCGGCACCCGCGTACGCCGCCGCCGGCCTCCTCCTCTGGCTCGTCGCGCTCCCGGCGTGGGTCCCGGCGGTCGTCGGCGACCGGCTGTTCGTCGCCGACCGCCGGCGCGCCGCCGACGCCGCGGTGGCCCGCGCCGGCGAGACGGAACGCGACGGGCTCGCGAACGCGGTCGCCTTCGCGGGCGAGGCCGCCGGCGCGGCCGACTGGCCGCCGCTCTTCGACCGGCTCTCGCTCGTCTCCATGGCGGACGACGAGACCGGCCGGGTGCGCGGGACGAGCCGACAGGAGGCGCGGGTCCGACTCGCGCGGCTCCGGTCGAAGCGGGCGCTGTAGGCGCTCGTCGCGCCCGCCGCCGGCTCCCGCCGGCTCTCACGATCCGTCGGTCCTCACGACTCCGTCGGGACCGACAGTCGGAGGGTCGTTCCGCATCCCTCGCCGGTGGCCACGGAGAAGTCGCCGCCCGCCTTGCTCACGACCCAGTACATCAGCCAGAGCCCCAGCCGGTCGGCGTGTTTCAGCGACGTCTCGCCGCGTCTGAGCACGTTCGTCTCGTGGTCCGGGATCCCGGGCCCGTCGTCTTCGATCTCTATCGCGATCCACCCCGGTTCCGGGCGGTCGACCCGGACCTCGACGGACGGGTTCGGGGCGTCGTTGTGTTTCACCGCGTTCTCGACGCCCTCCTCGATCGCGGTCAACAGTCCGAGGACGGCGACCTCGAGGGGGTCGTCCTCGGGGACGGACAGCTCGAAGGTCGCGTTCGGGTACCGGTCCTCGAACCTGCTCACCAGCTCCGAGAGCCGGTCGCGCAACACCATCGAGGGCTCCGCGGCGTCGGGCGACGACAGCGTGTGGTCGATCTTCCGGACCGCCTCCGCGATCCGCAGGAGGTCGTCCGTCGTCTCCTCTATCACCTCGAGCGGTTTCCGGTGCTCGTCGTCGAGGTCTTCGCGGAGGAGTTCCGCGTAGCCGTCGATGAGGTTCATCTTGTTCCGGAGGTTGTGGTTGAGCACGCGGTTCATCACCTCCAGCCTGCGCTCGCGGATCTTCCGGTCGGTGATGTCCGTCTGGAACCCGACGTAGTCCGTGACGGTCCCCTCCTCGTCGCGTATCGGCGCGACCGTGAGCCGGTTCCAGAACTTCCGGCCGTTCGCCCGGTAGTTCAGGACGTCCACGGAGACCGGCTCCTCGGCGCGTATCGCCTCCCGGACCCGCGCCGTCGTCGCCTCGTCGGTCTCCTCGCCCTGGAGGAACCGACAGTCCTCGCCGAGCATCTCCGAGCCGTACCCGGTGAGTTCCTCGAACTCCGCGTTCGCGTAGGTCATCGGGTTGTCGTCGTCTCCCGGGTCCGCGAGGGTGATGCCGACCGGCGCTTCGTCCATCACCCGCTCTTTCAGCCGCAACTCCTCGACGGTCTCCTCGAGCCGCCGCTCGCGCTCCGCGAGCCGCAGGGAGGTCTCCCGGCGCTCGACCAGGTTCGCGACACGCGCGGCCAGCTCGGCGCGTTTCACCGGGAGGTCGACGACGTCGTCGACGCGCTCCCACGCGCGCTCCGCGGTCGGGCCGCTCGCGTCCTCGGGCACCAGGAGGACGAACGGGAGGAACGCGGGGGCGGCCCGCTCCCGCCGCGACTCGATGGCTTCGGCCGCCCGCTCGAACCCGGCCGTGTCGAGGAGACAGCAGTCGAACGTCGACTCGAGCGCGGCCGCGTCGGTCGCCGTCTCGACCCGGTATCGCCCGCTCAGTGCCTCGATCAGCAGCTCCCGGTCGCGCCCCGGTCGCATGAACAACAGCAGGCCGGGTGACTCCCCGCGGTCGTCGGAGCCGCGGATCGCGTCCCCGCCGATCCCTTCGGAGCCCGAGCCCATCTCCCCTAGTAGAAGCGCACACACCCACTAAGCGTTGTCCCATCGCCCTCCCGCCCGCCGCGGCGTCGTCGTTTTATAACCCTGCTCCCCGAAGGCCAACGGGATGCCACCAGCACTTCCCGATCGGATCTCGACCGGCGTCGTCGGGCTCGACGAGATCCTGTCCGGCGGCCTGATCCCGCAGCGGAGTTACATGATCGACGGGCGGGCCGGAAGCGGGAAGACGATCCTCGGCCTCCACTTCCTCGACGAGGGCGTCGACCGGGGCGAGTCGGCGCTCTTCGTCAACCTCGAGGAGGACCTCGGCGACCTGAAGGCGAACGCCGCGGCCCTGGGGTTCGACACGGAGGCGATCGACTTTCTCGATCTGAGCCCGAACGCCGACGTCTTCACCGAGGACCAGTCCTACGAGGTGTTCGCCCCCTCGGAGGTGGAACGGGAGTCGATCACGGAGCGGATCGTCGAGGGCGTCGACGCGGTCGACCCGGATCGCGTCGTCGTCGATCCCCTGACGCAGCTCCGATACCTGACCGACGACGGCTACCAGTTTCGCAAGCAGGTCGTCGGATTCATGCGGTTTCTGAAAGGTCGGAACGCGACCGTGCTGTTCACGGTCCAGGACACGCCCTCGCTGCCGAGCGACGACCTCGAGTTCATCACGGACGGGACGATCGTGTTGGGAAGCGAGGCACACGGGAAGTCGATCAGCGTGCCGAAGTTCCGCGGCTCCTCGACGCAGGGCGGCGACCACGCCTACCGGATCACCGACCGGGGGATCGAGGTCTATCCGGCGCTCCAGCCGGGCGAGCACGTCGGGGAGTACGAGTCCGAGACGGTCTCCTCGGGCATCCCCGAGGTGGACGAGCTGCTCGCCGGCGGGCTCGAGCGCGGGACCGTGAGCATCGTCAGCGGCCCGACCGGCGTCGGCAAGACGACGCTGGCGACGCAGTTCATGAAGGAGGCCGCCGGCCGCGGGGAGCGGTCGGTGATCTACCTCTTCGAGGAGACGACGGAGACGTTCCTCACCCGGTCGCGGGCGGTCAACATCCCGGTCGACCGGATGATCGAGAAGGGGACCCTCCAGGTGAACGAGGTGGAGGCGCTGGAACGATCGCCCCAGGAGTTCGCCCGAATGGTTCGCGAGGAGGTGGAAGAGCGCGACGCCGACATCGTGATGATCGACGGCATCTCCGGCTACCGGCTCACCCTCCGCGGCGAGGAGACCACCATGCTCCAACAGATGCACGCGCTCGGACGCTACCTCAAGAACATGGGCGTGACCGCCGTCTTCATCGACGAGACGCGAAACGTCACCGGCGAGTTCCAGGCGACGATGGAGAACATCAGCTACCTCGCCGACAACATCGTCTTCCTACGGCACCTGGAGATACACGGGGAGATGCGCAAGGCGATCGGCGTGTTGAAGAAGCGAACCAGCGACTTCGAGCGGACGATCCGCGAGTTCGAGATCACGGAACACGGGATCAAGGTCGGCGAGCCGATGTCGAACATGCGCGGGATCTTGAGCGGGACGCCGGAGGTCGTCGGCCGCCGGCGCGAACGGGGAGACGCCGAGGAGTGCCCCGAGGACCGGTAGCCGCGCGCCCGGATTTCCGAGACGCCGAGGCCCGACGGGCCGCCCGAAAGGGCGGGACGGGGACCCGTCCTACCCGTCGTCGTCCGCGCCGATCACCGTCTTGCCGGTCGCCTCGGGCACCACGCGGCGGTCGGCGTCGGTCCACTCGCGGTCGAGTTCCTCCCCCTCGAAGAGCCGGTCGAGGAAGACGGCGAGGCCGGCGACCTCCGAGTGCGGCTGGTTCGTCACGCCCACGTTGAAATCGGCCCGCTCGTAGAGTGCCCAGGGCACCTTCTCGCCGCCGACGACGACGAGCAGGTCCCGACCCTCCTCGCCGTCACCGCCGCCCTCGCGGTCGGCGACCTCGTCGCCACGGACCGCCTCGCGGATCTCCGCCTCGACGTCCTGGATCCGCTCGCCGTACATCGTGAGGTGGACGACGACACCCTCCCAGTTCCGGACGAGCGCCTTCTGGTCGTCGCGCAACTCGACGCCGAAGGGACCGCCGAACCGGTCCGTGATGTCTCGCACCGTCTCCGCGGACTGCCCGGCGTTGTCCGGGAGGATCACCCGGTCCGCGCCAAGCGCCCGCGCCGTCAGCCCCACGTGCGTCGTCATGCGGTCGTCCCGCCCCGGTCGGTGGCCGTACCGGAGGACGACGACCCCGCCCGTCTCGCACGTCCCGCGCGTCTCGTTCATACGCCCACCTGCGACGGGGAGGCGTGAGGGCCTTTCGATGCCGACGAGCGGCCCGGCGACGCCTCTCTCGCCGAGTCGATCCACGGAAATGGATCGATACGCTCGGCGAGCCGTCGAGGTGACCACGTAACTGAAAGATTCATTTGGGAGGCGGTCGCGGATCCGGTATGACGAGCGTCAAGGAGTTCCGCGTCGTCGAGCCCGCGACCGCCGACGGCCTCGGCCGCGGCCGGTTCGCGTTCACCGACGCCTATTCCGTGTTCGACTGGGGGCAAATGCCCGACGCGATCCCGCGGAAGGGCGCGAGCCTCTGTACCATGGGCGCGTTCAACTTCGAGCGGCTGGCCGACGCCGGCGTCCCGACTCACTACCGCGGCGTCGTCGACCCCGTCGCGGTCGAGGGCGGTGCCGATCCCGAGGACGCGGTCGTTCCCCTCGCCGAGGCCGGCGCGCCGCCGACGGAGATGGCGATCGAGTTGACCCAGGTGCCGGACCTCCCGTACGAGGGTCCCGACGCGGGGTACGACTACGACGCGTTCCACGCCGCGGGCGGGGAGAACTACCTCGTCCCCCTGGAGGTCGTCTTCCGGAACACGGTCCCCGTGGGCTCGAGCCTCCGGAGCCGGCGCGACCCGTCCGACCTCGACCTCCCCTTCGAGGAGTGGCCGGACGAGTCGGTCGGCCTGCCCGAGCCGGTGGTGGAGTTCTCGACGAAGTATGAGGAGCAGGACCGCTACCTCTCTCGCGAGGAGGCGGACCGGATCGCGGGCCGCGCCGATGTCGACGCGCTCGCCGCCCTCGCCCGCGACGTGAACCGCGTCGTCACCGACCGCGCCGAGGAGGCCGGGTTCGTCCACGAGGACGGCAAGATCGAGTGTCTCTACGTCGACGGGGAGCTCCGCGTCGCCGACGTGGTCGGCACCTTCGACGAGAACCGGTTCTCCTACGGCGGCCAGCAGGTCTCGAAGGAGGTCGTCCGCCAGTGGTACAAGCGCGCCGACCCCGAGTGGGTCGAGGCGGTCGGCGAGGCGAAGGCGGCGGTCGCCGACCGCGACCTCGCCGACTGGCGCGAACTCTGCGAGGAGGAGCCGATCGACCTTCCCCCGGAGGTGCTCGAAGCCGTCTCGGCGATGTACGCCGCCGGCGCGAACGCCTACACCGGGACCGACTGGTTCGACGCGCCCCCCGTCGACGAGGCGGTCTCGGCCGTCCGGTCGCTGGGCGAGTAGAGTCGGTTCGTCGCGGTGAGTTTGCCCCTCGATCGTTCAGTACAGTCGAAGCAACGAACGATCGCCGGAGCGGTGGCGCGCCGGTGAGTGGTCGCCACAGGCGACCGCGAACCGCCCGCGAGGGACGCCGCGAGCGGAGCGAGCAGCGAGGTTGGGGAGGCGTGAGGTGCGGGGCTGTGCGGGGCGGGGTGGGGCTCAAAGGGGCAGCCGCGAGGACGAACTCCGCCGACGTAAGCACTGGAGGGAGCGAACGAAGTGAGCGACCGAAGCGCGCAGCGAGGCGCAGAAGTCCTCGCGGCTGGGGCTTTGGAGATCGTCACCGCGACAGCAACGATCGCGTTTCTATCAGAGTAAGACTACCTGTAACACCCGTTCTATAAGCAGGTAGTATAGACCGGCCGTTTCGGACGACCCCATGCCTAAAGAGGGACGGGAAGCGACACGGTCGACCCGCCCCGATCACTCCCCCGGTCGTTCGAAGACGTCGTCGAGACGCCCAGCCGCGAGCCCGGCTATCGCGCGGATCCGCGTCTTCTGGAGGTTCAGGTCGCTGTAGTAACACCCGATCTCCTGGAGGGTCTGCTCGCTGCCGCGGAAGCCGTAGGTGTCCCGCGCGAGCCGGCCCTCCGGACACCGCGTGGTCGCGACGATCGGGACGCCGTTTTCGGCGACCGACTCCAACTCGGGAATGATCGTCGGCGGGACGTGGCCGGCACCCGTCGCCGCGAGACAGAGCGCGTCGCCCTCGCGGGCGGGAGCGAGCTGTTCCGGCGGCATGTCCGCGGTCACGGAGACGGCGTGTACGTCGTTCGTGAGGTCGTCGTATTCCACGTCGAGATCCGGGTCGGGCGACTCGGGCGTCCGCCGCCACGTGACGCGCGACTCGTCGACGACGCCGAGCGGGCCGAACTCCGGCGACCGGAACGTGTCGAGGTTCATCGAGTTCGTCTTCGTCACCTCCCGGGCCGCGTGGATCCGGTCGTTGAACGCGACGAGGACCCGCCCGGCGGCGCGCTCGCTCGTCGCCGTTCTCACGCTCGCGAGGAGGTTGGCGGGGCCGTCCGGGCTCGGGAGCGACGGGTTCCGCATCGCGCCCGTGAAGACTACCGGCGTCTCGCCGCGATAACAGAGGTCGACGAAGTACGCCGACTCCTCGAGCACGTCCGTCCCCTGCGTGACGACGATCCCCTCGACGTCGGCGTCCCCGTCCAGCTCCGCGAGGAACCGGGCGAGGTCTCCCATCTGCTCGACCGTGAAGTGCGCGCTCGGGACGTTGGAGAACTCCGCCGTGTCGACGTCCGCCACGTCGGCCAGTTCGGGAACGGCGGAGACGAGGTCCTCGCCGGTGAGTTCCGGGCTCGCGTCCCCGCCGGCGTCCGGCGTCGAGGCGATCGTGCCGCCGGTGGAGACGACAGTGACTGTCATGTCACCCCCTGGCTAGCGGACTCGTATAAGTATTCCTCCCGCCGCGGGGGCGTCGCCCCCGGCGAGAATAAACGGTTTCCGTAGTTCTGATACACGAAATATTTTACATCCGTGCGAGAGACGACCGGTAGAGCCCGGACCATGCCACAGGATGTCTTCCCACGGTCGGAGTACGAATCGCGGGTCGAACGCACCAAGGAACGCCTCCACGAGCGCGACCTCGACGCGGTCGTCGTCGCGGACCCGGCGAACATGAACTACCTCGCGGGGTACGACGGCTGGTCCTTCTACGTCCACCAGGCCGTCGTCGTCACGCGCGACTACCCCGAGCCGGTGTGGGTCGGCCGCGACATGGACCGCAACGGGGCGCGCGCCACGACGTGGCTCGCCGAGGAGAACATGCGGGCGTACAGCGACGACCACGTCCACTCGCCGTACGACCTCCACCCGATGGACTTCCTCGCGGACGTGCTCGAGGACCTGGAGGTCGACGCCGGCCGGATCGGCCTCGAGATGGACGCCGCCTACTTCACGGCGAAGTCGTACACCCGGCTCCAGTCGCAGCTCCCGAACGCGGAGTTCGTCGACGCCGACCTCCTCGTGAACTGGCTCCGGATACACAAGTCCGACCGCGAGATCGAGTACATGGAGGAGGCCGCCCGCATCTCCGAGGAGGCGATGCTCGCGGGGCTCGACGCCATCGAGGCCGGCGTCCCGGAGTACGAGGCCGCCGCCGCGATCTACGACCGTCTGGTCCGCGGCACCGACGAGTACGGCGGCGACTACCCCGCGATCGTCCCGCTCATGCCCTCCGGCGACCACACGGGGACGCCGCACCTCACCTGGACCGACCGCGAGTTCGAGGAGGGCGACCCCGTCCTCATCGAGCTGTCGGGGTGTCGCCACCGCTACCACTCGCCGCTCGCGCGGACGACGTTCGTCGGCGACCCGCCGGACGCCATCGAGGAGACCGCGGACGTCGTCGTCGAGGGGATCGAGGCCGCGCTCGACGTCGTCGAGCCCGGCGTCACCTGCGAGCGCGTCGAGCGGGAGTGGCGCGAGACGATAGCGCAGTACGGCGTCGAGAAGGAGGACCGCATCGGCTACTCGATGGGGCTCGGCTACCCGCCGGACTGGGGCGAGCACACCGCCAGCATCCGCCCCGGCGACGAGACCGTCATGGAGGAGGGGATGACCTTCCACATGATCCCCGGCCTGTGGGAGGACGAGTTCGGCGTCGAACTCAGCGAGACGTTCCGGGTCACCTCGACGGGTGCGGAGACGCTCGCGGACTTCCCGCGCCGGCTGTTCACGGCGTGAGGAGGGACCGGGCTCGGGTCGGCCGGCTCACTCGCCGACGGCCGCGTACCGTCGGGCGTACGAGCCCACGAGCGGCACCGCGTACTCCTCTCCCTGGTACGCCTCGTACATCAGGAACGCCCACGCGAGGAACGCGACCGGCGTGAGGAGCAGGCTTCCGATCCCCAGTACCGCCGCCGCGATCCAGCCGACGCCGGGGACGAACGACACCAGCGTCAGGACGACCGAGAGGACCATCGAGGCGACGAACAGCCCGCCGAAGACCAGCGTGCTCTGGACGGCGTGGAACCGGACGAAGGCGTCCTCGGGCTCCAAGACGTAGAACAACACGCCCGTGATCGGTCCGAGCAGGTAGCTGAGCGCGCCCGCGACGGCGGGTTCGAGCCCGGTACCGGTCGCCGTATCGGCGGTCGTTCCCGATCCGGTCGTCTCCGTCTCGTCGATCCCGCTCGTCGCCTCCACGTCCGTCGATTCCTCTCCCGCGAGCGGGTCGTTCGTCGGCTCCTCGACGACGGCGTCGACGGCATCGACGGCGTCTCCGGCGGTTGACCGGTCGGTTTCCATTGATAGTACACCGGGGACGCATACGCTCGCTGAGGTATTAAAGACGGACGGCGGTCGGCGGCTCCTCCTCCGGGACCGGATCGCTCAGTCCCCGTCGGGCGCGGCGACGAGGTTCCGGAGGTCGGCGGGGTCGCCGCCGGCGTCGAGCGCGGCGACGTTGTCGGCGACGATGTCGGCGAGCCGGTCCCAGTGTTTCGGCGTGTGACCGCCGGTGTGGGGCGTGACCAGGCAGTTCTCGAGGTCCCAGAGCGGGTGGTCCGCGGGCAGCGGCTCGGGGTCGGTCACGTCGAGGGCGGCCCCGCGGAGCCCGCTGGAGCGGAGCGCGGACACCAGGGCGTCGGTGTCGACGATCCCGCCGCGGGCGGCGTTGACGACGACGGCGTGCGGCGGCAGCGTCGCCAGCTCCGCCTCGCCGATCAGCCCGCGCGTGAGGTCGTTGAGCGGGCACGCGACGACGACGTAGTCGCTGCGGGAGAGGGCGTCGTGGATGGCGTCCTCCTCGAAGCCGACGACCTCGTCGGTCGGGCCGCCTTTCGAGGGGGTGTAGCGGACTCCGATCGTCTCCACGTCGAACCCCTCGAGGCGCTCGACGACGTGCTGGCCGATGGAGCCGAGCCCGATCACGGTGACGGTGCTGCCCGTGAACTCGTACGACTGGAAGTGCCGCCACTCCGCGTTCGACTTGCGCCGCCACCCCTCGTGGAGCCGGCGGGCGAACACGAGCATGTTGGCGATGGACTGCTCCGCGATCCCCGGCGCGTGGATCCCGCCGGCGTTGGTGACGGCCACGCCGCGGTCCGTGAGCGCCTCGACGGGGACGTGGTCGGTGCCGGCGAAGGTACACGCGAACAGCTCCAGGCGGTCGGCGTCGGCGATCTGCGCCTCCTCGACCGTGATCCCGGTGACGACCCGCGCCCGCGGGACGAGTTCGCGCTCCTCCGCGGGCGTCCGCGCCAGCGCGACCTCGCGGTCGGGCAGGCGCTCGCGGAGCGTCTCGGCGTACGATCCCATCGACAGTCCCTCGGTCCCCTCGCGGAGGACGACGACATCTGGCTGGTCGCTCATTGGTGGATTCGCCGCTCGATGGCGGTGACGTCCGGGGATTCGCCGGACCGGTACTTACCTTTTTTGTAGTCTTCATATACGATCATCGTGTACGCTTAAGTGCGTCCGAGCGCCACGGACTCACATGACACGACCCGTGGCGGAGCGGCTGGTCGAGACGCGCCGAGGGCTTCACGAACACCCCGAGCCCGGCTGGCGCGAGTTCTACACGACGAGCCGGCTGGTCGAGGAGATAGAGCGGATCGGCGTCGACGAGCTCGCGGTCGGGAGGGAGGCGTACGACCCCGACGACCGGATGGGCGTCCTCGATGACGACGCCTACGAGATGTGGGTCGACCGCGCCCGCGACCTCGGCGCGCGCGAGGACGTGCTCGAACGGACCGCGGGGGGAGTCACCGGCTGCGTGGCCGTCCTCGAGCGCGGCGAGGGGCCGACCGTCGGGCTCAGGGTCGACATCGACGGCCTGTTCATCGAGGAGTCGGACGACGAAGATCACGTTCCCGCCCGCGAGGGGTTCCGGTCGGACGTCGACGGCGTGATGCACGCCTGCGGTCACGACGCCCACATGACCATGGGGCTCGCGACGCTGGAGGCCGTGAAGGAGAGCGACTTCTCCGGCCGGCTCGTGGTCTTCTTCCAGCCCGCCGAGGAGCTCGGCGGCGGCGGCCACCCGATGGCGGAGAGCCGGTTCATCGAGGGGATCGACTACCTGTTCGCGGTCCACGTCGGCCTCGGCCACCCCACCGGACGGGTCGTCGCCGGCATCGAGCGGGCGCTCGCGATCGCCCACGTCGAGGCCGTCTTTCGCGGCACCTCGGCGCACGCCGGCAAGTCCCCCGAGGAGGGCGACAACGCGATGCAGGCGCTCGGCACCGCCATCTCGAACGCGTACGGGATCCCCAGACACAGCGAGGGGATGACCCGCGTGAACGTGGGCTACGCGGAGGCGGGGAGCGCGAGCAACGTGATCGCCGACCGCGCGCGCGTCGAGGCGGAGGCCCGCGGCGAGACGACGGCGCTCAAGGAGTACGGAAAGTCCAGGCTGAAACGGGCGTTCCGCGGGGCTGCGGAGTCGCACGGCTGCGAACTCGAGTTCGAGGTCACGACCGAGTGCCCGCGGGCGGACAGCGACCCCGAACTCGCCGACCACGTCGCCTCCGTCGCCGAGGGGATCGAGGGCGTGACCGAGGTGCTGCCGGTCGCGGACTTCGGCGCGAGCGAGGACGCCACGTACCTGATGGACCGCGTCCAGTCGAACGGCGGGCTCGCGACGTACATGATCGTCGGCACCGACCACCCCACCGGTCACCACTCCCCGACGTTCGACGTCGACGAGGAGAGCCTGCCGATCGGCGTCGGGGTGTTGACGGAGGCGATCCTCGGCGTCGAAGGCGGCGACGTTTCGGCCGACGGCGACGTCCCGACGACGGACGGCGGTTCGACGGGGACCGACGCCGATCGATGACGGCTCCGGTCTCGATCGGGGACGTGGAGGCGGCCCGCGAGCGCCTCGACGGCGTCGCCCACCGGACCCCGCTCGACCGGTCGCGAACGTTCACCGAGCGGAGCGGCGCGGCCTCGGTCGGGCTCAAACTCGAGAATCACCAGCGGACCGGCTCGTTCAAGATCCGCGGGGCGTACAACGCGATGGCCCGGCTCTCGCCCGCCGAGCGCGACGCCGGCGTCATCGCGGCGAGCGCGGGCAACCACGCGCAGGGAGTCGCGCTCGCGGGCGAGCTGCTCGGGATCGACGCGGAGATCGTCGTCCCCGAGGTGACGCCCGCCTCGAAGATCGAGGCCACGCGGGGGTACGGCGCGACCGTCGTCGTCGAGGGAGATATCTACGAGCGGGCCTACGAGCACGCGCTCGATCGCGCGGAGGCGACCGGCCGGACCTTCGTCCACCCGTTCGACGACGAGGCGGTGATCGCCGGCCAGGGGACCGTCGGGCTCGAACTCCGCGAGCAGTACCCCGAGATCGACACGGTCTGTGTCGCCATCGGCGGCGGCGGGCTGATATCCGGGGTCGCGACCGCACTGCTCGCGGCCGACGACGACGTCCGCGTCGTGGGCGTCCAGCCGGAGGGCGCGCTTCACGCCAAGCCCTCGATCGAGCGGGACGAGCTCGTCGAGCTCTCGGACGTGGACACGGTCGCCGAGGGTATCGCCGACACCCGGATGCTCGAGACGACGTGGCGGGTCGTCCGCGAGCGAGTCGACGAGGTCGTCGCCGTCACCGACCGGGAGCTGTCCGTCGCCGTCACCTTGCTCGCCGAGCGGGCGAAGACGGTCGCGGAGGCCGCGGGGGCCGCGCCGGTCGCCGCGCTCTGCTCCGACGACCTCGACGTGACGGGTGAACACGTCGCGGCGGTCGTCTCCGGCGGCAACGTGAACCTCACCGACCACGCGGAGCTGACCCGGACCGGCCTCGCCGAGCTCGGCCGCTACGCCGAGGCCCGCCTCCTCGTCGACGGCTGGCCGCGCGCGCTCGGCGATCTCACCGACGCGGTCGCGGACCGCGGGGCGGAGCTCGACGGGTTCGAGCGGGGGGAACGCCGGCGGAGCGACGACCCGAACCGAGTCCCCGTGACCGTACGGATCGAGGGCAGCGGCCCCGATCACCTCCGCGGGACGCTCGACGCGCTCGCCGACCTCGACGGCGTCGCGGTGGCGTCGCGGTCGCTCGAGGGGTAGTCTCGTTTCCGAACGGTCCGAACGTCCCCGACCAGTTCGACCGAACCCGGCGTCTCAGGCGGTCGTCGGCGTCGGTCCCGCGGCCGCGACCGCGTCGAGGAAGATCGAGATCCCCAGGTCGATCTCGCGTTCCGTCGAGTCGAGCGGGGGGAGAAGCCGGATCGTCTTCTTGCCGCAGCCGAGCGTGAGGAGGCCGCGCTCCAGCGCCTCCCTGACGACCTCGCCGCGGCGTTCCGGCGTGTCGAACTCGACGGCGAGCATGAGCCCCTTCCCGCGCACGTCGACCACGTGGTCGCCCGCGTCGTCCGCGAGCAGTTCCTTCGCTTGCCGGCCGCGCGTCCGCGCGTTCGCGAGCAGGTCGTGCTCCTCTATCGCCTCGATCGTGAGCGCGCCCATCATCGACCCGAGGAGGTCGCCGCCGCCGAACGTGGAGCCGAGCCGGTTCTTCTCGTCGGGGAACAGCTCCGAGCGGCCGACGGTCGCGCCGACCCGGAGCGCCTTCGCCGCCCCGATCACGTCGGGTTCGAGGTCGTAGTGCTCCGACGCCCAGAACGTTCCGGTGCGGCCGACGCCGGACTGGATCTCGTCGACGATCAGGGGGATGTCGTACTCGTCGGTCACCGCGCCGACCTCCGCCATGAACGACTCGCTCGGGAAGCGGTAGCCGCCGACGCCCTGGATGGGCTCGAGGACGACGAACGCGACCTCCGCGGGGTCGACGTGGCCGCCCTCCGGAGAGAGCGCGTTCCGCAACTGGGAGCCGCCGCCGGCGAAGAAGCCGCAGTCGCACGTCTCGGCGGTACACTCGCGATCCGCGCAGAACGGCACCGTCTCGATCCCGGCGACCTCCGGGTAGTGGCGGGTGTACACGTCCTTGGAGTTGGTGAGAGAGAGCGTTCCGAGGGTCCGGCCGTGGAAGCTCCCGCCGAACGCGAAGCCGTACTTCGCGGCCGGCTTGTGGTCGTGAGCGACCTTCATCGCGTTCTCGATCGCCTCCGCCCCGGAGTTCGAGAGGAAGACGGTGTCGAGCCCGAACGTCGCGGAGACCTCCGTGAGCCGCTCCATCAGCTGGGCCGATCCGGGGAACGGCGCGTCGTCGGGGTCCGGTCCGGAGCCGAAGTACATGTCCTGGCCCGCGATCTTCATCGGCTCGACGAGGTCGAACTCCCGGAGCGTGCCGAGCACCTTCTCGTTGTTGTAGCCGAGCGGCGCGGCCCCGATGTGGCACGTGAAGTCCATGAGGACGTTGCCGTCGACGTCGGTGACGAAGGGGCCGTCGGCCTCGCGGGTGACGTCCCAGACGAACTCGTGGGAGTACTCGCTGGGCGCGGCGTGCTCGCCGTAGCGTTCCACCCATTTCTCGGCGTTCGGACCCGGCAGACCGCCGGCGTCCGGCTCCGCAGTGTCCCTGTCCATACACAGTAAGTGTGTACAGTGTCCATTAAAACCTTCTCCCGACGCGCGAGCGGGCGAACGGGGACGCGAGCGGAACGGGCGGGAAACGCCGGCCGCTTCCTTCGTCGGTCGATTCGGTCGCCGGCCGATTCAGTCGTCGTCGGACCCGGCGACGGACCCGGACCCCGATCCGGAGTCGTCCTTCGATCCGTACAACACGGTGTCGTTCTGGAAGAGCACCTGATCGTAGTTCTCGCCGAAGTCCTTGATCAGCGCCAACATCGCGAGGAAGCAGACGAAGGCGAACGGCGTTCCGGTGATGATCGCCGCCTGCTGGAGCGTGTTCGCGCTGCCGGTGCCGCCGAGGATCATCAGGATCGCCGCGGTCATCCCGAGGACGACGCCCCAGAAGATCCGGTTGATGTTCGACGGCTTGGCCTTCCCGCCGGTCGTCATCATCGAGACGGCGAGCGTCGAGGAGTCCGCGGACGTGACGAAGAAGGTCGTCACGAGGATCATGAACACGTAGATCAGCACGGACCCGATCGGGATCGTCATCGACGCTCCGCCGAGGTTCAACGTGAAGTTCAGCGCCTCGAAGAGGATGAACCCGGACACCTCCGGCCCGGCCTCGCCGGCGATCACCGCGCCGAAGTCAGCGATACCGTTGTGCTGTGCCCAGACCGCGGTGCCGCCGACGAACGTGAACCACGGGATCGTTGCGCCGGAGGTCGCGACGATCCCGGTAAAGGCGACCTCACGGACGGTCCGCCCCTTGGAGATCCGCGCGATGAACAGCCCCGCGAACGGCGACCACGAGAGCGCCCACGCCCAGTAGAACACCGTCCACGCGTTCATCCAGCCGGTCGCGCCCGACTCGCCCGCGCCCATCGGTCCGGCACCGGTGAAGAGGCTCATCGAGACGAACTCGCTGATCATGCCGCCGAACGCCTGCGTCCCGAGCAGCACGAGGAACAGCGTCGGACCCACGACGAACGTCACGAGCATGAGCGCGACGAAGAGCACCATGTTGAAGTTCGAGAGCCGGCGGATCCCCTTGTCGACCCCGAGCACCATCGAGGTCGTGAAAAGCAGGGTCATCATGGTGACGACGAGCAGGATGCCGAGATCGCCCATGTTGATCCCCCACTGGTAGTCGAGCCCGGTGACGAACTGGCTCCCGATGAACCCGAGCGACGTGGCGACGCCGCCGATCGTCGCGAAGACGGCGAGGACGTCGACGACCTTCGCGAGCGGACCGTCGAGGTTGTCGGCACCGAGGATCGGCGTGAGCGCCGAGGAGACGCGCAGCGGGACGCTCTCGTAGTTGTACGCGAAGTAGCCGATCGCGATGCCCATGATGGTGAACACCGCGAGCTGCGGTAGCGCCCAGTGGAACAGCGTCTGCTGGACGGCGATCGTCATCGCCTCGGCCGTTCCGCCCTCGACGGTACTGAACAGCGGCGAGGGGTTGCTGTAGTAGAACAGCGCCTCGGTCGGACCCCAGAAGACGACGCCCGCCGCGAAGCCAGCCGAGTACAACATCGCGAAGAAGGAGAGGAAGCTGTACTCCGGCGGCTCGTCGCCGAGCTTGATGGCGCCCCACGGCCCCACGATCAGGAACAGCAGGAACAACACGATCAGGAAGACGATGAGCAGCAGCGCCCAGTTGAACGCGCCGAGCAGCTGGTTGTTCAGCGACGAGATGCCGCTCTCGACGGCGGACGGATTGATGAAGAACGCGACGATCACGCCCAGGGTTATCAGCGCGCCGAACGCGAAGACGGTCGGGTCGATCTCCTCCCGGAACGTCGCGATCGGACCGTCCGCCTCCTCCGCGTCGCTCACGCGGGATCACCCCCGCGGAACCGTCTCGAGATAGGGCGCACGCGACGGTCGTCGTCCGATTCCCCCCGCCGGCCGGTTTCCGTGATACGTGATAGCACAGTCCGGTTGTTGAATCGGCCTTACATAAATGTTGTCCTTTTTCGTATTCGTAGTACACGGTTGTTGTGTATACCCGGCGCGAGCGGACCGGAGAACCGGAACGGCGTGCCGGAACTTCGAGTCGTCGATCCGTCGCCGTACCGCTCCGTCGCCGTACCGCTCCGTCGCCGTACCGCTCCGTCGCCGTACCGATCCGCCGTCACGCCGGGATCTTTTCACCCCCTCCCGCGAAAGCGTGGGCATGCGACACGCGACGCACGCGCCGTCCGCACGGGCGGCCGCCGATCCGCGAGAGAGCCGACCGTCGCCGATCCCGACCGACTCGAGCGGAGCGGACCCGATTCGCGGGAGGGAGAACCGATGACCGCCGAACCGACCGCGAACGGAGGCGACGCCGATCTCACCGTCTTCTGGCACGAGCGCATGCTGGATCACGAACAGCCGCCGGGAGCGTTCAAGCATCCCTCGACGCCGATCGTCGCCGCCGACGAGACCCACCCGGACCGCCGCGAGCGCGTCGAGAACATCGTGGCGACGGTGGAACACGGCTTCCCCGAGGAGAGCCGCTTCGTCGAGCCCGACCGGGCGACGCGGGACGCGATCGAGCGCGTTCACGACGCGGACTACGTGGACTGGCTGGAGGGGTTCTGTGCCGACGGCGGCGGCCGGATCGGCCGGACGACCACCGGGGCGAACGAGGCGACGTACGACGCGGCGCGGGTCGCGGCGGGGGCCGCGGTCGCCGCCGTCGACCACGCGCTGTCCGGGCGGCCGGGAGTCCCGTACGCGCTGTGTCGTCCGAGCGGCCACCACGCGCAGCCGACCCAGGCGGACGGGTTCTGTTTCCTCAACAACGCGGCCATCGCGGCCGAGGAGGCGCTCGCCTCGGGCGCGGACCGGGTGGCGATCGTCGACTGGGACGTCCACCACGGCAACGGGACCCAGGAGGCCTTCTACGACCGCGACGACGTCCTCCTCGTGAGCGCCCACCACGATCACGGCTCGTGGTCCGAGTACCACCCGCAGGAGGGGTCGCTCGTGGAGGACGGCGCGGGCGACGGGACGGGGTACACCCTCAACGTCCCGCTCCCGCCGGGCACCGGCGACCGCGGGTACGAGCGCCTGTTCGAGACGATCGTCGAACCGGTCGTCCGCTCGTACGACCCCGACCTCGTCCTCGTGAGTGCCGGGCAGGACGCGGGCACGGTCGACCCCAACGGCCGAAACCTCGTCACCCGCGGCGGGTTCCGGACGCTCGGGTCCAGAGTTCGGGCGCTCGCCGACGACGCCGCCGACGGCCGTCTGGCGCTGATCCAGGAGGGCGGCTACCAGCCGTCGCACCTCTCTTTTGCCACCCTCGGCGTCCTCGAGGGCGTGCTCGACCGCCTCGTCGACCTGGACGGGTACGGCCACGACGACCCGATGGCGTGGCTCGACGAGCCGACCGAACTCGTCGACGCGTGGCTCGACGAGGCGATAGGGCACTACCGAACGCACTGGTCGATCCTGGCGGAGTCCGACGACGGGTAACGCCACGTCGGCAGTTCCCGTTCTCCGCCGTTACCGCCCGCCGCGTTCCTCCCGTCAGTCGCCGCGTTCCTCTCGTCAGTCGCCGCGTTCCCGCCGTAGCGCCGTGAACCGCTCGAACGCCGCGTCCCCGACCGCCGCGACCGCGTCGCCCGCGTCGCCACCGTTCTCGGCTTGCGTCGCGAACGCCGTGAACACGAGCGGCGGCGTCCCGCCGTCGTCGGCCCGAACGACCCCGGCGTCCAGCGCCGCCGTCGGGAGACCGCCGGTCTTGTGTGCGATCGGCGTCCCGTACGGGAGGTAGCGGGCGAACAGCGACGCGTCCTTCTGCTCGTCGAGCGGCACGCGGAGCCGGTCGTACGCCGCCGGCGACAGCGTCGACTCGTGGACGATGTCGGCGAAGAAACGGGCGCAGTCGGCCGGCGTGGTGACGTTCGCCGGCTCGCCGTCGGGCTGTTCGCCGAGCGGCTCGAAGTCGTGGCCCTCGAGCGTCGCCATCATCTTCCGGCGGAGCCGCGTGTCGGCCATGCCGAGCCGGCTCGCGGCCGCCTCGATCCGCTCCGCGCCGAGCTCGTCGATCAGCTGGTTGGTCGCGGCGTTGTCGCTGATCGCGATGGTCGCCCGCGCGAGGTCCTCGAGCGACGGGGTCGGATCGTCGAGGAGGTGAAATATCCCGCTGCCGCCGACGCGGTTCTCGGCCGCGATCGGTCGCGGCTCCGCGAGCGCGTCGAGCCGTCCGTCGTACTCCTCGTAGAGCGCGTAGAGTACGGGGAGCTTGATGGTGCTCGCGGCGACGAACGCCTCGTCCGCGTTCCGCCGGTGGAGCACGTCGAGCGCGTCCGGTCCCCGCGACAGGCCGAGGAGGACGCCGAGGCGGCCGTCGAACCGGTCGGCGATCACGTCGATCGCTTCCGCGAGGTCCGCGTCGGTCTCGACGGGCGGGCGGTCGGGTCTCATCCGTGCCGGACCTCGTTCCGGTCGGGGAACGGCGTGCGTATCGCCTCCGCGAGCGCGACCGCCGCCTCGTTCGCGTCGGCGAGCGAGAGCGTCTCGACCGGCGAGTGCGTGTACCGGCAGGGAACCGCGACCGCGCCGGCGTGGCGGCCCCCACGGACCCCCTGGAACTCGGTCGCGTCGGTCGTTCCCCGCAGCATCACCGCCTCCTGAACCGACACGTCGACCGCCCTCGCGGATCCCGTGAGCCAGGAGCGCGTCCGCCGGTCAACGAGGAGGCCGCCGAACAGGTACTCGGAGGTACCGTCGCCGAACTCGACGACCGGGCCGCCGTCGACCTCGACGGCCGGCCGTCCGTCGACGCCCGAAGGGTAGTCGTTCGCGGGAAATATCTCGAGCGCGACGGCCACGTCCGGATCCACCGAATGTCCGGCGGCCCGCGCCCCGCGCAGCCCGACCTCCTCCTGAGTCGTGGCCACGTAGTGGACCGTCGCGTCGGCGTCCTCCTCGCGGGCGACCGCGAGCAGGACCGCGAGCGGCACGCGGTCGTCGAGCGCCCGTCCCGCGATCCGGTCGTTCGCCAGTCGCGTCACCGTCCGGTCCCACGTCGCGTGATCCCCCGGCTCCACGTCGAGGGCCGCGACCTCCGACCGGCTCGTCGCCCCCACGTCGATGACGAGGTCCTCGGCCAGCGACTCCCGCTCCTCGTCGGTCATCCGGTGGCGGGACTTCGGACCGATCACACCGGGGACCGCCTCCGGACCGATCCGGACCTCCTGGCCCGGGAGGTTCCCCTTGTAGTGGCCACCGAGCATCACGAACTCCAGGAACCCGTCGTCGGTGACCTCCTCGACGAGCAGCGCGAGCTCGTCGGTGTGGGCCGCGAACATCAGCTCAGGGGCGTCGGGGTCCCCCTCGCTCGTCGCGATGAGGTTCCCCATCGGGTCGTAGAAGACGGCGTCCACGTGCGGTTCGACGAGCTCCTCGAAGACCGCCGCGACCGGATACTCGTCGCCCGGCGGGCCGCGCGCGGCGACCAGTCGTTCGACGTCCTCGAACTCGACCGTCGGTTCGGACATGTCGCGACGCTCCCGGCGGAGCGGCATAACGCCTCGGGAAGGGGTCACGCGGTGCCGGCTCCCGACCGTCGCTCGGCTCCCCGCGGCTCCCGTTCCGGCGTCTCACCGATCCAGGCGGTGGTGCGTCACGGCCGCGACGCCCGACTCCGTCGTGTCGAGCGTCGCGACGCGGAAGTCGTCGTCCGCGCCCGCGACCGGGATCGGGAGGCCGCCGGGGTTCACCCGCACGGTGCCGTCCCGCTCCTCGACCTCGTGTGCGTGCGTGTGGCCGTGGAGGACGTAGTCGTAGTCGCCGCAGTCGACGAGCGCGTCGACGACGACCTCGCTCGTCCCGTGCGTGACGGCCACGTCGACGCCGTCGAACGAGAGCGTCCCGGCCTCGCCGTGGTAGGTCCCGAACGCGTTCACCGTGGACTCCACCGCCCACTCGCCGTCGTTGTTGCCGCGGACGGCGTGGAAGTCGAACCCGGCGTCGAAGGGGGTCACGGAGAAGGGGGCGACGAAGTCGCCGCAGTGGACGACCGCGTCGACGCCCGCCGATTCGAACAGATCGATCGCCGCCTCCACGGCGGCGAGGTCGTCGTGGGTGTCGGAGACGATGCCGACGAGCATGCCCGCCGGTACGCACGTGACATCCAAAAGCCACGGGGGTGGCGCGTCGAAAGCCGGCGGGATCGCGCGCGGTCGCCCCCGATTCCCGCCGATCACGCCCACTCCCCGACGATCACGCCACCTCTCCACCGATCACGCCCACTCCCCGACGATCACACCCGCTATCTGCTGATCACGCCCGCTACCTGTCGATCACGCGTCGACGGTCTCCACCGGGTCGTCGCCGCGCTCGTCGCCCGTCGCGTCGCCCCCGCGTCGCCGGCGACGCCGCCGGAACTCGCGGAGGGCCGCGAGGACGTACGCCGCCCCGACGGCTCTGAGAAGCGGCGTCGAGCGGTCCGCCCACCGGACCTCGTCCGGCTCCTCGTACAGGAGTCGGGCGGCGAAGGCCCGGTACGCCCTCGGGACCGCGAACACGACGAGGCCGAAGACGCCGGTGACGTTCGCGAGCCACGCGTAGGCGCGGCCGCCGAGCAGGCCGGCGGCGACCGCGAGGACGCCCTCGGCGCGGACCGCGGAGCCGACCCACGGCTTCGTCTCCGCGTCGGTCCCCTCGAGCGCGACCGCCTCGAAGGCGTCGACCGCTCGGTCCGGAAACAGCGCGGCGAGGGCTCCGGCGAGCCCGAGGATAGCTCGTATCATGCGCGTTCGTACGGCCCGTCGGGAGAAAGGGTCGTCGACGGTTCTCACGCTCCGAGAGCGGTCGGGACCGGTCGGGAGCAGTCTGACGGCTCGCCGGGGGCGGACGGTCCGCCCTCTCGACTACTCCCCGTCGAGCGCCTGCCAGGAGAGCCGCGGGTTCCGGGCGGCCCCGACCTGGTCGATCCGGGCGGCCGCAGTCCGGTTCGGCGCGGTCTCGAGCGCCTCGTCGGCGTCGGCGTACGCGAGGTCGAACGCCTCCGCGAGGTCATCGAGCGAGGAGCGGTTCTCGATCTCCGTCGGCTCCGTCAACATCGCCTCGGGCACCATCTCGGGCCACTTCGTCGTCGGCGGGTGGACGCCGAAGTCCAGCATGCGTTTGGCCACGTCGGCGGCGCCGCGGTCGCCCGCGGTCGCCGCGAACTCGTGGTGGAAGGGGCCGTAGGGGACCTCGAGGTCGATCCGCTCGGCGAGGTAGTTCGCGTTGAGCACGGCCTTCGCCGCGGCGTCGGAGAGCCCCTCGTCGCCGAGGCGGGCGATGTACGCGTACGCCTTGATCAACACGAGCCAGTTGCCCTCGAAGCCGTGGACCTTTCCGATCGACTCGGCGGGCTCGAACCGCTCGTACCCCCTCTCGCCGTTCGTCTCGCGGACCCGCGGGCTCGGGAGGAAGTCGGCCAGCTCCGCCGTGACCCCGACGGGGCCCGCGCCGGGGCCGCCGCCGCCGTGGGGCGTCGCGAACGTCTTGTGGACGTTGTAGTGCATCACGTCGAACCCCATGTCGCCGGGGCGGCCGCGGCCGAGCAGCGCGTTGAGGTTCGCGCCGTCGTAGTAGAGCAGGCCGCCCGCGTCGTGGACGATCTCGGCTATCTCCGTGATGTCGCGCTCGAAGAGTCCCACCGTGTTCGGGTTCGTCAACATCAGGGCGGCGGTGTCGTCGCCGACGGCGGCCTCGAGCGCCTCCAGGTCGACGCGCCCGTCCTCGCCGGAGGGCAACTCGACCACGTCGTAGCCGGCGGTCGCGGCGGTCGCGAAGTTGGTCCCGTGGGCGGACGCCGGGATCACCACCTCCGAGCGGTCGTTGCCGTGGTGCTCGTGGTACGCCTTCGCGATCAGGATCCCCGTGAGTTCGCCGGCAGCGCCCGCGGGCGGCTGGAGGGTGACGGCGTCCATCCCGCCGATGTCCGCGAGGAACCTCTGGAGCCGGTACTGTAACTCGAGGTTCCCCTGAACCGACCGGTCCGGGCGGTCGGGGTGGACCGCGGCGTTCGGGTCCGCGGCCACGTCCTCCGTGAACTTCGGGTTGTACTTCATCGTACAGCTCCCGAGCGGGTACGGGCCGGAGTCGATCGCCCAGTTCATCTGCGAGAGCCGGGTGTAGTGGCGGGCGATCTCCGGCTCCGAGGGCGCGGGAAGCGTGAGCTCCTCGCGGGTCAGATCGTCGGGGAGCGGCGACTCCTCGCGCACGTCGACCGTCTCCTCGCCCTTCTCGGAGAGCAGCGGCTCGTGAACCGCCTCCTCCTCGCGCGTGTAGTCGGCCTGGTCGTGGATCATCTCAGATCACCTCCTCGAACGCCGCGACGAGGCCGTCGGACTTCCCGGCGGTGAGGTCGGTCACGCACACCTGGAGCAGATGCTCGCCGACGACGTGGACGAGGAATCCCTCGTCGGCGAGGTCCTCGGCCACGGGAGCCGCCGGCTGGTCGGTCCGTACCGCGAACTCCCGGACGTGGTGGCGGTCGTGGACCGGCGCGGCCGCCCCGGAGACCTCGTCGATGCGATCGGCGAGGTCGGCGGCCTCGCGCACGCAGTCGTTCGCGAGGTCGACGAGGCCGTCCGGCCCGAGCCACGCGGCGTGGATCGCCGCGCGCAGCGCGACCCACGCCTGGTTCGTACAGATGTTCGATGTCGCCCGCTCCTTGCGGATGTGCTGTTCGCGCGTCTGGAGCGTGAGCGTGAACGCCCGGTCGCCGGCGGCGTCCTCGCTCGCGCCCACGAGCCGGCCGGGGACTTGCCGGAGGTGCTCCTCGCGGCAGGCGAAGATCCCCAGTCCCATCCCGTAGGCGGTCGGGAGCCCGAGCGCACCGGCCTCGCCGACGACGACGTCGGCGCCGACGCTCGCGGGCTCCTCGAGCACCGACAGCGCGACGACGTCCGACCCCAGCGTGAACAGCGCGTCGCCGTCGTCGGCGATCTCGCCGATCGCGGCGAGGTTCTCCTCGATACAGCCGCGGAGCGTGGGGTTCTCCGCGTACACCATGACGACGTCGTCGCCGACGCGGTCGGCGAGGGCGTCGAGGTCGGCGATCCCGTCGTCCATCGGGTACGACTCGACGGTCAGGTCCGCGCCGGCACAGTAGTTGTCGAGGACCGCCCGCTTCCCCTCCCGGAGGTGGCCGGGGACGAGGACCACGTCGCCGGACGTCGAGCGCGTGCGGTCCGCGAGCGTCGCGGCCTCCGCCAGCGCGGTGGCGGCGTCGTACATCGAGCAGTTCGCGACCGGGAGGCCGGTGAGCTCCACGAGCATCGACTGGTACTCGAAGAGCGCCTGGAGGAACCCCTGGGAGATCTCCGGCTGGTACTGCGTGTAGCTCGTGAGGAACTCCGCGCGGTCCGAGAGGTGGTCGACGACGCTCGGCACGTAGTGGGCGTAGTGGCCGCGGCCGAGGAACTCCGTCGCGTCGGCGTTCCGGCCGAAGATGCGGGCGCACTCGTCGCGGATCCCGCGTTCGGTCCGGGCGTCGATCCCGAACTCGCCGTCGAAGGCGACCGCCTCGGGAATGTCGAAGAGCGCCTCCTCGTCGTCGACGCCGACCGCCTCCAGCATCGCCGCGGTCTCGGCGTCGGTGTGGGGCGCGTACGGGCTCCCGCTCATCTGCGCCCCGCGTCGGTTCCGGTCGCGGCGGCCGCGGCGTTCGTGGCGGACGATCCGGTTCGTCGGTTCGGTCCGGATCGTCGGTTCGGTTCGGTCGGTCCGATCCGTCGGGTCGGTCTCGATGGGGTCTGGTGGCTCGGCATGTGGTGTCGGTTCGATGTGTCGGGACGCTCCACGTTCAGGCGATCTGCGCGTCGTACTCGTCGGCGTCGAGCAGGTCGTCGCCTCCGACGCCGTCGCTCGGGGCGACCTCGATCAGCCAGCCGTCGCCGTAGGGGTCCTCGTTGACGAGTTCGGGGCGGTCGAAGAGCTCCTCGTTGACCGCGAGGACCTCCCCGGAAACGGGTGAGTACACGTCCGAGACCGCCTTGATGGACTCGACCACGCCGAACGCCTCGCCCGCCACGACCTCGTCGCCGGCGTCGGGAAGCTCGACGAAGACCACGTCGCCGAGCTCGTCCTGTGCGAAGTCGGAGATCCCGACCCGGACTGTCTCGTCGTCGACGGTGGTCCACTCGTGCGATTCCAGGTATCGTAACTCGTCGGGAACTTCGAAGCTCATTGTGGGATCGATCGCGGCACACGCCGACCGGCGGTTCGGTCCGAGCGCCCCCGCGACACGCGTGCGTATGCCTACCGAGGACGGGGAAATAAAAGGTGTGTTCCCGGCGGTCGCTCCCGGCCCCTACCGACCGGATCCCGACGGTTTATTCTCCCGGCGGGTCGGAGCGCGAGCATGCTGATCACGCTGGAGGGGCTGGACGGGAGCGGGAAGACGACCGTGTGGGAGGCGTTACGGGACGTCCACCCGGACGCCGTCTTCACCCGCGAGCCGACCGACAGCTGGTACGGCGACGCGGTGTACCGCTCGATGGGCGACGCGGACGCCGACCCGCTCGCGGAGCTCTTCTTGTACACCGCCGACCACGCCGACCACCTCTCGGGGACGATCCGGCCCGCGCTCGCCGAGGGGAACCTCGTCGTCTCGGACCGGTACTCCGACTCCCGGTTCGCCTACCAGGGCGCGACGCTCGCTCGGAGCGACGTCGACATCGCCCGGCCGATGGAGTACGTCCGGGGGATCCACGCCGCCTTCTCGCGCCCGCCGGACGCGACGATCTACCTCGATCTGGACGCGTCGACCGCGGCCGAGCGCGCCGGCCGCACGGACAAGTTCGAGGAGGACGGCTACCTCGCCGCGGTCCGGGAGAACTACGAGCGGCTGATCGACGCCGAGCCCGGCCGGTTCGTCCGCGTCGACGCCACGCGGGCCCCCGAGGACGTGATCGCCCGCGTCGAGGACGTCGTCGCCGACCTCCTCGCGGACGCGGAGTAGGGCGAGAGCCGCGGGAGGTCCAGCCGCGGCTCCTGAACGTCGCGGTTCCTGCCCTCTCACCGCGTGTCCGGAAGCTCGTACTCCTCCGGCGGCGGCACGTAGAGGTAGTCGATCGCGACGCCGAGCACGATCGGGAGTCCGACGAGCGCCGAGACGACGATCGTCGGGCTCACGAGGTCGACGCCCGCGCCGACCCCGATGCCGGTGAAAAAGAGCGTCGAGATCAACAGGAGCATCGGCGTCAACACGACCGTGTACAGCACCCACCCCCACGACGTGGACAGTCGAAGCCTGAAAAAGCGTGTCGTCACGCCGGCGACCAGCGTGTGGAGGGCGACGAGCGCGACCAGGCTCGCGAACCCGAAGAGCGCGATCATACCCCCGCTACGGGCCCCCCGCTTTTGCCCCTATCGCCCCGCCCGGTCCGAGGACGGCGTCGCGGGATCGCTCCGGTCGATCGCCGGTCACGGGTCAGAGCCCCGCGGAGCCGCCGCCCTGTCGTCTGGCCGAGGAGATGAGCCCCTCGACGGGCTCCGTGTACTCGTAGCCGGGGATCACGCCCTGGACGTAGGTCCCCTCGACGAAGTCGACCAGCGCGCCCGCGTCGTCGACGCCGCGCCGCTCGTTGACGTCGGTAAGCGAGAACGACACGGCGACCGTCTCTCCGTCGCGGTCGACTCGCGGCTCGAAGGAGTGGTCCCCGCGGGTGACGCCGCCCACGTCGACGACGCGGCGCTCGAACGTCTCACACCAGCCCGTCTCGACGACGTCGGCCACGTCGTCGACGGTCACCGCCGACAGCGTCGGGACGCGGACGGTGACCGAAAAGCGGATCCGGCCGTCGTCCTCGGGGGTCGGCTCGGCCTCGATCGCGGCGTCGAAGGCGGTCGTCGTCGCGGTCCAGACGCCCTCCCCGGCGGGTTCGAACGAGCCGTGGTCGCGGAAGGCCCGCCGGACGCGTCCCGGCACCTCGTCGACGTCGTCCTCGCGTTCGCTCTCGCTCATACCTCGAGAAGGGCCCGCGTCCTCAAAAGGACCGCGTCGGCGGCGGGACCGGTCGTCGTCGAGGGCGTCGCCGGGGCGACGACTGCCGGCCGTCACCGATGGGGGCACGTCGGACCGGTACTGGTGTACCTTTGTACCCGGACGCGCGAGAACCCCCATGGCAGACCGCTTCCGCTCGACCGAGGGGTTGATCGACGCGCTCGCGGACGCGTCGTTCGACCGGCCGCCCGCGCTCGTCAGCAACGCCCACGTCACCGGCCTCGGCGTCGCCCGCGCGCTCGACGCCCACGGCGTGCCCGTGATCGCGCTCGACCGCGCGGCCGGCGACGGGACGGAGCCCGTCACCCACGACGGGCTCGCGCCGCCCTCGGACGCCGTCGACTTCGCGGGCGCGGTCACCTATCCGCTCGAGGACCTCGACGGCTTCCGCGAGGACGTGGAGGCGATCGTCGACGCCGCCGGGACCGAGGCGGTCGCGTTCGGCTGTATGGACGAGTGGGCGCTCGCGTACGCGGAGGCCGACCCCGACGGGGTCCGGCTCCCCTACTCGGGGATCGACACGATCGACGACGTGTTGAACAAGTCGCGGCTGTACGCGACCTGCGAGGAGCTGGGAATCCCCTACCCGGAGACCCATCGTCTCGGCGGCGGATCCGACGGAACGGGGGAAGACGCCGACGATACCGGGGAGATCGACGAGGACGCCCTCGACGCGGCAGCCGACGCGCTCGGCTTCCCGCTCGTGGTGAAGCCCGCCCGAAAACGCGAGTTCGAGGAGGCGTTCGGCACGAACGTGCTGACCGTCGCCGACCGCGAGGAGTTCGAGGAGGTCGTCGCGAGCGCGGCCGCCGAGGGCGTCGAGGTGATGGCCCAGAAGCGCGTCGATGTCGCGACCGGGAGGGACCACTCGCTGGCGTCATACGTCCCGCCCTCGGGCGTCGACGACGCGCTCGCGGTCGTGGGCAACGCCGCGGTCCGGTACCCGCTCCAGTTCGGGACCTCCTGTCTCGTCGAGACGGCGGACGAGCCCGAGATCGAGGAGCGCGCGCTCGCCGTGCTCGACGACGCCGGCTACCACGGGATCAGCGAGGCGGAGTTCGTCTACGACGACGAGCGCGAGGAGTTCCTGCTGCTCGACGTCAACACCCGCCCGTGGAAGTGGATCTCGCTGCCGGTCGCCGCGGGCGCGAACCTCCCAATGGCGGCGTACGCCTCCGTCACCGACGCGGAGTACGAGCCGGAGGTCGCGGAATCGAGCGAGCCGACGCGGTGGGTGTACCTCCGCGACTACCTCTCGCTTCTCGCCGGCGACGACGCCTTCTGGGACCAGCTGTCGGGCGACGACTGGCGGCGGCTCGTCGCCGGCTCCTTCGAGCGCGAGGGCGACCTGACCACCGGCGTCTACCGCCCGTCCGATCCGGCCCCGGCCGCGAAGCTGTTCGAGACGGAGTTCGTCGACCGCGAGTACTACTGCTCCTGTTGAGGGGTACGCCCGCGGCGTCGGCCGGTCCGGCTCACTCCGTGAGCGATCCGAGGTGGTCGACCGTCTCGCGCATGAGGTCCGCGTCCGCACGCCGCGGGAAGTACAGCGAGAGCCCGTCGACGCCGAGGTCCTCGTAGGCCGCCAGACGCTCGGCCGCCCGTTCGGGCGTGCCGGCGACGGCCGCCGCGTCGACGACCGCGTCGGGGACTCGCTCGGTCGCGGCCTCCGAGCCCTCGTCTCGCCAGGCGTCTCGGATCGCGTCGGCCTCGTCCCCGTACCCCGCTTCCGAGAGCATCCGGTGGTAGAACGACCCCATCGTGCCGACGTAGAACGCGATGTGGTGTCGGACCATGTCGCGAGCGGTTTGTCCGTCCTCCGCCACCGCCGCGACGGTGTTCGGGACGACGGCCAGCTCGTCCGGATCGCGTCCCCGTCCCTCGGCGCTGTCGCGGAACTCCTCGTGGAGCTCCTCGAACCGCCCCTCGGGCATGAACACGGGCATCCACCCGTCGGCCTCGGCGCCGGCCATCCGGACGTTCGTCTCCCCGAGCGCGCCGACGTAGACGGGAACGTCGCCCGGCGGGTCCACCCTGAGCCGGAAGCCCGAGAGGTCGAAGTCCGTTCCGTCGTGGTCCACGACCTCGCCGGAGAGGACCCGTTTTACGATCCGAACGGTCTCCGCCGTCCGGCCGACGGGACGGTCGAACTCGACGCCGTGCCAGTTCTCGATGACGGCGGGACCGCTGACGCCGATCCCGAGGCGGAACCGGCCGTCCGTGGCACGAGCGGCCGTCGCGGCGGCCTGCCCCAGCAACGCGGGTGATCGCGAGTAGACCGGGACGATGCCCGTTCCGAGCGTGACGGTCTCGGTTACCCGTGCGAGCTCCCCGAGCAACGTGAACGCCTCCCAGCCCCAGGTCTCGCCGAGCAGGACGCTCTCGAGTTCGGCTCGTTCGGCGCGACGGGCGAGATCGAGCGTCAGGTCGTGATCGATGTCGCTGACGTTGATTCCGACGTTCATCGTCACAGGGCCTCCTCCGCGATCACTTCTCGCAGTATCTCGTTGGTCCCCTCGTATATCTGTGGGATCTTCGAGAAGCGGAAGAACGTCTCGACGCGGTACTCGTCGAAGACGCCGTACCCGCCGTGTAGCTGGACGGCCTCGCTCGCGACGTCCTCCAGAAGCGTGGTCGCCAGCAGCTTCGCCTTCGCCGACCGGGCGGAGTCGACCTCCCCTTCGCGCTCGAGGTCACGCCCGACCTCGTAGACGAGCGCCCGACCGGCGTCGAGTCGGGTCTCCAGGTCCGCCACCCGGTGGCGAACGGCCTGCTTCTCGGCGACGGCGTCGCCGAACGCCTCCCGCTCCGTGGTGTACTCGCGGAGCAGGTCCATCGCGCCGCGGGCGGCCCCGATCGACGCCGCCGCCACCTCCAGGCGGGCCTCGTCGAGGAAGGCCATCGCCTGATAGAAGCCGTCGCCCTCCTCCCCGAGGCGGTCCTCGACGGGCACGCGTACGTCGTTCAGGAAGACTTGCGCGACGTCGGTCGGGGCCGGTCCGAGATACCCGTCCATCGACGTCCGGTCGACGCCCTCCCGGTCCGTCGGGACGACGAAGGCCGAGATACCGCGATGGGGTTCCTCCGGCTCGCTCGTGCGCGCGTACACGACGAGCGCGTCGGCGACGCTGCCGTTGCTGATGAACACTTTGTCGCCGTTCAGCAGGTACTCGTCGCCGTCGCGCTCGGCCGTCGTCCGGATGGCGGCGAAGTCGGAGCCCGCTTCGGGTTCGGTCATCGCGACCCCCGTGACCGCCTCGCCTCGGGTGGCGGGTCGGACCCACTCCTCGACGTGTTCGTCGCGGCCGTACTCGACGAGCGGTTCACACCCGAACGTCGTCGACGTAACCGACTCGGCGATACCCGGGTCGGCCCGGTGGAGTTCCTCGTTGACCAGCAACGAGGCCACGACGTCGAGCTCCGCACCGCCGACCGACTCGTCGAGTCGGGGGGCGAGCAGGTCCGCCTCGGCGGCGGTCTCGATCACGTCCCAGGGGTAGCGGCCCTCGCGTTCGTGCTCGACCGCGACCGGTTCGATCTCCTCTCGGCCGAACTCGCGCACCTGTCGTCTGATGAAGCGCTCCTCGTCGGTCAGCTCCATGCGAACTACTATCGACGTTTTCTGGATATAACTACCGGCGGCGTCGATGCGGCGATCCGCGGCGATCCGCGGTGATGCGGCGGTTCGCGGCCGTCCGAGGCCGTCCGCGGCCGAGTCCTCGATCGACCACCGTAATCCTTTTGTATCGATGTGACAGCGGTCCGCCTGTCATCGGATCCCGTGGGCGACGTCGCCAATGAACTACCTCGACTATCTGGCATCGAACGAACGCGTGTTTCCCGATCGGGTCGCCGTCCGGGAGGGTGACGTAACGTGGACCTACGCGGAACTGTTCGAGGACGCCCGCTCGGCGGCCACCGTCCTCCGCGACGCCGGGGTCGACGCCGGGGACGCCGTCGTGGTGATGCTCCCGAACACCTACCACTTCGTCACGTCCACGCTCGGGTCGCTCGCCCGGCGGGCGGTCGTCGTCCCGGTGAACACCCGTTTCCGGCGCCGGGAGGTCGCGTCGCTGATGGATCAGGTCGAGCCGAGCGCCGCGATCGCGAGTGGGGAAACGCTACCGGCGGTCAACGACGCGCTCGAGGAGAGCGACGCCACCGACGCCACCGACGTCACCGTCTTCGGCGTTCGCACCGACGACGCCTCGGACGACGCCCCCGACGACGTCAGACGGTGGGACGCCGCGGTTCGCACGACACGCCCCGCCGTCGCCGTCCCCGAGACGATGGGCGAGCGCGAGGCGTTCGTCCTCCACACGAGCGGAACGACCGGTCGTCCGAAGGGCGTGGTCCACACGCATGCCAACCTGATCGCCGTCAGCGACGCCTCCGTGATCTCCTACGAGATGGGGCCGGGGAGCGTCTTTCTCGCGGTCATGCCGCTGTATCACTGTACGGGCATCGGAACGATCCTGGGCCCGACGCTGAAGGCGGGCGGCGAGCTGCTCCTGCGCGAGGAGTGGGACCCGGTGGCGGCGCTCGACGACGTCGAGGCCCACGGCGTGAACGTCTTCTCCGGCGTCCCGGCCATGTTCAAAGACTGGCTGGCCGTGGCGTCGGACCGCTCGGTCGACACCGACTCGGTGCGCACCGGCGTCATCGGCGGGGCGGGCGTGTCCGCCGACCTGATCCGGCGGTCGGAGGCGTTCCTCGACGCGCCGGTCCTCAACGGCTGGGGCATGACCGAGACCTTCGCCGCCGGCCTCTGGGAGGACAGACGCGGGTCGCGACGGCTCCCGAGCGTCGGACGGACCTCCGGCCGGCTCATCGAGGCGAAGGTCGTCGACAGATCGACCGGCGCGGAGGTCCCGACGAACGAGCCCGGCGAACTGCTGGTTCGCGGCGAAGCGTTGTTGACGGGCTATCTCGACCACGAGGCGGAGTGGACCGCCGAGTGGTTCCACACCGGCGACTACGCCCGCGTGGACGAGGACGGCTACGTCCACGTGCTCGATAGGGTCGACTACACGATCATCACCGGCGGCGAGAACGTCTACCCTCAAGAGGTCGAGGGCGTCATCGAGGAACTCGACGGCGTCCGCGAGGCCGCCGTCGTCGGGAAACCCGACGAGTGGAAGGGAAGAAAGCCGGTGGCGTTCGTCGACCGTCACCCTCGAGCCGATCTCACCGCCGAGGAGGTGAGAGACCACGTTCTCGCGGAGCTCGCGGCGTTCAAACATCCGCGGGAAGTGACCTTCGTCGACGCGCTCCCGCGGAACGCCACCGGAAAGCTCGACCGGCAGACGCTGGAGGAACGGCTCTAACCGATTCACGTCGTGTGGAACGGTGACCGATGGGCTCGGCCACGACGAGAATCGATTTCGCCTGACCCGCAGGGTTCCGATCGGTTCCGGATGGTCCGACACCGACAGAACGCTTATTCGAGCGGTCCGCGAAAGGAGAGTATGGCGAGTGCGACACGCGACGCATCCAACAGGGAGGGCGTCGAGTTCATTCACGAGGATGACGGCTCGATTACCGCGAAAGACATCGAGACCGGTGTCGCGTCCTTCGGCGATACGAAGGCAGAAGCCCTCCGGATGCTCGCGGAGGCGATCGAGCTTCACGAGGGAGGCGGCGAACCCGTGACCGACGAGGACCTCGAGGAGTGGGGCCTCGAAGACGCGGAACCCGGCGACAAGGAACTTCCTGACTTCATGAAGTGAATGGTCCGGACGAACTTCTCCGGACAAGAGATCGCATCAGTGCTCAACGACTTCGGATACAGGCGAGTCGGTCGGGTTGGAAGCCACTTGAAGATGCGATACGAGTCACCCGATACCGACGAGGTGCGGATCGTCACGGTCCCAATGAAGTCCGAGGACGAGATCCCGACCGGGACGCTTCACTCGATCGCTGACCAGTGCGGAGCGGACGACTTCCACTCGTGGTGTGAGTGGATAGACGAGCATCGGTGACGTGCCGACTTCTTACACACCGCGCCAGAACACTTTTCACCGGTTCCACGCCTCGTTACTGGTAATGGCGACCACTTCGGAGAACGACCGCGCCGACGGGGTGGAGTTCACCTACGAGGGCGATCTCGTGACGGCGCGCGACGTCGAGTCGGGCGTCGCCGCGTCGGGCGAGTCGAAGCCGGTCGCGCTCTCCCGGCTCGCGGACGCGTTGACCCTCCACGCCGGCGGCGGCGAGCCGATCGACGACGAGGAGGCGTTCCTCGAGGAGATCGGCGTCGACCCCGACGATATCGAGGACGCCGGCGAGCCGCCGTGGGAGTAGTCCCGAATGGTCTATGCGAGTTTTGACGGTCGAGAGATCGTGAAGGCGCTCCGGTCGATGCGGTACCGACCGGTCGGCCGCGAGGGAAGTCACGTGAAGCTCCGGTACGAGCACCCGGAGACCGACGAGATCCGTGTGGTGAGCGTTCCGCTCACCGACAGCGACCAGATCTCACAGGAGACGTACCGGTCGATCGCCGACCAGTGCGGTGCCGACGACTTCGAGGCGTGGTGTCGGTGGATCGACGCGCATCGATGACTGCCGAGTCGTGATACGTGCGAAACCATCGAGTGGATACAACTGCCAACTGACGACCCCATCCTCGAAGTCCTCGAAAACGAATCTCGGTTCGCACCGGGAGGTCCTCGTACAAGGGGATCCGGTCGCCCCCCAACGCCGCGAGCCCGTCGACGAGCGCCTCGTCGACCGTGTTCACGAGGTAGACCCGTGTGAGAGTTCCGGTGTGCCTCGTCGAACGCCGACCGCGTCTCGGTCACTCCGGCTGATACGGATCGGTCGCGACGTCGAGGCGGTAGACGTCCTCGGCGGCGTCGAAGTCGTCGTCGAACGCGTAGAGGTAGCCGAGTCCCTCCAGTCGCATGTACGCGACGACACAGGCGTCGACGAACGAGAACCGTTCGTGTTGCCGAAAGAGGCCCTTCGCCGTCGCGAACGCGTCCGCCGTCAGGGAGTCGACGTGGAGTCGCGTGTTCTCCTCCACCCGGTCGAGAAAGTCGACGGCAGCGTCGTGGCCCGCGTGCGTCGTCAGCCCGTTGAGCGTCTCCGCGAGCACGTAATCCAGGATCACCGCCTCCGGCAGGTCGGCGGTATCGATCCCCCTGAGGATCGGGAGGGCGTCATCGTGTGCGCCGTCGCGGCGGTACGCCGCCGCGAAGAGAACGGTCGTGTCGACGAGCGCGCGCGGCATCTACTCGGGGTCGACGCCCCACGCGTCGTGGTCGCTCTCGACGTTCGTCTCCTGATCGCCGTCGTACCCGTCGAAGTCGCTGAACGTCCCGCTGCGCTGTTGAACGACCCGCACGCGGAGCGTTCCGTCGTCCTCGATCCGCCAGCGGAGCTTGTCGCCGTCGTCGATCTCCAGCTCTCGGCGGATGTGTGCCGGAATATTCGCTTGATTCCCCGAGACCTTGCTCTCGGAGTCGACGCTCTCGCTGCTCATACGCGGCGGTATGGGACCACCGCCAATAAACCTAGTGTGCCATCACACTACGGTTCGGAACGTGGATCTCCATTTCTCGTTCAGCCGGCCGTCCGTACCCGATGATTGCCGAATCAGCGCCGTTCGAGGGAAGATTTCGGCCCGTCAACGCCGACGAAGGAGTACCGCTTCGTCCCTCTATCGCCCTCGACCTCGATCAGGTCGTACTGCTCCGGCTTCGGCAGGTAGTTCTCCCGGAGATACCGTAGCGTCACGGGGTCGTCGTGCCGCTCCTCGTACCGGACGTAGAGTTCCTCAACGAACGGCCGTCTCTCGGTACCCGGCGCTCACCACGATCGTCCCGAACACGAACGTCCCGCCCTCCACCCTGTCCATCCGCGCGTCCAACTCGTGCCGGGCGGCCGCAGTCCGTCGGTCCAGTTGCCCCAGCGGGTCCTCACCGGTCGCGTCGAACAGCGACGTGCTCAGTCGCGTGAACGCCCACAGCGCCGCGTTCGCGGCGCGGTTCCCGCGCGGTGCGAAGCCGGCGACGACGACGCGGTCGGCCAGCTCGCACCACTCGCCCACCACCGCCGCCGGATCGGGGAACAGCGAGGTGACGAACGTCGACAGCACCGCGTCCGCGTCGGCGACGGGCGGGGTGGCCGCATCGCCCCGTACGAGCGAGACGTTCCGCCAGCCGCGACGGGCGATCTGCACCTGCGCGCGGTCGAGCATCCGCCCGGTGAGGTCGACGCCGACGACGTGACCCGACGGGCCGACCGCCTCCCGGAGCGCGGGGAGGTTCGGACCGGGGCCGCAGCCGAACTCGACCACCGTGTCGCCCTCGTCCACGTCCAGCGCGTCGACGCAGGCGTCCCGGACGCCGCCGACGCCGGCGGTCGCCCGCGCGAACAAGTCGTAGACCCGCGCCCAGCGGTCGTAGCTCTCCCGTACGCGGTCGACGTGCTCGGGACCCGTCACGACTCGCTCACTGCCGCGGGCGGCGTCTTCGGCCACCAGCGCTCGGGGCTCTCCCGCGCGACCGCGGAGTGGCACTGCTCGGATCCGGCACAGGCTCGCGGCCGCCGGTAGTCGATCCCGCGTTCCGCGAGGTAGGTGACGTAGCCGTCGTCGACGCGGTCGAGTTTCTCGTGACAGATCCAGCGCGTTCCGCACCGACCGGCGCCGAGGTTCCGGTACGGGCAGGTGAACGTCGTCCGCTCTGCGCCGTCGGTCTCGGTCTCGTCGATCCGGACGCCGACGAGCCGGTAGGCGAGCCTGAGCCGGCGAACCACGGTTTCGGGCGCGTTGGCGCCGAGGAACAGCCCGTGTGCCAGGACGTAGCCGAAATCGTGTAGCGCGCGCTCGACCGGGGTGAGGTCGTCGCGGTCGTCCTCGAGCAGGTCTCGGAGGTCGGCGTACCACGCGGCCGCTTCGGCGACCTCCGGGAGTTCGTCGGCGGCTTCCGTCAGTCGTCTCCGGCGCTCGGGCAGCGGCGCGGCCCCGTCGCTCAGGCGGAACGCGGGAACGGCCTCGGCGTGGACGAGCAGTTCCTCGCGGAGCGCGTCGCCGTCGGCGTAGGCGTCCGCGAGGCCGCGGAGGCGGTCGTACCACTCGCCGGCCATCCGGCCGTAGGCGCCGTCGAGCAGGTCGTCAGCGCGGTCGTCGTCCGGCGGCCGGGGGAAGCGGTCGATCAGGTGACGTAGCTGCTCGGGGTCGGGCCCCGCCATACGTGGGAATGGATGTCAGGCTACTTGAACGTGGGTGCGCCGACGACCGCGAGCGATCACGCCGCACCGAGTTCGCGGACCGCGGCGGCCGAGATCGTGACCTGACGACCTCCGGCGGTCACCGGTTGGCCGGTCACGTCCGCCAGCAACCCGCGAAGCCCCTCCAGGTACTCCGCCGATCGCTCCTCCTGGATCGCCATCGTTTGCTTCTCCGAGTAGCCGGTACCGCGGTGGTCGACGTAGATCCGTGCAAACGACTCGCGGACCGCTCTCGGGACTTCCCACACGATCGACGGGAAGCTGTCGAGAGCGATCTTCTCGCCCGCGGGGGCACCCATCGTGACGAGGCACCGGCCGAGGACCGAGCCGTCGGCGGTGGGGATCACCTCGGTCGCGCGGTTCTCGTCGTCGGCACGCCGAACGACGGTCTCGACGCCGACGCGCTCGAAGGCGTCCCGAACCTCCTCGAGCCCGACGCGCCGGCCGGTCGTCACCGCGGGGACGAACGTCCGGCTCGTGATGCTCCCGCCCGCGAGGACATGCGCGAGCAGCTCGACGAGCGCGGCCGCCACGTCGCCGTCCGGGTCGGGATCGATCCACCCGTGATCGATCGCGGTCTGGACGCCGCGGACTGGATCGGGCATCCCGCCGTTGAGCCATCCGCGGACGCGACTCGGGGGAAGATCGAGGGCGTTCCCGACGCGGGTACGGCCGTGCTTGGGATGATCGGCGGCGTACTCCCGAACGCGCCGGTAGTCGAGGACTTTCTCCCACGGGTCGGAGTACTCACGATCGCTGTAGGTGCGGGCGAGTGACGGTGCCGTGGGGGACATACTCGTGATTTCGCGCAAACAGGATTTGAAGATGCCGATTAGATTCTCAACTTTGATACGTACGCCATCAAGTACATATACTCGATCCGCTTCCTTTCAGATAGCCAGCAACCGACGAACGCGGATCGGGGGATTCTCGTAACCGCGTTCTCGGCCCCAGCTGGGTTCAATCATGAAACCAAGCAACCTGTTCAAAACGGACGACCGCGCTGTGAGTCCCGTTATCGGGGTCATCCTGATGGTCGCAATCACCGTCATTCTGGCCGCCGTCATCGGAACGTTCGTCCTCGGACTCGGCGACTCGCTCGGAGACAGTCAGCCGACGGCACAGCTGGATGTGAGTATCGATGAAGCAAATAATCAGACAATAATTGAACACGCCGGCGGCGATTCTATCGATTCAGATTCGCTCCGTGTGATCGTAACCTCTGACGGCAACGCTGAAGGAAACGATACCATTACTCAGAGGCTCTCTGTGGGAGATCGGATCTCCTCAGCTACTGGGACTGGGCAGACAGTCAGCAGCGGTGAGGAGGTCCGTGTACGTATAATCCACCAGCCGAGTGATTCAATCCTCGCCGACCGGACGTTCGAAGTTACCGACGAATTCGTCTACGACGCTGATCTCAACTTCAGCTAGATCGGATCGACTCAATTACCGCCACCGACTTTTTATTCCCGTTCGGTATTGAAGCCCGAGAACTGACGTATTACAGAGCGCCTGAACCGTCACGGGATCGTACTCGCTACGTCCCTCCCGAATGTTCTCCTCGCTCTCGATGAGATGCGCAAGTGCGGCGTCGATGACGACGCTCATCGGCGGATCGTCTTCGAGACCGCTCGCCACGATCTCGCTCGCCTTTTCGATCCGACGCTCTCGTTCGTCGGAGAGTTTCAGGCTGGTTCGACGGCTCATTTAGATCTCACCGTATGTACGGTCGCGATCCCGTCGTTCTCGGCTGACTGAACCGGTCCGCGTTGAAGTGGTCGGGACGGATCGATCGCGATCACGACGACGGCCACCCGCAACACGATCGATTTCTATGTATTTCGGCCGTCCTCGAGGACCACCGAAGTACATAGATCGCGGTTCGGCGATACATCCGCGTCGGACCCCACGGGGTCGTATCGAGAATTCCGTGGGTGATGAAGATCGCGGCCGCCTCTCCTGTGTGATTTCGGTGCCCAACCGGGACGGTGATTTGTCTCTCCGCTTCGTCCTCCATACTACCGGAGCATCCGAACCCTTCTGTCAGAGGCACACGCCCGCGCTCGGTTTGCTGGCTCCGGTCGATCACGCGGACCGCCCCCGTTCGGCGTCGCGTTTCCACCGGAGCCGCACGGCGTCACGGACGTGCTGGTGCGGACCGTGAGCCGAGTCGTACAGCCGGCTCGCGCGGACGAACGGCGTCATCCCGAGAGCCCTCCGTCCCACGGCTCGCCGGCGTTGCGGGCGGGGCTCGTCTCGGGATCAGGCGTCGGCACGTCCTTGCCGGCTGCGCTCCCGTCGAAGATCCGAGACCACGAGTCACACTCGGGACACCGGTGCGTCCGATCCTCGTCGTTACCGTGGACTCGCCGGAAGTCGCTCGGGACGTGCGCCTCACGATGGAGGCAGTTGCTCCGGCTACCGTGAGATCGGAGCAACGTCACGCCGAGACCACCTCGGCTAACGCCGATCGAGGGACGGCGGCGACTACCGGATTGATTTCAGCCCGGACAAGACACGCTAGCGGTGTCTCTAGGGGAGTAGGATACGGAAATTAGGTGGCTGGGGAGTTGTACGGCCCCAACCGCGGTGGCATAACGCCGACCGCTTTCGAGGTGGGCCAACACGGATTTGAACCGTGGACCTCCCGGTTATCAGCCGAGCGCTCAACCTGACTGAGCTATTGGCCCAGGTGAGCGCATCAGATGATTTCGTGGGTAGGATTTTAAGGGTTTCCTTTCAGCAGTGCGCCGCCGTCAGGCGGTTCCTGACCGGATCGCGCGACCCGACGGGCGCGGTCGGACGCTCACCCGGAGCGGCTCTCGCCTTCCCGGTCGTCCTCGACCGTGTACTCCACGTCGACGACGTCCTCGGAGTCGTTCTCCTCGTCGCCCCCGCGTCCCCCCGCTTCGGGACCGCCGACCCCGCCCGGGAAGCCGTCGTCCCCGTCGTCACCGTCGTCTCCGGACGCGCCCGGAAATCCGCCGGGGAAGTCCTCCGGGTCGCCGGAGAAGTCGCCCTGGCCGCCGAACCCCTCCCCGCCGGGGAAACCCCCGATGTACACGTTCCCGGTGGCGAAGCCGCCGGTCTCGCTGTCGATGTAGGGCACGACGACGTACCGCTTGACCGCCATGCGGATCGGGACCCGCGTGATCGGCAACGCGAGGAGGAACCCGAGCGCGTCGGTGACGAGCCCCGGCGTGAGCAGGAACGCGCCGGCGGCGATGAGGAGCCCGCCGTCGAGCAGCTCGTCCGTCGGCGGCTCCCCGCGGGCGAGCTTCCGTTGGACTCGCGCGAGCGTCGCCCGACCCTCCGCGCGTAAGAGCAGCATCCCGAGGATCGCCGTCAACACGACGAGTCCGACCGTCATCACCCAGCCGAGCCGCGTCGCGACGAAGACGAGGAACAGGGCGTCGGCGAAGGGGATGACGAGAAGCAACGCGAGCAGCGTTCGCGGGCGCATGCCCCTGGGTTCCGTCCCGGCCCCCATAGCCCTTTTCGTCGCGGGCGGCGGACCGCCGACGGCGCGATCCTCCCGTCTCCCGCCTGCGACCGCCACGGCTTTGAACCGGCGGGCCGAGCCACGGTCATGGACATCGTCGGCGCGCTCGGCCGCGACCCGCCGGAGCGCGGACCCGCGGAATCCGGCCGGCTCCCCCGGTGGGCCGCGCCGCTGCCGGCGGCGCTGGAGAACGTCGCCTACCGGTTCGTCTGGGTCATCGTCGCGATCAACCTCCTCGGGACGGCCTTCGGCTTCTGGTACTACCGCTTCCAGTTCGCCCGGGTGCCCGTCGAGATGTGGGCGTTCGTTCCGGACAGCCCGGGCGCGACGCTGCTCATCGCGCTCGCGCTCGCCTCGTGGGCGGTCGGCCGCTCCAGCGACACCCTCGCGGCGCTCGCCTTCTTCGGGAACGTCAAACTCGGGCTGTGGACGCCGTACGTGCTCGTCGTCTTCTACCCCGAGTTCCTCGCGACCTCGGGGCCCGCGCTGTACGCGTTCCTCCTCGTGAGCCACCTCGGGATGGTGGTCCAGGCGTTCGTGCTCCACCGGATGACCGACTTCCCGGTGCGGGCGGTCGCGGTCGCGACGGCGTGGTACACCGTCGACCTGCTGATGGACTACTTCGTCCCGGTGATCGACGGGGTCACCCACACGTCGCTGCCGTATCCGGACGCCCAACCCTGGTTCACGACGACGGTCCTCCAGGTCGCCGCCGCCGGCGCGGTCGTGCTCACGGTCGTGCCGCTGTTCCTCGCGCTCGCGACCCGCGTCGAGACGCTGCGGATTCGCGAGTGAGTTCCGCTGGCTCGGCCCGCTCCCTCCACGACGCCCGTTTAAGTCCCTAGGCGGCGTCGGACGATCCATGAGCGCGTACGAGCGGATCGCGGACCTCTCCGTCACGATCGAGTCGGTCGACAGGCGGCGCTACGCCGCGGACACGACGAGCGGGTTCGAGCGGACGACCACGGAGTTCCGGCTCGCCGGCGACGGGCTCGTCGGCCGCGGCGAGGACGTGACCTACGAGACCGCCGACCACGACGCGCTCGCCGGGACGGACCCGGTCGATCTCGAGGGGGAGTGGACGATCGACGAGCTCTCCGCCGCCCTCGACGACGTGGACCTCTTCGACACGAAGCCGCCCGAACGGGAGTCGTTCCGGAACTACCGCCGGTGGGCCGTCGAGAGCGCGGCGCTCGACCTCGGCCTTCGTCAGGCCGACGCGAGCCTCGGCGAGTTCCTCGGGATCGAGCCCGACCCCGTGAGGTTCGTCGTCTCGACGCGGCTCGGCGATCCGCCCTCCGCCGACCGCGTCGAGGACCTGCTCGCGCTCGACGACGACCTCGAGTTCAAGCTCGACCCGACGCCCGACTGGCCCGAATCGGCGTTCGAGCGCCTGCGCGAGACGGGCGCGGTCCGCGTCCTCGACTTGAAGGGGTGGTACGAGGGGACGGACGTGGACGTCCCCGCCGACCCCGAACTCTACCGCGACACGCTCGCCGCCTTCCCGTCGGCCGTGATCGAGGACGCGGCGTTCACGCCCGAGACCCGGCCGCTGCTCGAGCCCCAGGCCGACCGCCTCGCCTTCGACTACCCGATCGACGGGGTCGACGCCATCGAGTCGCTGCCCGTCGAGCCGGGATGGTGTAACGTCAAACCCTCGCGGTTCGGGACGCTCGAGTCGCTGTTCGAGACGATCGCCTACTGCCGCGAGGAGGGGATCGAGATGTACGGCGGCGGGCAGTTCGAACTGGCGAGCGGCCGGACCGCGATCCAGACGCTCGCGGCGCTGTTCTACCCGAACGGCCCCAACGACGTCGCGCCCGGCGCGTTCAACGATCCGGACGCGTCCCCGCCGTACCCGAGGAGTCCGCTCGAACCCGACGACGACGCCGTCGGCTTCGAGTTCTAATCACGCCGTGCGGTCGGCGCGCCGGTGAGCGCCCGGCGGGCGCGAACCCGACCGCGAGGGACGCGATGAGCGCTCGAAGAGCGCGAATCGCGAGGTTGGGGAGGCGTGAGGAGCGGTTGCGGTGCCGTGCGGGGCGGGGCTCAAAGGGGCAGTCGCGATTCCCGCGAGCGTAAGCGAGCGGGAAGTCGAGAGACGAAGTCTCTCGGAAGGACGAAGCTCGGCGACGTAAGCACCACAGGGAGCGAGTGAAACGAGCGACTGAGGAGCGAAACGAGCCGCGCGAGTCCTCACGACTGGGGCTTTGGCGGTGTTCTCCGCGATCGTGATTCCCGCTTCGTATCGCCGATCGGCTGAGGTCGTTGATGCTACCCCGTTTTTGATCTAGGAGACGAACTTCAGCAGGTCGTCGCGGTTGTGGTCGTGAAAGCGGTCGCGCAGACACTCCTCGAGCGCGTCGATGTCGCCGCGCTTCGCGCAGATCGGCGCGACCGTGTCGGACCACTGCTGCCACGGGGGATACAGCCCGAGCCGGTCACAGATCTCGTTCAGCCGCTCGTCGAGGTCGTCGATCTTGTCGGTCTTGTTCACGGCGACGATCGGGTCGACCCCTATCTCCTCGAGGAACGCGAACATCTCCACGTCGTGCGGGACGTTCCCGCGCTCGCGGTGGCGGTCGATGATGTCGACCGCGCTCTTGCCGTCGACGACGACGATGCCCGCGAGGATCCGCTCCGCGTTCTCCTCGACGTACCGCACCACGTCGGTCTTGATCTGCTCGCGACGGTCCTCCTCGACGCCGGACATGAAGCCGAAGCCGGGGAGGTCCGTAAACATGAACGACTCGCTCGCCCAGTCGAAGTGGTTCGGCTGGCGGGTCACGCCGGGTTTCCCCCCGACGGAGACGTCGTGGCCCGTCAGCTCGCGCATGATCGTCGACTTCCCGACGTTCGACCGTCCGACGAGGACGACCTCCGCGTCGCGGTCCGGCCGGTCTTCGAACATACCGGCATTCGACCGCCGAACGGGTTAAAGGGCGCGTCGTGGGGGCGCGTTCAGTTCGCCGCTGGCTCGGTCGGGTCCACAGGTCCGGCGTCGTCCGACCCGGCGGAGCCGGCGTCGAGCTCGTCGCTCTGGTCCGAGAACGCGGCGCCGAACATCCGGAACACCGCCACCTGCCCGTAGAACTGGAGGAAGGGAACGAGGAGCAGACCGACGACCGTGATCGCTAGGATCCCGGTCGCGATCCAGAGGACGAAGGTGACGACGAGCGGCATGAGGATCGCCACGAGGTAGTCGGTGCTCAACAGGGTGGGTTTCAACAGATCGACGTCGAAGGCCGCGCCGATCTCGCCGCGAGCCGCGTAGGCGGTCAACGCGGCGGGAACCGCATAGTAGACCAACAGCAACACCGGCAGGAACGCGAGCGCGAGCAGCACGCCGAGTATCCCCACGATCGCGCCCGCGTCGCCGCCGATCGCACCGCCCGTCCCGATGACCAGAAAGACCAGGATCGCGTACGCGAGCACCGGAACGAACGTGTACGCGACGGTGATGACCGTTCCGATGATCCCCTTCACGAGGAGGTCGCCCCAGTCTTCGAACTCCGGCGGGTCCTCCGCGCCCTCCACCGTGGTCTCGAGCACCCGGACGAGGTAGCCGAGTATGACGAACGCCGGGAGCAGAAGCACCGAGAGGAACCCCAACACCCCGCCGATGAGGATGCGGCCTATCCAGTCGCCACGAACCGGGTACGAGAGTCCGTCTTCGAGCATGAGCGAGAGATCTCACAGGAAGTATATAAAAGTAGGTCGACAATCGGCGTCGATCGCGTCGCGGGAACCTCGCTCGAGACCTCGACACGACTCGAGACCTCGACACGATCCGGCGACGCGAGACGAACGACGCGCTACCGGAAACGATCGTCCGTGGATCGTCCGTGAGAGCGCTCGAACGCGACGATTCCAAGAAATCTGGAATCGCCATGACGTTTTGTACCCGGTCCGGCAAATATTGACGCGCACATGCCCTCCAGTGATCGACGAACGTTCCTCGGAGCGAGTACAGTCATGGGCCTCGGGGCTCTGGTCGGTTTCGACGCCGTCCGAAGCGTGAACGCGGGCGCGGAGACGACGGGAGATCACCACGACGCCGATCCGTCCGCCGACGGCGACCCGCTCGACGACTGGCTCGCGACCGCCAACGACCCGCGGACGCCGCAGGTCCGTGACTTCCGGTTCGACGACCCGCCGACGGTGTACCTCGACGTCGCCGACTCGAAGTCGTTCTCGCCGCCGGCGGTCAAGGTCGAGCCGGGAACGACGGTGACGTGGGAGTGGACCGACGCCGACGACGAACACAACGTCGTCGCGGTCGACGGCGAGTTCGACAGCGGCCCCGCCGAGTCCGAGGCGGGAACGACGTTCGAGCACACCTTCGAGGACGCGGGCACGTATCGCTACGTGAGCGAGCCGCAGGCCGACGCGGGGATGAAGGGCGTCGTCGTCGCCGAGCCCGCTCCCTCCAGCGAGTACCCGGCGGTCGACGAGTGGCTGGTCGACACGAACGGGTACGACGGGACCATCACCGAACGGACGGGCGAGGACCTCGTCGAGGTCGTCACCGGAGCCGACGGCAACGGCGGCCACTTCGCGTTCGAGCCGCACGCGGTGAAGGTCTCCGCCGGAACGACCGTCCGCTGGGCGTGGACCGGCGAGGGAGGCGGCCACGACGTCGTCTTCGAGGACGCGGACGTCCGGACCGAATCGATCGCCGTCGAACCCGGCGTCCACTTCGAGCACACCTTCAACGAACCCGGCGTGTTCCGGTACGCCTGTCGACCCCACCGCGCCCTCGGCCACCGCGGCGCGATCGTCGTCGAGTGAGGTGGTCGGTCGCGGTCGATCTCCGGTGCCGCCCCGGATCGCTTAATCGGTCGCCGACCCCACGGTCGACATGGAACGTCTGACCAAACGCCAGGTCCGGCAGACGGTGTGGGACGCCCTCGAGGACCGCGGGATCGCTCGGTTCCCCTTCCCGCCGCACGACCGGATCCCGAACTTCGCGGGCGCGGACGACGCCCGCGACCGACTCGCGGAGACGCACGAGTGGGAGTCCGCGGAGACGGTGAAGGCCAACCCCGACGCTCCGCAACTCCCGGTCCGCCGGGCCGCGCTCCGCGCCGGCAAGACCGTCTACGTGGCCCAGCCACGACTGCGCGATCCGGATCCCTTCCTCCGGCTCGACCCCGCCGCGATCGACGACGTCGACGCGGCCACGACGGTTTCGGGGATCTCCGATCACGGGATCCCGACCGCCCCCGAGGACGTGCCCCGCGTCGACCTCGTCGTCTCCGGGTCGGTCGCGGTGCGGACGGACGGGGCCCGGATCGGGAAGGGGGAGGGGTACAGCGACCTCGAGTGGGCCGTCCTCCGCGAACTCGACGCCGTCGACGACGACACGGTAGTGGTGACGACGGTCCACGAGCTCCAGGTCGTCGACGAGCCGCCCTCGCCGGTCGACGACGCGGCGCGACTCCCCGACCCCGACCGCCACGACGTTCCCCTCGATCTCGTCGTGACGCCCGAGCGAGTCGTCCGAACGGGAAGCGACGCCGAGCGGCCCGCGGGCGTCGACTGGGACGCGCTCGACGCGGAGCGCCTGGCCGAGATCCCGGTGCTGGCCGAGCGCGCGCCCGAACCGAGCGACGGGTCCTGACCGTCCGGCAGGTCCTGACCGTCCGGCGGGCCCTGACTGCCCGGCGCGATCCGGATCGGGTGGCCTCGTCCGTCACGGATTTGTCGTCGCGGGGAGAAGTTCGCGCACGGATGGCCCTTCTCCAGAACCTCGCGTTCGTCTTCCTCGCGGGACTCCTCACGGCGCTCGCGACCGGGCTCGGCGCGCTTCCCTTCCTCTTCTTCGAGTCCATCAGCGACCGCGGAAACGTGGTTCTCTGGGGACTCTCCTCCGGGATCATGGTGACCGCGTCGCTGTTCGGGCTGATCGACGAGGGACTCGCCGAGGGGACGATCGGGGAGGTCGCGGTCGGGATGGCCGCCGGCGTCGTCCTCGTGATCCTGGCCCACGAGGTGCTCCTCGACGCCGACATCGACCCCCACCAGTACGAGGAGGCGGACTTCCGCAAGCTCGTGTTGATCCTCGGCGTCCTCACGGTCCACAGCTTCCCCGAGGGCGTCGCCGTCGGCGTCTCCTTCGCCGACCTCGGGCTGGAGGGCGGCGTCTCCGTTCTGGGGTTCACCGTGCCCGCCCTCGCGGTGTTCATGACGCTCGCGATCTCGATCCACAACGTCCCCGAGGGGACGGCGATCTCGATCCCGCTGCGGGCGATGGATGTCCCCGAGTGGAAGATGGTGTGGTGGGCGGTGTTCTCGAGTCTCCCGCAGCCGATCGGCGCGGTGATCGCGTTCGCGTTCGTCCGGATCGCCCGGGAGTTCCTCCCGTACGGCTTCGGCTTCGCCGCCGGCGCGATGATCTACCTCGTGCTCACGGAGTTCCTCCCGGAGGCGCTCGACGCCGGCGAGGGGCTCCCCTACGGCGGCAAGCGCGAACTCGTCGGCGGGATCCTCCTCGGCGCGGCGGTGATGGTCCCGCTGGCGTACGTCTAGGCGTCGCCGGTTGCTACCCGGTCGTCGCCGGTTGCCGTCTCCCCGTCCAGTTCGTGGATCCTGACCCGAACCGGTCCCGCCGGCCGCGTGTTCGCGCTGGCGCGGAGCGTCAGGTCCTCGTCGACCGCCTCCAACCGGACCCGGCGGAGCAGCGTCGCGGTCGCGAGCCGCAGCTCCTGGCGAGCGAACCGCATCCCGATACAGTGGCGCGGCCCGCCGCCGAACGGGAAGTAGGCGTACTCCGGCCGCTCGCCGACGGCCGGTCCCGACGTGTCGTCGCCCACGGAAACCTCCCCCGACGACGACTCGTGAAGCCAGCGCTCCGGCCGGTAGGTCTCCGGTTCGTCCCACCACCGGTCGTCGCGGTGGACCACCCACGGCGAGAGCGACACCACCACGCCGGCGGGGATCCGGTACCCGCCGAGCGTCACCGGCTCGGTCGGCTCCCGGAAGAAGGTGTGAACCGGCGGATACAGCCTGAGCGCCTCGTCGACCGCGGCGGTCAGCGCCGGACAGTCGCGGACCTCGGCGGGCGTCGGGTCGTCGTCGAACGCCGCGACCTCTTCGCGGACTCGATCCTGAACGTCGGGGCGCGTCGCGAGCGCGTGGAGGGTGTAACTCAGCCCGAGCGCGCTCGTCTCGTGGCCGGCGAAGAGGAACGTCACGGCGTTGTCGACGAGCTCGTCGTCGTCGAGCGCGCCGAGCTCCGCGGCCGCGACGAGCGTCCCGAGCAGGTCGTCGGCCGATCCGGGATCGGCGGGCGGCCCCGCCGCGCGTCGCTCGGCGACGAGGTCCTCGATCGCTCCCCGTAGCGCGTCGAGCCGCCGGCGATACCGCCGGTTCGCCGGCGTCGGGATCCACTCGGGCAGAAAGGAAGTCAGCCGTCGCATGTCGAACCGCTCGGTGATGCTCGCCGCGGCCGCACGCACCGTCTCGCGTTCGCGCTCGATGTCGTCGCCGAGGAGGCTCTCCGCGAGGACCGCGAACGCGTACTCCGTGGCCGCCTCGTGGACGTCGACGACGTCGCCGTCGTCCCAGTCGGCGGCCGCGCCCTGGGCGTGCTCGACCATGGCGTCGCCGTACTCGTCGACGCGCTCGCGGAAGAACGCCGACCGCATCGCGGTCCGCTGCTCGCGCCACCGCGTTCCCTCCGCGAGGAAGAGCCCGTCGCCGAGGAGGTTGCCGAGTTGCTCGCGGGGCATCTCGCCTTTCACGTAGCATGCGTGCTCGTCGACGAGGACCCGCCGGATCGCGTCGGGGTCGGTGAGGAGGTAGCTCTCCGTGTCGAACACGTCGTACCGAGCGACGCCGCCGCGCTCGGCCGCCCGGCGTTCGTAGAACTCGAGCGCGTCGGCGGCGAGTGCGTGGACGTTGCCGAGGACGGGAAGCCCGTCCGGGTCGGGCGGGCACGCCGCGCCGGGAGAGTTCTCGCCGTCGTCGGATCGTGAACTCGTGTCGCTCATGTCTCCCGATAGACCCGACGGCGTGCTGAGGGTTCGGTCGGACACGTCCGTGCGTTCTTGTACCCCTCCGCGCCGGAGTAAGTCCCACCCGAGCCGGATCGCACCTTCAAGTCGCCGGCGATCGACGACTCCCGCATGCGGTACGTCCACGTGAAGTTTCGATTCCCGCCGTCGATCCGGCACCCGATGCACGACTTCCTCGACGGTGGCGGGGAGTGGCGCTCGGAGCTTCTGACCTGGCGTCGGCTCGACGACGGGACGCTCGCGACGCTGTTCCGGGTCACCGCCGCGCGGGAGCCGTACCTCGAACGGCTGCGGACCGTCGACTCGATCGAGCGATTCGAGGTCAGTCCGGCGACCGAATCGGCCTCCGACGACGGAGACGGCGGGGGCAACGAGAACGACGGGGGTGACGGGAACGACGGGGACGACGACCCCGAGACGTTCTACCTGAAGGCACACGAGACGCTCGACGGTCCCCTCGACGCGTTCCTCGGCGCGTTCCTCGAGACCGAGTTTCTCTCGGTCCCGCCGGTCGTGTACCGCCCGGACGGGCGGCTCTCCATCGGCGTCGTCGGTCCTGCGGACCAGCTACGGGGGGCGTTCTCGGCGCTCCCGGATGCGATCGACGTCGATGTCGACCGGATCGGATCGTACGACGGCGGCCGCCGGCTCGCGGGCGTCGAGGTGACCGACCGACAGGCGGAGGCGCTCCGCGCGGCGCGGCGGATCGGCTACTACGACGTGCCGCGGACCGGGTCGGTCGCGGACGTAGCCGACGCGCTCGACTGCTCGTCGTCGACCGCGGGCGCACACCTCCGGAAGGCGGAGGCCGCGCTCGTCGACGCGTATCTCGACGGGTGAGCGGAACTCCGTTGAATACGTCTCTTGAATGTGGTTTCATCCGAAACGGCCGTTATATTTCGAGTGCTTATACGACGGGTGTTTCGTGAGTGATCGGGCTGATGAGAACGGGATCGTTGCTGGCGCGGTGACCACCACCAAAGCCCCAGCCGGCTCCGGTTGAGGGCCTCGCTGTGCTCCTCGTCGCTCGCATTGCTCGCTCCTGCGGTGCTTGCTTCGGCCGTCTTCCCGGAGCCGGCTGCCCCTTTGAGTCCCACCCGACCACTGGAAGACGGTCCTGCTCGCTCACTCCGTTCGCTGCGCGGGCTGCGACTTCCATGCTCCCGCTCGCTTCGCTCGCGGGAACGCAACCGCCCCGCACCTCACACCTCCCCAGCCTCGCGACTCCCTTCGGTCGTCGCGTCCCTCGCGGGCGGTTCGCGGGCCTTCGGCCCGCTCACCGGCGCGCCACCGCTCCGGCGATCGCTCACTCCTTCGGCTGTAATGAGCGGAGAGAGATCCCGGATCGAGTTGGGAACTCTACGAGCGCTTTCCGATCTCCTCGCGGAGCGCGTCGGAGACGACCTCGCCGTCCGCCTTCCCGCGGAGCGCGCCCATCGCCTCGCCCATCAGCCCGGAGAACGCGCCCATCCCCTCGGCTTCGACCTGGTCGGCGTTGCGCTCGACGACCTCGCGGACCGCCTCGCGGACCGCCTCGTCGCTCACGCCCGAGAGACCCGCCTCCTCGACGGCCTCGGCCGCGGTCAGGTCGGGCTCCTCGGCGAGCGTCGCCAGCACCTCCGGGACGCCCTCCTTCGCGAGGTCGCCCTCCTCGACCAGCTCGAAGACCGCGAGGAAGTGGTCGTCCGTCAGGTTCTCGACCGGCGCGCCGTCCCGGCGGATCTCCGTCGTCGTCGACTCCAGCGTCGAGGCGGCGAAGGTGGGGTCGATCCCGCGGTCGACGGCGGTCTCGAACAGCGGGAACCGGCGGCCGAAGGCGACCTGCTCCGCGAGCCCGCGGTCGAGCCCGAACGCCTCCACGTACCGGTCGGTCTTCTCGTCGAGCAGCTCAGGTCGATCGACGTCCGAGGGGTCGGGCTCGACCGGCGGCACGTCCGTCTCGGGGTACATTCGCGCCGCGCCGGGAAGCGGCCGGAGGTAGCGCGTGGTGCCGTCGTCGTTCGCGCCGCGGGTCTCCTCGGGGACGCCCTCGATCGCGGCGGCCGCGCGCTCCGCGGCGGCCTCGATCGCGAGGTCCGCGGTCTCCGGATCGGCGGCGACGATCGCCACCGCGTCGTCCTCGCCCGCGCCGACCGCCTCGCGGAGCGCGTCGACCTCGGCCTCGGTCACGCCGTAGGCGGGCAGCTCGTCGGTGTGGAAGATCCCGCCCGCGCCGTGACGTTTCGCGTGGTCAGAAAGCTCCGTGCCGAGCCGCCGGTCCGGCTGGATCTCTCGGCCCACGAGCCCGTCGAAGCCGAACAGCGGGACCGCCGTCACCTTCCCGCCCGAGTCGAGCGCGCCTCGGATCACCCCGGAATCGGTGTCGGCGAGGACGTCGGTGACGTCCGAAACGTCGCCGACGCTCGCGCCGCGGTCCTCGAGCTCGTCGCGGATCGCGAGCAGTTCGGCCTGCCGGCCGACCTCGCCGCGGACGATGTCCTCGATCCCCGCCAGATCCTGGACGCCCTTCACCTCGACGCGCGCCCCTTCGACGATCGAGACGTTGACGTCCTGACGGATCGTGCCGAGTCCGCGTTTCACCGCCCCCGTCGATCGCAACAGCATGCCGATCCGCTCGGCCGCCTCCTTCGCCTGTTCGGGGCTGGTGATGTCCGGACCGGTGCCGATCTCGACGAGCGGGACGCCGAGGCGGTCGAGCGAGTAGACGACGCCGTCGTCGGTCTCCTCGACCCGTTTGGCCGACTCCTCCTCGAGCATGAGGTCCTCGATGGAGACGCTCCCGTCGTCCGTCTCGATCTCGCCGTCCTGTCCGAGCAGGATCGACCGCTGGAAGCCGGAGGTGTTCGAGCCGTCGATCACGAGCTTTCGCATCACGTGCGCCTGGTCGACGACGCTCACGTCGAGGAGGTCGGCGATCTGGAGCGCGACCGACAGCGCCTCCTCGTCGATCCGCCTCGGCGGCTCGTCGTCCTCCTCGACCAGGCAGGTCGTGTCGTACGCGAGATAGGTGAACTCGCGGTCGACGCGGCTCTCCTCTAGGGCGGCTTGGTCGAGCTCGCCCAGTTCGCTCTTGGTCGGGTGGAGCCGCCGGGTTATCTCCCGGTCGGCCTCGGCGGGGTCGCGCTCGACGGTCGGGGAGTCACAGAACAGCTTCGTCGCCGTGTCGAGCTGCTGGTGGATCTCCAGCCCGGCGACGAGGCCCAACTCCTCGTGGTCGTACTCGCTCATTACGGCTCACTCCGGCACGGCGGGACTAAAAGGGTGGCAGTTCGCGGGTGACGGCGAGCGACCGTGGGAGCGAGGGTCACGGACCTCTGCCGGCGACGTGGTATATAGGTCAACAAGGCGGTGGCGCGCCTCCGAGCGCCCGATAGGGCGCGAGGGGCCCGCGAGGGACGCCGCGAGCGCTTGGAAAGCGTGAGCGGCGAGGCTGGGGAGGCGTGAGGTGTGGGGGCGGGTGGGTGGGACTCAAAGGGGCAGTCGCGAGGCGGGCGCAGACGACGTAAGCACCGCAGTGAGCAACGCGAACGAGGAGCGCAACGAGTGTGCGCCCGCCTCGCGACTGGGGCTTTGGAGGTGATTACCGGTTACCACGTCAGAAACGACACATGAACGCCCGAGGACTGATGATTGGCTTCCGCGCTAGCAACGAAAAGCCGGTCGTCGTCAACGCCGCTCGTCCGTTTATAAGACCTCGAAGAGACACAACGGCGTCGCCACTACTCGCGTGGCGTCCGTAGGAATTGTGCGTGGGTGCTGTCGTAGAGACAACACCGTGCATCGGTGTGGCGGGTGTGCCGCCGTGCGATGCGTGGGACCGGATTTGAACCGGCGGACCTCTACAGGACAGCGCCCTCAACGCTGCGCCGTTGGCCTGGCTTGGCTACCCACGCTCGCTGCGTTCTGTCGCGTCTCGTCGTACCCCGTCCCAGATTAAAAGCCCTTCCATTCGATACCGGGGTGACGACCGATGACACCGGCGGACGCGGGCCGCATCGGCGGCGGCCCTCCACGCCGGGACCGGCACCGGTTTGCCCCTCCGGACCGATCCACGATCCATGCGAGAGTGGGCCCGCGAGAACGTCCCGGCACTGACCGCCGTCGCCTCCGTCGTCTCGCTCGCGCTCGTCTTCGGCGCCGTCGGCGGGGCCATCCCGAGCGGTCTCCTCCCCCGAGCGAGCGACGCGGCGCTCGCCGCGATCCCGCACCTGAACGCCGCGATCTCCGCGACCGCGATCGCCACGATCCTCCTCGGCTGGCGCGCGATCTCCCGCGGAAACGTCCGGCGACACCGGGCGTTCATGCTGGCGTCGTTCGCGCTCTTCTCGGCGTTCCTCGCCGGCTACCTCTACCGGCTGATACTCGTCGGAACCGCGGAGTTCCCCGGCCCGGAGGTCGCTTACACCTACCTCTACCTCCCGTTTCTCGCGATCCACATCCTGTTCGCGATCGTCTGTATCCCCTTCGTCTTCCACGCGCTGTTCCTCGCGGCCACCCGTCCCTATGAGGAGCTGTATCACACCCGCCACGCGCAGGTCGGCTTCGTCGCCGCGCTCCTCTGGCTCGTCTCCTTCGCGATGGGGATCGGCGTCTACGTCATGCTGTATCACGCGTTCTGACGGCGTGACGGGGAACCGGGCGACAGTAGGGAAAAACGGCGCGTTCGACCGGGGTCCCGTCGACGGTCCGGGAGGCCCGGATCCGCCGCGCTACCGGTTCTTCTCCGCCTTGCGGTGGGCCGCGTAGAACAGCGGCACGAGGAGTGAGCCGGCGACGCCGAGACCGAGCGCGAGCGCGCCGAGGTCGCCCGCGGAGAGCCCCTCGCCTCCGTCGCCTCCACCACCGTCGCCCTCGCCGCCACCGCCTCCACCACCGCTGCTGCCCCCCCGCCGCCTCCACCGCTGCCGCCACCGCCCGTGCTCACGAGGTCGTCGTCGACGCTGCCGATCGCGACCGACCCCTTCATCCCGACCGCCTCGTGGGGCACACAGAGGTAGTTGAAGACGTCCCCCTCGCTCGCGTCCTCGAAGGTGTACTCGAAGGTGTACCCCTCCTCGTTGACCGTCTCGCCGCTGTCGAACGTCTCGTCGTTCGCGACGACGTTGTGCGCGCCGCCTCGACCGGTCCACTCCCACACCACGGTCGTGCCGGGATCGATCAGGATCGCCGCCGGCGCGAAGAGCAACCCGGTATCGCCCGCGCCGACCTCGACCGTGACCTCGTCTTGGCCCCGGTAGTCGTGGGTGCCGTCGTAGTTGCTCACGTCGTCCAGCCAGCCGTCGTACTGGGCGGCTGCGGTTCCGGTCCCCGCGGCGATCCCCGCCGCCGCCGCGGCGCTCGCACCGCCCGCTCGGAGGAGTCGGCGGCGACTCATCGACGCCTCGTCGGCGTTCGCTGTCATACGCGCATGTCGAACGGTCGCCGTATTTAAGCTCCCGATACGTTCCGCCGGAGCGGGAACGCGGGGCGTCCTCCGGCGGAGGATCCGGACGACCGCTTCGGAGGTTCGGTCGTCGGCCGATATGGTCGTCGGCTGATTCAGTCGTCGGCCGGTTCAGCCGTCGATCGGTTCAGTCGTCCGCGGCCGTCACGTCCGCGGGCGGCGCGTCGACCGGCCGGTCGGTCGCCTCGCCCTCGACGTCGAAGGGGTACTCGCCGGTCACGCAGCCGAGACAGAGGTCGGCCCGGCTCGCGTCGAGCGCCTCCGCGACCGCGTCGATCGAGAGGTACGACAGCGAGTCGGCCTCGATCCGGTCGCGGATCTCCTCCGTCGACTTGTCGGACGCGATGAGCTCGTCGCGGGTCGCCATGTCGATCCCGAAGTAACACGGCGCGACGATCGGCGGTGCACCGATCCGGAGGTGGACCTCCTCCGCGCCCGCCTCGCGAACCAGCTCGACGAGCTGCGTCGAGGTCGTCCCGCGGACGATGGAGTCGTCGATGATGGTGACCGACTTCCCCTCGACGGTCGATCTGATCGGGTTGAGCTTCAGCCGGACCGCGCGCTCGCGCTCGTCCTGCGTCGGCATGATGAACGTCCGGCCGACGTACCGGTTCTTCATCAGCCCCTCGGCGAACTCGATGCCGCCCTCGTCCTCGCGGACCGCCCCGTCGGCCGTCGTCTCCGCGGCGGCGTCGGCGTAGCCGGTGGCGAACGCCCGCCCGGAGTCGGGGACGGGCATCACCACGTCCGACTCGACGCCGGACTCCTCCCACAGCTTCCGGCCCAGTTCGCGGCGGACCTCGTAGACGAGCTCCCCGTCGATCACGGAGTCGGGACGCGCGAAGTAGACGTGCTCGAAGAAGCAGTGGGCCGTCGAGTCGCGCTCGACGAGCTGGTAGGTGTCGTAGCCGGAGCCGTCGGGCTCGAGGACGACGAGCTCGCCGGGGCGGACGTCGCGGATCAGCTCCCCGTCGAGGGTGTCGATGGCGGCGGACTCGCTGGCGAGCACGTAGCCGTCCTCGAGTTCGCCGATACACAGCGGGCGGTTCCCCATCGGGTCGCGCACGCCGAGGACGGTGTCGTCGTGGGTGATCGCGAGCGAGTAGGAGCCGTGGATCCGGTTCATCGTGTGTTTGACCGCGCGGACGAGGTCCTCCTCGAGCAGGTTCCGTGCGAGGTCGTGGGCGATCACCTCCGTGTCGCCGTCGGAGGTGAACGCGTGGCCCGCCGCGGCCAGTTCCTCGCGCACCTCGTCGGCGTTCACGAGGTTCCCGTTGTGCGAGAGCCCCAGCGACCCCGACTTGAACGACACCGAGAACGGCTGCGCACAGCTCTTGTCGAGGCTGCCGGCCGTCGGATACCGGACGTGGCCGATCCCGGTCGAGCCGGCGAGCGACTCCAGGTCGCCCGGCTCGAAGGCGTCGCCGACGAGCCCGCGCTCGACGTGGCTGTGCTGCTGGAAGCCGTCGTGCGTGACGATCCCCGCCGACTCCTGGCCGCGGTGCTGGAGCGCGTACAGCGCGTAGTACAACGGCCGCGCGGCGTCCCTCCCCGCGAGCGAGACGCCGACGACGCCGCACTTCTCTCGCGGCTCGTCGTCGGCGTGGTCCCCACCGGCGTTCATGTACGCGACCCTGGGACGGGAATCGATAAAAACCCTCGTGTTCGTGGTTTTCGAGCCCTCACATACTGCCGAGATTATCCACAAGTATGGATCATCATGCGTGAAACGAGAGACCGCGGGAACGCTCGGTCCCGGCCGGATCAGTCCCCGCCGACGAGGTCGTCGAGCCGCTCGAAGTACGTCTCGCGGGGGACCTGATAGGCCGCCCGGTAGTCCACGTCGCCGGCGGCGAACCGCGCCGCGACGTCGACGGCCGCGTCCGCGCCCGCCTCGCGCGACCCGTGCGTCTCCGCGACCGCCTCGATCTCGGGCTCCAAGAAGAGCACGACGTGCCACTCGTCGGTCGCGTACTGGCCCGACCCCGGCCGGGCGTTCCGCGCGCCGTTGGTCAGGTAGATCGTCGGCAGACACTCGGCGGGTACGTCGTCGCCGTCGAAGACGTCCGGCCGGTAGACGAGGATGGCCCGCCCGCTCGGCTCCTCGTTCCACACCCGCCACCCCTCGGGAAGGGACTCGAAGCTCATGGTCGCCTTCGGTCGCGGAGGCTTGAAAGGGTCGCGCTCGGGCGGCGGGTGGCGACCGGGCGGCTCAGTCGACGAGGTCGGAGCCGCCCGGCGGCAGGAACTCCTGGAGCCGGTCCGCGCTCGCGACCTTCCGCACGAACGACTGGTCGGCGAACCGCTCTTTCAGGGTCCGGTAGACCATCATCGCGGCGTCGTTCTGCGCGTACATCCCCGGCTCCAGCGTGACGCTCGTCGCCGCCCGCTCCGTGATCGCCGACGGCGGCCCGCCGATGGCGCGGGTGACCGGCTCGCACTGGACGCCGACGGCGACCCGGCAGGGAACGTCCTCGAAGTAGGTGCGGTCGCCGCGGATCACGAAGCTCCCCTTCTCGATGTACTCGCCGCTCTCGGGCGTCTTCGACACCTGGTCGGGCTCGACCATGTAGGCGTCGCCCGCGCCGCGGCCGTCCTTCCAGTCCGAGGAGTACGACACCGCGAACTGCGCGGCCTCCCGCAGCGTCTCCTCCGAGAAGTCGACCGGGTCCGCCGACTCCGAGGGACCGGCCGCCTTCAGGAGGGTCACCGGGCCGCCGTGCGCCTGCGTGTGAAAGAAGCGGTCGTGGTTCCCCATGTACTTCTTCACCAACTCCTCGTTCTGGTCGGCGTTGCGCCCGCCGATGACGAGGTAACCCGTCGAGGTGTGGAACCAGCGGAACCGCTCGTACCAGTCGTCGGGACTGCGGATCGGGATCGACGACCGGGAGAGCCAGTCGGTTTCGTACGGTTCGTCGTCCCCGTCGCCCTCTCCGTCCTCGCCGTCTTCCGGCGAGCCGCCGCCGTCGTCCTCGTCGGCCGCCTCCCACTCCGCTTTCCGCTCCTTGACCGCCTCCAGCTCCCGCCGGGTCGACTCGATCGCCTCCTCGGCTCCCGCCTTCTTCTCCTCGATCCGCTTCGCCTCCCGGTAGAGCCGGTCGGCGTTCACCTCGACGCCGTCGTCGGCCTCGAGTTCGACCGCGAGGTCGTCCTCGCCGAGTTCGACCGTGACCGTCCCCGCGCTCCCGTCGACGTCGACCACGGCCTCCGCGGCCGCGATCCCGCGTTCCGCGCCCGTCTCGAGAGTCTCCTCGATCTCGTCCCACGAGACGTCGTTTTCGCGGGCCTCCCGGACCGTCGAGAGCACCTCGTCGACGAGGTCGTAGTGGGCGTACACGAGCTCCGCGCGCTCGCGTTCCGTCTCCGCCTGCTCCTCGAACCCCTCGATCGCGCCCTTCTGTTGTTCGATGATCCGCTCCTGTTTGGCGATCTCCTCCTCGAAGTCCGGACGGGACGCCGAGGCGTCCGCGGGGGCGTCGGCCTCCGCCGCGTCGTCGCGCGCGAGCCGGTAGAAGTACTCGTCGACGGCGGCGTTGAACGAGTCGAAGCCGACGCTCGGGAGTCCCTCTCGCTCCGACAGCGGGAAGGGAGTGACGTCGACGACGGGGCGGTCCCCGTCCGCGTCCGGGTCGTCGAGCTCCGAGTCCTCGAGCGGCTCCTCGTAGACGCGCGGGTCGATGTCGCCGGAGCGGAGCTGCTCGGCGATGCGCCCGAGCGCGTCGTGGAGCGCGCGGTAGACCTCCTCGTCCGCCTCGTCGATCGGGGTCTCCTTCTCGACGCCCGCGCGGGAACACACCTCCTCGGCGTAGAGCCCGCCGAGGTTGAGCTGGGTGGCGAGCGTCCGGACCACGTCGGTGTCGGACTCGTTCATGTGGCGGACGAACGCGTCGAGGCTCACGTCCAGGGGGTTGAGCCGGGAGGCGGGGTACTCGTACTGCGCGCCGGGCGCGACGGTGCGAGACTTGAGGCGGACGGTCGAGAGCGACCCGACGACCTCGCCGGTCTCGTCGAGCGCGGCCACGTTCCCCTGACCGAACAGCTCCGCGACGAGCGTCGTGTTCTCGTCCTCGCGCTCGAACTCGAAGGTGAGGATCCGGTCGAACTCGTACTGGGTGACGCCGGCGAAGTCCGCGCCGGACAGCCGGTTCCGCAGCATCTTCGCGAAGTTGGGCGGTCGGCCGGGCGCGTCGGCGACGTGCTCTGGATCCGCGGCGTGCGCGCGCTTCACGTCGCCGACCTCGATCATGAGCTCGACGCGGCCGTGATCGAAGTCCCGCAGCTTCAGCCGGAGCAGGTCGTCGTCGTAGAGGTACGCCTTGTCGACCTTCGCGCCCTCGTACCGGCCGAGTTCGGTGACGAGCGCGCCCAGGTCGATGCTCGATAGCTCCCGCTTCGGGTCCATACGGGCCCCACACGCGGGCCGGGAAAAGGCGTGTCGGGTTCGACCCGTCGTCACGGGGAACGGGAACGCGTTTTCCGTCGATGCGTTCCGACCCGATTTATTACGCCGGGCGAGAACTGATCGTAACATGTCGACGATCGCCGAAGCGATCCTGACTTTCGAGGGCCCCACGCCCCGCGTCGTCGCCGATCTACGGAACATCAACTTCGAGATCGAGTACATGCGTGACGACGTGGAGGACCTCTACTCGGAGACGGACCTGGAGGAGGCGTACCAACTGATCATGTCGAACCAGGTCACGGGGGACGACTTCAAGCGACTCGTCGGGAGGACTCGATACAACGCACAGACGCTGTTCTTCGACGACATCGTCGTGTTCCTCTTCTCGTCGGACCGGTACGAGGCGGTCTTCGCGTCCTTCGATTACGACGACGACTTCCCGGTGAACGAGTTGGTGGCTCGGGTCGCCGAAACGCAGAGGGACTCGTGACGACCGATCGGGCGACCCGAGTCGCCGAAGTCCCTCGATCGCCTCCTACAGCCGCTTCGAGACGTACGGCCCGTCCTGGTGGTACCCCAGCTTGGTCCGGTAGTACTCGCGCGCGCCGATCCCGGAGATGACCGCCGCCTTCCGGTAGCCCGCCTCGCGGGCGAGCTCCTCGGCGCGCTCGATGAGCTTCCGGCCGTACCCCTGATGCTGCCAGTCGCCGTCGCCGCCGAGCGCGACCTCGCTGCCGTACACGTGAAGCTCGCGGACCAGGGCCGCGTCCTCGAGCTCGCGGCGGATCGCGTCGCTCTCGGTGCCGGGCGCGCCGGGCTGGTCGGGCGAGAAGGAGGGGAACCGCAGCCGACAGAACCCGACGAGCAGGTCGCGGACGGGGTCCTCGAAGGAGATGAAGTGCTCCGTCCCGCCGCCCGCCTCGTAGGTGAGCACGTCGAGCTCCACGTCGTCGGGATCGGGGTCGGCGTCGTTGTGGCCGACTTCGCGGGCGCGGATGTCCCGCTGGACGATCCCCTTCTCCGCCGCGCGCTGGCTGGCAAGCTGTCGGAGGTTCGACTTCCAGACGCCGCCCTCGATGAAGTCGGCCGGGATGTCCCGTTGAACGCGCTGGAGCCGGGTGTACTTCGGGATGACGTCCATGACCTCGGCGACGAGGTCCGCGGCCTCTTCGTTCGAGAGCGGCTCGAAGTCGTCGCGTCGCCAGCGGTCGTAGACCCGGGTGCCGCCGACGACGAGCGTCGGGTAGATCTTGAGGTAGTCGGGCCGCCACGCGGGATTCTCGAAGAGCTGCCGGAAGTCCTCGAGACACATCTCACGGGTCATCCCCGGCTGCCCCGGCATCATGTGGAAGCCGACCTTGAACGCGGCGTCGCGGAGGCGACGGTTGGCGTTGCGGGAGGCCTCGTTGCCGTGCCCGCGGTGCATCTCGCGGTTGATCCGCTCGTAGGTGGTCTGGACGCCCACCTCCACCTTCGTTCCCCCGAGATCGAGCATCCGATCGATCTGCTCGGGGTCACACCAGTCGGGCTTCGTCTCGAAGGTCGTCCCGATGTTGCGGATCGCGTTCGTCTCGTTCTCCGCGATCACGTCCTCGAGGTACTCGAACTCGGTCTCCTCGGGATCGGTCGCGAACGACTCGCCCTCCGCGGGCTCCGGTTCCTTCTCGAGGTCGTAGTCGTTCATCGCCTGGAGCGCGCGCTTGACGAACCACTCCTGGTAGTCGTGTGAGCGCGCCGTCATCGTTCCGCCCATCAAGATCAGCTCCACCTTGTCGACCGGGTGGCCGATCTTCCGGAGCTGTTCGAGCCGGAGCGTGACCTGGCCGTACGGGTCGTAGTCGTTCTGCTCGCCGCGGGCCGCGGCGGGCTCGTGGCCCGTGTACGACTGCGCGGAGGAGAACTCCGAGGCCGGCCCGCCGGGACAGTAGAGACACTTCCCGTGCGGGCAGAGCTTCGGCGAGGTCATGATCGCCACGGGCGAGACGCCGGAGGCGGTCCGCACCGGCTTGCGGCGGACCACCTCGATCACGTCGTCGCGGGCCTCCGCGGGGGCGTGATCGAGTATCTCCGTGTTCTTCGGCACCTTCGGCGAGGAGAACTCCGAGCAGGCGTCGAGCTTCGCGGACTCGAGGTTCTCCCGGTCGACCTCGCCCGCGAGGATCCGGTCGACGAGGTGCTCGCAGGCCTCGACGAACGCCTCGGGCTCGGCGTCGGCGTCGGAGCCGGTCGCATCCGATCCGGACTCCGCGTCGCTCGGCGCGTCGGTACTCATTACTCCCAGTTCGGCGGGTTCGAGGGTTAAGCGTGTCGGGCTCCGGCGACCCCCGGCCGGCTCCGTCCCTACCGGTCGAGGAAGGGCGGCGTGACGACCTCCGCGCGCTTCTCGTCGCCGCGAACGACGACGCTCACCTCGGTCCCCGGCTCCGTGTACTCCTCGTGAATGTAACCCAAGCCGATCGGCTCGCCGAGCGTCGGACTCATCGTGCCCGAGGTGAGATGACCGATCCGGGTCAGGTCGCCGTCGGTGACCGCGTAGCCGTTGCGGGGCACGCCGCGCTCGAGGAGCCTGACGCCGGTGAACTCCTCGTCGGGACCGCCGGCGTCGCGCTCCGCGGCCAGCGCGTCGCGGCCGACGAACTCCGTGTCGAGGTCCACGACGAACCCGATCCCCGCCTCGTAGGGGGTCCGCGGCTCCTCGTCGGGGTCGAAGTCCTGGCCCGACAGCAGATAGCCCATCTCCGTCCGGAGGGTGTCGCGCGCGCCGAGCCCGCACGGCTGGACGTCGAACGCCGACCAGACCGCCTCGGCGTCGGCCGCCGGACACATCACCTCGAAGCCGTCCTCGCCGGTGTAGCCGGTGCGGGCGACCCAGCTCGCGACGCCGCCGACGGTCGCAAGCGTTGCCTGGAACTTCGACAGCTCCGTGACCGCCTGGGCAGAGGCGGACGCGTCGTCACCGAGCGCCTCCTCCATCGCGTCGACCGCCTCCGGCCCCTGGATCGCGAACATCGCCCACTCGTCGGTCGCGTTCGCGACGGCGGCGTCGAGGCCGTGGTCGTCGCGGTAGTCGACCCACCGCTCCGTCATCTCGCCGTCGTGGCCCGCGTTGGGGACGAAGAGGTACGCGGGCTCGCCGCTCGTCGCGTCCAGGTCGCCGTCGGTCTCGCCGGCGAGATCCGACAGCGACGCGGTTGCGGACCCGGCCTCGACCCCGTCGGGAAGCCGATACACGACCGTGTCGTCGAGCATGACGCCCTCCTCGTTCGTGACCGCGGCGTACTGGGAGTCGCCCGGGTCCAGGGCCGCCACGTCGTTCGTGGTCAGCCGGTTCAAGAGCGCCGTCGCGTCCGGGCCCGACACCTCGATCTCGCCCATGTGCGAGACGTCGAACGCGCCGACGGCCTCGCGGACGGCCGCGTGCTCCTCGCGGATCGAGTCGAACTCGACGGGCATCCCCCACCCGCCGAAGTCGGTGAACGTCGCGCCGCGCGCCTCGTGAACGCCGTGAAGCGGAGGAGTCCGTTCGCTCATACCGGCCCCTCTCCGGGGCGGACCTAATGTCTTGTCATCGGGGGGATCACCCGCCGTCGGCGTCGCCGAGGGTCTCGGGATCGACGTCGTGCCGGCGGTCGCGCCGGTCGACCGGCGACAGCCTCAAGTTCGATCCTACCCCCCTACGACACGTGATACGCCGTCCGTCCGACCGGTTCGGGCCCGCCGCCGCCGTCCTCGCCGTCGCCCTCCTCGTCGTGGCCGTCGGCGGCGTGTGGCCCCCGCTCGTCGCCGTCGAGAGCGGGAGCATGGAGCCTGCCGTCGAGCGCGGCGACCTCGTCGTCGTGACCGCGGTCGACCGCTTCCCGTGGGACGCTCCCGTCGGAAGCGACGCGGCGAACCCGCCGACGCGACTGGACGGGGCCGGCGACGTCGTCGTCTTCACCTCGCCGGTCGACCCCCGTCGGCCGATCCTCCACCGGGTCGCGTTCCGCGTGACCGCCGGGGAGGACTGGACCGACCGGGCCGATCCCGACCTGCTCGACGGGGCCGACTGCGCCGACATCGCGACGTGTCCGGCCCCATACGACGGGTACGTGACGTACGGCGACGCCAACGGCGAGTACGACCAGAGCGCCGGGATCGCCCCGGTCGTTCACGAGCGGCTCGTTCACGCGAAGGCGCTGTTCTCGATCCCGAACCTCGGCCACGTCCAGCTCGCCGTCGACGCGGCGGTCGCCCGGTTCGGCGTCGTTCCGGCCGGAGTCGGGATCCTCACGGCCGTCTCGCTCGTGAGCGGGACCGGCGCGCTCCTCGTCGGCCGCGTCCGGGACGGGTGGCGGATCCGCGGCGATCGGGACCGCGACCGCGGACGGTCGAAGTAGCGACGCCGACCCGTTCCCGCCGACTGACGCCGACGCGGTCCTGCCCACCGACGCCGACCGCGCCGCGGCCGTCTCACTCACCGCCACCAGCGCCGCCGCTCCCGTTTCCCTCGCTTCCCCCGTTTCCCTCGGGACCCTCGCCCCCGTCCGAACCGTTCGATCCTCCGGCGTCTGCTCCCGTCTCCGTCAGATCCCCGTCGAGCGTCACCGAGTCGCTGGCGGCGTTGCGGAGGGCGTCCGACCGGCCGAACTCGCCGGGCGCGATCGCCAGCGTCCGGATGCCGTACCCGTTGGCGGTCTCGAGAACCGGCTTGAAGTCGGTGTCGCGCGAGGCGATGGCGAGCGTCGCCATCCGCTCCTCGGCGGCGAAGCGCGCGGCGTCGACCGCGAGCTTCACGTCCACGTCGCCGCTGGTCACGACGACCTCGAACCCGCGCGCCTCCGCCGCCTGGATCAGTCCGGGCGTGGCGTGCTCGTCGAGGTAGAGCCGGGTCGTCACGAGCTGTCCCTCGGCTTCCGCCGCCTCGCGGACGTCGTCGAGGTCGACGTCGAACTCCTCGCGCAACACGTTCGGCCCGTCGACGAACAGCGCGACGCCGACGCGCTCCGAGCCGTCACGTTCCGCGTCGCCCCGACTGCTGGTCTCCATGGTCGCCCTCGGCGGCCGTCGGAAAAAGGCGTGCTGATCCGCGGTCGCGCCGGTTGTCCCGCTCGACGCGGTCGTCCTGGTCGTCTCGCCCGGTGGCTAACAGACTGGCTTCGGGTTGACGCCCATCGACTCGAGCCGCCCGGTGTACTCCTCGTAGGCCGCCTCGATCGCGCCGCCCGCCGCCTCGCGGGCGCGCTCCCACCCCGCCTCGTCGTCGCCGCACTCGGCCGCGAGCAGGTCGCTCGCCCGCTCCAGTTGCGCGTCGAGGTCGTCGCCCATCGCTCGGAACAGCCCCGCCGTCTGCGGGTCCGCGTTGCCGACGAAGAAGCCCGTCACCTGCGTCTTCGACTTCTCGGCCGCGAGCGTCCGCCCGACGAACCCGCCGAGCCGCTCGACCGTGTCGTCCAGCCCGCGGAGGTACGACTGGATCGCCGGGACCTCGCCCGGCTCGTGGCCGTCGAGCTCGCCGGCGACCGTGTCGTAGTGGGATCGCTCCTCCCGGGCCGTCTCCGCGAACGCCTCGGCGACGTCGCCGTCCTCGCTCTCCGCCCACGCCTCGTACGTCTCGGCCGCGTGGTGTTCGGCGGTCGCCGCGGCGGAAAGGACGGCTTCGGGCTCCATCTCGCCGGCCGTGTCCGCGAACAGCGACTTCGACGAGCCGAGCCGCGAGAGGGCGGTCTCGTTGTCGCCGCGAACGGCCTCGATGAGCTCCTCGGGAGTCATGCGATTCGCTATCACCTCCGAGTAGTTGTATGCGACGGTCGGCGTCGAAAAACGGGGTCGTGTTCGGCTCGCTACGAGACCGACTCCTTCGCTTCGCTCAGTCGTCGCTCTCGCCCCGCTCCGCGGTTCCTCTCGTCACCGCTCCGCTACGAGGCCTCGTTCCTCCGTCACTCGGCCTCGCCCTTCTCACGGGTCGTTTCACTCCCCGTTCGATGTTCCGAAGTCAACTCCTTCGCTACGCTCAGTCGTCGACTTCGCCCGTCTCTATCGGCGCGCCGACCAGATTCCCCCACTCGGTCCAGGAGCCGTCGTAGTTGACCGTGTCCTCGTACCCGAGCAGCTCGTGGAGCGCGAACCACGCGACCGACGAGCGCTCGCCGATCCGGCAGTACGCGACCGTCGTCTCGTCGCCGTCGATGTCGTACTCGGCGTAGATGTCCTTCAGCTCCTCGGCGGTCTTGAACGTCCCGTCGTCGTTCGTGACGACCGACCAGGAGACGTTCTGCGCGCCGGGGATGTGGCCGCCGCGCTGGGCCGTCTCGTTGAGTCCGGGCGGGGCGAGGACCTCGCCGCTGAACTCCTCGGGCGAGCGGACGTCGACGAGCGGGAGCCCGCGGTCGATGGCGTTCTCCACGTCCTCGCGGTACGCGCGGATGGACTCGCGCGGGCCGGAGGCCTCGTACTCGACCGCGGAGTACTCGGGGACCTCGTCGGTCGTCGGGTAGTCGTTCTCGAGCCAGTACTCGCGGCCGCCGTCGAGCAGCTTCACGTCGTCGTGGCCGTAGTACTTGAACTGCCAGTAGGTGTACGCCGCGAACCAGTTGGCGTTGTCGCCGTACAGCACGACCGTGGAGTCCTCGGTGATCCCGTGGTCGCCGAGCAGCGCCTCGAAGTCGTCCTTCTCGAGGATGTCGCGGGTGGTCTGGTCCTGGAGGTCCGTCTCCCAGTTGAAGCCGATCGCCCCGGGAGCGTGGCTCTCGTCGTACGCCTCGGTGTCGACGTCGACCTCCACCAGCCGGAGGTCGGAGTCGTCGCTCTCGAACTCGTCGAGTCGCTCCTCGACCCAGTCGGCCGAGACCAGCACGTCGTTCGCGTAATCGGAATCGCTCATTACGCCCGTCCGTACGGGTCGCCCCCGTATATCCCCCACCCTCACGGCACGCTCGGCCGCTCCTCGCCGATTCCGGCAACATCTGTTGGTTGCCTCTCCCGCCCCTGCCTCCGCTCCCGCCCGCCCCTCACCTCTCACCTGTGTCCGCCCCCGACCGGGCACCTGTACCCGTCCCCGACCGGGGAGAGGTTCGCCACGAAGGGAGGCGTTAAGCCGGCGGCTCCGAACGACGAGACATGAACGACCGGATCGTCGACGTGGAGTGGGTCGCCGAGCGACTCGACGCCCCGAACGTCGTCGTGGTCGACGTCCGCGACGCCTGGGAGTACGAGGGGATCGGCCACCTCCCCGGCGCGGTCTCCGTCCCGTTCGACACGTTCCGCGCGGAGGAGCACGGCGCGGCCGAGGCCGGCATGCTCCCCGGCGCGGACGCCTTCGCCGCGATCGCCGAGGCCGCCGGGATCGATCCCGACGACGAGATCGTCGCCTACGACGACACCCACGGCGTCTTCGCGGCGCGCTTCCTCGTCACCGCCGAACTGTACGGCCACGACCCGGCGCGGCTCCACCTGCTCGACGGCGACTACTCCGTCTGGAACCGCTCGCAGCCGACGACGACCGACGAGCCGGACGTGACCGCATCGACGTATCCGGCCGCCTTCCGGACCGATGGCCCCCTCATCGACCGCGAGGCGATGGCGGCCGCGGTCGACGACCCCGACGCGACGATCGTCGACACCCGCGAGGAGTGGGAGTACGAGGAGGGCCACATCCCCGGCGCGGTCCGGCTGGACTGGCGCGAACTCGTCGACACCGACGCCCGAACGATCCGGCCCGAGGCGGAGCTGCGGGAGCTGTTGGCGGAGCGCGGGATCGACCCCGACGGCCGGGTCGTCCTCTACTGTAACACCGCGCGCCGCATCAGCCACACCTACACCGTCCTCCGCGCGCTCGATTACTCGGAGATCGCGTTCTACGAGGGAAGCCTGACCGAGTGGGAGCGGGAGGACGGCCGGCTGGAGACGGGCGATTCGGAGTCACCTGAGAACGACTCGTGATACCGTCCCTCCGTCCGTGGCAGTTCCAATCGCTCAGTACGGATCGGGTCCAGTTCGACGATGAGGTAAAACGGCGGTTTAATCCATCGAACGTACTTAGTACGCCCCACGCGACTCTCTGCCGTGTCCGATCAGGTCCCCGGAGACGTTTTCGCTCTCTCGATAGTCGCCGGCATTTGTTGGAGCCTTCGGCTACTACGCCGTCAGATCTGGGAGATAATCGAATCGATGGGCGGTATTGAACGCCTCATCGTTGGGCTGTTCATGGTCGTCGGAATCGATCACTCCGGTGAGGTTCTCGTAGCCGTTCTCGCTTTTCGTCTGCTCTGGATGGCTCTTCGGGACGATCGTTCGTTTGACCGGTTGGAACGAGGGGTTCGGATCGGTGTCCTCGCCGGGTTGGCGTTCCTGCTATTGACGCCTTTTAGCTCCGGTCTGTTCTACTTCGTCGTCCCGCAACCGGATTCCAGAACGGTGGCTATCGTCCTACACGTCGTTCGAAACGTTTCCGTTGCTCTGCTTATCGGAAGCAGCATCCTCCCACGGATCTCCTCCGGATTCTCGTCATCCTCGTGAGTTCCGAACGATACGCCGATCCGGCTCCGTCGAGGATGTAACGCGGACGCGGGTCCGTTGGCGTCGTCTACGCCAGCGCGATCCCGGCACCGACGGCGAGACTCGTCAGTGCGAGGCCGACGAGCGCGACCGTCGTCCGGTCGTGGCGTCCGTCGAGGTCGTCGTCGTCGGAGTCGAACCCGCCAAGACCGGTCAGAACGCCCAGACCGACAGCGACCGCGGAGAGGCCACCGGCGAGTGCCAGCGTCGTCCAGAGCTCCAGTCCGTGCTGTGCGACTTCTCGTGTAGCCGTCCCGGCGAGAAGGACGCCGGTTGCTATCGGGGCCGCGGCCGTCGCTTCGTTGGAGGGCATCGATTGAAATTCCAACGTAAGTCTCAAAACGGTGGCGATGCCGTTCCGCAGACGGTAGTCAGTACGGAGAGGGCGGTTCGTATCAGGTCTCGTTGTTCGGGTTAAAGACGTAGTAGACCACGGCCATCGTGACGCCCATCGCTACTGGTCCAAAGCTTCCACCGCCCGGAAGCAGGAGTCGAACGGCAAACACGCTCACAGCGGAGACGAACCCGACGAGAAGAGCGTAGGAAACGCGGGACAGTCCACGCACTCGATCATCTAATTGCCGGTACACATCTCGAAGAGTGTCCATACGCGCAGTTACCGTAGACGGTGGAATGTGTCTTTTCGTTAGGAGTACGGTCCTACGTAGCGAGGGATTCACTGGTTTCAGCGTTAAACGATCGAGACTTCGGGACTGAACCCGTACTCCGTATCCGGCAAGCGTTCCTATCAGCTCTCAATGAGTTCGACAGAGCCGGACGGACTTGTTCGGGTGGGTTCGTTTAAGACCCCCGAGCGACAGGTACGACCATGAGCGAACAGCAGCCGCGACCCGACGGGGAGGAACGCTCCCGACGGCGTGCGGACGACGCGGACCGATTCGCGGGCGAGAAGGACGACGACCTCCGGAGCCGGGACGTGACCGAGGGTGCCGACCGGGCCCCACACCGGTCGATGTTCCGCGCGATGGGGTTCGACGACGAGGACCTCTCCTCGCCGATCGTCGGGGTTCCGAACCCCGCGGCGGACATCACGCCCTGTAACGTCCACCTCGACGACGTGGCCGACGCCGCGCTCGACGGGATCGACGCCGCCGGCGGGATGCCGATCGAGTTCGGCACCGTCACCATCTCCGACGCCATCTCGATGGGGACGGAGGGGATGAAGGCGAGCCTGATCTCGCGGGAGGTGATCGCCGACTCGGTCGAGCTCGTCTCCTTCGGCGAGCGGATGGACGCCCTCGTCACCGTCGCGGGCTGTGACAAGAACCTGCCCGGGATGATGATGGCGGCGATCCGGACGGACCTGCCGAGCGTCTTCCTCTACGGCGGCTCGATCATGCCCGGCGAACACGAGGGGCGCGACGTGACGATCGTCCAGGTGTTCGAGGGCGTCGGCGCGTACGCCGAGGGCGACATGAGCGGCGAGGAGCTCGACGAGCTGGAGCGACACGCCTGCCCCGGCGCGGGCTCCTGTGGCGGGATGTTCACCGCCAACACGATGGCGTCGATCTCGGAGGCGCTCGGGCTCGCGCCGCTCGGCTCCGCCTCCGCGCCCGCGGAGGACGAGGAGCGCTACGAGGTGGCCGAGCGCGCCGGCGAACTCGTCATGGACTGTATCGAGAACGACCGCCGACCCTCCGACGTCCTCACGCGGGAGTCCTTCGAGAACGCGATCGCCTTACAGACCGCGATCGGCGGCTCGACGAACGGGGTGTTACACCTGCTCGCGCTCGCCGGGGAGGCCGACGTCGACCTCTCGATCGAGGACTTCGACGAGATATCGCGGCGGACGCCGAAGATCGCGGACCTCCAGCCCGGCGGCTCGCGCGTGATGAACGACCTCCACGAGATCGGCGGCGTTCCGGTCGTGATCCGCCGGCTGCTGGAGGCGGACCTGTTCCACGGCGACCAGCTGACCGTGACCGGCAACACGATCGAAGAGGAGATCGCCGAGCTCGAGGCGAACGGCGACCTCCCCGACGACGACGCGATCGACGCCGACTTCCTCTACTCCGTCGACGACCCCAAGGAGGAGGAGGGCGCGATCAAGATCCTGAAGGGGAACCTCGCGCCGGACGGCTCCGTGCTCAAGGTGACCGGCGACGACGAGTTCTACCACGAGGGCCCGGCGCGGATCTTCGAGAACGAGGAGGACGCGATGGAGTACGTCCAGTCCGGCGCGATCGACTCCGGCGACGTGATCGTGATCCGCAACGAGGGGCCGACGGGCGGTCCGGGGATGCGCGAGATGCTCGGCGTCACCGCCGCCGTCGTCGGCGCGGGCCACGAGGACGACGTCGCGCTGCTCACCGACGGGCGCTTCTCGGGCGCGACCCGCGGCCCGATGATCGGCCACGTCGCCCCCGAGGCGGCCGTCGGCGGCCCGATCGGCTTCCTCGAGGACGGCGACCACGTCACGGTCGACATCCCGAACCGGGAGCTCTCGGTCGACCTCTCGGAGGCGGAACTCGACGAGCGCGCCGAGGGATGGGAAGCGCCCGAGCCCCCGTACGAGGGCGGCGTGCTGGCGAAGTACGGCCGCGACTTCTCCTCGGCGTCGATCGGCGCGGTGACGAACCCGCGGCTCACGCCCGACGAGTAGGCGGCCGACCGGCGAGGAAGGGGAAAAGGAAACGGACGAAAGAGCGGAGCGCGGCCGGCCGCTCGGCTCTTCTATCCTTCGAGTTCGACGCCGCCGTCGGTCTCCGCGACCCGGACCGACTCGGCGCGCCAGACGTTGCTCCGGCGACCCGCACGGGAGAGCTCCATCTGGACGACGGAGCCGGCCGGGAGGTCGGCGACGCGGTCGCGGGCGGTCCCGTCGGCGTAGTCGACGATGTGGTACGTCTCGTTGCGCGGATGCGCACGTACTGCGGCGTGATCGTGATCGTTCTGTTCGGAAACGACGGTGAACTTGTTTGACTTCGCCATCTTGCTCCTACATAATTGGAAACCCTACTTCAAGACTTCGTATAGTCACCCGGGTGACGCTGGAGGAGTTAATAGGAATATAAGGAGCGGCGGCCCGACGAGATCGTCCGGAGATCGACCGATACGGGACGTACGGAGGATCTCGCGGGCGACTCGTTCGGCGGGCTAGGCGTTACACTCGGCGAGCCACTCGTGGGCCCACTCGTCGATCTCCGCGAAGACGGGTGCGAGCGACTCGCCCTTCTCGGTGAGGCTGTAGTAGGTCGCGACGGGGGCGTCCTCCTCCATCCGGCGGTCGACGAACCCGGACTCCTGGAGGTCGTCGAGCACGCGCGAGAGGGTGCGGGCGTTCGCGTCGGTTTCGCGTTTGAGCTCGTTGAACCGCCGCTCGCCGTTCTGGAGCTCGTAGAGGACGACGAGCCGCCACTGCGAGCCGATCTGCTCGATCGAGTCGACGATCGGACAGGGCGTGTCGACCGTCGTCGCCGCCGCCTCGTCGGTCGTGTCCTCGCCGGGCGCGGACTCGCCGGTCGCCGCGCTCTCCGTCGTCGTGCTCTCCGCCGTCGAGTCCGCGCCCGTGAGATCCTGTGATGACATGGGTGTTACCTACTAACCCTTTTGTCCGGGAAGCGATATATAGGTTGCGTTCGTACACGTAGTTACACGATGATAGCTGAAATCACGACGCTACCGCTCCAGCTCGACACGCCGTTCGCCGGCGAACTGTTCCTGCTCGGTCGCCTGCTGTTCGGTGCGACCCTCGCGTTCATGGGTCTCAACCACTTCATGGACGTCGACACGATGGCCGGCTACGCGGAGTTCAAGGGCCTGCCGGCCCCGCGCTTCTCGGTGATCGCCTCCGGGACGCTGTTGGTGCTCGGCGGGCTCGGGGTCGCGGCCGGGGCGTATCCCGTCGTCGCGGCCGGCGGACTCGCCGTCTTCCTGCTCGTCTCCGCCGTGACGATGCACGACTTCTGGTCCGTGGACGACCCCGAGGAGAAGCAGAGCGAGATGACGAGTTTCCTCAAGAACCTCTACGGCGCCGGCGCGGCGCTCGCGCTGCTCGCGGTCGGCGGCTCCGCGTGGCCGTACGCGGTCGGGATCGGTCTCTTCTAGGTCCGCTCGACGCGCTTTCGGTCGCTCGCCCGGACCATCGTTCGCGAACCGACTCCTCCAGCCAACGCCTTTCACGGTGGACGTTCACGTGTGGGTATGGGTGACGCGCCACCGACCACCGGGTTGCATCACGTGACGAACATCTGTACGGACATGGACGAGACCGCCGCGTTCTACGAGGACGTCCTCGGCTGGCACACGGTCAAGCGAACCCAGAACTACGACGACCCCGGAACGCCCCACTACTACTTCTCGCCGACGCCGGAGGGCGAACCCGGAACCAACGTCACGTACTTCGAGTATCCCGATTCGCGCGGGAACCCCGGGCCCGGCGCGAGCCACCACTTCGCGTTCGGCGTCGACGACGAGGAGACGCTCCGCGAGTGGCAGTCGCACCTGCGCGAGCAGGGCGTCAACGTCTCGGAGGTGAAGGACCGCACCTACTTCAAGAGCATCTACTTCAGCGACCCCGACGGGCTCGTCTTCGAACTGGCGACCGGCGGCCCCGGTTTCACCCGCGACGAGGACGAACCCGGTTCCGAAGTGATCGACCCGTTCGATCGAGGCTACTCCGGATAGACCTCCAGACCTTATACAATATAAGGACTCGTTATCTCTTTCCACGAAGCGTTAATACTCGGATCCGCGCTACTGCCGCCACCATGACCGACGCCGACCGCGACACGATGAAGGACGTCTCACACACCGCTCCGAACGACACCTCGGCCGGAGCCGTCTGGGAGCGAGGGCGAGTCCCGGTCGAAGAGGAAGAAGAGGAGTAGTCACTCGTCGCCGCGATCCGGGCCGCCGTCTCCCTCCGCGTCCCCCGTCTTCTCGCTCGGCTCGAACGGCTCCTCCAGCGACGCTTCGGGCGGTTCCCTCCCGAGCATCGCCAGAAGCGAGGACCACGCCTCGGTTCTGTCGGCCCCCTTCGAGAGTTGGACGCCGTCGAACGACGCCGCCGCGTGTCTCGTCTCCGGGCCGAGGTGGTCCATGTGCGCGGCGATCCAGGTGAAGCCGCCGCCCAAGACCGTCAACACGGCGAACGAGAGCCACGACTCCGCCGGGGAGAGCCCGGCCGCGCCGACCGCGACGCCGGCGACGACGTAGACGAACGCGAGGAAGACGAGAAGCACCGTCACCGTCGCGAGCAGGTCGTTGACCGCGGTGACGCGGGCGTTGTAGTCGATCCACTCGGCGTAGCTGCGGAGCAGTCGCTCGTCGAACCCGGGCGGTCGGTCCCTCACCCCGTCGCCGCCCGACTCCTCGGATCGCGTCCGTCGGTGCTCGGCCGCGATCACCGCGTCGACGTCGGCGATGCTCAACCCGCCGCGGAGGTCGGAGGCCGTGTAGGTGACCGCGGCCAGTCCTGTGGAAACGAGAAGCAGCACGCCGCCGGCCAGCGTGAAGGGGTTGAGGAACCCGCCGAGGTCGAACTCGGTCTGGACCACGATCGACCCGCCGGTGACGACGATCCCGATGAGCACGAGGTTGGCCTTGAGGATCTCGATGGCCTTGGTGTCGATCTCCCGGAGGCGTTCGACCTGGTAGGTGAACGTCGTCCGCAGCTCCTCGCGAGCCGTCGCGGCGACCGCGGGGTCGATCTCCGGACCGGATCCGCGGTCGGGACTCGATTCGACCCCGGACTCCGCCACGGGGTCCGCCGCCGACTCGGTCCCCTCGTCCCTCTCCGACCCCTCGTTCATACGGACCCCGTTATCGAAGTGACGCCGTAAGGCTACCGCCGCGCCGGCCTCGACCCAGCAGTTTTCCCCCCTCCCCGCGACTCGCTCCCATGAACGACTCGCGTGCCGATCCGGAACCGTTCCGCTACGACGCCGAGGTCGATCCGGGCGAGAAGCGACACGTCCGCTACGAGGTCGGCGAGACCTACCTGGGCGATCCGATCCGGATCCCCGTCACCGTGATCAACGGGGAGGGCGGCGGTCCGACCGTCTTCTTCAGCGCCGGGATCCACGGCGACGAACTCAACGGCGTCAAGGTCGTCCAGGAGATAGCCGACCGATACGAGCCGCGCGAGATCCACGGAACGCTCGTCTGTCTCCACGCGTGTAACGTCCCCGCCTTCGAGGCCCAACAGCGGTACACGCCGATCTACGACCAGGACATGAACCGGTCGTTTCCCGGTCGGGAGGGCGCGAACACGACCGAGCGGATGGCCCACGAGATCTACCGCCGGTTCGTCTCGCCGTGCGACCTCGGGCTCGACTTCCACACGTCGACGCGAAACCGAACGACGATCTACCACGCCCGCGCCGACCTCGAGGACCCGGGCGTGGCGCGGCTCGCCCGCGCGTTCGCCACCAACGTGGTCCTCTACGGCGAGGGCGACGCGGGATCGCTGCGGTCCGTGGCGACCGCAGACGGGATCCCGACGGTCACCGTCGAGATGGGGCGGGCACACCGCTTCCAGCGCACCCTGATCGAGAAGGCCCTGGAGGGCGTCGAGAGCGTGCTCGCCGAGTACGGTCTCCTCCCCGACGAACCGGTCCACTGGCCGGGGTGGTACCAGTCGACCGCCGCCGACGCCACCAAGCGCTGGCTCCGCGCGGACGCCGGCGGACTCGTCGAGATGGAGTGGGGGCCGTACCCGCTCGTCCACGAGGACGACCCGATCTGTACGGTGACGAACCACTTCAAGACCGAGGAGCGCGTCGTCCGCGCGCCCTTCGACGGGCTGATCCTCGGGGCTCTAGAGAACCCGGTCGCCGCCCCCGGCCACCCGCTCTGTCACCTCCTCCGGTTGGACCGGGAGACGAAACGCGAGATCGAACGGGAGATCGACCGTGGCGAGTTCGACGGCTACCGCGCGCACGGCGACGCCTGGGCGGACGACTGAGAACGGGAACCGGCGGAGAGCGGTCGGGACGTTCTCGCGGCTGATACCCGCGGGCGTGGGTTTAACCCGGTCCCCGTCGGATCCGCGCCCATGATCGCGGTCGACGCCCTCGAGAAGACGTACGGCGGGTTCGCGGCGGTCGTCGACAGCACCTTCTCCGTCGAGGAGGGCGAGGTCTTCGGGATCGTCGGCCCGAACGGGGCGGGCAAGACGACGACGCTGAAGGTCCTCGCCGGGCTGATCGAGCCCACCTCGGGCGAGGCCCGCGTCGCCGGCTACGACTCCACCGACCCGGCGATGCGGCACCACCTCGGCTTCCTCCCCGAGGAGTCGCCGCTGTACGAGGAGATGACGGCGACGTCGTACCTCCGCTTCTTCGCCGACCTCTACGAGGTTCCCCGGTCCGTCGCCGACGAGCGGATCGACCGCGCGCTCGACCGGCTGGACCTTGACCACCGCGACCGCCGGCTCGGCGACGTCTCGAAGGGGATGAAACGGAAGGTCGCCATCGCGCGGTCGCTGGTGAACGACCCCGACGTGCTGGTGTACGACGAGCCCGCCTCCGGGCTCGATCCGGTGACGACGAACTCGGTGCTGGAGTTCACCCGCGAGCTCCGGTCCGCGGGCAAGACCGTCGTCTTCTCCGCGCACAACCTGTATCACGTCGAGTCCGTCTGCGACCGCGTCGTCATCATGAACGAGGGGCGGATCGTCGCCCGCGGCACGGTGGAGGAGATCCGCGAGCGACACGGCGAGACGACCTACCACGTCTACACCGACGTGCCGCCGGGGCTGGAGTCCGGGGAGACCGAAGGCGACGCGGACGGGATCGGAGACGTCGAGGAAGTCGGCGACCGGTACCGCACGGTCGTGCCGTCGATGGACGCGGTCGAGCGGGTGCGCGAGGCCGTCTCGGCGGCCGGCGGGGCCGTCGTGGACATCCGCACCAGAGAGCCGAGCCTCGAGGACGTGTTCCTCGACCTCGTGGGGCGACCGATGCCGGGCCGTCGGGGTGGCGTCGAGGACGGCGAGGACGGGGGCGTCGAGGTCGGCGAGGACGGAGGCGGCGACCGCAACCGCGCCGGTGACCGCAACCGCGCCGGCGACGACCGGGCGAAGGCGACGAGCGAGGGGGGCGAGTGATCCGACGGGCGGCCCGGCGGATCCGGCGGCTCGCGCGCCGATCCCGGCGCGTCGCTCGGGTCGCGAGGTGGGAGGCGTCGCGGGCGACCGGCGGGGTCGACCGCCGAACCCTGCTGGCCGCGCTCGCGCTCCTCGTCGTCGCCGGCGGCGTCGTCGGCGCGGGGCTCGCCACCGACACGGTGGGCCTCGACGTGGACCGGGACGTGTATCGGGTGGGCGTCGACCCGGCGTCGCCGTACGCGGACGCAGTCGAGGCCGAACCCGCCCTGACCGCCGTGCCGCTCGAGCGGGCGACGCTCGGATCGACGGTCGACCTGACCGTTCGGGAGGTACGGGGCGGCGGGACCGACCCGTCCGGCGATCCCGCTGGCGTGTTCGTCCGCGCGGTCGACACGCCGAAGGGCGAGGCGGCCGCCGCGTCGTTCCGGGAGGCGGTCGACGCCCACAACGAGCGGCTGATGGCCGCGGAGGAAAACGAGACCGCCGCGTTCCCGGTCGTCGTCACGCTCCGGTACGCGAACCGCGGCTCGGCGCTCGAGGACGGGGCAACGGTCGGCGGGGGTTCGGGGGGCGACGGGAGCGCCGGGGGAACGTCGGACGGCGTCGGGGGCGGAAGCGACGACGCCGAACCCGCGGACGGTGGAGGCGGAGACGATGACGCCGGCGGAAGCGGAGACGGCGGCGGAGAGGGGAGCGGTGGCGGCGGAGTCGACGCCGGCGACGAATCCGGCGGCCGGTGGCCATTCGGCGACGATGGCGGCTCCGGCGGCCTCGCCGTCCCCTCGATCGGCGGCGGGGCGTTCGGCGCGGCCACCGCCGGATCGCCCGGATCGATCACGCCGCCGTTCCCGTTCGCGTCGCTCGTGTTGGCGTTCGCGTTCCTCGTGCCGATGAACTTCCTCGCGCAGGCGTACGGCTCGTCGGTGCTCGAGGAGCGGACCAACCGCCGGGGCGAGCCGCTGCTCGTCACGCCGCTGTCGCCGGCCGAGATCGTCGCGGGCAAGACGCTGCCGTACGTCGCGGTCGCGGTCGCCGCGACGGCGCTGATCGCGCTCGTCGTCGGCGGCGGCGCGGTCTCCGTGCTCGCGGTGCTCCCGATCGCGGCGACGTTCCTCGCCGCCACCTTCGTCGGCGCGGTGTTCGCGCGGTCGTTCAAGGAGCTCACCTTCGTCACGGTCGCGGTGAGCGTCCTCCTCACCTCCTACGCGTTCGTGCCCGCGATCTTCACGAACGTCACGCCGGTCGCGCTGATCTCGCCGCTCACGCTCGTCGTCTTCGACCTCCAGGGGGAGGCGATCTCGGTCGGCGAGTTCCTGTTCGCGACCGGGCCGACCGCGGTCGCCGCCGCCCTGCTCTTCGGGCTCGGGCTCGGCGTCTACCGCGAGGAGGACCTGTTCACCCAGAAGCCGGTGACCCGCAAGTTCCTCGACGCGCTCGCGGTCCGGCTCTCGGCGGTCGGCGAGGGCGTCCGCGAGTCGCCGGCGACGGGGGTCGCGGCCCGGATCCCGAGACGGGCCCGCGGGCCCGCCGCGGTCGCGTTCCTCACCGCGTGTACGATCCCGTTCGTCTTCGTCGCGGAGCTGCTCGCGGTCGCGGTGCTGTTCGCGCTGCCGATCACCGTCTCGATCCCCGTTCTGCTCGTCGTCATCGCGTTCGTCGAGGAGGTCGCGAAGAGCGTCCACCTCTACGCCGGGTTCGAACGCGGCGTCTTCGCCCGGACCGACCGGGTCGCGCTCGCGGTCGGGCTCGCCTCCGGGCTCGGCTTCTTCCTCGCGGAGAAGGCGACCGCGGTGGTCCAGGCGGTCGGGCTCACGGAGCTGTACGTCGGCCGCGCCGCCTTCGGCTCCGTCGCGGGCGTGGCGGGGCTCTCGCCGCTCCTCCTCGCCGGGCTCTTCCTCGCGCCGCTCGCGCTCCACGGCGTCACCGCGTCGCTGTCGGCGGTCGGCGCGCGACGGGACCGGACGAGGTACGTCCTCGCGCTCGCGGCCGCAACGCTGGTCCACGCCGCGTACAACTTCGGGGTGGTGAGCCTCCATGGGTAGCCGACTCACGGTCGCGAGACGCGAGATCGCCGGGCTCCGCGCGGAGAAGACGATCCTGCTCGCGATCGCGATCCAGCTGTTCATCGCCGCGTTCTCGTCGTTCCTCGTCGTCGGGCTCGTCTCGATGTACGACCCCGGCGCGCTCGACGGCGCGGAGGTCGAGGTCGCGGCCGCCGGCGACGCGATCGCGGACCTCGAACGCGCCGCCGCGGAGGTGCCCGGCGCGTCGGTGACGCCCTACGAGGACGCCGCCGCCGCCCGGAACGCCTTCGACGGAAACGCCGTCGACGCGGTGGCGATAGCGACGCGGGAGGACTCGGGGCGGATATCGGTCGCGGTGACCGCGCCCGACGCCACCGTCGAGACCACGGTGATCGTCGTCCAGCTGCGGGACCTGTTGCGCACCTACGAGCGGATCGAGCGCGTCGAGCGGGCGGAGTCGCTGACCCGGCCGCCGCTCCCCGTCCCCGAATCGACCGGCTCCAGCCCGTACTTCACGTTCACCTACACCGTGTTGATCCCGGTGTTGGTGTTCCTTCCCGTGTTCATCTCGGGGTCGCTCGTCGTCGACTCGATCACGGAGGAGTTGGATCGCGGGACGCTCGAGCTGCTGCGGGTCGCGCCCGTGACGATCGGCGAGATCGTCGACGGGAAGGCGCTCGCGGCGGTCGCGATCGCGCCCGGACAGGCCCTGCTGTGGCTCCTGCTCCTCGAACTCAACGGGACGTCGGTCGCCAACGTCCCGACGATCCTCCTCCTCATGACCGCGCTGACGACGCTGGTCGTCGGGGTCGCCGCGGGGATCGCCGCGGCCGCGCCCGACCGCCGGGCCGCCCAGTTCCTCTACTCGGTCGCCGTGCTCGTCCTCTTCGGCGGCGCGACCGCGATGGCGGGCGGCCCGACGAACGCGGTCGCGCGACTCGCCATCGACAGCGCCGACCCGGCGACGACGCTGACCGTCGCCGTCTACGCCACGCTCGCGGCCGTGGCGTATCTCGGCGTCCGGCGGATCATCTCCGCGAACGGGATCGGGCAGTGAGCGTCTCGGAGCGAGGCGACGACGACGATCGTTCATAAAGCGAACCCGGTGGCGTCGCCGGCGCTTTGCGCCGGCTTCAAGCGAGAGCTTCGCTCTCGCCCTGCGCCTGAGAGCGCCCGGCAGGGCGCGAGCAACCCACGAGGTCGCCGGCGGCGGAGCCGCCGGCTGCCAGAGAATCTTCGATTCTCGCTGGACGCGGCGAGCGTGGCGAGGTACGAACGAGGTGAGTACCTCGATAAGCGAGCGGCGAAGCCGCGAGCCGCGAGCAGCGAGGCTGGGGAGGTGTGAGGTGCGGGGCGGAGTCGTGCGGGACAGAAGTCCGAGGGGACCGCTCCGGCCGCCCTGCCGGGTGTAGGGAGCCCGTGTCCATTATCGTCGTTCCCACAGCGTCTCGATACGTTCCTCGAGGCGATCCGCGACGAGACGACACACGTCTCGATGGTCGTCCGGCCACTGCGCGTCCCGCGCCTCGGGCGTCGCCGCGTCCGGGGGCGGATGGTAGTGGCTCCGCGTGTTGTGTACGTTCGGGTGGCGGTCCCACCGACACTCCCACGTCCCGTCTCGTCGGTCCTCCCGGTAGTGAACGGAGAAGTCGTCGTTGCGATACCAGCGGATCTCGATGCGAGCCGAGGCGTCGCTCGGGTAGTACTCGTCGGAGAGGTCGATCCGGAGATGGCTGTTTCCGTCCTCCACGATCTCCGCGGATTCGGTCAGCCGACTCCCGGAAAACCGGGATCGGATCCGTGCCAAGACGGATCGGTCTATCGGTGCGGGGCTCGCCCCGTCGTCGGCCGGCACCATCGTTAGCCGTGTGACGGAGCCGTCGAGCCGGCGACCTTTCGCCGGGCGCGTTCGTGGAGGCGACGCTCCTCGATGGCGGTGGCCCACTCGCCGAGGTCCGCGTACACGTCGTCGATCCGTCCCGCGTCGAACGCGAGGACGTCGACGGCGGCGGGCGAATCAGCGTCGTATTCGTCGCGAAACGCCTCGATCCGGTCCGTCAACTCCGAGACGCCGGACTGTAGCTCGTCGAGGGTGCGTTCCCGCGCCAGCGTGTTCACCCGTCGCCACTCGAAGTAGTCGTCGTTGCGTTCGTACCGGACCGGCCGACCCTCGTGGCGGACGACGATGCCGAGGTCGGCATAAAAGGAGAGATGCGTCCGCGCCGACTCCGCCGAACAGTCCGCCCGGTCGGCGATCTCGGCGGCCGTCATCGGCTCGCGCGCGTGAAGTACCGCTCCGTACACGCGCTGTTTCGTGTCCTCGCCCTCGAACGGTTTATCGAACGGAGGCGGACCGTCGCGACGAGGGTCGTCCATCACGTCCGTCCAAACGACGTTCGAGCAAATATGTCTTTCTATGACTGAAATATATTGTCTATCTCCGGCAATGAGCGCGTCCGAACTCGCCGGCCTCGAGTCATCCGCCGAACGCGCCCAGACTCGACTGGAGGTCGCGATCGGGTACCTCCTCGGTCAACTCGTATCCCACCAGCGACCGGGCGTCGACCGCGTACGTCGACCCGTTTCGGTCGAGCACCAGCACCCGCCCCTTCCAGCCGCGGACCGTCCCCGCCGCCATCGTCTCCGCGACCGGTCGGTCCGCGAGGTCGAGCCCGTACTCGAAGTCGAACCGATCGATCGGGTCGAACCGCTCGACCAAGGCCTCCCACGCCGCGGCGTCGACGTCCCGGCCGAAGCCGTCGAGCTTCGTCGGCACCCGGACGCGATCGACCAGGTCCGGTCCGCTTGCGAGCTCGGCCTCGACCTCGCGGGCGACCCGGCCGTCGGGGAACGTCCGGACGTGGGCCGCCCGGTCGGCCCCCTGCTCGCGGAGGCGCGTCTCGAGCCGCCACAGCCGGGTGACGCCCACCTTGAACGTGTCGGGCGCGAACGCCGCGAGGTACATGGCGTGCTCCTCGTGGCAGTCCATCTCGTCCTTGAGACACGTCCCGGTACACCGCGCGCACACCCAGACGCTCGAGTGTGCGTCACAGTAGGGGGCCGCGTCGGCGTCGCAGGGGACGTGACCCCCGTCGTGGACCGTCCCGGCACACCGACGGTCGCCGAGTCCGAAGGAGAGGTCCGTGCCGGGGGCCGCCTCGACGAACTCCACGTCGTCGCCGTCGGCGACGTAGAGCCCGCCGCCGGCCGCGCCGCTTCCGGACTTCCCCTCGTCACCGACTTCGTCCGCCTCGTACCCGACGACTTGCACGGTCGAGATAGGGGAGTCGGCGACTAATAACGTTCGCACCGATGGGACGAAACTCGCTCTCGACCAACTAACAAACGTCCCAAACAACTATTCTTCAACGGTACCAACACCCGTTCATGTCGAGCGGTACCATCGACATCGACGAGTTCGAGGACGCGGACGACGACGAGTTCGAGGAGCGGAACGACACCGAGCGGATCGTGTCGTTCCTCGACGAGAACGACGACCGCGCGTGGAAGGCGGCGACGATAGCCGAACGGCTTGGATTGGACACCGACGCGGTCAGCGCGATCCTCTCGCGGCTGAAGGAACGGGAGCTGGTGCGACACAAGCGTCCGTATTGGGCGATCACGGACGACGAGGATCGGCTTCGAGCCGCGTACCGGCTTCATCGCCACCACGAGACTGCGGACGAACAATACAGTGAGGAACGTCTCGAGGAGCTTCGGACCGACGACATGGAGAAGGTGCGGTGACCACGTTTGACCAACTGGAACGCGGCGACATCGTCTGAGGGATCGATCCGCTTTCCGATAAGGGTCGCCCGATGCTCGTTTTGGGAGCGCCTCGACTCCCTAGCCACGGTCTACAGCTCGTCACGGTCCTGATATCGACGAAGTCCTACCACGACGAGTCACTCACGCTTCGAGACGACGACTACGAGGGCGATCCGCTCGGGAGGCGAAGTCACGTCCTTCCGTGGTCGCTCGCGACCCTCAACAGCGCTACCGAGGTGGAATTCCGCATGACTTCTCTCACCGATGAACGCATCGAGGACGTAGCGACACGTACGATCGGGTATATATCCGTCTGAGCGGGTTCTGCCGTCGTCAGCGGTCCAGAGAACCCACACTCGCTGGATCTCCTCGGATCATTCGCATCCAGTTCACTCGCCGTGAACCGCGCGCTCGACGGCCGCCGCCAGCCGCTCGCGCGTCCGGTGGCTCGACTCGGCGTCGGTCCGCACCTCGATCAGGTGGGAGCCGTCCGCGTCGCGCGCGCGGCGGTACGCTTTGGCGAGTGCGCCGGTCGGGTCAGTCGTCGCCGATTCGGACCCGTCGCCCGATCCCTCACCCGATCCGGGCCAGGCGTCGATCCGGGCGTACTCGAGCCCGTGGAGGTCGGCCATCGGCTCGAACTCGATCCCGTGTGGCGTCTTGAACTCGGACGTGAAGGGCGGGTCGAACGACTCGATCGGGAGCGCGTGGAAGATCCCGCCGCCGTCGTTGTTGACGAGCACGACCGTGACCTCGACGTCGCACCGGTCGATCGCGAGCAGGCCGTTCGTGTCGTGATACAGCGCGAGGTCGCCGACGACGAGCGTGAGGTCGTCGGTCGTCGCGGAGCCCGCGCCGAGCGCGCTCGAGACGATCCCGTCGATCCCGGAGACGCCGCGGTTGCCGAGGACCGTGAGGTTCGTCGTCGACGGCGGGACGAACCGGTCGAGGTCGCGGACCGGCATCGAGTTGGAGACGAACAGCGTCGACGGATCCGGGACCTCCTCGGCGACGACGCGGAGCACGTCGCCCTCGTGGAACCCGCCAGGGGCCTCCGGGTCGTCGCCGTCGGCGTCGAAATTCCCCCGGTGGAACTCGCGGGCGACCCGGTCCGCCGCCTCCCACCGCTCGCGCCAGTCCGGATCCCCGCCGCCGGCGACGAGCCGCGAGAGGCGGGCACAGAGGCGGTTCGGCTCGGCGACGACGAGGTCGGTCGCCGCGAACTCGGCCTCGCGCCACCGTCCCGCGGGGTCGACCGCGTACTGGTCCGCGCCGGTGTCGGCGAGGTACTTCCGGAGCCGCTTCGACGTAGGGGACGCGCCGAGCCGGACCACGACCTCAGGGTCGGTCCAGTCGTCGTCGCCCGCGACCGCCGCCGAGAGGTACGCGTCGTAGGCCCCGATCACCGGCGCGACCCGCGTGTGTCCGCCGAACCGGAGTCCCGAGAGCGGGTCGGCGAGGATCGGGTACCCCGTGGCGTGGGACAGCGCCGTGACCGCCTCCGGATCGAGCCCCGGCGGGTCGGCGGGTCCGGCCACGATCAGCCCGCGGTGCGTGGAACACGCCTCGGCGAGCGCCCGGAGCGCCGTCTCCTCCGGCTCCGGCGACCCCGGGGTCACGTCGACGTACGGCCCCTCGCGACCCGCCTCCGCGACCGGGTCGAGGTCGTCGGGGACATCGCCCTCGACCGGCGTGGGTTCGAGCGGCTTCGCGAACGGGACGTTCAGGTGGACGGGGCCGGCGTCCGCGCCCTCCGCGGCCGCCACCGCGCGGGCGACCGTGGTCCGGAGCGAGCGGAGCGCGCGGGCGTTCGCCGCCGGCTCGGGGAGGTCCTTGTAGAGGCGGACCGCGTCGCCGTACAGCTTCTCCTGGTCGGCGGTCTGGTTGGCCCCGGAGTCGCGGAGTTCCGGCGGCCGGTCGGCGGTGAGCGCTAAAAGCGGCACCCGGGCGTTGTCCGCCTCCATCACCGCGGGGTGGTAGTTGGCGGCGGCGGTGCCGGAGGTACAGACGAGCGGTGTCACGCGGCCCGTCCGGCGCGCGCGGCCCAGAGCAAAGTAGGCGGCGGAGCGCTCGTCGAGCTGTGAGAACAGGTGGAGATCCTCGTGGCGCGCGGCGGCGACCGTCAGCGGCGTCGAGCGGCTGCCGGGCGAGACGACGACGGCGTCCACGCCCGCGGCGACGAGTTCGTCGATCATCGCCCGCGCCCACAGCGTGTTCCGGTTCGGTGCGGTCATCACCGACCGTAGGCCACGCCGGAATAAGTAACCCGGCAGGTCGCGGTCGGTCGAACCGAAGAACTCGCGTGCCGGCCGAACCCCTCGATCGACCGCGTTCTACAACGCTTATACACGCCCACGGCCTCCGATCGGACATGAGCGACGACGACGCCGTCGAGGTCGGATCACAGAGGGAACCCGACGCGACAGCCGAGGACGCCGGCGACGCGGCCGATGCGGCCGATGCGGCCGACACGGCCGAGACCGCCGATGCGGCCGAGACCGCCGACGCGACGGCCGCCGACGCCACGGACGGGAGCGACGCGGACGAGCCAACCCTCGCCGACCGCGTCGCCGAACACGACGAGGCGCTCGCCGAGGAGGTGGCCGATCTGGAGTCCGAACTCGACGAGAAACGCGAGGAGATCGACGAGCTGACGAGCAAGCTCGCGCGCGTCCGCGCCGACTTCAGCAACTACAAACAGCGGGCCAAACGCAAGCGCGAGGAGATCCGCGAGCGGGCCTCCGAGTCGCTCGTCGAGCGGATCGCGCCGGTCAGAAACGACCTCGTCCGGGCGCTCGACCAAGAGGACGGCAGCGACATCCGCCCGGGCGTTGAGTCGACCCTCGAGAAGTTCGACGAGGTGCTCGCCGACGAGGGCGTCGAACCGATCGAGCCGGAGCCCGGCGAGGAGGTCGACCCGGCGCGTCACCAGGTCATGCTCCGCGTCGACAGCGACCAACCCGACGGCACCGTCCACGAGGTGTACGAGCCCGGCTACGAGATGGGCGACCGCGTCATTAGCGAGGCGCAGGTGACGGTCAGCGACGGCGGCGAGTGACGAGCGCCCCGATCAGTCCCTCGAGTCGCGACCGCCGTACCGCTCGGCGAGCCCGTCGAGCGCGCCGTTCGCCGCGACGCCGTGCGGAACGGTGAGCGGCGAGACCGACACCTCCCCGTCGACCACGGCCCGGCGGTCGGTGCCGACGGAGTCCGGCACGTCCGTCTCGGTCATCCGTCCCCAGATCGGGTCGTCGAAGGTGACCTCGCCGTTTCCGTCGTGTTCGGCGGTCATACCGTACCAGTCGGACGGACGCGTGATCCGCATCGGTGCCGGATCGCCCTCCGCGATCGGCGCGTTCACGTTCAGGTAGTCGACCTCCTCGAACACGCCGGCGTCGAACGCGTTGTCGAGGAGGTACCGCGTGGCGCGGGCGGCGTGATCGAACTCTCCCGCCTCCAGCTCGCGCCGCCACCAGTCCTCGTCGCCCGGAACGTACATCGACGTCGCCACCGCCGGGACGCCGAAGAACGCGGCCTCCACCGCGGCCGAGACGGTGCCCGAGCGACCGAGGACGTACGACCCGAGGTTCGCGCCCTCGTTACAGCCGGCGACGACGCAGTCCGCGTCGGGGACGAGTTCGTCCAGCCCCGCGACGACGCAGTCGACGGGCGTCCCGTCGACCGCGTAGCCGAGCTCGTGTTCCGAGACCGTCACGCCGTCCGAGAGCGCCCGACCGACCGACGAGCGGTCGCCGGTCGGAGCCACCGTCACCACGTCGTACTCGTCGTCGAGCGCGTCGTGGACGGCTCTCAGACCGACGGCGTCGATGCCGTCGTCGTTCGTCAACAGGATCCGGTCGGCGCTCACATCGATCCCTGGCCGGGTTCGGAGAAAAGTCCATCGTCGATCCGGGAGATCAGCGGGGTCCTCCGGCCCGATCCACTCCGCGACGAACGGAAAAACACAGGTAGCGCCGGGACGACGCACCGGTATGGGATTCGGCGACACGGCGAAGAAGATCCAGACGCTCGCCGACAGGGCGGAGCGAACGTACCAGAAGATCAACGAACTCCGGACGGAGGTCGAAGAGACGCAGACGACGGTGCTCGACACCTCGGAGCGCGTCCAGGCGCTCGAAAACGAGATGGCCGAACAGCGGGCGGTCCTGGACGCCGTCGCGGAGGAGGTTGGCGTCGATCTCGACGCGGTGAGCACCGAGGCGCACATCGTCGAGGCGGAGGACGGGGCCGGAGAGACGGGGGAGAAAACGGACGGAAACGAACCGGCCGACGGCGGGGCCGACGACGCGGACGGCGTCGGGAGCGGGGACGCCTAGGAGGCCGTCGACCCGCCCGGTTTCGCGTTCGCGTCGTCCTCGCCGCCCGCGCTGGAAACGACTTCGGCGGGCACGCCCGCCACCGTCGTCCGCGGCGGGACGTCCTCGGCCACGAGCGAGTTGGCGGCGACGCGCGCGCCCTCCCCGACCGTGACGCCCGGAAGGACGATCGCGCCCGCGCCGATCATCGCGCCGTCTCCGATCACCACGTCTCCGAGACGGTACTCGTCCCGGAGGAACTCGTGACACAACAGCGTGGCGTCGTAGCCGACGATCGCGTCGTTGCCGACGGTGATCCGCTCGGGCCAGAACACGTCGGGCGTCGACTCGAGTCCCCAGGAGACGCCCGCCCCGACCGTCACGCCGATCCACGAGAGCAGCCGGTTCTTGAGCCGAAGGCTCGGACAGACCCGCGCGAGGACGATCACGAGGTAGTTGCGCACGACGACGAGCGGCGACTTGGCGTCGGGCCACGACCACAGCGAGTTCCGAACCCCGCCGGTCCGGTGACGCTCCAGCCGGTCGGCGCGCGTCCCGCTCCCCAGCTTCCGGCCGTCGTCGTCACCCTCGGCCGAGTCGGCCCCGTCCGTCGTGTCCTCGTCGCTCACGCCCGTCCGTTCGCGGCGTGGGAGTAAAAGGCTCGCTTCCGGGGAGCGCCCGTCCGGATCGGCCGACCGCCGCGACCATGTCACCCCACCCCGAGACGCCGAGGGTTCAAACCGGATACCGCCACAGACCGCTCACGCCGAACCGACGGCTCACGGCAGGCCTGGACGGGTGCGCGGTCGACCGCCGTGAGGAGCGGAGACCGCCTGCTCGCCACTTCCGTTCCCGCCGGACGCGGATCCGTCCGCTCCGCACCGACTACTCCCGGAGCTCGGCCATGTGTTCGGTCCGTTTCTCGAGCAGTTCCGGCTTCCCGATGTCGTGACGGATCCGGACGCGGTCTCCCGCCGCCGACAGCGCCGCGTCCGCCTCGGCCTCCGCGGCCGCGATGGAGTCGCCGCGGCCGACGACCGCGAACGACCGCGACGTGGTCGTGTAGATCCCGTCCTCGCGCTCGTCGACGCTCGCGTAGTAGAGCAGCGCGTCGCCGACGCTCTCCTCGTCGACCGCGATCCGCGCGCCGCCGTCGGGGTCCGTCGGGTACCCGTCCGGAACGGCGTACTTACACACGGTCGCCTCCCCGGAGAACTCGAGTTCCGGCAGCGCGTCGCCGTCGCGGGCGGCGGTCAACACGTCGATGAACGGCGTCTCGAGGACCGGCAGCGTGTTCATCGCCTCCGGGTCGCCGAACCGCGCGTTGAACTCGACCACCTTCGGTCCCGTCGCGGTCAGCATGAACTGACCGTAGAGGACGCCCTTGTAGTCGGGGAGCGCGTCGACGACGGCGTCGAGCACGTCGAGCGCCGCCTCGTAGTCGCCGTCTTCCATGAACGGCAGCGAGGGTCCGGTGTCCGAGTACGAGCCCATTCCGCCAGTGTTCGGCCCCTCGTCGCCCTCGTAGGCGCGCTTGTGGTCCTGGACCGCCGGCGTCGCGCGGAACTCGCCGTCGGCGACGAACGCCTGGACGGTGAACTCCTCGCCGACCAGCCGCTCCTCGAGGACGACCCGGTCGTAGCCGGACTCCCGGAGGTACGTCTTCGCCTCCTCGGCGGTGACCTGGTCGCCGATCACCTTCACGCCCTTGCCGCCGGTGAGGCCGGCGGGCTTCACCGCGAGGTCGCCGTCGTACTCGTCGATGTACGCGCAGGCGGCGTCCATGTCGTCGAAGACCTCGAAGTCCGGACAGCCGGGCACGTCCGCCTCGCGCATGAACCGGCGCTGGTACGCCTTGTCCGTCTCCAGCCGCGCCTCCGCCTCCCGCGGGCCGAACGCGTACACGCCGGCGTCGTCCAGTGCGTCCGCAACGCCGGCCTCGAGCGCGGACTCCGGACCGATGACCGCGAGGTCCGCGTCCACCTCGGTCGCGAAGGCGGCGATCCCGTCCGCGTCGGTCTCCTCGACCGTCTCGAGGCCGTCCGCGAGCCGCCGGATGCCGGGGTTTCGGTTGCTCGCGCAGGCGTACAGCGAACAGTCGTCGGCGAGCGCTCGGGCGATGGCGTGTTCGCGCCCGCCGCCGCCGACTAAGAGCACGGTCTCCGTCATGCGCGACGGATACCCGCATCGTAGTGTAACTCTTTCCCTCTCGGTCGACCTATCGATCCACGTCCGTGGATCTTCCTGGCTCGCTCTCGGAGTCACGACGCCGGACCGCGCTCCGTGTAGCGGGGTTTTTCCGACGCGCGGGCCAATCCGGCCCATGTCACAGCCGACCGAACGGAACCGGCTCGACGGGGAGCCGAGCCCGTACCTCCAGCAGCACGCCGACAACCCGGTGAACTGGCAGCCGTGGGGCGAGGAGGCGTTCGAGCGCGCTCGCGAGCACGACGTGCCGGTGTTCGTCTCCATCGGCTACTCCGCGTGTCACTGGTGTCACGTCATGGAGGAGGAGAGCTTCGCCGACGAGGAGACGGCGGCGCTGCTCAACGAGTCGTTCGTCCCGATCAAGGTCGACCGCGAGGAGCGTCCCGACGTCGACAGCACCTTCATGACGGTCTCACAGCTCGTCACGGGCGGCGGCGGGTGGCCGCTGTCGGCGTGGTGTACCCCCGACGGCAAGCCGTTCTACGTCGGGACCTACTTCCCGCCGGAACCGCGGGGGAACCACCCCTCGTTCCCGGAGTTGTGTCGCCGGATCGCCGACTCGTGGAGCGACCCCGAGCAGCGCGAGGAGATGGAGCGCCGCGCCGAGCAGTGGACCGCGAGCGCGCGCGACGAACTCGAGTCCGTCCCCGACCCCTCGGGCGCGAGCGACCCGCCCGGTTCGGGACTCCTCGACGAGGCGGCCGCGACGGCGATGCGGAGCGTCGACGACGAGTACGGCGGCTTCGGCGCGAGCGGTCCGAAGTTCCCGATGCCGGGTCGCGTGGACCTCCTGATGCGGGCGGCCGCGCGGAGCGGCCGCGAGGAGCTCCTGCGCGCGGCGACGCGAACGCTCGACGGGATGGCCGCCGGCGGGATGTACGACCAGATCGGCGGGGGGTTCCACCGCTACGCGGTCGACCGCGAGTGGACGATCCCCCACTTCGAGAAGATGCTGTACGACAACGCGGAGCTACCCATGGTCTACCTCGACGGCTACCGGCTGACCGGCGATGTCGGCTACGCCCGGGTGGCCGCCGAGTCGCTGGCGTTCCTCGAGCGGGAGCTCCGCCATCCGGACGGGGGATTCTTCAGCACGCTCGACGCGCGCAGCCGGCAACCCCCGAGCCGCGCCGGCGACGACCCGGACGAGCGGGTCGAGGGCGCGTTCTACGCGTGGACGCCCGAGGAGGTCGACGCCGTCCTCGAGGAGCCGGCGGCGTCGATCGCGCGGGCCCGGTACGGGATCGAACCCGGCGGGAACTTCGAGCGCGGGACGACGGTGCCGACGCTCGCGGCCTCGATCGCGGAGCTGGCGGCGGAGTACGACCGATCCGAGGCCGAGATCGGGGAGATCCTCCTCGAATCCCGGACCGCCCTCTTCGAGGCTCGCGAGGAGCGTCCCCGACCCGCCCGCGACGAGAAGGTATTGGCGTCGTGGAACGGGCGAGCGATCTCGGCGTTCGCGGCCGCGGGGGACGTGTTGGGCGAGTCGTACGCCGACCTGGCCGCGGAGGCGCTCGCGTTCTGTCGGGACAGACTGTACGACGCCGAGGCGGGTCGGCTCGACCGCAGATGGCTCGACGGCGACGTGGCCGGACCGGGCTACCTCGACGACTACGCGTTCCTCGCGCGCGGCGCGTTCGACGTGTACTCCGCCACGGGCGACGTCGACGCGGTCGCGTTCGCGCTGGAGTTGGCCGAGGCGCTCGTCGACGACTTCTACGACCCGGACTCGGGGACGATCTACTTCACGCGCGATCCCGAGGGCGTTACATCGGCGGGGACGAGCGGAACGAACCCGGAGGGCGACGGGACGCTCTTCGCCCGGCCACAGGAGTTCGCGGACCGCTCGACCCCCTCGAGTCTCGGTGTCGCGGCGGAGACGCTCGCGGTCCTCGACGGGTTCCGGACCGACGACCGGTTCCGCGAGATCGCCGAGCGAGTGGTGGCCGTCCACGCCGACCGGATCCGTGCGAGTCCGCTCGAGCACGTCTCGCTGGTCCGCGCGGCCGAGCGCGTCGAGACCGGCGGGATCGAGGTGACGGTCGCGGCCGAGGAGATGCCGGCCGAGTGGCGGGAGACGCTCGCGGAGCGCTATCTCCCCGGTGCCGTCGTCGCGCGTCGCCCGCCGACCGACTCCGGACTCGACGAGTGGCTCGATCGGCTCGGCCTCGACGACGCGCCGCCGGTCTGGAGGGGCCGCGACGCCGACGGCGACGAGCCGACCGTCTACGTCTGTGAGGGGTTCACGTGTTCGCCGCCCGAGACCGACCTCGACGCGGCGCTCGAGTGGCTCGCGGACCGCGAGTGACTGACGACCTCCCGGGACGCGGCGGTCGACCGACCGGCGCTCGACGACGGCCCAATTAAATACGCGGGCGGCCTCGTCACGAGCATGTACGACTTCGTCGTCGTCGGTGCGGGACCGCCCGGTTCGCGGTTCGCCCGCCAGGCGGCCGAGGAGGGATACGACGTGGTCGCCTTCGAGAAGGGCGAGGTCGGCGAGCCGCTGGCCTGCTCCGGACACGTCTCGACCGACGTCTGGGAGTACGTCCCCGAGGCCGCGAGAGAGGAGCTGTTCCAGAACCGGATATTCGGCGCGCGCTTTCACGTCGGCGGGCCGGGATCGACGCCGTACCGGTTCTACAAGCGCGAGGAGGTCTCGAACGTCATCGATCGCGTCGGGCTCGACCGCGCGCTCGCCGACTGCGCCCGCGACGCGGGAGCGGAGGTCCGGGAGGGCCACACCGTCACCGGGATCGACGAGCGCGCGGACCGCGTCGTCGTCGAGGTCAGCGTCGCCGGCGGCGGCACCGAGACCGTCGAGGCGCGGATGGTCGCCGGCTGCGACGGGCCGACCTCCCGCGTGCGCCGCGAGGTCGGGATCGACGAGCCGGAGGAGCTCCTCCACGGCGTGCTCGCGTTCGACCCGGAACCGGACGACCGCGACTACGTCGACGTCCACCTCACCGCGCCGCGCTTCTTCGCGTGGCGGATCCCCCGCGGCGACGCCGGCGTCGAGTACGGGCTCGCCGCGCCCCCCGGCGAGGACGTGTCGGCCCGGTTCGACCGGCTGACCGAGGCGTACGGGGCCGACACCGAGCGCTTCTGTTCGGGGGCGATCCCGATCGGTCCGCCGGACTCGGTGACGACCGATCGCGTCCTCCTGATCGGCGACGCCGCCGCCCAGACGAAGCCGTTCACGGGCGGCGGGATCCTCTACGGGATGACCGCCGCGGATGTCGCCGCGGCGACCGTCGATCCCGCGGATCCGGGAACCCTCGCCGCCTACGAGGCGGGCTGGCGCGACGAGCTGGCGACCGAGATCCGGCTCGGGAAGCTGATCCGGGCGTGCTACTCGCTTCCCGAACCGATCCAGCATCTCGGGCTGCGGGCGCTCTCGGGCGAGATCGGCGTCCACATGGACCGCCCCTCGTCGTTCCTCTCGCGTGAACACCTCCGGCGGCTGTTCTCCTGATCCGCCGTCGCCGACGCCGGGAGAGCGCTACTCCCCGAGAACCGACGCGAACGAGACGTTCTCGCGGACGCTCGTGATCTCCACGGTGACCTCGTCGCCGAGTTCGGCGTCGGGAACGATGACGACGTAGCCTCGCTCGATCTTCGCGATGCCGTCGCCCTTGTCGCCGAGCGTCTCGATCGTCACGTCGCGGACCTCGCCCTCCTTGACCGGCGGCCCGGAGTCGGCCCGGCCGGCACCGCCTCCGCCGGCTCCGCCGCCCGACCGGGCGGCCCCGTTCGAACCCCGCGAGGTCCGGGTTCGATCCCCGTCGCCCGTGGCCCGTCCGTCGGGATCGATCATCGCGACTCGATACGTCTCTCCGGCGACCACGGCCCCGTGTTCGATCTCGCGTTTCGGCACCGACAGGACGTATCCCCCCTCGCCGTCCGCTTCGATCTCCGCGGTAAACAGGCAGGTGAGCGACTCGGTTACCTCGACCATACGACCCGTTCGAGGGGGAGTAAGGAAAACGCTCCCCCTTTCTCTCCGCGTTTTTCGCGTCGATCCGGTTCCCTTGCGCCGCCTTCGCCCTCCCGATTCGCTCGTTCTCTTCCCCTCCCCGCGGCCGAGCGCTCGTGTCGAGGACGGAGCATAAACGCTTACTGTGATCCGAATTAACGGCCCGACATGAGCAGGAACTACGAGTCGCTTCACGACCCGAACGCGGAGTACACGATGCGGGAGCTCTCCGCCGAGACGATGGACGCAACCCGCTCGCGCGGTGGCGACCGGGACCTCGAGATCACGGACGTCCAGACGACGATGGTCGACGGGAACTTCCCGTGGACGCTCGTGCGCGTCTACACCGACGCCGGCGTGGTCGGCACCGGCGAGGCGTACTGGGGCGCGGGCGTGCCCGAACTGATAGAGCGGATGAAGCCGTTCGTCGTCGGCGAGAACCCGCTCGACATCGACCGCCTCTACGAGCACCTCATCCAGAAGATGTCCGGCGAGGGCTCCGTCGAGGGCGTCACCGTCACGGCCATCTCCGGGATCGAGGTGGCGCTTCACGACGTCGCGGGCAAGGTCCTCGACGTGCCCGCCTACCAGCTGCTCGGCGGGAAGTACCGCGACCGGATGCGCGTCTACTGCGACTGTCACACGGAGGAGGAGGCGGACCCCGAGGCGTGTGCCGACGAGGCCGAACGCGTCGTCCACGAGCTCGGCTACGACGCGCTCAAGTTCGACCTCGACGTCCCGTCGGGACTCGAGAAGGACCGCGCAAACCGACACCTCCGTCCCGGCGAGATCCGTCACAAGGCGGAGATCGTCGAGAAGGTCACCGAACGCGTGAAAGACGAGGCCGACGTCGCCTTCGACTGTCACTGGACGTTCTCGGGCGGCTCCGCGAAGCGGCTGGCGGAGGCCATCAACGGGAACGACGTCTGGTGGCTCGAGGACCCCGTGCCGCCGGAGAACCTGGAGGTTCAAGAGGAGGTCACGAAGAGCACGTCGACCCCGATCGCGGTCGGCGAGAACCGCTACCGCGTCACCGAACTCCGCCGGCTCATCGAGAACCAGGCGGTCGACATCGTCGCGCCGGACCTGCCGAAGGTCGGCGGGATGCGCGAGACGCGGAAGATCGCGGACGTGGCGAACCAGTACTACGTGCCGGTCGCGATGCACAACGTCGCCTCACCGGTCGCGACGATGGCGGCGGCCCACGTCGGCGCGTCGATCCCGAACTCGCTCGCCGTCGAGTACCACTCCTACGAGCTCGGCTGGTGGGAGGACCTCGTCGAGGAGGACGTCATCGAGGACGGCTACATCGAGGTGCCGGAGGGGCCCGGTCTCGGTCTCACCCTGAACCTGGACGCCGTCGAGGAGCACATGGTCGAGGGCGAGGAGCTGTTCGACGAGGCGTAAGCCGAAGTCGAGCTCGGAAATCTTTGATTTCCGGTGTTCGACGAAGCATAGCTTCGTCGAGCCAGCAGCGCGAAGCGATGCGTCGTTCGACGAGGCGTAAGCCGAAGTCGAGCTCGATGGACGAGCGGAGCGAGTCTATCGGCGTTCGATCCGGCGTAGCTTCGCTCGGAGACGACCTCACCGAACGTCGATCTCGACCGGTTCGAGGCCGCGATCGTCCAGTTCCTCGCGGATCCCGGTCGCCCGCGGCTCGATCTCTTCCGGCTCGTGGCTGTCCGTTCCGACGGTCACCTCCACCCCGCGTTCGACGAGCGCGTCGAGGAACGCGGGTGCGGGGTGGAACTCCCCGTACTCGTCGAGCAGCCGGCCGGCGTTGATCTCCGGCACCGTCGGCGAGCGCTCGAAGGCGGCCGCGACCCGCTCGTAGTGGTCGGTCGTCGCGAACCCGCGGAGGTGCGGGTTCCGCTCGACTAGGTCGGGATGGGCGGCGATCGCGAACAGTTCGGAATCGATCAGCGCGACCAGCTTCTCGAAGTAGCGGTCGACGAGGTCGCGACGCTCCGCCTCCGACCGCTCCGCGAAGTACGAGCGGGTATGGACGTTGACGCCCTCGAGGTCGTGGACGCTCCCGACCGCATAGTCGAACCCCGTCTCCGCGAGGAACGTCCGGATGGCGTCCTCGTGGTCGGGGTGATAATCCATCTCGACCGCGTCGAAGACGGCGATTCCGGCGCGCTCGCGGGCGTCGTCGATCGCCTCCCGTCGGCGCTCGTAGGTCGCGTCGAGATTGAATCCGAGGAGTCGCTTCCGTCGTTCCGCGTTCTCGTCGGGGATCACGGAGCAGTGGTCGGCGATCCCGATCCCCTCCAGCCCGGCCGCCTCCGCCGACGAGACCATCCATTCGAGGAACGACCCGTCCGAGTACGTCGAGTGGACGTGGTAGTCGTACACGTCGGAGGTGAGGCGGCTGGGAACACGTACCTTGCGGTGGCGTCGGCGTCCCGCGAGAATCGACCCGTGCGGAGCGGAACCGGCCGGTCCGGTCGATTTTAAGTCGGCCGCCGATCATTTCGATAGTGTATGACACGCACGGACGGCGACGGCGGGAGCGAGAAGCGCGACTACACGATCGACTATCACCTCTCGGACGCCGAACGCAACGTCCACCGGTCCTGGGACAACTCGCTGGACCCGGTTCTGACCGTCTCCGACGGCGACGTGGTCCGGTTCGAGTGCCGCGACGCGGTCGACCGACAGCTCGACACGGAGTCGACCGCCGAGGACTTCGCGAACGTGAGCTTCGACCCGGTCCACCCGCTCACGGGCCCCGTCGCGGTCGAGGGCGCGGAACCCGGCGACGCCATCCAGGTCGACCTCCTCGACTTCCAACACAAGGGGTGGGGGTACACCGGGTTCATGCCGGGAGAGATGGGCCTCGGACTGTTACCCGAGGACTTCCCCGACGCCGACGTCCACGTCTGGGACCTCCAGGGCGACGTGGGCCACTTCGTGAACGGGATCGAGGTACCGCTCGACCCCTTCCCCGGCGTGATCGGGCTCGCGCCCGGCGAGGACGGCGAACACGACACGCTCCCGCCGCGCTCGGTGGGCGGGAACATGGACGTGAAACACATGACCGCGGGGTCGACCGTGTACCTCCCCGTCGAGGTCGCCGGCGGGCTCTTCTCGACGGCCGACTGTCACGCCGCGCAGGGCGACGGCGAGGTGTGCGTCACCGGCATCGAGGCCCCGATGTTCGTCACGGCGCGCTTCACGCTCAGGGAGGACCTGTCGATCGAGCAGCCGCAGTTCGAGACGACCGGCCCGTTCACGCCGACCGGACGCGACGAGCCCATGTACGGCACGACCGGGATCGCGGACGACCTGATGGAGGCGACGAAGAAGGCGACCCGCCACATGATCGACCACCTCGCCGAGCACCGCGGGCTCACGCGCGGGGAGGCGTACATCCTCTGTTCGGCCGCGATGGACCTGAAGGTGAGCGAGGTCGTTGACGCGCCCAACTGGACCGTCTCTGCGTACATCCCCGAGAGCATCTTCCCGGACGAGTAGGGAGGTCGAAGGCGACGGAGGTCGGAGGCGACGGAGGTCGGAGGCGGGTCTCCGGGCGGTCTCAGTAGCCGGTTCCGAGGAGCGCGTTCGCGGCGATCACGAGGAACGCGACGCCGAAGAGGCCGGCGAGGACGCCGAAGGAGACCGCCCAGCCGAACAGGTCAGCGGTGAGGCCGACGCCGACCGACCCCGCCGATCCGATGACGGTGTAGACGGTTCGGACGAGTCCGAAGCCGGCTCCCCGCTCGGTCTCGCTCATCGCGTCCATGAACCGCGGATCGATGGCGGAGAAGAAGCTCGATCCGAACCCCGCGAGCAGGACGGCGACCGCGAGGCCGACGTACCCGGGCAGCGCCACGAAGCCGGCCGCGCCGAGAGCACCCGAGAGCATCGCCATGCCGATCGCGCCGTCCCGGCCGGCCCGGTCCGAGAGCCGCCCGATGGCGACCTGCGCGCCAGCGCGGACGACGAAGAACGCGGAGAAGACGCCGCCCGCGAACGACGGCGAGTACCCCCGGAAGTCGACGAGGAACGTCGGGAGAAACGAGATGACGCCCTGCGTGACGTAGGTGCCGATCGTCGCGATCGCGAGCGGCAGGAGGACGCTCGGCCGCGAGAGGAGTTCGACGAGCGGCCCGAGCCGCAACCGGTCGCGCATCGGCTGGTCGGGGCGGCGCGGCTCGGTCGGCCGGATCCGCCAGGCGAAGACCGCGAAGATGGGGACGCCGACGAGCGCGGCGAGCGCCACGCCCGGCCGCCAGCCGTAGCGGACGCCGACCCACGCGGCGGCGACCGGCGCGACGAGCCCCGCCAGCGGGCCGCCGATCGAGTGGAGCCCCACCGCGGTGCCGAGGTCGTCGAACGTCCGCGACAAGAGCGTCGTCGCCACCGCGTAGTGGAGCCCGGCGACGAGCCCGAGGAGGAACGCGATCAGGACGAACGCGGGGAACACCGGCGCGAGCGCGAGCAGCAGGCTCGCGGCGGTCGTCCCGCCGACCGCGACGAGGATCACCCGGCGCTCGCCGAACCGGTCGGCGAGGATGCCGCTCGGGAACTGCGAGAGGCCGTACGCGAGCCACATCCCCGAGAGCGCCACGCCGACCGCGGTGTTCGAGACGTCGAAGTCGGCGGTGATGAACGGGACGACCGGGCTGATCGCCAGCCGGGCAAAGTACGTCACGAAGAAGGCGAGCATACACAGCGTCAGGACGGTGTGGCGGTACCGCCAGTTCACGCCGACCACCGTCGTCGAGTCCGTCGCTCCGACCGCTCGAGTGTGCGGTTCACGCTTCACCTTGGTGGTACCGAGACCCGATAATAAACCGTCGTCTACCGGCCGATTGAACCGTCGCCTGTCGCGTGAATCGCCGTCACTTGGTCGGATCGCCCGTCTGTCGGACCGCCTCGGGATCGACCCGGCTCCCGACCCAGAGCAGGGTGACGAGCAGGCTCGCCACCGCCAGCGGGAGGAACCACTGAAGGGCCGCGAGCAGCCCCGCCGACGCCTGAACGCCGATCACGAGCAGTATCGTCGGACCGCAACAGACGAAGCCGGAGACGAGTCCGGGCACCCCCGCGACCGCGCCGGCGCCGGCCCCGATCCGACACGCCGAGGGACCGCGCCAGGCGACGACCGAGACCGCGAGCGTGACGCCCACGAGCAGCGCGAGTCCGACCCCGATCGCGGCGTTGACCGGCGCGAACAGGTACTCCACGGGGCCCGCGGAAGCCAGCGCGATCGGCTCGTACTGAAACGGCGCGACCCGGCGGGTCGCGGTCGCGAGCGGGTCGCTCGCCACGAACAGATCGACGAGCGGGGTCGACCCGCCGCCGGCGCGCCGCCGGACCGCACTGCCGCTGCGCCGGCCGAGGTGTCCGAGGCCGACGCTGTAGAGGACGAAGTAGACGCCCCCGACGATCCCGAGCGTCGCCCGCCCGTCCCGGCGCGAGAGCGAGGCGCGGACCGCGAACGCGGTCCGGCGGACGAGCCCGGAGAGCCACGCGACCGGCGCTCGCGTCGGCGAGGCGGTCTCAGCGGCCATACCCGGCCCCGGTGTGCTCGCCGGCGAAGCCCGTGTCGGGATGAAAGCCCGCCCACGCGAACCACATCGCGTCGAACGCGAGGACCCGTTCGAGCGAGAGGTCGTCGGCGTCGACACCGCCCTCGCTCCCCACCGCGCCCCCGGCGTCGTTCCCCTCGACGCGGTAGCCGTCCCCGTCGGGCTCCACGGCCGCGCCCTCCGGGTTCAGGTACACGTACGCCGTCGACAGCGCCGGGTCCGCGACGGCGACCGCGGCCTCGCCGCTCGGCCGGAGCGTCCCCGAGAGAACCCGCTCCGCGAGCAGCGTCTCCTTGTCGAACGCGACCGCGCCGCCGGCGGTTCGCGCGCCGATCACGACCGACTTGGGGTGCCCCTCCTCGGGGTCCGAGAGCGCGGGGAACAGCGTCCCCTCGCTGGCGTAGTACCCGCCGAGAGGCGCGTAGAGCCCGTACGGATCGTTCTCGTACCGTCGGACGTATCCCGTGTCGTCGGTCAAGATCCGCGAGTCCGGGTGCGCCGCGCGCCACTCGCCGACGGTCGTCCAGACGACCCGGAACTCGCGGAGGGTCTCGCCGCGCATCGGGCCGTCGATCGCCGTGGCGAGCATCTGGGGCCACCAGCTCTCCGTCGCCCGGTCGTACATGATCAGGTTCGAGTTGACCAGCCGTCCGGAGACGCCGAAGGTGGTCTCGCCGCGCTCGAACCCCTGTGCGGTGCCGGTCAGCGGACAGTACGTCACGGCGACGCGGTCGCCGCCGACGGTGTCGTTGACGATCTCGTGGTGGACGAGCACGTGTTGGGGGTACGCCTTCGCCTCGCCGCCGCGGACGACGCCGAAGACGGGCGCGTCGGCGACGAGGCTCGTCTCCCCGATCGGGGCGAACGCGGGGTCGTCGATCGACGGGATCCCGTCCTGACCGACGCCCCCGCTCAGCGACTCCTCGAGCAGGGCGTCGAGGTCGTACGCCAGGTGACGGGAGCCGTCCGCGGTCGGCGGCCCGCGCCCTTCGCCCGGAGCGTCCCCCTCGGCGGAGCCGTCCCCCTCGGCGGCGTCGCCCTCGCCGTCCCGTTCCCCGACGGAGCCGACGATCCCCTCGTCCAGACAGCCCGCGAGTCCGGCGGCTCCGAGGGCGGCGAGGGACCCGATCGTCGAGCGACGCGTGCGTTCCATGACTCCCTCTCCGTTCCCGACCGAGTAAAGATCGAAGCGGCTATGCGAGCAATTCACACACCCGATCCGCCGACAGGGATATCTCCCGGCCGCGCCATACCGACGGTATGACTCGGCGTATGTCGGGGCTCGAAACCCCGACGAGGCGACGCTACCTTCGCGGCGTCGGCGGACTCGGGGGGCTCGGCTGCGTCGCGCTGGGCGGACTCGCCGGCTGCGTCGGTCGGCCGAGCGACGGTGGTGACGGGAGCAACGGTGGTGACGGGAGCGACGGCGACGGATCGGACGACCTTCCGGGCTCCGACGACGGCGACGACTCCGGCGGGACGCGGCCCTCGGGGACGGGCGGTCCGGGCGTCACGCTCGTCTCCGTCGACGACGACGTCGACCTCCCGATCGAGCCGTCCGTCGAGGTCGTCCGCGAGGCGGCCACGGAGGACCACCCGCCCCGCCTCCGGACGACGCTGTCGAACGCGGGCGAGGAGCCCGTCAGGGTCGGCGAGGGCCGAGCCGTTCACTTCGAGTACGTCGCCGACGACGACGGGTTCCTCGTGCTGCTCCCGGCGGACGGCGACTACCCCGCGGAGCCCGACTGCTGGCGGCTCGAGGAGGGGATCGCCACGACCGAGGAGTACCGGACGTTCGAGATCGGTGCCGGCGAGTCGAGCGAGCGCCCGGTCGACCTCTACGCCACGCCCGAGGCGGACGGCTGTCTCCCGGTCGGCGAGTACCGGTTCGAGACCACCCTCTCGGTCGTCGGGAGCGACGCGGAGCCGGAGTCGTCGGCGCGGTGGGGCTTTTCGATCCTGTTGGAGTGAGACTCGGACGGACCGTCAATCGAACGTCCCGGCGGTGAGGTAGCGCTCGCCGCTGTCCCAGAAGACGGTGACCACGAGCGGCTCCTCGCCCGCGTAGGCCCCGGACTCGCGGAGCTCCTCGGCGACGTCCTTCGCGGCGAGGTTCGACGCGCCGGAGGACTGCCCGACGAGGATCCCCTCCTCGCGCGCCAGTCGGCGACACTCGGCTTCGGCCGCCTCGAGGTCGACGACGTGGACGTCGTCGATCAGCTCGCGGTCGAGGTTCTCCGCGACGAAGCCGGGACCCATCCCCTGGAAGTCGTCGCCGGTCACCGCCTCGCCGGAGAGCACGGCGCTGCCGGCCGGCTCGACCGCGTCGATCCGCACCTCGGGGAACGCCTCGCGCAGGCGCCGGCCGATCCCCGAGAGCGTCCCGCCGGTGCCGACGCCGGCGACGAACGCGTCGACGGTGCGGTCGCCGACCTGCTCGAGCACCTCCGGACCGGTCGTCTCGTAGTGGGCCCGCGGGTTCGCGGGGTTCTCGAACTGGCGGAGCTGGACCATCCCCTCCTCGCGTTCGAGCTCGTCGGCGCGGGCCTTCGCCGCGGAGATGTCGCCGTCGACGACCTCGACGGTCGCGCCGTACGCCCGCATCAGTCGACGGCGCTCGACCGACTTCCCCTCGGGGATCACGAGCCTCACGTCGTACCCCTTCACCGCGCCGACCATCGCCATGCCGATGCCCGTGTTGCCCGAGGTGGGCTCGACGATGCCGTCTCCCGATTCGAGTTCGCCGTCCCGCTCCGCGGCCTCGATCATGTACAGCGCCGGGCGGTCCTTCGCGGAACCGCCCGGATTGCGCGACTCGACCTTCGCGGCGACCGTCGTTCCCGGCGGCGAATCCACTCGGACCAGCGGCGATCCGAGCCCCTCCAGGATGTCCTCGTCCATCGGATCGACGGAGACGCCGGCGACTCAAATGCCCGACGGACTGCGGCAAGCGACGGGGTCGGACCGGCCCGCCGACGGGAGCCGGCCGGGAGGCGTCAGTCGTCGTCGCCGACGATACCCTCCGCGACCGCCATGTCGTCGACCGCGGGGTCGTCCTCGGAGCGCCGGAGGACGAACCGCTTTCGGACCAGGTCGGCGGCGTAGATCGCGGTCCCCGCGATGATCAGCGTGTCGCCCGGCAGTCTGGCCCAGAACAGCGTCTGGACCAGCGGGCGCTCGTAGAACGCGAGGCTCCGGGCGGCCGCGTACCCCTCCGTGAACGCGACGTCGAGCTGGAGGAAGCCGACGGGGAGCACGGAGACGAACACCATGAGCGCGAGCCCGACGTTCCAACACCAGAACGACGCGCGGAGCCACGAGGGGTCCCAGCGGTCGGGGTCGATTGAGAGCTGGAGCATGTACGCGACCATCCCGAGCGCGAGGAAGCCGAACGCGCCGAACATCGCGGCGTGCGCGTGGCCCACGGTGAGGTAGGTCCCGTGCTCGTAGTAGTTGACGAGCGGGAGGTTGATGAAGAAGCCGAGCACGCCCGCGCCGACGAAGTTCCAGACCCCGCTGGCGACGATGAACATGAAGGGGATCGTATACGGGAAGCCCGCCTCGCCCATCGCCCGGTACTGGCCGATGGCCTCGTAGAGAATGAAGATCAGGGGAAGCAGCTCGAGCGTGGAGAAGACGCTGCCGATCGGCACCCAGTAGTCGGGCATCCCGATCCACCAGTAGTGGTGTGAGACGCCGATGACGCCGGTTCCCATCACCAGGAGCGCCTGGAGCATGACGGCCTTCTCGGCGCTGCGGCGCGTGAGGAGGTTCATCGACACCAGGGTGAGCCCGATGATCGCGACGATGAAGAACTCGAAGGCCCCTCGACCCACATGTGGACGACCCACCACCGCCAGAACTCCGTGACGGCGATGTTCGTCGTCGGCGTGAACATGAACCCGGCGACGAAGAGCAGGGTGATCGAGCCGCCGGCGTAGAGGATCATGTGCGCGAGCCCGTAGACCGGCTCGCGGTCGAGCAGCGGTTTCAGCCCGCGGACCGCGAGGACGGCCCACAGGAGGAAGCCGACGAGCAGGCCGCCCTGCCACACCTTCCCGACCTCGAGGTACTCGAGCCCCTCGTTGCCGAGCAGCCACCAGAGCTCGCCGGGGAGGTAGCCGTTCGCGCCGAGCCAGATCCCGCCCATGCCGCCGACCACGACGACGACGAGCGCGCCGAGCAGGACGTTCACGTACGTCCCCTGACGCTTCGGCTCGTGGCCGGTGAGAAGCGGCGGGAGGAAGAGCCCGGCGCCGAGCCACGTGGAGGCGATCCAGAGGATCCCCAGATCGATGTGCCACGTCTTCGCGATGGAGAAGGGGAGGAGCTGGAGGACGTGGACGCCGAGGATCCGCTCGATCCCGAAGAAGCCGGCTCGCTCGATGTAGAAGTGCGCCAGCAGACCGCCGAGGAGGACCTGCGCGAGGAACAGCCCGGCGGCCACGGGCACGAACCGGAGCGCGGCGCGCTGGCTCGGGAAGACGCTCACGTCGCCGGGTTCGGGAACCGCGATCCCCTCCGCGCTCGGTTCCGGGAGCTTCACCGACTTGTACAGCAGGATCGCCGCGCCGGCCGCGCCGACGAGAAGCACCATCGCGACGACGCTCCAGATCATCGCCGCGCCGGTGGCGTCGTTGCCGGCGGCGGGCGAGTAGGGCCACTCGTTGGTGTAGGAGTTGTCGCTTCCGGGGCGGTCGGTGTGGGAGAACCAGGCGGTCCAGAGCGCGAAGTCCGCGAACGACTCCGCCTCCGCCGAGGACTCGATCATCCCCTCCGGCACGCCGCGGGCGTGGTCGCCGTCGTGGTACCGGGCCACGTACGTCTCCCGCACCTGCTCGTGGGCGTACGCCTCCGCCGCGGAGTACTCGACGACCTCGCCGCCGTCGTGGGCTGCGTCGAGCTCCTCGCGGACGAGCGCGTCGACGCGCGCCCGGTCGCCCGAATCGAGTTCGTCGTACGCCGCGCCGTACTCGGCGTCGGCGTAGTACTCGCGCATGTGTTGGGCCTTCAGCTCCAGGGTCTCGGCGGTGTAGTCCTCGCCGTAGTAGGCCCCGTTGCCGAGGATCGACCCGTGGTTCATCAGTCCGTACTGCTGGAACGCCGCTTTGCCGTCCTGTATCCCCTCGTCGGTGACGACCGTCTCGCCGTCGGGACCGACCACCTCCTCGGGGATCGGCGGGGCCTCCTGGTAGGCGAACCACGCGCCGGCACCCATGACGACGAGGTTCAACAGGAACGCCGCGACGATGACTTTCGCGATGGTCTCGCGTGTGAGTCGCATACGGCCGGGGATCGTCTCCGCTCCGACAATCACCTTGGCGGCAACATGTTCGACCGGGTTCCCGCTCGGTGGGAGACGGGAGGTCGCTGACGGGGATGCGACCGGTTGCCACCGACGCGCCGTTTACAAGCCTCGGCGACGTACGGCGGGACATGACGCTCGAAACGCTCTCGCCCGGCGACGCGGACGCGGAGGGGCTCGACGAGGCGGTACTGGACGCGCTCGCGGCCGACGGCTACCGGTTCAAGGTGTGGGGCGGCGACTGGTGTGGCGACTGTCAACGGCAGCTTCCGGCGTTCGGAGCCGCGCTCGCGGCCGCCGGCGTGCCCGACGACCGGATCGAGGCGTTCCCGGTGACGAAGGGACCGAACGGCAAGGAGGGTCCCGGCGTCGAGGAGTACGGGATCGAACTGATCCCGACCGTCGTCGTCGAGGACGCCGACGGCGAGGAACTCGCGCGATTCGTCGAGGACGCGGACGTCTCCATCGCCGAGGCGCTCGCCCGCGACCTCGCGGACGTCGAGGCGACGGCGTAGTCGATCGATCGGTCACTACGGGCGAAGGAGTGAGCGATCGCCGGTGCGGTGGCGCGCCTCCGAGCGAGCCATCGGCTCGCGAGGAGCCCGCGAGGGACGCCACGAGCGCTTGAAAAGCGCGAGTGGCGAGGCTGGGGAGGCGTGAGGTGCGGGGCTGTGCTGTGCGGGTGGGACTCAAAGGGGCAGTCGCGAGGAGGCCGTAGGCGACGAAAGCACCGCAGCGAAGGAACGAAGTGACTGAGCGAGGAGCACAACGAGCGTACGGCCTCCTCGCGACTGGGGCTTTGTGAGTGTTCACCGCGTCAGCAACGATCCGCCTCTATCCATCTGATTCTCTCACGAAACACCCGTACAACTAGCAAGCGGATTCTACTCGACCGTTCACCTCCCCGATGCCGAAGTGAACTCCCGTCGTGTTCCACGGGATCCCCCCGTCCGAGGGAACGAGAGGACGGTCTTGGATCCACCGATACCCGCGAGTATCCCGGCTCAGGCCGCCGCCTGCTTCAGGCCGCCGCTTCTTCAGGCCGCCGCTTCTTCCTCCTCCTCGCGCATGTCCGGCGGGAGGAGGTTCGGGATCCCGTCCTCGATCGGGTAGACCTCGTCGCACTCGGTACACGTGAGCGTCCCCTCCAGGATCTCCTCGTCGTCCCGCTCGTCGACGTCGAGTTCGAGGTCGGCCTTGTCGAGCGGACAGCAGATCACGTCCATCAGGGATTCCTTCATGGAGGCGGGTTGGCGTGGACCGTTCAAAAAGGATGCGGGTCGGTGGAGCGGATCGACCGAAAGGCCCCGATCCGGCGGATCCGGTTCCGGACGGCTCTAGACGGCTTTGGACGGCTCCGGACGACTCCGGCTTCGGTCGCGGACGACAACGCCTTTGCGATGCGGGGACACCGGAAGCGCATGGGGATCCCCGAGGAACGGATCGAGCGGCTGTTCGGGCTCGCCCGCGAGGCGGTCGTCGACGACGAGTACGACCGCGCCCGGGAGTACGTCCGTCTGGCGAGGCGGATCGCCGAGCGGAACCGCTGTGGCGTCCCCCGCGAGTTCGAGCGGAAGACCTGCGACGACTGCGACGTGTACCTCCGACCGGGGAAGACGAGCCGGGTCCGGCTCGGTCCCGGACGGGTCGTCGTCCGCTGTCGCGAGTGCGGCGCGACCGGGCGGTACCCCTACCACTGACCGGCGATCACGGCTCTCGACCCGCCCGCAGGGCCTCCAGAACTGCCGCGGTACCGTCCATGTATCCCGCCTCGAGGACGACGTCGGCGGCCGCGGTCGCCGCCTCGTCCGCGTTGGCGACGGCGTAGGAGTCGCCGGCGACCTCGAACGTCGAGACGTCGTTCTCGCTGTCGCCGACCGCGACGAACTCGCCCGGGTCGAGATCGAGCGCCTCGGCGACCCGCACGAGCCCCTCGCCCTTGCTCACGTCCGGCGATTTGACGTGGAACGCGTAGCCGGTGTCGACGACCTCCACGCCGCCCGCGGCCGCGGCGACCTCGCGCAACAGCGCCTCGTCGGCGTCGACGGAGACCGCCACCTCCGTCTCGCGCCACCGGTTCACCGTCTCGTCCCCGCCCCAGCCCAGGTCGCCGCCGCGCTCGAGGAACGTCTCGACCACGGCGCGCGCGGTCGCCGGGTCCCCGAGGATCGTCGTCTCGTCGTCGACGTGGACGACCCCGCCGTTCTCCGCGATCACGGTCGCGTCGCGGCCGAGGAACCCCGCGAGCGCCACCGGGTACGGGAACGCCTTGCCGGTCGCGAGCGCCACGGGGGCCTCCCAGTCGGGCAACAGCTCGAAGACCCGAGCGTCGAGGCGGCCGTCCGGCGTCGTCAGCGTCCCGTCGATGTCGAGCGCGAGGGGCGGAACCATGTGGACACGCCGGGTCGCCGGCGGCAACTGTCTTCCGTTCGGCGAGGGAGAAGGAGAGCAACCGGGGAGCCGGCTCAGGCGCGCGCCGACCGGTCGAACAGCTCGCGGTAGACGTGTGTCGGGAACCGCGGGACGAGCCGGCTCGGCGGCCGTCCCTTACCGTCGCTCCGCCGGACGGTCACGCGATCGAGCAGCCCGGCGTCGGCGAGCTCGTAGAGCACGCGCCGCACCGTCGAGGCCGACAGGTCGACGCGCCGACGGGAGGCGATCGTCTCCGTCGCGGTGCTCACCGAGGACCGGTCCGACTCGGACAGCGTCACGAGCTCGTAGAGGAGGCGGCGGCGGCTCTCCGAGAGCGAGAGGACGCGCCCCAGCGTGACGCAGGGCTTCGGGACCTCCTCGATACCCGCGTCGACGTCCGCGGGCCGGATCGTCGAGACCCCGTCGCGCTCGGCGTGGATGGCGGCCCCGGCGATCGCGGCGAGCGCGTCGTGGGCGTCGCCGGAGGCCCACTCGCCGATCTCGCGGACCTGGTCGTGGCTGAGCGCGTCGCGGCCGAGCCCCGTCGAACACCGGCTCGTCAGCAGCTCGACGAGCACGTGCCGGCGGTACCGCGAGAACGCCACTGACTCGTCGGGGTCCCACTCGATCTCCTCGGGCGGCTCCCGGCCGAGACACACCGGCACGATGTGGCCGCTCACGTCGGTGAGCCACTCGACGACCGTCGACGCGCTCGGCGTCTCCGGCTCGTTGGTGTGGTCGACCGCGACCACGACGTCGGGGCCCGTGCGGACCGCGTCCCGGAGCGACTCCGCGAGGTCGTCGGTGCCGATGCCGTGGTCGGGCACCGTCTCGTCGCCGACGGCCGCCAGCGCGTCGTGATAGAGCCGGAACCGGGTCGAGGCCCGCCTGGCGTCCACGTAGACGAACCCCGGAAGCGTCGGCTCGACCGCCCGCGTCGACGTCTGGATCGCCTGCGGCGGCCCGCTGTGGGTCGCGAGCCGGTCGAACAGCGCGGAGACGACCGCGGACTTGCCGCTCCCCTTCGGGCCGTGGACGTAGGTGCTCGGCGGCAACGCGCCGGAGAAGGCCGGGCTGAACGCGTCGAGCAGACGCTCGAGCGCCGGGCCGCGGCCGATCGGCGACTCGAGGTGGAACACCGGGGAGACGGCGTCGAAGTCGACGAAGACGCCCGCTCCCGTGTCGTATCCGAGTCGCCGCTCGATCCGGTCGTCGATGTTCACGCTCCCACCTCTCCGGTACGGGGATAAAACCGATACGAATCCGAGACCGGCCACCGGTTCCGACGCCGGGTCGCTACCAGTGGTCCGGCTTGTACCGGTTGATGAGGAGCGTCGAGATCACGAAGACGACGCCGCTGATGAGGCCGCCGATCCCGCCGGCGACGAGGCGAACCCAGGTCGGGCCCTCGGCGGTCGCCGCCATGACGACCGCGACGACGGCCGCGACCAGCAGCAGGTTTCGTCCGTCGCGTCTCTCGAGTCCCAGCGTGTTCATGTCCGACGATGTTCCCGGACGTGGTTAAATACACCCGGGCCGGATCGCGTCTCCGACTCGCGTCCTCCGAGCCCGCGTCCCCCCCGCCTCGGACGGTCCGGCCGATCCGGGGGAGCGACGCTTCGACCATAGGCTTAACCCACCCGACCGCTTTTCGGGGCGTATGTCGGAACAGCCGTTCCACGAGTCGGTGGTCGCCGCCGACAAGCGGAGCAAGGCGATCGCGCTGTTCGTGGCGATCGGCCTCTTTCTCGCCGTCAACCGGCTCGTCGGTGACGTACAGTTCGCTTCGATCGTCGCGGCGACGGCCGGTATCGGCACCCGGCTGTACGTCCCGTACCACGCGAGCATGCGGGTCCCGGCGGCGGAGCGGACCCCGCTGAGCGCACACCCCGCCACGGGCGAGTACCATCACGGTGCCGCCGGGCTCGCTCTGGTGACCGCCTCGCTCGCCGCTATCGTCGTCTTCGGTCTCGGTCACCGGCTCATCACCGCGGTTGGTGTCGGAGTCATATCCGGGAGTATCGCGTATCTAACACTTGCGTCGGCGCTGCCCTCGGATTGAGGATCGGGAGCCGGGATCAGGTCCCGGGCACCCAGATCGATCCGAGCACGCCGAGGATCGCCAGCACCGCGAGGATCGACGAGGTGATGAAGATCGCCGCCGCGGGCGGGTCCACGTGCGTGTCCCCGTGCGCGTAGAAGACGCGCTGGAAGGCCTCGCCGATGACCGCGCCGAGCAGTCCGAACACGGCACCGGCCACCAGCCCGATGGCCGGGCTGAATCCCGCGCCGGTGAACGCGGCCCACGCGGTCGCGCCCGGCAGCGTCATGTGGTGGGTGACCGGGATCCGCTCGACGCCCAGGTTCAAGAACAGAAGCGTCGCCGCGCTGATGCCGAACCCGAGGAACACGTTCCCGGTCTGGATCGCGGCGTACGACGCCGCCAACCCGGCGGCCGCCCCGATGGCCGCGACGTGTGACCACTTGTACATGTTCGGCAGCCACGGCTCGACGGCGAGCCGGTCGCTCCCGTCCTTGTCGCCGTCGCCGGGCACCTCGCCGTCCTCTCGCATCTCCTCGCGCTCGAACGGCCCCATGTCGAAGTAGCCGCTCGCCTTGCTGCTGACGTTGCCGATCACCGAGTAGCCGAACACCAGCCGGTGGACCAGCGCGCTGGCCACGACGGTGAAGGCGATCGGGTCCGTCGGGATCGCCAGGTTGCGGAGCGTCTGTTCGAGGAGGATCCCGAACACGCCGAACCCGGCACCGACCGCGAGGATGTCCGGACGGCTCCCGAGCGCGAAGCCGATGTCCTTCGCGTTGTGGTAGTCGAAGCCGGACTCCATCGCGCCGTTCTTCGCCGCGTACGCCGCCGCGGCCGCACCGCCGGCGAAGGAGATGTGCGGGCCGAACACCGGACCGAAGCCGACGCCGACGCCGGCTCCGGAGGCGGCGTCGCCGCCGAAGACGCCGGCGATGACGAGGAACCCGGTGAAGATGAACGCCGGGAGCGCCCCGAGGGCGGCACCGAACGCCCCGCCCGCGGCCGCGCCGAGCCAGATGCCCGGGCTGAGCAGCACGTCGAGTACCGCACTGAGCGAGCCGGCGTTCCACTGTGCGAGCACCTCGCCCGACGCGAGCAATGCCGACACTTCAGCGCTCATTCTACTCGTCCTCCTCGTCGTCTCTCGCCCAGCCGAGCGACTTCTCGACGGCGTCGTCCCAGCGGCTGTACAGCTTGTCGACCTCCGCGGCCTCCTTCTCGGGAGTGAACTCGCGGTCGACCTGCCAGTTGTCGCGCAGCTCGTCGACCGTGTCCCAGTAGCCGACCGCCAGCCCGGCGGCGTACGCCGAGCCCAGCGCGGTCGTCTCGTCGACCTCCGGCCGGGCGATCTCCGTCTGGATGATGTCCGACTGGAGCTGACAGAGGAAGTTGTTCTTCACCGCGCCGCCGTCGACCCGGAGGCTCGTCGTCTCCACGCCGGAGTCGGCCTCCATCGCCTCCGCCACGTCGCGGGTCTGGTAGGCGATCGACTCCAGGGTCGCGCGGACGATGTGCTCCTTGCTCGTGCCGCGGGTCATCCCGACGATGGTGCCGCGGGCGCGGCCGTCCCAGTGGGGCGCGCCGAGCCCCGTGAACGCCGGGACCATGTAGACGCCGTCGGTCGAGTCGACCGATCGGGCGAGCTCGGCGGTCTGGGCCGCGTTGTTGATGAGGTCGACGTCCTCGAGCCACTCGATGGCGGCACCGGTGATGAAGATCGACCCTTCCAGCGCGTACTGGACGGGCTCGCCGGACATCTGGAAGCCGATGGTCGTCAGGAGTCCGTGGTCGGACTCGACGGCGTCGGTGCCGGTGTTCATCAGGTAGAAGGAGCCGGTGCCGTAGGTGTTCTTCGCGTCGCCCTCGTCGAAGCAGGTCTGGCCGAACAGCGCGGCCTGCTGGTCGCCGAGCGCGCCCGCGACCGGGATCTCCTCGCCGAGGAAGCCGTCCGCGTCCGTGTGGCCGTAGTAGTCCTCGTCGGAGGAGGGGCGTACCTCCGGTACCATCTCCTTCGGCACGTCGAACTCCGCGAGGAGCTCGTCGTCCCACTCCAGGTCCCGGATGTTGTACAGCATCGTCCGGGACGCGTTCGTCACGTCCGTGATGTGGTTGCCCGTGAGGTTGTAGATGAGCCACGCGTCGATCGTGCCCATGAGCAGCTCGCCGTCCTCGGCGCGGTCGCGGAGGTCACGGCCCCGGGAGCTCGACATCTTGAGCGGCTCGGCGTTGTCGAGGATCCACTCGGTCTTGGTCGCGGAGAAGTACGCGTCGGCCTCGAGGCCGGTCTTCTCGCGGATCTCCTCGACCATTCCCGCGTCCTGGAGCTCCTCGACCCGATCGGTCGTCCGGCGGTCCTGCCAGACTAAGGCGTTGTGGACCGGCTTGCCGGTCTCGCGGTCCCACACGATCGTGGTCTCGCGCTGGTTCGTGATCCCGATCGCGTCCAGTTGGTTCGCCTCCAACCCGGCGTCCGCGAGCCCGTCGAGGACGACCTCCTGGGTGTTCTCCCAGATCTCTATCGGGTCGTGTTCGACCCAGCCCGGGTTGGGGTAGATCTGTTCGTGTTGTTCGTAGGCGTTCGCGACGACCTGCCCGCCGTGGTCGAACACCATGAAGCGGGTTCCGGTCGTCCCCTGGTCTATCGCACCGACGTACTGTGTCATGTTCTGGATCCCTCCTGCGGCGCTGGTCCGGCCGAAACGACGACGCCACCGTCCGTGCCCCGGATCCGTCCGGGACCGAACCCGTCACCCTCCCCGCCCCGAAACGTCGCGTCCGGGCCTCACGCCGGCCCGCAGACCGGGGACGCGGGGTCGCTGTCGTCGCCGCCACGGCATATCTTCACGGAAGCTACCACGCCATTCGTGAACATAATGTACTACCATAATAATCTTCCTGTTAAAATCCGTATGCCACGCCGCATAAAAAAGGTGAATATATAAATCTGTGGGTTATCCCGCCGACAGGAGATGATGACTATCCCTGATAGTTATGATCGGGCACCTCCAGGAGATAAAGTAAAGTGATCCCGGTCCAAGCGCTATGACATGGACGATCAAGTGGACGTCGTCGTCGTCGGTGGGGGGTCGACCGGCTGCGGCGTGATACGGGACCTCGCGAGGCGGGGGCTCGACGCGGTCCTCGTCGAGAAGGGGAACCTCACGCACGGGACGACCGGGCGCATGCACGGGCTCCTCCACAGCGGCGGGAGGTACGCCGTCTCCGACCAGAAGAGCGCGCGCGAGTGTATCGAGGAGAACCGAGTCCTGCGGGACATCGCCGCCCACTGCGTCGAGGAGACGGGCGGGATGTTCGTCAAGCGGCCCGAGGACGACGAGGAGTACTTCCAGGAGAAGCTCGAGGGGTGTCGCGCGTGCGACATCCCCGCGGAGGTGATCGACGGCGAGGAGGCGCGCCGGCGGGAGCCGTACCTCGCGCGCGACGTGGAGAAGGCGATCGTCGTCCCCGACGGGGCCGTCGACCCGTTCCGGCTCTGCGTCGCGAACGCCGCCGACGCCCGCGAGCACGGCGCGCGCGTCGAGACCCACGCCGAGGTGACGGACGTGCTCGTCGAGGACGGCGCGGTCGTCGGCGTCGAGATCGAACACGACACGGGCCCGGGCAAGCGCGTCCACCGCGAGCCGGGGACGACCGAGGAGATCCGCGCGCGCTACGTCGTCAACGCCACCGGCGCGTGGGCCGGACAGCTCGGCGAGATGGCCGGCGTCGACGTGGAGGTCCGCCCGTCGAAGGGCGTGATGACCGTGATGAACACCCGGCAGGTCGACACCGTGATCAACCGCTGTCGACCGAAGGGCGACGCCGACATCGTCGTCCCCCACGAGACCGCCTGTATCCTGGGAACGACCGACGAGGAGGTCGACGACCCCGAGGACTACCCCGAGGAGGAGTGGGAGGTCGACCTGATGATCGAGACGCTCTCGGAGCTGGTGCCCGCGCTGAAGGACGCCCGCACGCTCCGATCGTTCTGGGGCGTCAGACCCCTCTACGAGCCGCCCGGAACCGGCACCGACGACCCCACCGACATCACGCGCGACTACTTCCTCCTCGACCACGCCGAGCGCGACGACCTCCCCGGCATGACGAGCATCGTCGGCGGGAAGCTCACCACCTACCGGATGATGGCGGAGTCGATCACCGACCACGTCTGCGAGAAGCTCGACTACGACGCCGACTGCGACACCGCCGACGCGCCGCTTCCCGGCTCCGAGGACTTCAGCGTCCTCCGCGACTACATGGAGGAGTTCGGCATCCGCTCGCCGATCGGCCGCCGCTCCGCCCAGCGGCTCGGATCGCGCACCGACGACGTCCTCTCCGGCACCGACCCCAACCCCGTCGTCTGCGAGTGCGAGGGGGTCACGCGCGCGGAGGTTCGAGACGGGATCGAACAGGCCGGCTCCGACCTGAACGCGGTCCGGCTGCGGACCCGCGCCTCCATGGGGAACTGCCAGGGCGGCTTCTGTACCCACCGCATCGCCTCGGAACTGGCCCAGGAGTATCCCGAGCCCGTCGCGCGCGACGCCGAGGACGAGCTCTACCAGGAGCGCTGGAAGGGCCAGCGACACGCGCTGTGGGGCCGACAGCTCTCGCAGGCGATGTTGAACCACCTGCTCCACGCCACCACGATGAACCGCGACGGCGACCCGGCGACGACGGACGCCGACGTCGACTTCGGCGCGTTCGACGCGGGGGCGGGAGCCGCCGGCGTCGACGGCTCGGACGACTCGGCCGCGGGCGTCGCGGCGACCGACGGGGGCGGGCATGGCGATCGATAGCGAGGTCCTCGTCGTCGGCGGGGGGATCGCCGGGATCACGGCCGCGATCGCGGCCGCCCGCGAGGGGGCCGACACGCGGCTCGTCTCGCACAAGGCGAGCACGCTGCGGCAGGCGTCCGGGCTGATCGACGCGCTCGGCTACCTCCCCGCGACCGAGCCGGCGAAGCCGCTGCGCGAGGGGCCGCCGACCGCGGGCCGGAACCTCGACCCCGACGAGTGGCCCGACCCGGAGGGGCCGCTCGCCGACCCCTTCGAGGCTATCGACCGGCTCCCCGAGGACCATCCGTACCGGCTCGTCGGCGCGGACGCGCTGCGTGAGGGGCTCGACCTGTTCGACGACCTCGTCGGCGACGCGTACCTCGGGGGCCACACCGACCGAAACGCCCTCGTCCCGACCTTCGGCGGCAGCGTGAAACCGACCGCCCGCTATCCCGCCTCGGCGGCGGCCGGGCTCGCGAGCGACGACCGCCCCGCCCTGATCGTGGGGTTCCGGTCGCTCACGGAGTACGACGCGCGGACGTTCGCCGACCGGCTCGCGGCGGCGGGCGTCCCCTTCGACGTCGCCGGCGCGGAGGTGGAGTTCGCGGAGGCGTTCCGCGCGGACGCGAAGATCACCCGCCTCGCGAAGGCGCTCGACCGCGACGAGCCGATCGACGGCACGCCGGCCCGCGAGGCGCTCGCGAAGGCGGTTGGGCCGCACCTCCACGACGTCGTCGACGGCGAGGGCGGCGTCGACCGCGTCGAGCGGGTCGGCTTCCCGGCGTTCCTCGGCGACGACCACGCGGCGGAGGTGCGCGCGGAGCTCGGCGACCGGCTCGGCGCGGACGTCTTCGAGATCCCGATGGGGCCGCCGAGCCTGCCCGGCCTCCGCCTCGAGGACCTGCTGTACGACGCGCTCGACGACGCCGGGGTCCGGTTCGAGACCGGGACGCCCGCGGTGGGGTACGAAGTAGACGGCGGCGGGGACGGCGGAGGCGGCGACGGGAGCGGCGACCGGATCGACCGCCTCGTGATGGACCGGAAGGGCAGCGAGGTGCCCTACGGCGCGGAGGCGATCGTGCTCGCGACGGGCGGGCTGGTCGGCAAGGGGCTCGACTCGGACCGCGACGGCGTCCGCGAGCCGGTCCTCGACTTACACGTCCCGCAGCCGGCGGACCGCTACGAGTGGTTCGTCGACGACGCGTTCGGCGAGCAGCCGTACGCGCGGTTCGGCGTGCGACCGGACGAGCGGCTGCGGCCGCTCGACGAGAGCGGCGAGGTGGCGTACGGGAACGTCCGGGTCGCCGGCGCGGTCGTCGGCGGCGCGGACGTGGCACGGGAGAAGTCCGCGAGCGGCGTCTCGCTCGCGACCGGCCTCGTGGCGGGCCGGGAGGCGGCACGGGAGGTTGGACAATGACACGACACACGGAGAACGACGACGACGAGGCGGAGGGGACCGACGAACCACACGGCGGGTGCGGCTGTGGGGGAACCGACGGGACGCCGCAGCCGAACGTCCCGGAGATCGGTCGCGACGAGCGCCCGGCGATATTCGTCCCCGACGACGGGGACGAGGCGAGAGCCGCCGGGAGCGACTCCGCGGGGTCGTCCGCGGCGAACGGGCCGGCCGAGCCGACCGAATCGGCCGCGACGGACGCGCCGCGAACCGCGACCGACGGGGGCGTCGAGAGCGCGACCGGCGGCAGCGACTCGACCGAGCTCGACCCCGACGCCTACGACCCGATCGACGTGTTCCCCGAGGGCGACCTCGACCTCCGCGACGGGGCCGACTCCTGTTACAAGTGTACTTCCTGTGACACGTCGTGTCCGGTCGCGGAGGTGGACGACGAGTTCCCCGGTCCGAAGTTCCAGGGACCCGAACAGTGGCGGCTCAAGCGGAAGGGGGACCACGACATCGACGAGTCGATCACCTCGTGTTCGAACTGTATGCGGTGTGACGACGCCTGCCCCTCCTCCGTGCCGCTCTCGCAGATGCACAACGAGGCGCGCGGCCAGTTCGTCGAGGAACAGATGGAGAAGCTCTCCGTCGAGTACGTCCGCAACCGCATCCTCGCGAACTACCGGACCTCGGCGCGGCTGGCGAGCGTGGTCCCGCGGCTCTCCTCGTTCGCGATGAACTTCGGCCCCGCCCGCTGGGCGATGGACAAGGTGCTCGGGATCCCCAAGGAGCGCGACTTCCCCGAGTTCGCGACGACGACGTTCCGCGAGTGGTGGCGCGACCGCGGCGGCGCGCAGGTCGAGAACCCGGACAAGCGCGTGGCGTACTTCCACGGCTGTTACTCCAACTACAACACGCCGGAGGTCGGCAAGGCGATGGTCCGCGTCTACGAGCACTTCGGCTACGAGGTGATGGTGCCGCCCCAGAAGTGCTCGGGCACGCCGATGTTCGCGAACGGGATGCTCAAGGACGCCCGCCGGCACGCCGAGACCAACGTCGAGAACCTGGTCGAGGCGATCGGCGACGGCGCGGACGTGATCGCGTCGTGTACCTCCTGTTCGATGTCGCTGCGCCAGGAGTACCCCGAGCTGTTCGACATCCACGGCATCGAGGACGTCTCCGATCACACCTTCGAGGCGCTCGAGTACCTCCGGATCCACGAGGACCTGGACGAGGCGCTGGCGGAGGCGCGCCCCGAGGACGACCGGTCGTTCGCGTATCACGCGCCGTGTCACGCCCGCAACCAGGGGCTCGCCCGGCAGGCGGTCGAGACGTTCCGCGACGTCGACGGGGTCGAACTGGAGGACGTGGGCGACTCCTGTTCGGGGATCTCGGGCACCTACGGCTGGAAGAGCGAGAAGTACGAGAAGTCGATGCAGATCGGCGAGGAGATGTTCGATCACATGGAGGCCGCCGAGGGCGAGGTCGGGATGACGGAGTGTCCGACCTGCGCGATGCAGATGGAACACGGCACCGGCTACGAGATCGAACACCCGCTCCAGCTGCTCGAGGAGACGGTCGTGGCGTAGGGAGCGTCGTCGCCTCGTTTTCAGATGCGATAACGAAGGACGAACGTTTATTTTCGGTAGCCGGCTGGTTCGGGTATCGTGACCCTGGGACAGCTCGTCGATCGCTTCGAGAGCGCGGAGCGGTCGATCGTCGTCGTCAATCGAACCGACCCGGACCCGGTCCAGGACATGCTCGTCGACACGTTCGGCGACGACGCCGTCCGCGTGACCGAGCGGAGCGCGAACGAGACGAACGGGTCCGTCGCGCCCGGCCTCGACGCCGCCGTCGACGCCGCCTCCGCCGGGATCGCCGACCATCCCCTCGACGCGGCCGTGCTCCGCGACCACGACGCGGTGCCGTTCGACGGGGACCGCCTCGCGGACGCCGAGAACCTCGTGTTGCTCCTCGAGGGCGACGAGGTCCTCGCGGGGTCGACGCTCGAGGAGCTCGGCGACGCGATCCTGTTCGTGAACTCCGACCTGTACATCACCGGGACGCGCGCGCCCGGCGACCTCGAGTTGCCGTCGGTGATAACCGGGCTCGACGACACGGTGTTCACCCTGCGCGGCTATCCCGAGTCGAACCGGCAGAAGCTGCTTTTGATCACCATCTCGCGGTTCATCGAGCGCACCGCCCTGGCGGCCGGCGGCGGGACGCTCCGGTCGTCGTTCCAGCGGCTCTCGCGGCTGGAGGACGAGCTGGGCACGCGGCGCGTGTACGACCGCCTCGCCGACGGCGGGGTCGACGCCCACCTCTACGGCGTGCCCGACGACCCGCCGACCGGGCTCGAGGCCACGATCCACGGCGGCCGCTCCAGCGACTTCACGGACAGCTGGTTCGTCGTGTTCGACCCGCCGGGCGGCCCGGCGGCCGTGGACGCGGAGACCGACCTCGACCGCGGGGTCAACGGCGGGGTCGCCCTGCTGGCGGTGGAGACGGAGCCGCGGGTCTGGCACGGGGTCTGGACGTTCGACCCGGACCGACTCCGCGCCATCACTCGGTACATCAGGCGAAACCTGTCGACTCCGGCTGGGTGACGCCGCGGCGGGACCGAGCGATCGACCGACCGCTTCGGCGGCGGCTCCAACCCGTGCGTTCATTACCCCTGGGCGGTGACGGGCGGTCATGTTCGCGGACCGTTCCGATCTGCTCGCCGACGCCGACCCGGTTCGCGGGTACGGCGTCGCCGTGACGCCCGGTCGGGACGGGCCGCTGGTCTTCGTCGCCGGATACGGGGAGCCGAACCGGCTGTACGCCCGCGAGGACGGCGGACCGGCGAGGTTTTCCGACACCGCCTGCGGCATCGTCGCCGACGGCGACAGACACGCGATGGGCGTGTGCGCGGCCGACGTCGACGCCGACGGCTGCGAGGAGATATACGTCCACAACTGCGCCAACAGCGTCGGCGTCGCCGGCGACTCCGACCTCCTCCTCGACCGGCTGGAGGCGGAGGCCTACCGGTGGACCGACACCTTCGCGCTGCCCGTCAACGCCGACCGGCTCAACTTCCGGGCCGGCCGCTCCGTCGCCGCGCTCGACCGCCTCGGGACCGGCCGCTACGGCGTCGCCGTCGCCAGCTACGGCGCGCCGCTCGCGTTCTACGAGCTCGGCGACGACGGCGAGGCCTCCGACATGGCCGACGCGGTCGGGCTGGCGGTCGAGGACGGCTGCCGGTCGCTGCTGCCCGGCCCGCTCTGTTCGGAGGGAACCGACCTGTTCGTCGGCGTCGAGGCCGGACCGAACCGGCTGTTCCGCAACGAGGGGGGCCACTACGAGGCGGTCGACGGCGGGCCCGACCTCGCCGACCCCGCGGGCGACGCGCGCGGCGTCGCGCTGGTCGACGAGGGCGGGTCGTTCGCGCTCGCGGTCGGCAACTGGGAGGGTCACAGCCGGCTGCTCAGGGCCGACGCCGAGGGACGGTACCGCGACGTCGCCCCGTCGGCGCTTCGCGCGGCGGAGGGCGTCCGGTCAGTGGTCGCCGCCGACTTCGACAACGACGGGAGACAGGAGCTGTTCTGTAACGGCTTCGGCGAGGCCAGCCGGCTGTTCGAGCGGGTCGACCCGGTCGCGGACGGTCGGGGGGGCCGAGCGGGGTCCGCCGGTGCCGACGACGGCGACGCGACCGAACCCCGCTGGGTCCCCGGCGACGTCGGCGCGGCGGCCGAGCCGACGGGGTTCGGCACGGGCGCGGTCGCCGCCGACCTCGACGGCGACGGCGTCCTCGAGCTCGTCGTCGTCCACGGGGAGGTCGCGGCCCAGCCGATCTCGGTGTACGCCGCGCCCGGCGCGGCCGACAACGGCTGGCTCCGCGTCCGTCCGACGACGCCGCAGGGCGCGCCGGCACGCGGGGCGACCGTGCGGCTCCGCGTCGCGGGCGGCGGAACCCAGCGGCGCGTGATCGACGCCGGCGGCGGCTACCTCTGCCAGACGGAGCCGATCGCGCACTTCGGACTCGGGGACGCGAAGCCGGAACGCGTCGTCGTGCGCTGGCCCGACGGCCGCGAACGGGCGATCGACGACCCGGACGCGAACGTCGAACTCGACGTGGCGCACCCGACCGTCGGCGCGGAGTGAGCACGGAGCGACGACCGCCGCCCGGCCAGAACTGCCGCGCTTCGCGGGTTCAAGTGGCCGCGAGCCCACGGGCGGGTATGGTGGATCCGACATCCGATCTCGGCGAGGAGGACGAGGAGTCCGCGCCCCGGTGTGCGTCCTGCGGGGAGCCCGCGCTCGGCGTCGAGAGGCGGACGGTGACGTGGGTCGAGGACGATGTGGTCGAGCGACGACACTTCTGTAGCGAGGCGTGTCGCGAGGAGTGGGAGTAGCGTCCCGTCCCGGTCACGTCGACGCCGGGCCCGCACCCGTGAGACGCGGGGTCCGTCCCGGCGGACCGGTCACATCCGGTCCGGATCGGTCACCGAGAGCCCGCCGCGCTCGAGCGCGGCCCGGAGCGACCGCTCGTCGAGCGCGAGTTCGTCGAGGCGGCCGCGGTCGAGGCGGACGGCGGGTCGGGCGGGATCGATCGCCGGCTCTCCGGGGCCGACGCGGTCGTGACCCCCCGTCCGCGGGGTCGTCCGTCCGTCCGTCGTCGCGAGTTCCCCGAGGAGACGGTCGAGCACCTCGGGGTCCGTCCCGACCTCCCCGGCGAGCCGGCCGGGCTGGGTGAGTTCGTCCAGCGCCCACGGGGGGATCGGGTCCGGGTCCGCGCCCGGGCCGCCGAACCCGCCCGGGCCGTCCGGCGGGAACCGTCGCGGCGGACCGGCACAGCGCGCTATCTCGTCGCTCGCCTCCCGGACGGCCCCCGGCGGGATCCCGCCGGTCTTTCGCGTCGCGGGGTACGCGAGCCACTCGCGGTCGGCGACCGTGAGCCCGCGGTCGTCGGCGACCGTCACCGAGAGGTGCCCCGAGAGCCCCGCACCCCGTTCGGTCTCGAGGACGCAGGTCGCGCCCGCCACGTCGTACGTGACGGTCGCGCCCTCGTGGGCGAACGAACCCCGGCCGTCGAGCGGTCGCCCCGCGAACGTCCACTCGTGGCCCGCGAGCGGCGAGGCGAGAAGCCGCGTGCGAGCCGTGGCGGTGATCCGATAGGCCACCTCGTCGATCGTGTACTCCTCCGATCGGTCCTCCACTTCGAGGCCGCCGCCGACGCGCTCCCCGCCGAACTCGAAGGAGGGGAAACAGCTCACGACGGGCCACGACTCCGTGCCGCGCTCGATCTCGCGGGAGTCGGTGACGCGCGACAGCTCCTCGATCGTGACCTCCGGGGTCGGCCGCCCGTAGGTGACGTACTCGAGCCGGAGCCGACCGTCGCGCCGCGAACAGCGGACCTTCGCGTAGCGGTTCTCGCTCGTCTGGACCGCGATCACGACCGTGCCGCCGAACTCGACGCCGAACAGCCGCGTCCGCCGTGGCACCCGCGAGGCGGGGAGATGGCGCCGAAAGGCCGCGGACTCGTACTCCGCCTGCTCGAGGTCGACCACGGTGAGGCCGTCGAAGGCGGAGCCGGCGAGCGGAGCCATCACGGCGGCGGAGCGGGCGTACAGGCCGGGACCGTTCGGGCCGGTCCCCCACGAGAGGTCCGCGCCCTCGAAGACGCCCGCCCGGACCGTCCCCGTGTCGAGGTCGATCGCGGCTCCGGGCGCGAGCGGCTGCCGCGCCGACCGCGCGACGACCGGGAGCGCCGCGTCCGTCACCGGCCGCCCCCCGATCGCGAGCGCGTCGGGCGTCAGGTCGAGCTCGGTGAGCTCGAACCCGTCCGCGGCCGGCCCGATCGGGATCGAGAGGTCATCGACGTCGGCGAGTCGCTCCGCGAACACGTCCTTCCCGATGCTCTTCGCGACGCCGTCCGCGATCGCGTCGGCGACGACGAGGGCGACGGTCGCGAGGATCACGCCGGCGATACCGCCCGTGATCGCGCCGAGGGCGAGCGCCGCGAGCGTGACGTACCACGGGAAGTCGACGTTGACGTTCGGGTCGTCCATCTCGACGCGGAGGTCGACCGCCCCGTCGTCGATCTCCAGGTACACCCGGATCCGGAAGTCCCCGTCCACGTCGAACGGGAACCCCTCCGCCGAGCCGTCGCCCTCGAACGCCCCGGTAACCGCGATGTGTCCGTCCGCGATCCGGGCCTCGAGGTCGGTCACGGCGAGCCGGTCGATCTCCTCCTCGTTCGAGACGTCGAGCGGCACGGGGCGCGTGAGCCGACACGGCCGGGCGAAGGCCCCGTCGGGGGCGTCGAGCGACTCGGAGAGCGAGGGACAGACGACGTCCCCGAGCAGCGTCTCGCCGTCGACGAGCACGACCACCGGCGTCTCCGGGGTCGTGCTCGCCGCCGCCACGGCGGCCGCGTCCCCCTCGGTCGCGGCCCGAGTCGGGAGGAGGAACGCGATCGCGTCCTCGCCCGTCCGGAGAAGGGTTGTCTCCACGTCGATCGGCTCCGTCGGGTCGTCGTCGTCGCCGAGCGGGATCGGCTGCGGGGAGAGCGGGACCCACCGCACGTCGGTCGTCAACAGCTCCGTCACCTCGTCCTGGATGACCGCCCTGAGCACCGCCTCGAGGAACGGGCTGGCGTCGTTCAGCCGTCCGACCGTCTCGGGCGTGAACCCGACCTCGATGCGGTCGACGCCGCCGTCGAAGGCCAGCCCCACCTCGCGGGCGTCGTCGTCGGCCGGCGGCGTCCGGACGGCGACCGACTCCTGGACGAGGATCGTCCCGTCGAGGTCGCGCACCGTCGCTCCGTCGTCGATCGCGACGAAGGACTCGCTGAACGGCAGACACATCGTGATCCGGTCGCCCGTCGTGGCGAGTTGCGCGTCCGTGACCCCCCAATCGTACCGCGCGACCTCCCGGCGCGTCTGGGGGTCCCGTTCGAAGGCCATCCACGGGGTGTCGAAGAGGAAGTTGGCCTCGCCGGCGACGGGCGCGTCGAACGTGCGGCGGAGCTGCGGCGGAAACACGTCGGATCCCGCGGCGTACAGCGCCGCGAGCTGGTCGTTGTACTCCCGCTCGGACACCTGAACGACCAGGTCGTAGCCGCCGGTTTCGTACGGCGTTCGCATCGGTCACTCACCCCCCGGGCCGTCGGCGGTCCCGACGCGCAGCGAGGCGAGGCCGACCGGCGCGAGTCCGACGTCACGGCGTCGCCGCGGAGAGCCGGCGGACGACGCGAACAGGTCCGAGAGCGGGTCGCCGTCATCGAGCGCCTCGCTCACGAGGTCGGGCGACGCCACGACGTCGGCGGCGAACGACGGGTCCTCCTCGAGCCGTTCGAGAACGCGGTCCTCGAACTTCGGGAGCGCCTTCAGCGCCGCCGCCGGAACGCCCGCTTCCGCGAGCGTCGCCGCGGCGTCGACGTCGAACCGGGACGCGGGCGCGAACCTGACGGTGACGTTCACGTCGACCGCCGAGGGATCGATCGGGGTATGCCCGACGCGCCCCCGTCGGTCAGCCTCCCGACCCAGCAGGTGGCCCGCGAGCTCGAGCGTGGTCCCGGCGTCGCCGACCGCCGCCTCGCTGCCGGCCCGCCGTCGTCTCTCGCCGCGTCGGCGCTCGTCGTCCGGCGGTCGCGAAATGATGTCGTCCGGCGGCCGTGAGGCGTCGTAGTCGGCAGGTTTCCGGTCCGATCCGGACTCGACGGTCGGCGGAGTTCGGGTCGGCCGCGCGAACGGAATCCGCGGTTTCGGGAACGTCGTCACCGGCTCGAAACGGGGGAACGTGGTCCCGACGCGCGAGACGCGCGGCGTCTCCGCCGTGGGCTCGCTCGTGTCCAGCAGCCGCACCGCGGACGCGAGGAGGTCGGTCGCCGTCGCCGGTCCGATGCCGTCGATCTCGACGAGGTCGTCGAGGGTGGCGTCCACCACCGACTCGACGGTCGCGTACCCGCGGCGACGCAGGAGTTCGGCCCGCTTCTCGCCGACGCCGTCGAGGTCCGTGAGGTCCGGATCGCTCACGGTCGCCACCCGCGTTCGTTCTCGTCGTTCGGTTCGAGTCCTCGATGCGCCGTCTTCGGTGCCATCCGGCAGAATACGCTTCAAATATAATAAATATATGTGATAACTAGTGTGAAGCCACCGGGCGGACCCTCGTGGACCGGCGCCGCCGGCTGCGCCGCGGGAGGCTTTTTACCGCGGGGGTAGTAGCGTCACGTATGATATCACTCGACGAGGCGGTGACCGCCAGGCTGGAGTCACACGGGGAGCGGTTCGAGGTCCTCATCGACCCGGACGCCGCGCTGGCGATGAAACGCGGCGAGTTCGAGGGCGACCTGGAGGAGGTGATCGCCGCCGAGGACGTCTTCGAGAACGCCTCGCGGGGCGACAGGCCCGCGGAGGAGGACTTAGAGACCGTCTTCGGGACGACGGACTCGCTGGAGATCATCCCGCAGGTGGTCGAGCGCGGCGAGATCCAGATCACGGCCGAGCAGCGAGAGGAGATGCAGGAGCGAAAGCACAGACAGCTCGTGAACACGATCACGCGAAACGCCGTGAACCCGCAGATGGACGACTCGCCGCACCCGCCGGAGCGGATCGAGCGCGCGCTGGAGGAGGCGGGCTTCCAGATCGACCCGATGGAGCCGGTCGAGAACCAGGTCGACGACGCGCTCGAGGCGCTCCGCCCCGTCATCCCCATCCGGTTCGAGGAGGTGACGATGGCGGTCCAACTCCCCGCGGACTACGCGGGCTCCGGACAGGCACAGATACGGGAGTTCGGCGACCTCGAGCGCGAGGAGTGGCAGAACGACGGCTCGTGGGTCGGCGTGCTCACCTTCCCCGCCGGGCTCCAGAACGACCTCTACGACCTCGTCAACGAGGTCACCTCCGGGGAGGGCGACGCCCGCGTCATCAAGGACAAGAACGAGTTGCGGACGCGGTGAGGTCGCGGACGCGGTGAGGTGACGCTCGCGGTGACGCCTTCGGGATCGTCCGACGTTCACCGCATCCCGAGGGTTGATACCGCGCGACCGCGCGGGATCCGGCATGCATCAGCGAGCCTCGGAGTTCGCGGAGCGGGCGAACGACCGGTACGGCGTGGACCTCGAGGTCCTGGAGTTCGACGCCGGCACGAAGACGGCGGCGGCCGCGGCGGACGCGGTGGGCTGTGAGACCGCGGCGATCGCCTCGACCATCGTCGTCTCGCTTTCGGGCGGCGATCACGCCGACCTCGTCGCCGCGGTCACGAGCGGCGCGAACCGCCTCGATCTGGACGCCGTCGCCGAGCACTTCGGCGCGTCGTCCGCCTCGATGGGCGACCCCGAGCGGATCCGCGAGGTCGTCGGCTGGAGCATCGGCGGCGTCCCGCCGATCTGCCACGACGAGTCGGTCCCGACCGTGATGGACCCGACGCTCGGGACGTTCGAGACGGTGTACGCGGCGGCGGGAACCCCGAGCGCGGTGTTTCCGATCGACCCCGACCGACTCGCCGACCTGGCGGACGCGACGGTGGTGGACCTGACGGAGTCGTAGGCCGGGGAGTCGTTTCCGATCGAGCCGTGACCCGACCGATCCGTAGCGGCAACCTACCCGATCGATCCCGACGTTTATCGCGTCAGCGAGCCGATCGGTACCATGGCACGAGACCTACCGCCGATGGATCCGGAGCTGGCGGCCGCCCTCGAGGAGATCCCGGACGAGTTCCTGCTCGCGAACGTCGTCGACTTCGACGACCTGCCCGCCACGCGCGAGCGCATGACGCAGTTGCTGGAGACGATGCTGGCCGAGATGCCGGAACGGCCGGGTGTCGAATCCGAGGACCTGACCGTCCCCGGACCGGGAGATGAGGACCTCCCGCTCCGCGTCTATCGCCCCGTCGACGCGGAGGGACCGCTGCCGTGTGTCTACTGGATCCACGGCGGCGGCATGGTGTTGGGCGATCTGGACCAGGACGACCCCACCTGTGAACGGCTCGTCGACGAGGTCGGCTGCGTCGTGGTCTCGGTCGACTACCGGCTCGCGCCCGAACACCCGTATCCGGCCCCCGTCGACGACTGCTACGCCGGGCTCGAGTGGGTCGCGGGAAACGCCGCGGACTTCGACGTGGACGACTCCCGGATCGCGATCGGCGGACAGAGCGCGGGCGGCGGACTCTCGGCCGCGGTGGCGCTCCGCGCGCGCGACGAGGACGGGCCGGACCTGTGTCACCAACACCTGATCTACCCGATGCTCGACGACCGGAACGCCACCGAGTCGAGCGAGCAGGTGACCGACATCGGCATCTGGGACCGGGAGATGAACGTTCGGGCCTGGGAGGCGTACCTCGGTGACCTGAGCGGTGCGGACGACCTCCCGCCGTACGCCGCGCCGGGGAGGGTCGAGAACCTCTCGGGGCTGCCGCCGACGTACCTCGACATCGGGACCCACGACGTCTTCCGCGACGAGACGCGGGCCTACGCGGAGCGGCTGCTCGCCGGCGGGGTCGAAACGGAGTTCCACCTCTGGCCGGGCGCGTACCACGCCTACGAGACGTTCGCGCCCGAGGCGCGTCTCTCGCGGGAGACGTGGGAAGCCCGCGTGAACGCCCTCCGTCGGGCGTTCGACGAGGCGTGACGGGCGCGACCGCTCCGGCGTTGTTAACTCGACGGTCCCCAGCCGATCCGAGTTATTAATTCTAACTTATGAAATAACAACTCTTTTGTGTTAATCGGCCGTTTCGATCGGTATGGACGACACGCGAAGATCGGTGGTGCGGCGGAGCGCGGGGCTCCTCGGGGCGGCCGTCGCCGGGTCGCTCGCCGGCTGTGCCGGTGCGGGCGGCGGATCCGGGTCGGGAGACGGAACCGGCGGGGGGGTCGGCGGGCTCGACTCCGGCTACGCGATGTTCTTTCCCCTCTACGACTGGTCGAACCGGGTCGCGGGCGACCACGCGACGTTCACCAACCCGGTCGACGTGGGACAGCTCGGACACGGGTGGGAGCCGAGCGGGACCCTGGCGACCGACGTGGCCGCGAGCGACGCGTTCGTCTACTTCGACACTCCGGAGTTCACCTGGGCGCAGGACATCGCGTCGACGCTCGAGTCCGACTACGAGGGGGTGGCGGTCATCGACGGCCTGGACGGTCTCGACGACCAGCTGCTCGCGTGGGACCACGGCCGGGAGTCACACGAGGGGAACACGAAGACGAGCACGCGGGCGAGGGGGAAGGCGATTCACACGACGGGGAAGAGGGCGAGGGCGAGGACGGACACGGCCACGAGGGCGAGATCGACCCGCACGTCTGGGTCGACCCGGTCCTCGCAGGGGAGGTCGTCGACACGATCGCGGCCGGACTGGGCGAGGCGGACCCGGACAACGCGGACGACTACGCCGCCAACGCCGAGGCGTACAACGCCGAACTCGACGAGGTCGACGAGGCGTTCGCCTCCACCGTCGAGGCCGCCGAGCGCGACGTGGTCGTCCTCGCGGGCCACGACTCCTTCCAGTACCTCGCCGAGCGGTACGGCTTCGAGATCCACTCGCCGGTCGGCGTGTCGCCACAGAACGAGCCGAGCGGCAGCGACATCGCGGACACCATCGCGGTCGTCGACGACAACGACATCGACGTGGTGTTGTACGACCGGTTCGCGTCGACGAACCTCGCGGAGACGATCGTCGAGAACAGCGGCGCGACGGAGACGATGGCGGTGACGCCGGCGGGCGGGTCGACGCGGGAGTGGAACGAGGCGGGGTACGGCTACCGCGAGCAGATGCTCGAGGTCAACGTCCCCGCCTTCGGGCGCGCGCTCGGCGCGGAGTGATGGAGACGGATCAGGTCGTCGGGGCCGATCGGGTCCTCGCCCCGAATGGAAGAGCTAAACCTTCGGCGGACGCAACGTCGGGGCACACAGTGGACCCGGTCATCGAACTCGAGGACGTGACGTTCGCGTACGGCGACACCGTCGCCGTGAGAGACGTCTCGCTGACGGTCGAGGCCGGCGACTTCCTGGGGCTCGTCGGGCCGAACGGCTCCGGAAAGACCACGCTCCTCCACCTCATGCTGGGCCTCCATACTCCCGACGAGGGGACGGTCCGGCTGTTCGACCGGCCGATAGACGAGGTCGACGACGGGAGCCGGATCGGCTACGTCTCCCAGCAGGCGACGAACCGCGGCGGCGCGATGCCGGTCACCGTCCGCGAGTGCGTCACGATGGGGCGGTTCGCCCACGTCGGCCACGGCCGGCTCGGCGAGGCGGACCGGGAGGCGGTCGCGGCCGCGATGGAGACGGTCGGCATCGTCGACCTCGCGGACCGACTGATGAACGAGCTCTCCGGCGGCCAGCGCCAGCGCGCGTACATCGCTCGCGCCCTCGCGAGCGAGGCGGACCTGCTCGCGCTCGACGAGCCGACCGTCGGCGTCGACGCCGAGTCCCGGGACGCCTTCTACGCGCTCCTCGACCGGCTCAACGACGACGGCATCACGATCGTGTTGATCGAACACGACATCGGCGTCGTCACCGACCGCGCCGACCGCGTGGCGTGTATCAACACCGAACTGTACCACCACGGCGACACCGAGTCGTTCGTCGAGAGCGACGCCCTCGAGGACGCCTACGGCGCGACCGGGCAGGTCGTCCATCACCACCACCCATGACCGGCGAGGGCTCGGAGGCGACGACCGACGCGGCGGCGACGGACGACGCGACCGCCCCGACGCGCGGTCGCCGCCGTCTGGTCGAACTCGCGGGCGTGGCCGCCACGGCCCTCCTCGCGGCCGCCATGATCGGGTTCGTGCTGCTGTACTGGGCGCAGGACCTCCCCGTCGCGGGCGAGCTGTACGCCGGCTTCCGCGCGATCGGGCGCGGGATGGACGCCGCGTTCGGGACCAACGTGTTCAGACACCCGTTCATGTGGCAGTCGATGGCGACCGGCGTGCTCGTCGGCGTGGTCGCCCCGCTCGTCGGGACGTTCCTCGTCCACCGGGAGATGGCGCTCATCGGCGAGACGCTCGCGCACACGGCCTTCGCCGGCGTCGCGCTCGGCTTCCTCGTGAACGCGGTCACCGGGTGGGAGGGTCCGCTGCTGCTCGTCGCGCTCGTCGTCGGGATCGTCGGCGCGCTCGGCGTCCAGTGGCTCACGGAGCGCACGGACGCCTACGGCGACGTGCCCATCGCGATCATGCTCTCGGGGAGCTTCGCGGTCGGGACGCTGATCGTCAGCTACGGCCGCGGACTCACCGGGATCGCCATCGAGGGGTACCTCTTCGGCAACCTCGGTGTGGTGACCGTCGAGGGCGCGCGGCTGATGGCCGCCCTCTCCGTCGTCGTCGTCGTCGCGGTCGCGGCCACGTACAAACAGCTGCTCTTCATCACCTTCGACGAGCAGGCGGCCCGCGTCGCGCGGCTGAACGTGACCGGCTACAACACGCTGCTCGTGGTGTTGACCGCCGTGGTCGTCGTCGGCGCGATGCAGGTGCTTGGCGTGATCTTAGTCGCCGCGATGCTCGTTGTTCCCGTCGCCGCGGCCTCCCAGATCGCCCGGAGCTTCCGGGAGACGACGTACCTCTCCGTGATCTTCGGCCAGCTGTCGGTGATCGGCGGGTTCGCGGTCGCGATCGGCGGCGAGCTCCCCTCCGGCGGGTCGATCGTGGTCGTCGCGATCGCGATCTACCTCCTCGCGGTCGCCGCCTCCGGCTTCTCCGTCCGGGCGATCTCCGCCCACGGGTGAGCCCGGCTCGCCGTCACGGTCCGACGACCCACGCGTCGTCCGATCGGCCGTGCGCGCCCCGAACACGGTTTCCACAGACCCTTATGTCCCGACCGCGAGTGGCGGGTATGGGAGACACGGAAACCTACACCGTCACCGGACCCGACGGCGAGGAGGAGTCGTTCGAACTGCCCGCCGGCCTCGTCGACGTGCTCAGCGAGCAGGGCGAGCCGTCGACCCGCGTCGTCACCGACGTGATCGTCCAGGCGATGGCACAGCAGGCGCACGTCATCGCGCACCACAGCGAGGGCGGCGTCCCCGACGACATCGCCGAGATGAACGAGACCGCGGAGGAGCTCTTCGAGGAGCGGTTCGGCCAGTCGCTCGAGGACGCGCTCGGCCACTCGCACTGATCGGAGCCGGAATCCAACCGATTCCGACTTCCGACGACACGCTTTTTTCGAACGGGCGCGGCAGAAGGACCGATTCGTTCTCTCGCGAGCGGCGACGACGGCGGTGCCTGACTGGACGACGGTGACCGACTCGACGACGGTGACCGGCGTGACTGCGCGCGCCGTCCACGGTCCCGCACGCCCGAACGCGCGGGTCCCGCACGCCCGGAACGCGTGCGTCGGCGGTCGTCTCCTCTCATCTCGAAGAGAATCCGCGTTTTCGACCGTATCACGGGATCTGCGTTCCGAACTCGCGTCCGACGGCCACGGATATACTCGTTTACACCACCCGTTGTAAATACCCACACTTATATTAATGATCGTTCCTTACTGTCGCGGTATGTCAGACGACAGCACTGGAAGTGGTGTCTCGAGACGACGCTATCTCACGACCGCCGGCGCGGTGGGGGCCGCCGGCCTGGCGGGCTGTGCCGGGGGTGGCGGCGGTGGCTCCGACGGCTCGACGACGGGGTCGTCGGGCGACGAGATCGGCGGGACGGTCACGGTCTTCTCCGGATCCGCGTTCGTCGACTCCGGGATAGTGGAGGCGCTCCACGAGGCGGGCGTGCCCGACTCGATCACGATCGAGATGACCGTGCCGCCACAGGACACCGGCAGCAAGCAACAGCAGCTCCGGACCGCGATCAACGCCGAGGAGTCGGACCCGGACCTGGTGTTGACTGACAACGGGTGGACGATCCCGTTCATCGTCCGCGGCGACCTGGTCAACCTCGAGGAGGAGATGGACGAGGAGTTCATCGCCCGCGTCAGGGAGGAGGGCGTCCAGTCGATGATCGACACGGGGACCCACCCCGAGACGGGCGACCTGTACTCGGTTCCGGTCTTCCCGGACTACCCGGTCATCACCTACCGGAAGGACCTGTTGCGGGACGCGGGCTACGGCGACTCGGACTTCGAGACGTGGCGGAGCGACCCGCCGACGTGGGCGGAGTTCTCGTCGATCGTCTCCGAGGCGCAGACCTCGGACGTGGAGTACGGCCACCTCTGGCAGGGGAACAACTACGCCGGCCTGTCGTGTTGTACGTTCAACGAGTTCCTCACGAGCATGGGCGGCGCGTTCTTCGGCGGCCAGGAGAACCTCTTCGGGCCGGTCGGCGACCGTCCCGTCACCCTCGACACGGAGGAGTCGATCGACGGGATCGAGGCCGCGGTGGACATCATCCACGGCACGGGCAGCGCCCCGATGGACATCCAGGGCGTCTCGCCGCAGGAAGTGGCCGGCTGGATCGAACCCGACACGAAGTCCACCTTCGAGAGCGGGAGCGCGGTCACGCAGCGCAACTGGACCTACTCCATCGGCGGGGCGGTGACCGCCTTCGAGGACACGGACATGGAGCTCGGCGTGATGCCGCTGCCCGCGGGCCCGAACGGCTCCTGGCACGCGCAGGGCGGCTGGATCATGTCGATGAACCCCTACACCGACAACATGGCGTCCGCGAAGGAAGTGATCAAGGCGTGGTGGGAGGACTCGGTGCTCCAACACCAGTTCGACACGGCGAACTACATGCCGCCCAAGCCGGAGCTGTTCAGCTACGTCGAGGAGAGCGACACGTACGGGCCGTACTTCGAGGCGCTCCAGTACTCGGCGGAGAACCTGATCCCGCGGCCGACGACGTCGGTGTGGCCGAACCAGCGGAGCATCGTCGCCAGCGAGGTCAACGCGGCGCTCCGGCAGGAACAGACGCCACAGGAGGCGGCGACGGCCATGCAAGAGCAGATCTCGGCCATCGAAGAACAGTCGTGACGGGGACGGCCGGCTGACCGGCCCCTCCGGCCTCTCGGGGTCGCGAACGCCGGAGAACATGTGAAATATACAATAATGATAAATATTCGCACGAGAAACGAGCGGGCGATGCTCGTACCACAACGGCGGGCAGTCACCGGAGGTGTCGAGCGCCGTGGCAGTTGAACAGGGCAGAACGGAGACGGCGGCCGGGGGAGACGGCGTCCTGTCGGGGCTCGCGACGTGGACGGAGAACCTGAGCGAACAGGCGTACGCGTACCTGTTGTTGGCTCCGGGGTTCCTCGTGTTGCTGCTGTTCGCGTTCTGGCCGCTGGCCTCGGCGATCAGGATGTCGTTTTTCGCCGACGTGATCGCCAGCGGCAGCCTGGGGGAGTTCGTCGGGCTTCAAAACTACGTCCGGCTGCTCACGAACACCAACGCGCTGGCTCCGGCGGCGTTCGTCGACCCCTCCTTCGAGACGCCGATCCTGGAACAGGCGCTGTTCATGACGATCGGGTTCGCCGTGTTGAGCGTCACCGGCGAGACGCTCCTCGGCTTCCTCTACGCCATGCTGATGAAAGCCGAGTACAAGGGACGGCGGCTCGTCCGCCTGCTCATCATCCTCCCGTGGGCGATCCCCATCGTCATCCAGGGGATGATCTTCTTCCTGCTTTTCCGGCCCGGCTACGGCCTGTTGACCGAGCCGCTCCAGCAGCTCGGGATCTTCTCGAGTCTCCCCCTCAACACGACCTTCGACGGCTTCGTCATCGTGACGGTTGCGGACATCTGGAAGACCTCGGCGTTCATGGCCCTGCTGATCCTGGCGGGCTTAGAGAGCGTCAACCAGGACCTGTACGAGGTGGCGGACGTGATGGGTGCCTCGCGGTGGCAGCGGTTCCGCTACATCACGTTCCCGCTGGTGTTCCCGGTGTTGATGGTCGCGATGCTGTTCCGGACGATGGGCGCGCTCCGGGTGTACGGCATCATCGAGTCGACCACCGTCGGCTGTTCGACCGTCCCGTCGATGACGTGTCTCGTCACCCAAATGATGTTCGGCTCCGCGACGCAGTACGGCTCCGCGGCCGCCGTGAGCGTGCTGATAGCCATCGTCGTGGGACTGTTCATCATGGTGTACCTCGGATTCATCCGGCGGAGCAACCAGAGCCTGGGGTTAGCATAACATGAGCATCGACGCACGCAACCACGAGGACGCGGAAACGTTCGACGGATCGGGAGACGAATCGGGAGCGGAGTCGGACGACGACAACCGGTCGCCCATCCAGCGGTGGGCCGACGACTGGATTCGGAACCCCGAGAAGGCGTACGCCGTCATGTTGGTGTTCCTCGGCGGCGTCCTGTTGACGACCTCGCTTTTCCCGCTGTACTGGCTGTTCAACGTCGCGATGGCGCCGCCCGGCCAGACCGACATCCCGCTCCTCCCGGAGACGATCGACCTGTCGGCGTTCGTTCAGGTCTTCCAGCAGGTGCCGTTCGCGCGGTTCATGTTCAACAGCCTGTTCTACGCGTTCACGGTGACGGTGTTCGTGCTCCTCGTCGCGAGCCTCGCCGGGTACGCGTTCGGGCGGCTACAGTTCCGCGGGAAGACCCCGCTGCTTTTCGCCCTGTTGGTGCTCAGCTTCTTCCCGCCGGCGACGCTCTTCATTCCGCTGTTCCGGGCGTTCAACCAGCAGGTCCCGATGCTCGGCCTCTTCACCCTCCCGGTGGAGATATACGGGACGCCCGGCGCGGTCGTCGCGCCCCTCAGCGCGTTCACCATGCCGCTCGCGATCTTCATCCTGACGACGTTCTACGGCCAGATCCCGGACGGCCTCGAGGAGGCCGCCAGGGTCGAGGGAACGACGCGGATCGGCGCGCTGTTCCGCGTGATCATGCCGCTTTCGGCTCCCGGCGTCGCGACCGCCGGCATCCTCACCTTCATCACGGTGTACACGGAGTTCTTCTTCTCCTTCCTGATGACCGGCAACAGCGCCGCGGAGTGGGCGCCGGTCGTCGACGGCGTCATCGCGTTCCAGACGCAGTACACCGTCCGGTACGACCTTCAGGCGGCGGCGAGCCTGATCGCGATCGTCCCGGTCGCGATCCTCGTCGTCGTCGCACAGGACAAGATCATCAGCGGCCTCACGCAGGGGGCACTCAAGGAGTAACCATGGCACGAGTCAAACTCACGGACGTCACGAAACAGTACGACGACGTAACGGCGGTCGACAACATGAACCTCGACCTGAAGGACGGCGAGTTCATCTGTCTCGTCGGTCCCTCGGGCTGCGGGAAGTCCACGACCCTCGAGACGGTCGCGGGGCTCACGAAGCCCACGTCGGGGACGATCACGATCGGCGACCGCGAGGTGACGAACCTCCCGCCGAAGGACCGCGGGATCGCGATGGTGTTCCAGAACATCGCGCTGTTCCCGCACATGGACGTGTACGACAACATCTCCTTCGGCCTGCGGCTGCGGAACTTCCCGCAGGACGAGATGGACGAGCGCGTCGAGGAGGCGGCGCGGGTCGTCCGGCTCCAGGGAATGTTGGACCGCATGCCGAGCGAGATGTCCGGCGGGCAGCGCCAGCGCGTCGCGATCGCGCGGGCGATCGTCCGTGACCCGGACGTGTTCCTGATGGACGAGCCGCTGGCGAACCTCGACGCCAAGCTCCGCGTCAACATGCGGACCGAGCTCCAGCGGCTCCACAAGCAGCTGGACACGACGATCATCTACGTCACGCACAACCAGGCGGAGGCGATGACGATGTCCGACCGCATCGCCGTCCTCAACAAGGGGGAGCTCCAGCAGATCGCCCCGCCGCTGGTCTGTTACAACCAGCCGGCCAACCGGTTCGTCGCCGGCTTCATCGGGTCGCCGTCGATGAACTTCGTCGACGCGACCGTCGGCGACGGCACCCTCGACGCGAACGGCTACTCCGTCTCCTTCGACACCGCCGCGATCGACGGCGTGGCGTCCGGCGAGGCGGTGGAGTTCGGCATCCGTCCGGAGGACCTCTACCTCGCCGACAACAGCGCCGAGGCCGCGGACCCGAGCAGGACGTTCTCCGTCACGACCGACGTGCTCGAACCGATGGGCGACGAGATCTTCGTCTACCTCAAGCCGATCCTCGACCCGTCGGACGACGGCGGGATGACCGACTTCGAGGAGCGCCAGGGGCTGTTGATGAGCGTCGATCCCGCGACCGACATCAGCGAGGAGGAGGACGTCGAGATCGTCCTCGACCGCGCGCGGATCCACCTGTTCGACGACGACACCGGCGACGCGATCTCCCACGGCGTCGTGGCGGACGCCGAGATCGAGGCCGAGGCCGAGCGGGACGAGGCGCAGGCGGACTGACCGGGCCGTTCCGCGGAGCGCCCGATCGATCGACCCGACGGCTCACTCGAGTCCGTCGAGCAGTTTCGCGTAGAACCGGTCCTGCTCCCGCTGTGCGTCGGTTCCGTCGTCGTGGCCGTCGCCGCCGTCCTGGTCGTACCCGTCGCCGTCATCCTCGTCGTACCCGTCACCGTCATCCCCGTCATCGTACTTCAGCCAGCGGAGCACGACGACGAGGTCGTGTTCGGGATCGATCCAGACGGTGTTCTGCCCGTGGCCGAGCGCGGCGTACGCCGACTCGGGCGCGCTGGGCCACAGCGCCCGGTTCGTGTTGAGCCACCACAGGTAGCCGTAGTTCTCGTTGACGTCGCACGGTTCGGTCGAGGCATCGACCCACGCCTCCGAGACCAGTCGCTTCCCGTCCCAGCTCCCGTCGTTGAGGTACAGCAACCCGACCCGAGCGAGGTCGCGGGCGGAGATCCACAGCCCGCCGCCCCAGTGGCCGCCGCCGGAGACGCTGCGCATCGTCGTCCCGTCCACGTCGACCGTCGAGTTGTGGTACCCGTGCCACTCCCACGTGTCGGTCGCGCCGATCGGACGCATGACGTTCTCGGCGAGCACGCGGGGGAGCGGACGGCCGACCGTTCGAAGCAGGGACAACGCGAGCCGGTTGATCCGCACGTCGTTGTACTCCCAGAACGTCCCCGGCTCCCGGAGCGGGCGCGTCTCCGACTTGTCGAGCGCGTCGTCGCTCTTCCCGACCGCGCGGTTCCGGTCGACCGCGTCGGGCTTGCCGAAGAGCGTTCCCTCCCACTCGCTGGTCTGTTGGAGCAGGTGCCGCCACCGGATCGCCCGGTTTCGCTCGCCCTCGAACCCGCCGTCGTCGACGTACGCACGGACGCGGTCGTCGACGTCGTCGATCTCGCCGCGGTCCCAGGCGATCCCCGCGACGGCCGAGAGGAAGCTCTTGGCGACGCTGAACGTCTGGTCGACGCGGCGAGTGTCGCCCCACTCCGCGACTAGGTACCCGTCCTTGAGCACGACGCCGGCGGGACCGCCGCGACGCACGGGATGCGGCCCGATCCGCCGACCGTGCTCGCCCTCGGCCTCGTCCCACGTCTCGTGGTCCGCGAAGTCGTAGTTGACCTGCTCGTGCGGCGTGCCGTTGCGTTTGTGGTAGTCCACCGCGGCCGCGACCGCCTCCGGGTCGAGCCCGACCGCGTCGGGATCGCGTCGGTCCCAGTCGTTCGCGTCGGGGAAGTACATACCCCGCGTACGGAACTCGCCCCCTTCAGTGGATCGCGGCGGCGAGGCGCGGAACGCGGTCGGGGCGGGAGCGAGGCGATCCGAACGGGCGGTGCCCTCCCGGCGGTGTTCACCGCTTAAGTTCGTCCGGACCGTACGACCGAGCATGACCGACGTGGCCGGGTCGCCGGTGTTGATCTTCGACGGCGACTGCCCGTACTGCTCGATCGCGGCGGTCGCGCTCCGCCGGCTCGACGACGTGGAAGCGGTGCCGTGGGAGGCCGACCCCGTCGGCCCGTTCCTCGACGCGCAGTTCGGCGCGCGGCCGTTCGCGATGGTGCTCGTCGACCCTGACGAGCGCAGGGTGTACGCCGGGCGGTCGGCGGCCGAGGAGCTCGCCGAACGGGCGGGAACGCCGGGGATCGTCGGCGGGCTCGTCCGCGACAACTACGACCGGATCGCCGGCGTCGTCGGCGCGCTGTCGGGGCGCGACCGCGACCCCGACGACTTCCACGACGAGTACGACCTCACCGACGAGGCCGCCGGTCTGGTCGAGACGCTCCGGCCGGCCGCGAGCGAGGCGCCGGAACCGACCGCCTGAGACCGTGTCCGACCCGGACGCGGCCGCGTCGTCGCGGGCGGAGCCGGTGCGGACCGAACCCGATCGCGACCTCCCGGCCGCCGCCGTCGGCGGGACCTACACCCTCCTCGTCGACCTCCCGTCCTCCGCGACCGTCTCCGTCGGCGCGCTCGGCGATCAGGGGTTTCCCGCCGGCGCGTACGCGTACACCGGCAGCGCGCTCGGCTCCGGCGGGTTCTCGCGCGTCCGACGCCACCGCCGGACCGCCCGCGGCGACCACGACGTTCGCCACTGGCACGTCGACTACCTGCTGGGCGAGACGGACGCGCGGATCGACCGCGTCGTCCACGCGCCGGGCGTCGACGCCGAGTGCGCGGTGGCCGCGCGGCTCCCGTCGGGACCGGTCGACGGGTTCGGCGCGTCCGACTGCGGCTGTTCGAGCCACCTCTCGGCGGCGGCGAGCCTCGAGGACCTGATCGACCGCGTGGCCCGCGCGTACGACGCGGAGGGGGCGACGGTCCGGACCGACGCCCCCGGATCCACCGGTTAGAGGTCGTATCGCTCGACGACCTCGCGGAGCTGTTCGCGGCGTCCCTCGACGGCGCGCGTCCGGAGGGCCTCCTCCGCGTCGGTCGGGCACGCGAGGTCCGGCACCTCGGTCGGTCGACCCTCCTCGTCGAGCGCGACGAACGTGAAGTACGAGGCGGTCGTGCGACGCTCCTCGCCGGTCCGCGGGTTCTCGGCGTGGACCTCGACTTTCACGTCGAGGCTCGTCCGCCCGGTGTTGAAGACGTACCCCTCGATCACGACGACCTCGCCCATCTCGATGGGCGCGATGAAGTCGACGTGGTCCATCGACGCCGTGACCACCTGTCGGCTCGAAAAGCGCATGCCCGCTATCGCGCCGCAGACGTCCATCCAGTGTAACACCGCCCCGCCGAGCGCCCGGCCGAGGTTGTTGGTGTCGTTCGGCAGGAGCATCTCGGTCATCTCGGTGTGGGAGTCGGCCAGCGTCGCGTCGCTCGCGGCGACTGCCGGGTCGGACCCGGCGTCCGGCGAGTCCGCGTCGGGATCGCTCATACCCTCGGTCGGGCGGGTGGTCACTTGAACCCGCGGCTCCGACCCCCGCGGCTACGAGTCGTCGCGGGGACCGTCGCCGAAGCGGATCGAGTCGGGCGGGCGTCCCGCCTCGTCTATCACCGCCTCGGAGACGACGATGGGGCACTCGACGCGGACGGCCAGCGCCAGCGCGTCGGAGGGTCGCGCGTCGAAGACGAACCGCTCCGGCTCGCCCGACTCGTAGCGCTCGGCGTCGACCTTCGCGTAGAAGGTCCCGTCCGCGAGGTCGTCGATCCGAACCCGGTCTATCGCCCCGCCGAACTCGGTGAGCATCTCCACGAGGAGGTCGTGCGTGAGCGGTCGGTCGAACGGTTCGCCCTCGAGGACGGTGCCGATCGAGCGGGCCTGGTCGCCGCTGACGAAGATGGGGACGTACTCGCCGCGGACGCCCAGGACCACCGCCGGGACGTCGCCGCCGGGTGCCGAGCCGGCTCCGACCCCGACGACCTCGGCTTCGTGTTCCATACGGGAGAATGGTGACACCCGCATGAATAGCTGTCCCCGGTCGTCGGGCGCGACGGGATCCGATCACCGATCGACGCGCCGGAGCCGGAGTCTCCGGCGTTCGATCGCTTTCCGCCGACGATCAGGCCGCGGCCCGATCCCGGCGGTACCAGTAGAGCCAGGCGATCGAGAACACGAGCGCGGCTCCCAGGAAGAAGACGATCCCCGGCTCGCCGAGCGCCGCGGCGGGGTCGACGAGGAGATCGGTCGCCGAGTCGACGACGGCGTCGACGATCCCGTCGCTCGCCTCCGCGTCCACCGTCGGCTCCGCCGAGGGCGCGTCCGGTTCCTCCGTCGCGATCCCCACGTCGCTGCCCCCGCCGTTTCCCCCGCCGGTACCGGCGGTTCCGGCGTCGCCGCCGGAGGCGGTGTACCGCTCGGCCGTGGCGTCGGGGGTCGCCATCGCCGCGAGGCGTTGGACGGCGAACGCCGCGAGCCCGAGGAGCGCGTAGCCGCCGAGCAGCCGCTTCAGCGCCGTCTTGATCCCGGAGGACTGCTCCTCGCTTCCCGCGAACAACACGAGGGGCTCGTCGGCGGGCGCGTACACGTTCATCTCGCGACCCTTCTCCGAGTAGGTCGTGTCGATGACGTCGACGACCTCCGCGTCGGTGAGCTTCGAGAGGTGATACTGGACGTTCTGGAGCGACGTGTCGAGCTCGTCGGCCAGCTCGGAGGTCGTCGCCGGCTTCTCGTGAAGCGTCGAGAGGACGTTTCGAGCGGTCTCGGAGCCGAGCGCCGCGAGCAGCTCGTCGGCTTCCTCGTCGTCGACGCCGACGACGCGCGGCTCGCGGTCGTCGGGTTCGGCGTCCGGTAGGGAGGGCAACAGCCGCGACATACCCGGGTATGGGCGGGGTGTGGATACAAATCTGTTGGGACCGACGCGTCGAGCCGGCGAGGGACGGGGCGGTGACCGCGGGATCGGGGCTCCGCGCTCGCTCGATACCGACTCACAAACCCTAAACGACGTGACGCAGTACGTCGGTGTGATGACAGAGACGCCAGAGGGACCCGCCGACGTCGCGTCGGCCCCCTCCGAGAGCACCCCCGTCGACGCCCGCGAGTCCGGGTCGGTGACCGTCGTCGGCACCGCACACGTCTCCGAGCGCTCCGTCGAGGAGGTCGAGGAGGCGATCGAACGCGAGGAGCCCGACGTCGTCGCCGTCGAACTGGACGAGGGTCGCTACCGGCAGATGCAGGGGGAGACCCCCGACGACCTCGACGCGAGCGACCTGCTGCGCGGGAACACGGTCTTTCAGTTCCTCGCCTACTGGATGCTCTCGTACGTCCAGACCCAACTCGGCGAGCGGTTCGACATCGAACCCGGCGCGGACATGAAAGCCGCCGTCGACGTCGCCGAGCGACTCGGGATCGACGTCGCGCTGGTCGACCGCGACATCCAGACCACGATCCAGCGGTTCTGGGCGCGCATGACCCTGGTCGAGAAGCTCCGGATGGTCGGCGGGCTCGCGTTCGGCGTCACCGACTCCCGCGTCGTCGGGGTGGTCGCCGGAATCCTGATCGGGGTGATCGCCGGGCCCGCGATCGGCCTCTTCGGCGGCTCCTTCGGCGTCACCGAGCCGCTCCTGACGAGCGTGACCGCGGGGATGCTCGCGGCGGTGGCGGCCGCGCTCGTCGTCGACCAGGTCGGGAAGGTCGGGCTCTCGCCCGACGCCCGGCTGTACGCCGCGGCCGCGATCGGGCCGCTCGCGGGACTCGTCGTGGCGGCCTCCGGCGTCGCCGACGGGCTCGTCGCGACGTACCTCGGCGGGCTCACGGTCCGGGCGATCGGGAGCCTCGGGCTCGGGCTCGCGCTCGGGCTGTCCGTCGGCGTCGTCGGCGCGGCGCTGCTCGGGCTGTTCGGGCTCGCGAGCCCCGACGAGGACGCGGAGTACGGCGGGATCGAGGAGATCGACATCGAGGAGCTCACGGACACCGACGTGGTGACGATGATGATGGAGGAGTTCCGACAGTTCTCTCCGGGCGGCGCGGAGGCGCTCATCGACGAGCGCGACGCGTTCATCGCCCACCGGCTCGTCGCCTTACGGGAGGCCGGGCGCGACGTGGTCGCCGTCGTCGGCGCGGGCCACCGGGCGGGGATCGAGGGGTACCTCGCGAACCCCGACAGCCTGCCGCCGATGGCGGACCTGGTCGGCGAGGAGTCCGGACGCGGGTTCCCCTGGAAGAAGCTGATCGGCTACGGGATCACGGTCGGGTTCGTCGCCTTCTTCGTCCTGCTCGCGATGGCGGGCGTCCGGAACGGGTTCCTGCTCCGGCTGTTCGGCGCGTGGTTCCTGATCAACGCCGCCTTCGCGTTCGGGTTCGCGAAGCTCGCCGGCGCGAGGTGGTCCTCCGCCGGCGTCGGCGGCGCGGTCGCGTGGATGACCTCGATCAACCCGCTTCTCGCGCCCGGCTGGTTCACGGGCTACGTCGAGTTGCGGCACCTGACGGTGAACGTCGGCGACATCGGCACGCTCAACGAGCTCCTGGCCGACGAGACGCGCCCCCCCGGCGAGCTCGTCAGGGAGATGCTCGACGTGCCGCTGTTCAAGCTCATCGTGGTCGTCGCGATGACGAACGTCGGCAGCATCGTCGCGAGCTTCCTCTTCGCCGTCTACGTCCTGCCGGCGATGTTCGGCGACATCGGCGGCGTCGAGGAGGTCTCGAGGCTGATGATACAGGGCGCGCGCAACAGCGCCGAACTGCTCCGCGGACTGATCGCCCCCTGACACCATGGCAACGAACATCGCCGGCCGCCGGATCGGCGGCCTCTACTTCAGCGGCACCGAACTCAGAGACCTGCTCCTCGCGTGGCTCGCGCTCGGCGTGGCGTTCACGCTCTTCTTCGTCGGCGGGAGCGCCGGCGTCTCCCGGATCGTCGCGGCCGGCGTGGTGCTCCCGCTCCTCGTCGGACTCTCGACCGCGGGCGTCGGCTTCCTCCTCCACGAGATCGCGCACAAGGTCGTCGCCGTCCGCTACGACCAGGTGGCGGAGTTCCGCGCGGACAACGGCATGCTGTTTCTGGCCGTGGCGAGCGCCCTGCTCGGGTTCATCTTCGCCGCGCCCGGCGCGGTCCACCACCGCGGGCGGCTCACCGCGGGCGAACACGGGCGGATCGCGCTCGCCGGCCCCGTCGTCAACCTGCTTCTCATGGTCCTCTTCGTGCCCGTGTTCTACGCGGGAACGCTGCTGGGGAGTGAGGTCCTGGCGCTGGTCGGCGAGCGCGGGATCGCGATCAACGTCTTCCTCGCCGCGTTCAACCTCGTCCCGTACGGCCCGCTCGACGGGAGGACGGTGCTGGACTGGAGCCGCGTCGTCTGGGCGGTCGCGTTCGTCCCGTCGGCGCTCCTCGCGGTCCTTCTGGTGTTCGTGCTCGGCCTCGGCTTCGGCGGGCCGTTCTGAGTCGGCCGCGACGTCCGTCGTTCCCGGCGGATCCCGGCGTTCGCGGACAAGCGGTGTCCTTTTGCTCCGGCGCGCCACGACACGCGTATGGCCGAAAGGGACGGCGACGCTGGTGGCGACGGCGACGACGAGGAGCTCACGTACGCCGACGCGGGCGTCGACATCGACGCGAGCGAGGCCGCGACCGCCGCGCTGGTCGGGATGGTCGGCGAGGGCGAGGGCGACTACGCCGGCCTGCTCGACATCGGCGACCGCTACCTCGCGCTGGCGACCGACGGCGTCGGGACGAAGCTGCTCGTCGCGGAGGCGCTCGCCGACTACTCGACGGTCGGAATCGACTGTATCGCGATGAACGTCAACGACCTCGTCGCTGCCGGCGTCCGCTCGGTGGCGTTCGTCGACTACCTCGCGGTCGACGAGCCGGACGAGGGGTTCGCAGAGCAGGTCGGCGAGGGCCTCGCCGCGGGCGCGGAGCGGGCCGACATCGAACTGGTCGGCGGCGAGACGGCGGTGATGCCGGAGGTCGTCCGCGGGCTCGACCTCGCGGGGACCTGTGCCGGACTCGCCGCGAAGGACGGCGTCTTCGACGGGCACGCGGAGCCGGGCGACGCGCTCGTCGGCTGGAGGTCGTCGGGGATCCACTCCAACGGGCTGACGCTCGCGCGCGAGGCCGTCACGCGCGAACACGAGTACACGGACCCGTGCCCGTTCGCCGGGTACGACACCCTCGGCGAGGCGCTCTTGGAACCCACCCGGATCTACACCGACCTGCTTGACCCCATGCGCGAACGCGGCGTCCGGGCCGCGGCCCACGTCACCGGCGGCGGGTGGACGAACCTGACACGACTGGGCGCGCACCGCTACGTCGTGGACGACCCCTTCGACGCCCAGCCCGTCTTCGGGTTCGTCCAGTCTGAGGGGAACGTCTCCGACGAGGAGATGCATCGAACGTTCAACATGGGGACCGGGTTCGTCGCGGCGCTGGATCCCGGGGCCGCCGAGTCGCTGGCGGCGGAGACGGACGGGCGCGTGATCGGACGGGTGGAGGAGGACGACGAGGGTGACGGCGAGGAGGGGAGCGTCGCGATCCGCGGACTGGAGCTATAAGGAGCGGTCGTCGTTCGGATCCACGCCGTTGTCGACTGATCGACGCCGGAAGCTCCAGTCGTTCGGTAGTACGTCATCGACGCAGTGAACACGACCGCAGCGCACACGATCAAAGCCCCAGTCGCGAGGGCTCACGGCTTCGCCGTTCGCCACCCGAGGGCTCCCTGCGGTCGCCCTCGCCCGACTCGCGCGGTTCGCTGTGCTCCTCACTCAGTCGCTATCGCTCCTTCGTTGCGGTGCTTGCTTCACCGGGCGTCGTCCTCACGACTGCCCCTTTGAGTCCCCCCACAGCACTGCGACCGCACCTCACGCCTCCCCAACCTCGCCGACCGTCCTCCGCTTCGCTCCGGACGGTCGACTCCCTCGCGGGCTCCTCGCGCCCTCTCGGGCGCTCGGAGGCGCGCCACCGCTCAAGCCATCGGTGAGTGATTCTCGCCGCCGCGACTCACTCGCCGTCGGCGTCGCCCTTCGCGGCCTCGACGCGGGCCGCCGCCGACTCCAGCGCCTCGGCGAGGGTTCGCGCCTGCGCCGGCGAGAGCGTGACCTCGTCGGCGTGGGCGGGGAGGTCGTCGATCCCCGTGTCGTCGAGTTCGATCTGGAGGTCGACGTGGTCCGGGTCCTCCCGCGGCGCGGTGACGTTCACGACGCCGGGCGCGTCCGCCTCGAAGTCGTGGCCTCGCGCCCTCGCGTCCACGAAGTCGAGCGTCGTGTACGCGTTCACGCGGAGCAGGCGGTCGCTCATCGCTCTCCACCCGTCATCTCAGTCGTCCGCCGGCACCGGCGGGGCGTCGTCGAGCGCGTCGTCCTCGGCGTACGGGTACCAGGTGCGCTTCGTGTTGTGCATCATCGGGTCCTCGTAGTCCGTCTCCTCGGGATCGACGAGCGCGTCGAGCTCCTCGTCGTCGTGGCGGGCGACGAACGCCCGGAACGACTCGCCCGCCTCGCGCTCGTCGGCGAAGCCCTCGAGCAGGTTGGCGATCGCGCCGGGGACCTCGTCGGCGGGCACGCGCTGGGTGACCCAGCGGGCGAACCCCGGTTCCTCGCCGAGCCCGCCGCCGAGCCCCACGTCGAGCGCCTCCACCGGCTCGCCGTCCTTCCGGGTCTTCATCCCGCGGAGGCTCACGTCCGCGATCTGCGGCTGCGCGCACGAGGCGGTACAGCCGGAGAGGTGGACGTGGAACTCCTCGACCTCGTCGGGAAGCTCGGCGTTCTCCTTCAGCCACCGGGCGAACCGGACCTGCCGGTTCTTCGTCTCGACGATGGAGAGCGAGCAGAACTCGGTGCCGGTACACGCGACCGAGCCGCGCATGAACGGTGAGGGGGACGGCGAGTAGTGTTCGAGCAGGTCCTCGGCGAGGAAGTCGTCCAACTCCTCGTCGGGTACATCGGTCACGACCACGTTCTGCCGCTGGGAGAGCCGCACCTCGCCGGAGCCGTACTCCGCGGCCAGGTCGGCGAGTTCGAGCACGTCGGCCGCGCCCATCCGCCCGACGAGGACGTTCAGGCCGACGAAGTTCCGGCCGTCCTTCTGGTCGTGGACGCCGACCAGGTCGTTGCGCTCGCCCTCGCCCGCGTTGTAGGTGTACTCCTCGCGGACGTCGCGACCGGCGGTCTCGAGCTCGAAGTCGACGTAGTCGGCCTGGAGCGTCTCGCGGACCCGCTCCGGACCCCACTCGTCGACGAGGAACTTGATCCGCGCGTTGTAGCGGTCCTCGCGGTCGCCGTGGTCGCGGAACAGCGCGGAGAGCCCGCCGGCCACGTCGGACACCCGCTCGGGGGGCACCCAGACGTCGATGTCGCGGGCGAACCGGGGCTCGTTGCGCGCGAGCCCGCCGCCGACGCGGACGTTGAAACCGACGGCGTCCTCGCCGCCGTCGCCGCTCCCGTCGCTCCCGCTGCCGTTCCCGTCAACCGCCTTGTACGCCGGCTCGAACGCGAGGTCGTTGATGTCGCCCTGCCCGGAGCCGTCCGCGGAGCCGGTCACGGACACCTTCCACTTCCGCGGGAGGTTCGCGTGGTCGTCGTTCCCTTTGAACGTCTCGTTGAGGTCGCGGATGACGGGCCAGGCGTCGATCACCTCCTGGCCGTCCTTGCCGGCCACGGGGTTTCCGACGATGTTCCGCCAGGAGTCGCCGCAGGCCTGCTGGGTGGAGAGGCCGTTCTCCTCCAGCTTTTCGAAGATCGCGGGCACGTCCGACAGCTCGATCCAGTGGAGCTGGATCGACTGGCGAGTCGTGAAGTCGGCGTAGGCGTCGCCGAAGATCGGGTTCGTTCCCGGTCCGCGCGCGTACTCGTCGGCGATCTCGCCGACGACGCGGAGCTGTCCGGGCTCCAACACGCCGTTCGGCGTCCCGATCCGCATCATGAAGTAGCCCTCCTGACCGTTCCGCTGGTGGTACAGTCCCCACCACTTGAACCGCTCGAACCAGGCGTCCCGCTCGTCGTCGGGGATCGAGTCGAACCCCCGCTCGGCGAACTCGAACAGGTGCTCGCGGATCTCGTTCCCGTACACCTCCGACTTCCAGTTCTCTACGTCCGTAGGCATCGTGTCCCGACACAGGATCCCCGGTCACATAGGGCGACCCGTGGAGTCAACGTTGCCCGGTGCCCCCTCGAAGGGGCAACAACTGCCGGATAAAACGCTCCGATCGTCCCGTTACTCCCGGCGGGTCCGGCGGACGCAGGAACGGTCGAATTCGACGAACTCGCCGCCCCGAACCCGGCCGACCGGGAGCCAGTCGGTGACGCCGGTCTCGCCGCACTCGATACACTGTCCGTAGACGCGCGTCTCCACGCGCGAGCCGTCGACGCCGACCTCCTGGAAGTTCTCGACGACGAGGTCGGCCAGGTCGCAGCCGCAGAAACCGGGCGCGTCGAGCCGCCAGAGCTCGCTCACGCGGATCTCCCGGTGGTCGTCGACCGAAATCCATGCCCCGTCGTCGAGCACGCGCAGGCGAGTGGTCATACCCCCGGTTCGGACGCGAGGACCCAATGGGTAGCGGTGCTCGCAAGCGGGGACGGCGTTGGGGACGAAGCGGATCGGAGAGATCGACCGACGGCGAGTCGATCGGGACCCATACCCGCGTCACGAGTACCGGACATGGGTTCCGGTACCGGGGAGTAGTGGTCCGATTTACTCGTGGGGCTTCCCTTATGATCAGAGAGGCCGTAGCGTGGATCGATGACCGATCCGACCCCCCGAACCGCCGTCGACCGGCCGAGCGACTCCGACGGCGGCCACGACCACCGCCAGCACGCGTCCGCCGATGTCGCGCCCGAACTGTTCGACGAGCTCTCCGGCCGACGATGACCGGGAGACAGCGGTCTCGACCGCGATCTACCGACGGCGGGGTCGATGAGGAGGAGACGGACGACCCGGCGACGGAGGTCGAACCCGACGATACGGACACGGAAACGGGAGCGACGCCCGAAGAAACGGACGACGAGGGCGACCATCTCGAGGATCTGAAGGACGGCGCGGGCTGTACGGAGATCTGGGAGCACCTCTCGGAGAACCGCGACGGCTGATCGGCTACGACTCGGAACGCCGCCGGTCCCGACTCGGTCTACGACAGGTGCGCGGCGATGTCGGCCTCGGTGATGATCCCGACCGTCTCGCCGCCGTCGGTCACCATCACGGCCTTGTAGTGGTCCAACAGGTTCCGCACCTCGTCGACGGTCGCGCCCGGCGCGACGGTGGGGAACGACTCGCTCATCACCTCGCTGACCGGGTGGTCTCCGACGTTCTCGCCCGCGTGAACCACGTCCCCCTGGCTGATCGAGCCGACGGGCACGCCGTTCTGGAGGACGGGGAGCTGGGAGTACGCCTCCCGCTCCATCAGGTCGACCGCGTCGCTCACGGCGTCGTCGGGGGCGACGCTGATCACGGTCTCGTTCATCAGGTCCGTCGCGCGCACGACCTCGCCTTCGGCCTCCTGGAGGGCGTTCACGATCCGCCGCAGCGTCGAGAGCCGCGGATCGACGTCGCCACCCTCGATCCGGGCGATGAGCGGCTGTGAGACGCCCGCGGCGTCCGCGAGCGCGCTCTGGGTCAGTTCGAGCGACGTCCGTCGTTCGCGCAGGTCCTGTGGCGTCGGGAGCTCCATACGCCTAATAACCTCTGGTTATTAGAAAAGGTTTCGCCGGTCACTCGCTCAGCGAGCGCCCCCGTCCGACTCCTCGTCGTCGTCGGCCTCGGTCTCCATCACGTCGATGACCTCGAGCGGGACGTCCCGGAGCGCGCCGCCGACCTCGCTTTTCGCGATCCGCTCCGCGTGCTCCTCGCTGTCGGCGTTGAACACGTCGATCTCCAAAAGGAGCCCGACGAGCGCCGTGTTCGCCGCGAGGAAGGCGGCGTCGAACGGCTCGCCGCAGGCGGGACAGCCGGTGACGCCGGGTTCGACCTCGACGTACTGCTTGTCCGTCTCGTTGAGTCGCTTTCCGGCCTCGCTGACCGCGACGCCGATGGCGTCGTCGGTCTCCTCGACGTCACGGACCAACCAGGCTGCTTCCATCGCGACCGCGTAGTTGCTCATACGCCTTCCGAGGTGCCGCAGGGTTTCGTCTCTTGTGGTTCGGCGGCGGCGTCCCCGACGGGTGACGGGGGCCGCGCGGCCGGACCAGCCTACAGTCGGTCGACGGTCCCACAACCGGCCGACGACCTACAGTCGGCCGACGATCGCCGCGGTGACCTCGTCGGTCGTCGCGTCGCCGCCGAGATCGCCCGTTCGAGGCCCCTCCGAGAGGACAGACTCGACCGCGGTCCGGACCCGCTCGGCCTCCTCCAGGTACCCGAGGTACTCGAGAAGCATGGCCGCGGAGAGGACCGCCGCCGTCGGGTTCGCGACCCCCTCGCCGGCGATGTCTGGCGCGGTGCCGTGGACCGGCTCGAAGAGCGCGTTGTCGTGGCCGACGTTCGCCGAGGGGAGCAGGCCGAGCCCGCCGACGAGCCCCGCGGCCAGGTCCGAGAGCACGTCGCCCGCGAGGTTCGGACAGACGACCACGCCGTACTGGCTCGGATCCAGCGGGAGCTTCGTCGCGAACGCGTCCATCAGCTCCTCGTCGGCGTCGACGCCGCGCTCCGCGGCGACCTCGAGCACCGCCTCCCGGAAGCGGCCGTCGGTCTCGCGCATCACGTTCGACTTGTGTGCGACCGTGAACCCCTCCTCGGGGTCGCCCGCGGGCCCGCGGCCGTCCTCGACGAACTCGCAGGCGTACTCGGCGAGCTCGCGGGAGGCCGAGGTCGTGACCACGCGAGTCAGCGTCGAGAGGTCGTCGCTGAGCCGGTCCTCGTGGCCGGCGTAGACGCCCTCGGTGTTCTCGCGCAGGAAGACCACGTCCGTCTCCGGGCGGAGCGCGTCGACGCCGGGGTACGCCTTCGCGGGTCGGACGTTCACGAACGAGTCCACCGCCTCGCGCAGCGGGAGGATGACGTCGGCGGCGGTCTCGCCGGCCGCGCCGAACAGCGTCGCGTCCGCGTCGGCGACCAGGTCGTACGTCTCCGCGGGGAGCGCCTCGCCGGTCGACTCCTTCACCGCGTCGCCGGCCTCGCCGGAGACGAACTCGAAGCCGATCTCGAGCGCCTCGAGCACCTCGATCGCCGCCGGCACGACCTCCGTTCCGATCCCGTCACCCTCGATGACGGCGATCTCGTGGCTCACGCGTCCTCCTCCGGAACGTGCTCCGGCGGAACGTACGGCAGCGACCGGGCGGTCTCGCGGACCGCCCCCGCGTTCGCGCCCATCAGCGCCGTGGTGTCCCAGACGCCCTCGACGAGCGCCTTTCGCTGGGCGTCGTGAACCGTCGCCTCGATCGTCGTGTCGCCGTAGGTGATCGTCTCCGCGGCCACGTCGATGTCGACCTCGGCGTCGGGGTTCGCCTCGACGTAGTCCTGTAGCGCCTCGATGGATTCCTGGTCGGCGGTGACCGTCGGAATACCGAGTGCGAGACAGTTGCCCGCGAAGATCTCCGCGAACGACTCGCCGACGACGGCGTCGATCCCCCAGCGCATCAACGCCTGCGGGGCGTGTTCGCGGGAGGAGCCACAGCCGAAGTTCGCGTTGACGACGAGCACGTTCGCCCCCCGATACTTCTCCTCGTTGAACGGGTGGTCCTTCTCGTTGTCCTCGTCGTCGAAGCGCTGGTCGAAGAACGCGAACTGTCCCAGCCCGTCGAAGGTGACGACCTTCATGAAGCGGGCGGGGATGATCTGGTCGGTGTCGATGTCGTTTCCGCGGACCGGTATCCCGGTCCCGGTGACCTCGGTCACCTTCTCCGCCGGTGCCTCGCCGGCGCTGAACTCGGGAGAGCTCATACGGTCGCCACCTCCTCCATCTCGCGCACGTCGGTGACCTCCCCGGTCACCGCCGCGGCCGCGACCATGATCGGACTCATCAGGACGGTCCGGCCGTCCTTCGAGCCCTGTCGACCGACGAAGTTCCGGTTCGAGGAGGACGCGCTCGCCTCGTCGCCCACCAGCTGGTCGTCGTTCATCCCGAGACACATCGAACAGCCGGGCTCGCGCCAGTCGAAGCCGGCGTCTTTGAAGATCTCGTCGAGCCCCTCGGCCTCGGCGGCGTCGCGGACGCGCTGGCTGCCGGGGACGACCATCGCGCGCACGTCGTCGTCGACCTCGCGGCCCTTGATGAACGCCGCGGCCTCGCGGAGGTCCTTCAGACGCGCGTTGGTACACGACCCGAGGAACGCCACGTCGATCTCGTAGCCCTCCATCGTGTCGCCCGGCTCGACGCGCATGTGTTTCTGTGCGCGACGGGCGGTGTCGCGGTCCTCCTCCGGCAGGTCCTCGGGATCCGGGATCGGCTCGGTGATCCCCGCGGTCTGTCCGGGCGTGGTCCCCCACGTCACGGTCGGCTCGATGGCCGACCCGTCGATGGTGACCACGTCGTCGTACTCGGCGTCGTCGTCCGTCCGGATCGACTCCCAGTACGGTTTCAGCCGCTCGAACTCCTCCGGGTCGTCCGCGAAGGCGTCGGTCCCTTCCAGCCACTCGTAGGTGGTCTCGTCGGGGTTGACGTAGCCCGCGCGGGCGCCGCCCTCGATGGACATGTTACAGATGGACATCCGTCCCTCCATCCCCAGGTCCTCGATGGCCTCGCCGGCGTACTCGTACACGTATCCGACGCCGCCGTCGGTCCCGAGCTTCCCGATGATCGTCAGGATGACGTCCTTGGCGGTGACGCCCTCGCCGAGCTCGCCCGTGACCTCGATCTTCCGGACCTTCTGTTTCTCCATGGCGACACAGCCGGTCGCCAGCACGTCGCGGATCTGTGAGGTCCCGATGCCGAACGCCAGCGCGCCGAACGCGCCGTGTGTCGACGTGTGCGAGTCGCCACAGACGATGGTCATTCCGGGCTGGGTGAGCCCCTGCTCCGGTCCGATGACGTGAACGATCCCCTGGTCGCCGGAGTCGGGATCGGAGAAGTCGATGCCCGAACCGCGGACGTTCTCCTCGAGTTCGGCCATCATCTCCTCCGCGGCCTCGTCCCGGTACGGCCGGTCGCGGTTTCCTGTCGGCACGATGTGATCGACCGTCGCGTGCGTTCGCTCGGGGAACGCGACCTCCTGGTCACGCTCCTTCAGCATGCCGAACGCCTGCGGGCTGGTGACCTCGTGGACGAGGTGGAGCCCGACGAACAGCTGGTCCTGTCCGGTCGGCAGCGCCGTCACCTTGTGACGGTCCCACACCTTGTCGTACAGCGTCCCCTCGCTCATCGGAGATCACCCGACGACCCCGCGGGCTCGGCCGAACGGTTCGCGTCGCCGCGTCCGCCCATCAGGCCTTCACCTCGCTCGTCTCCTCCTCCTCTTCGGTCTCCTGCCAGGCGAACAGCCCGCGGAGCTCCTCGCCGACCGCCTCGATCTCGTGGTTCTTCTCGGCGTGACGGAGCTGGGTGTAGGAGGGTCGACCGGCCTGGTTCTCCGCGATCCACTCGCGGGCGAACTGGCCGTTCTGGACCTTCTCGAGGATGTCCTCCATGTTCTCGCGGGCGTGTTCGTCGACGACGACGTCGCCTTTGGTGAGCCCGCCGTACTCGGCCGTGTCCGAGACCGAGTCCCACATGTCGCCGAGGCCGCCCTCGTACATCAGGTCGACGATGAGTTTCAGCTCGTTGAGGCACTCGAAGTACGCCATCTCGGGGGAGTAGCCGGCGTCGACGAGCGTCTCGTACCCCTGTTTCACGAGCGAGGTGACGCCGCCACAGAGCACCGCCTGCTCGCCGAACAGGTCCGTCTCCGTCTCCTCGCGGAACGTCGTCTCCACGACGCCGGCGCGGGTACAGCCGATCGCGGCCGCGTACGCGAGCCCCTCGTCGTGGGCCTCGCCGGTGGCGTCCTGGTACACCGCGAGCAGGCCGGGCGTCCCCTGGTCGTTCTCGTAGTTCCGGCGCACGAGGTGGCCCGGCGACTTCGGTGCGACCATCGTCACGTCGACGTCCTCGGGCGGCTGGATCTGGTTGTAGTGGATGTTGAACCCGTGTGCGAACTGGAGCGTGTCGCCGGCCTCCAGGTTCGGCTCGATGGCGTTCTCGTAGACGTCCGGCTGGACGGTGTCGGGAACGAGCACGCTCACGACGTCCGCCTCCGCGGCGGCCTCGGCGGGGGTCGCGACGCGGAGCCCGTCGCCCTCGGCGGCCTCCCGCGAGGAGCTCTCCTCGCGGAGGCCGACGACCACGTCGACCCCGCTGTCGGAGAGGTTCTGTGCGTGCGCGTGTCCCTGCGAGCCGTAGCCGAGTACGGCGACGGTCTTCTGGACGATCGCCTCGCTGTCGGCGTCGTCGTCGTAGTATACTGTCGAATCGAACGTCTGGGTGTCGTCTTCTGTCATTGTCGGTTACTGGGTGTTCGGCGTCGTCGGTTCGCCGGCCGTTCCGGGTTTCTCTCCTGGCGCGGTGGGGATGTTCCCCCGCGCGAGCGCGGTCTGACCGGTTCGGGCGATCTCGATGATCCCGAACTGATCGAACGCGTCGATCGCGTCGTCGATCTTCGACTCGTCGCCGGTGAGCTGGACGGTGATCGTCTTCGGCCCGGCGTCGAGCGTCCGGCCGTCGTACATCTCCGCGACGGCGTGGACCTTGTCCGGCTCCTCGCCGTGGACCTTCAACAGGACGAGTTCGGACGTGACGGCGCTTCCGGAGACTTCGCCCACGGAGATAACGGGCTTCAGCTTCGCCATCTGTTTTTCGATCTGGTCGATCCCCGGGTCCGTCTCCTCGACGACCATGGTGATACGGGAGTGGCCCTCGACCGTCGTCGGTCCGACGGTCAGGCTCTCGATGTTGAACTGCCGCCGGGAGACGAGCCCCGAGACGCGCGCGAGCACGCCGGGCTCGTCCTCGACCAGCGCGGAGATGACCGCGCGCCGCGAGTCGTGTTCCGCCTCCACGACGGGGTCGATCCGGTGACCCTCCAGGTTCCGCCGTCCCTCCGGCTGGGGGCGCTCGTCCGGTGCCGGACCGGGCATGCCGGCCGCGTCCTCCCCGCTCATAGCTGGTCCTCCGTGAGCGCGAACCGCCCGTTCGCTCCGCCGCTCGGGACCATCGGAAGCACGTTCTCCTCGGGGTCGACGTGGAAGTCGATCACCGCGGGGCCGTCGTACGCGAGCGCCTCCTCGACCGCCGGGGCGACCTCGTCGTAGCCGTCGACGCGGATCCCGAGCGCGCCGAACGCCTCGGCGAGCTTGTCGAACTCCGGCATCCAGTTGTAGTCGGACGCCATGTGTCGACCCTCGAAGAAGGCGTCCTGCCACTGGCGCACCATCCCGATGTACTCGTTGTTGAGCACCGCGAACGTGACGTTGAGGTCCTCGCGGACGGCCACGGAGAGCTCCTGCATCGTCATCAGGAAGGAGCCGTCGCCGTCGAAACAGACCACGTCGCGGTCGGGCTCGCCCATCGCGTCGGCGGCGACGCGCGCGCCGATCGCGGCCGGGACGCCGTATCCCATCGTCCCCAGCCCGTGCGAGGAGACCCACGTTCGGGGCTCCGTGTACGTCCAGAACTGGGAGGCCCACATCTGGTGTTGGCCGACGCCGGTCGTCACGATGGTGTCGTCGTCGGTCGCCTCGTCGAACGCCTCGACGACGAACTGCGGCTTCAGAGGTTCGTCGTCGGGCGTCGCGTACGTCATCGGGTACGTCTCCTTCCACTCCTGACACTGCTCGCGCCACTCGTCAGCGTCGGGCGCGTCGCGAACCGCCTCGAGCAGCTGTTCGAGGACGGTCCCGGCGTCGCCGATCAGCGGGTAGTCGGCGTACACGTTCTTCGAGATCTCCGCCGGGTCGATGTCGACGTGGACGACCTCGGCCTCCGGCGCGAAGGTGTCGATCCCGCCCGTCAGCCGGTCGTCGAACCGGGTGCCGACCGCGATCAGGCAGTCGGTGTGGGTGATCGCCATGTTGGCGTAGCCGGTCCCGTGCATCCCCGCCCACGACAGCGACAGCTCGTCGTCTTCGGGGAACGACCCGATCCCCGGCATCGTCGTCGTCACGGGGATCTCGTGGGTGCGCGCGAACTCCCGCGCGACCTCGCTCGCCTCCGCCTTGATCACGCCGCCGCCGAACAGACACAGCGGCCGGTCGGCGTCCTCGATGGCGCGGGCGGCGGCCTCGACCGCGTCCTCGCGAGCCCGCGGGTCCGGATCGGTGCCCGCGGGGGCCTCCGCCGGGCCGGGCGTCTTCTCGGTGTCGTCGAGGGTGACGTTCTTCGGGAGGTCGACGAGCGTCGGACCGGGGCGGCCGACCCGCGAGAGCTCGAAGGCCTCGCCGACCACGTCGCCGATGGCGTCCGCGTCGTCGGCGAAGTAGTTGTGTTTCGTGATCGGGCGGGTGACGCCGACCGTGTCGGTCTCCTGGAACGCGTCGTTGCCGACGAACTCCGTCGGGACCTGCCCGGTCAGCGCCAACATCGCGTCGCTGTCCATGTCGGCGTCGGCGATGCCGGTGACGAGGTTCGTCGCGCCGGGGCCGGACGTGGCCAGACAGAGCCCGGGCTCGCCGGCGACGACGCCGTAGGCGTCTGCGGCGTGCGCCGCACCCTGCTCGTGGGCCATCGTCAGGTGACGGATCGAGGAGCTGTACAGGGCGTCGTACACCGGCATGATCGCCCCGCCCTGGACGCCGAAGGCGGTCTCCGCGCCCGCGGCCTCGAGGGCGGCGACGACCGACTCCGCGCCGGTCGACACCTGTCTCGTCTCGCCGTCTGGTCGGTTCTCCTCGCCGGCCGGCTCCGCCGCGTCCGGGCCGTCCGCGTCGGCCGGATCGGACGCCTGCTCGGCGTCGGGGTCGTCCTCTCGTGGGTGTGTTGCTGAATCGCTCATCGTGTGTGGTGTGTGGGTCTCTCTCGGATGCGGGCGTCGATCGGTCCGGACGCGGGCCGCGACGACGGGCCGTCGCCGGTTGGCGACGAGTCGCCGGCACGGGCGCGTCCGTCGATACGTCGGGTCGGTGAGGAAGTGGTGGTGTAGGGGATCAGACCCCTACGATGGCTACAGCGACGGCTCCGGACCGGGTGGCGTCCCTGCGGGCGTGCCGTAACCGTCGCATTCGATCCAAACCCACGCGGGCCGCCTATAAATTCCTGTCGGCGCGAGCGATCGACCCGGAGACTCCTCGGCGCGCACCCGATGTCCGCCGGCGATCCGTCAGACGCAGCCCCGTCGCCGGACCGACGCGGAGCGTTCGGCAGTCGCTGGCGGGTCGCTACGACCGCGGAGGAGGCCATCAGATCCGGACCTCCTCCTCGCGCTCGACGCCGGCCTCGCGGGCGAACCGCTCGACGTCGCCGGCGGTCACCTGCCGCTTGCCGGCGCCGTACTCCTTGACCCGCTTCGTGATCTCGCGGACTTCCCCGTCGGTGGGGTCGAAGCCGGCCTCGACCAGGTGCTTGCGCACGCTGTGGGTGCCCGTGTGCTTGCCGAGCACGAACTCGCGTTCCGCGCCGACCATCTCGGGCGTCATCACGCCCGTCTCGAAGGTGTCCGCGTTCTCGATCACGCCCGCGGCGTGGATGCCCGACTCGTGGGCGAACGCGTTCCGCCCGGTGACGGGCTTGTTCGCCGGCACCGGGATGTCCGAGGCGTCCTCGACGATCCGGGCCAGCTTGGTGATCTGGGTCGTGTCGATGCCGGTGTCGACGCCGTACACCGACTCGACCGCCATCACGACCTCCTCGTAGGCCGCGTTGCCGGCGCGCTCGCCGATCCCGTTGACCGACACCTGCGCCTGCTCCGCGCCGTTCTCGAAGCCCATGACCGCGTTGGCCGCGGCCATCCCGAAGTCGTCGTGGGTGTGGACGTCGACGCGGGCGTCCGTCGCCTCGACGACCGCCTTCACCGTCTTGCCGAAGCTCGTCGGCATCGCGACCCCGCAGGTGTCCGGGATGTTGATCCAGTCGGTGCCGGCCTCGCTTACCGCCTCGACTATCTCCGTCAGGTAGTCGGGGTCGGTCCGCGTGGCGTCCATCGGCGAGAACATACACTCGACGCCGGCGTCTTTCACCTGCTCGACGGCGTCGACGGCACGCTCCTTGGCCTCGCGGCGCGTGGCGTGCATGGAGTCCTCGAGCTGGACGTCGCTCGTCGAGACGAACACGTGGACCATCTCCACGCCCGAGTCGATGGCGGCGTCGATGTCGCCCTCGACGACGCGGGCGAGCCCACAGACGGTCGTGTCCGTCGCGGCTGCGATATCGCTCACGGCCTCGAACTCCGCGTCGGAGTTCACCGGGAACCCGGCCTCGATGACGTGGGTCCCCATGTCGTCCAGCGTCGCCGCTATCTCGCGTTTCTCGTCGTAGCTGAACGAAGTACGTGGTGACTGTTCTCCGTCTCGTAACGTCGTGTCGAAGATCCGTACAGGACCGATTTCGATGTTAGAAGCTATCGTGCCCTGGAAGAACTCGATCCGCCGGGGTGTCCGACGAAGCCTCCGTGATGTCTGTCATCGACTGACAGCAGGACGTTTGTCTACTTAAGTATTACGTCCCGAGAGGGATCCGATCGTTCGATCAGCGATCCTCCCACACGGAGCGAGTAGCAGGAGATCCGTGGGGAACTCGACCGGCGTATGGTGTCGATTCGACGACTCCGCGGGAGATGCGGCGCGCGTCGAGCGCCCGGCTACGATCGATCGAGTCCGCCCTCCGCCGCTTCCGCCGACGGGAACCCGTCGTAGCACAGCTCGTTCAATCGCACGTTCCGCTCCCGTTCGATCTGGACGTAGACGGCGTCACCGGCGGAGTCGTCGGAGCAATCAATCGTGACCGAGCCGCTTGCGCTCAAGCCGTCGCCGAAGGAGGCGGTCACGTCGAGACGGGTCCCGTCCGACACCTCGCCGAGCGCGATCTCGGTCTCCACCGTCCCCCACGTATCCGGCGTGGCGGCGGCGACCTCCACGTACTGGCGGACCAACTCCGTGTCCCCCTTCTCGATGAGGATCCGGCCGTCCCGACGAGAGGGGGTGTAGTTGTTGACCGCGACCAGAAGGGACCGTCGCGGATCGGAGAGCGCCGAACACCCGGAAAGCAGGGTGACACCGCCTGTACTCGCGAGGAGGAACTGCCGGCGAGTCGGGGACATGCGACCACCGACCGGACCGAACGGTATATGTTCTCCGGAAGCGAGGGCGGGTCAGAGACGCGTCCTCCACGGCACACCGCGGTCCGCTCCGAGGGTCACATCCCCATGTCGGCCGCGGCCTCCGGAACGGGGAGGTCGCGAGCCGCGACGCCGACCAGTTCGGCGGCGTGGTCGAGCGCCATGTCGAACCCGTAGTACCGCTCCAGTTCGTCGCCGTCCGGGCCGGTTCGAACCTTGAGCATGGCGTACCCCTCGCGGTTCTGTGCGACCGTCGCCTCCCGCCCGTCCGCCGAGAACGTGAGCAGGCGCTCGGCGTCCGTCTCCTCGTAGCGGCCCGTGACGCCCTCGGCTTCGGCGGTCGCCGTCTCGCCCGGTTCGGCGTGCTCCGACTCCGTCGTGTCCGTCATACCCGACGTTGGCTCCGAACCCTGTCGTATCTGTCGGTCCGGATCGTCTCCTTCGCGGGTTCGCTTTTTAGACCGGTCTCCCTCCGAATCGGCCGCTATATTTCGTGTGCTAATGGTACGGATACTTCGATGGAGAGCGAGTTGATGAGAACAGTGTCGTTGCTGGCGCGGTGAACACCGCCAAAGCCCCAGCCGCGAGGACTCGCGGCCGCCCCTTTGAGTCCCGCCCGCCCCGCACAGCCCCACACCTCACGCCTCCCCAGCCTCGCGGCTCACGGCTCGCGGCTTCGCCGCTCGCCACCGAGGTGCTCGTTTCACTCGCACCTCGCTCGCCGCGTCCCTCGCGGGCGGTTCGCGCCCTCCGGGCGCTCACCGGCGCGCCACCGCCATCGCTCACCGCGGGTCCCAGCCGTGGAACGTCGTCCCCGACTCCAACTCGAGGTCGAACGCGCGGATGAGCGCCCCGAGCGCGGCGTACCCTCCTGCGGTTGCGGCGATCCCGACGATCTCGTCGTCGTCGTACAGCGCCGCGATCGACTCGTGGGTGACCGCGTCGACGGACTCCTCGACGACGGCCCGGACGTACGCCACGAGGGTCCGCTCGTCGCGGTCGAGCGCGGTCGGGTCGCCGGTTCCGATCCCGGCGATGACCGCGTCGTCGATGCCGACGTCGCGCGCGATGTTGACGTGCTGGTGCCACTCGTAGCGGCTGTCGATCGTCGCCGCCGTCGCGAGGATGACGAGCTCCCGTTCTCTATCCGTGAGCCCGCTGTCGTTCCACAGCGAGCGCAGGAACGACCGCATCCCCGCGAGCACCGCCGGGTTGTTGCCGATCGAGCGGTAGACGTTGAGCGGCTTCCCCTGGAGCGCCGACTCCAGCAACGCCTCGTGTTCGTCCGGGACGTCCGCCGCCTCGACGTATGGGACGCGTGCCATACGCCCGACGCGGTCGCACGGGGGTTAGGTGTACGCGAGTCGGTAGCGTTCTCCGCGAGTCGACGCCGACGGGACTCGGACGGGCTCGGCGACGCCGGCGACCCCGCCGTCGATGGGAAGGTTAAGGGGCGGGACTCCCCAAGCGACGGTAATGGCTATCGAGGTGTCGCGTCGGCGGGCGTGGGTGCTCGCCGCGCGACCGCAGACGCTCCCCGCGGCGGCCGCGCCCGTGATCGTCGGCGTCGGGCTCGCGGTCGGAGCCGGAACGTTCGCCCCGCTCCCGGCGCTCGCGGCGCTGGTCGGCGCGGCGCTGATCCAGATCGGGACCAACTTCGCGAACGACTACTACGACGCGATCCAGGGCGCGGACACCGACGACCGCGAGGGGTTCACCCGCGTCGTCGCCAGCGGCCTCATCGAGCCGGCGGAGGTCAAACGCGCGATGTGGCTGACGTTCGCGGCCGCGATCGGCGTCGGCACGTACCTCGTCTACGTCGGCGGCGTCCCGATACTCGTCGTCGGGCTGGCGAGCGTCGCGGCCGGGATCGCCTACACCGGCGGCCCGTACCCGCTCGGCTACCACGGGCTCGGCGACGTGTTCGTCTTCGTCTTCTTCGGGCTGATCGCGGTCACCGGAACCTACTACGTCCAGGCCGCGGCGCTCCTCGCCGGGGCGTTCCCGCTGTGGATCCCCGAGGGGACCGTCACGCTCTCGGCCGCCGTCGCCAGCCTGCCGGTGGCCGCGCTCTCGACGAACATCCTCGTCGTCAACAACGTCCGCGACCGCGAGGAGGACGCGGCGACGGGCAAGCGAACCCTCGCGGTCCGGTTCGGCTACCGGTTCTCGCGGGTCCAGTACGTCGGCCTCCTCGCGCTCGCGTACGTCACCCCCTTCTGGTTCGTCGCGACCGGGGACGGGCTCACAGTCCTCCTCCCGCTCCTCACGCTGCCGCTCGCGGCGAGCGTCGCTCGGACCGTCCTGACCGAGACGAGCGGCGACGCGCTCAACCCCGCGCTCGAGTCGACCGGCAAGCTGCTCGCGGCGTACGCGGTCGCGTTCGCCGTCGGCCTCGCGCTCTGATGAGAGTTCGTCCGTTCTCCGTCGCGCTCGCGAGTCCCCTTCGAACCGCCCGCGAGGAGCTGACCGAACGGGCGGGGTTCCTCGTCGGCGTCGGCGGCTCCGACGGTGAGGTCGACCGGGACGGCGGCGACGGGGACACCGGCGACGTAGACGCACCCGCGACCGGGATCGGCGAGTCGACGCCGCTGCCCGGCTGGACCGAGTCGCGGTCGGCGTGTGCGGCCGCGCTCCGCGAGTCGGCCGTCGCGAGCGCGAACTCGGGAGGGCCGGCTGCCGCGCTCGCCGACCTCGACGCCGGCGACACGCCCGCCGCCCGCCACGGGCTCGCGCTCGCGCTCGCCGACGCGGCCGCCCGCGAGGCGGACCGATCGCTTTCCGCGCACCTCGCCGACCGGATCGCCCGGTCCGGCGACCGGACCGGACTCCCGGAACCCGCCGCCTCCGTCCCGGTCAACGCCACGATCGGGGACGGCACGCCGGAGGCGACCGCGGCGGACGCGGAGCGCGCGGCCGCGGACGGCTACCGCTGTCTGAAGGTGAAGGTCGGCGCGCGCCCGCTGGAGACCGACCTCGACCGGCTCCGGGCGGTCAGGGAGGCCGTGGGGCCCGCGGTCGACCTCCGCGCGGACGCCAACGGGGCGTGGGACCGGTCGACGGCGCGACGGGCGCTCGACCGGCTGGAGTCCCTCGATCTCGCGTACGTCGAGCAGCCGCTGCCGGCGGCGGCCCTCGACGCGACCGCCCGGCTGCGCGTGGAGGCCGCGGTGCCGATCGCGCTCGACGAGTCGCTCGCCGAACACTCGGTCGCGGACGTGTTGGCGGCCGACGCGGCCGACGCGGTCGTGATCAAGCCGATGGCGCTCGGCGGCCCGGACCGCGCGCTCGAGGCGGCGCTGCGGGCCCGAGAGGCGGGCGTCGAGCCGGTGGTCACGACGACGATCGACGCCGTCGTCGCGCGGACCGCGGCCGTCCACGTCGCCGCCGCGATCCCCGACGTCGCCGCCTGCGGGCTCGCGACCGGCGGGCTGCTCGCCGAGGACCTCGCGCCGGACCCCTGCCCGGTCGACGACGGACGGGTGGAGGTGCCCGACGGGCCGGGGATCGCGGGCGGCGCGTTCGACGGGCTGGTGTGAAAAACTCGCGTGAGAACGGCGATCGGGAGGGACCGATATCGGGGCCTCAGTGGAAGCCGCGGTCGACGTCGTCGGCGTCGATCAGGTCGTCGAGCTCCGCCGAGAGCAGCTCCTCGGCCTCCTCGAAGGTGTCGCCCAGCTCGTCGAGCTCGTCCGGACGGCCGTCGAACTCGTAGGCCATGGGGCCGAACGCGGGCGAGTCGATCGCCTCCATCACGTCCTCGAAGAGGTGGTCGGGCTCCGTGGGGGCCTCCGCGTGGACCTTCAGCGTCTCCTCCAGTCGGGTCGCCATGCTCTTCGCCTCGTCCTCGCTCTCGGGGGGCGTCCGCACCGCGAACCGCCCCGGCGACCCCTCGTCGGGGAGCAGCGGGTCGAGGTCGTCGTCGACCTTCCGGGCCACGCGGGTCCCGACCCCGCGGAGGTCCCGCGGGTTCTTCGCGTACGTCTTCAGGTGGTAGACGCCGACGCTCGGGTGCCCGAAGTAGAGGTCCTCGCCGAGTCCCTCGCGTCGGGAGCCGGCGACGGCGCGCCAGCCGTCCGGGTCGGTCGAGTCGCTCGCGACGTCCGCGAGGATCTCCTGCCAGTCGCGTACGCGCATGTCGGCGTCACGTTACCGCGGGACCCGCATGAGCGTATCGGTCGCGGTGACCGGCCGGGAGAACCCCCGCGCCGGACGCCGTCGTCACGGTCTCACCGCTCGGACGCCGGCTTCCGCCCGTCTCGCGGGGAGGAGTACGACTCCCACGCGATCAACAGCGAGCCGCCGACGAGAAAGAGGTAGGCGAGCGGCGCCTCCGCCCCGGCGATCAGGTCTGCGGAACCCCACAGCACGAGCACGCCGTACAGCGCGATCCGGAAGCGGGCGGTGTCGTATCCCTCGCGGAACGTCCCCCAGACGACGACCGCCGCGATGTAGAGGCTGACGACCGCGTCGCCGGCGGCCGCGAGCCCGGCGCTCGAGACGCGGAGATACGCGCTCGCGACGGAGAGCCCGGCCAGCACGAGGACGAACCCGACGACCGCCGGCCGCCCGTACCGGTCGTACAGCGAGTCGCTCATGCCCGCCCCCACGCGTCGAAGGGTAAGGAACCCACCGGTCGCGCCGCGGCGGGCCTCGAAACCGCCCCCCGCACCGACAGCGTTTTTCGCCGCCGCCGAGGATGGGAGGCGTGAACGTTCGGGGGCCGATCGTCTCCGTCGGGGAGACGCGAACGGTGTCGACGTCGTACGGCGAGCGCGACCTCCGCGAGCTACGGGTCCGCCCGGAGCGCGGCGCGGCCGAGCCGGTCGACGTGACGCTGTGGGGCGACTGGGCCGAGACCGGCGAGCACGCGGAGCCCGGCATGGAACTGCTCGTCACCGACGCGGAGGCGGACGAGTACGGCGGGGAGTCGGGCTACGCGACGACCGGCGACTCGTGGGTCGTGCTCGAACCGGATTTCCTCGTGGACGTGACCGGGATCCGGTCGTGGGTCCAGTGCCCGCGGATGTACTACCTCAACAAGCTCTCCGGGATCCCGCTCAACTACCCGGTCGTCAAGGGGACCATCGTCCACGAGGTGTTCGGCGACCTGCTCCGGGGGATGGACCTCGGGGAGTCGGTCGAGGAGCGCGTCGCGGAGGCGGGCCTCGAACTCGGTTTGCTCGGGTACGAGACGGCCGAGGTGGAGGACGAGGTGCGGCGAAACGCGGCCGCGATCGAGGGGTGGCTCGCGCAGGGCACCCTCACCGACGAGGACACCTGGCGCTCGGAGTTCACGCTCCTCTCGCCGACGTTCGGGCTGAAGGGGCGCGCCGACGCGCTGCGGCGCGGGACCCCCGTGGAGCTCAAAACGGGCAAGAACACGAACCGCGAGCCGCGCTTTCAGGACAAGATCCAGGCGGCCTGCTACGCGCTCATGCTCGAGGAGCGCGGCGTCGACCCGGACATCGGGACGCTGCTGTACACCAAGAACACCGCGCTCGAGCGGAACGAGGAGTCGGGCGACCTCGCGCCCGCCAAGGAGTTCACCGTCGGCGACGGCCTGTTGAAGTTCGTCGTGCGCGAGCGCAACGCGCTCGCGGCGATGGAGTGGCGCGCGCTGAACGACCCCGGCGAGCGCCCGACCGTCCCCACGGGATACGAGGCGGACGCGACCTGTAGCTACTGTTTCGAACGGGACGCCTGCATGGTCGTCTCCGGCCGCCTCGACCAGGAGTCGAAGGCCGGGCAGATCGGCACGGCCGTCCCCGAGGAGGAGCGCGACTACTTCGACCGCTTCTACACCGCGATCGAGGAGGAGCGCCGCGAGACCCACGCCGAGTACCGGAAGCTCTGGGAGCAGACCCCGGAGGAACGCGCGGCCGACGACCGGGCGCTGATCGACCTCGACCCCGTCTCGCGGACCGAGATCGACGACAACCGCTGGGAGCTCCGCGCCCGCAAGCCGGACGACGCGGTCTCGAAGCTCCGCGAGGGCGACGTGGCGCTCGCGAGCGACGGCGACCCCGTGACCGGCCACGCCGAGCTCGGTCGGATCCGGGCGCTGGGCGAGGAGGTCGTCGTCGAGACGGACGAGCCGGTCGACCTCCGGCGGCTCGACGTCTATCCCTCGGAGATCTCCGTCGACCGGATGCTCACCGCCCTCCACGACGCCGTGTTGAAGGGCAGCGAGCGACGGAAGGACGTGATCTTCGGTCGACGGGAGCCGGCGTTCTCGAGGGGGTCCGCCGCCGCCGCCGATCCCCCGACGTACATCGACAACAACGCGGCCCAGAACGAGGCCGTCTCGCTCGCCGTCGACGCCGAGGACTGCGCGCTGATCCACGGCCCGCCGGGGACCGGGAAGACGTACACCATCGCGCGGACGATCCGGGCGCTCGTCGCGGAGGGGAACCGCGTGCTGCTCGCGGCGTTCACGAACCGCGCCGTCGACAACGCCCTGGAGGCGCTGCGCGAGCAGGGGTTCGACGACGTCCTGCGGGTCGGCACCGAGACCGGCGTCCGCGCCGACATGCGGGACGTGCGGCTGGTCGAGCGCGGCGACCCGAACGAGAAGGCCGCGGAGCTGCGGGACGCGCCGGTCGTCGCGGCCACGACCGCCGCCTGCGGCTCCCGCGTCATGCGCGAGTGCGAGTTCGACGTGGCGCTCGTCGACGAGGCCTCCCAGCTCACGGAGCCGAGCACTCACGCCGCGATCACGCTCGCGGACCGGTTCGTGCTCGTCGGCGACCACGAACAGCTTCCCCCCGTGGTCCGGGCGGAGAACGACCTGAAGACCTCGCTGTTCCAGCGGCTCATCGAGACGTACCCCGACGCGAGCGTGATGCTCGACCGCCAGTACCGGATGAGCCAGCGGATCCAGGCGTTCGCCTCCGCCGAGTTCTACGACGGCGCGCTCCGGCCCGCCACGCCCGAGGTGGCCGGCCAGCGGCTGGCGGACTTGGGTGTCGACCCCGCCGCGCTCGCGCCCGAGTTGACCGGCGGCGTCGGCTTCGTCGACCCCGACGGCGAGCGCGACGGCAACCGCAACGTCCGGGAGGCCGAGCGGGTCGCGGGGATCGTCGACGCCTACCTCGCGGCCGGCGTCGACCCCGACGACGTCGGCGTCATCGCGCCGTTCCGCGCGCAGGTCGCGGAGATCGGCCGCCGGACCGACGTGACCGTCGACACCGTCGACCGGTTCCAGGGCTCCTCGAAGGAGGTGGTCGTGGTCTCGTTCGTCGCGACCGGCGACCTCGACGGGCCGATCTTCGAGGACCACCGCCGGGTGAACGTCGCGCTCACCCGCGCGAAGAAGCAGTTGACGCTCGTCGGCGACGCGACGGCGCTCGGCTCCGACCCCTTCTACGGCCGGATGCTGGAGTGGGCGCGGCGGTAGCGGTCGGTCGCGCCGGCGAACGCGACGATCGCGACGATCGCGCCCACCTCTCCCGTCACAACACCGCCTCGAGCGCGTCCATCGTCTCGTCGACGCGCTCGACGCGCGCGGCGTGGCCCATGTGGCCGACGCGTACCACGTCGTCGGCGAGGTCGCCGAGGCCGGTCGCGACGAGCACGTCGTGTTCCTCGTGGAGCCGGTTCTGGAGCGCCTCGGCCCGACCGGGGACCTTGAACGCCGTCACGGTCGGCGACGCGCGCTCGGGGTCGCCGAACGGTTCCAGGCCGAGCGCCGCGCCGCGCTCGCGACACCGCGCCGCGGCCGCCTCGTGGCGGGCGTAGGCGTCGTCGAGGCCCTCCTCAAGCAGGAGCGCGAGCGCCTCCTCGAGCGCCACGACGTTCGTCGTGAGGTGGGTGTACGGGAACCCCTCGTCCGTGTCGCGCCACGGGAGGAAGTTCGTGTACAGCGAGTGGGGACCGCGTTCCTCCATCGCCGCCCACGCGCGGTCGCTGATCGCGGCGGTGGTGAGCCCCGGCGGCGCGCTGAAACACTTCTGGGAGGCCCCCAGACAGACGTCGATCCGCTCGGTCGGCACCGGCGTCCCGCCGAGCGAGGAGACGGCGTCGACGACGGTGAGCGTCTCCCCGTCCGTCGATTCCAGCAGATCGATCGCGGGATCGAGGTCGTTGAGGGTTCCGGTGGGCGTCTCGCAGTGGACCATCGTCGCCACGTCGAAGTCGGCGTCACTCTCGGCGAGCGCGGCCTCGAGGGCGTCGAGCGGGAGCGGCTCGTCGTAGGGAGCGTCGACGGGGGTCGCCTCGCCGCCGTACGACTCGACGAAGTCGGCGAAGCCGTCGCCGTAGAGCCCGTTAGAGAGACAGAGGACCTCGGTGCCGGGCTCGACGAGCGAGGCGATCGCGGCCTCCAGCCCGAGGATCCCCTCGCCGCCGGGGACGACGACGTCGTGCGAGTCGACGTCCCCGACCCCGTACACCGTCTCCAACCGGTCGACGAGGTCGGCGTAGACGTCCCGGAACGCGGGGTCGACGTCGGGGTTGATCAGCTCGCGGCTCATCGACTCGCGGACGGGCTCTGGGACCGCGGTCGGTCCCGGCGTCATGAGCATACGTCGTCACTCGCGGCCGACGGGATAAACGCCCCGGCGGGCCGTGCGTGCCGACGCGTCGAGGCTCCGGTCGCCGCGCGGCTCGAATCGGTCGTCGCCGTAGCGACGCTCTCACGGCGCGGATCTCGCCGAAAGTCAAAAGCCGGTGGCCCACGGAGCGAACCCATGAACGAGCCCGGAACCGAGGGCGTGCTGTTGGACCAGGAGACGCTCCACGGTCGGCTCGAGGACGCGCCCGGCTGGCTCGCGGACCACTACCGCACGTTCCGCGAGTCGATGCTCGGCGAGCGCGACGGGTCGCCGTTCCCGTGTTACTTCGGGATCGAGGTCGAACGTGAGGGCGATCTGCTGTACGGGGCGTGTGGATCCACGAGCGACCCCGCCGCGCTCCTCCGGCTCCGCGACCTCCTGTTGGAGTACCTCGAGACGTACCCCGACCACGCCGAGCGCGCGCCGCTCGCGGTCTTCTTCGCCCCCTTCGGCGAGGACGCGACCGAGGCCGACTACCACGAGGCGCTCTGGCACGTCCTCGAGTTCCTCCACGTCCACGACCCGGAGCCGTGGCCCGAGGAGATCCCGACCGACCCCGACGACCCCTACTGGGAGTTCTGTTTCGGCGGCGAGCCGCTGTTCCCCACCTCGCGGGCCCCCTTCTACGACGACCGCAAGAGCCGCTACTCGCCGGTCGGCCTGGAGATCACCTTCCAGCCGCGGGCGGTGTTCGAGGGGATCACGGCGGACACCGAGGCCGGCGAGCGCGCCCGCGAGACGATCCGCTCCCGGATGGAGGCGTACGACGGCGTCTGCCCGCACGCCGACCTCGGCGACTGGGGCGCGGAGGGCGACCGCGAGTGGAGACAGTACCTGTTCCGCGAGGACGACGCGGAGAGCCCCGACGAGTGCCCGCTGGAGCCGACCCGCGAACACCCGAAGGCACCCGACGCGCTGCTCGAGCGCGGCGCGTGGCGACGCTTCGCGGACGCCGACGACGGCGGCGGCCCGGGCGGATCGACGCCGACCGTCCTGGGGGTCGGCGATGACTGATCCCGGCCCCTCCGACGACTCATCGCTCCCGGACGACGCGGTCCTGCTCCTCGTCGACTTCCAGACCGGCTTCGACGAGCCGGGGTGGGGCGAGCGCAACAACCCGGACGCGGAGGCGGTCGCCGCCGACCTCCTCGCGCGCTGGCGCGCAGCCGACGACCCGATCGCGCACGTGCGACACGACTCGACCGAGCCGGAGTCCCCGCTCCGCGGGGACGCGCCGGGGTTCGCCTGGAAGGCCGAGACGGCCCCGGCCGCCGGCGAGGCGACCTTCGTGAAGTCGGTCAACGGCGCGTTCCTCGGGACCGACCTCGACGAGTGGCTGACGGACCACAGATACGGGACCCTCGTCGTTTGCGGGCTCACCACCGATCACTGCGTCTCGACGACCGTCCGGATGGCGGAGAACCGCGGCTACGACGTGTACCTCGTCGCCGACGCGACCGCGACCCACGAGCGCGAGGCCCCCGACGGGGAGCGGATCGATCCGGAGACCTCCCACCGGGTCGCGCTCGCGCACCTCTCCGGGGAGTTCGCGACGGTGATCGACGCCGCCGACCTGGGTTGAGTCCGACGGACCCGGACTCGAACCCGGATCGACCCGCACGCTTTTCCTCCCGCCCCCCGAGGGATCGAGCATGCAACGCGGCCGGCGGAAACCGGACTGGCTGAAGTCGCGTCCCCCTCGGGGAGCCGGTTCACGGAGATCAAGGCGATCCTCCGCGACCGCGACCTCCACACCGTCTGTGAGGAGGCGAACTGCCCGAACATGGGCGAGTGCTGGTCGGGGGGCGCGAACGCGCCCCCGAACGACGAGGCGGCGGACGCCGCCGAGGGCGGCCGCGGCGGGCCGGGCACGGCGACGTTCATGCTCATGGGCGACCGCTGCTCGCGCGGGTGTAACTTCTGTGACGTCGAGACCGGCGGGATGGAGCCGCTCGACCCCGACGAGCCGGAGAACGTCGCGGACGCGGTCGCGGAGATCGGTCTGGAGTACGTCGTCCTCACGTCCGTCGACCGCGACGACCTCGCGGACGGCGGCTCCGAGCACTTCGCCGAGACGATCCGCGCGATCAAGCGGCGCGACCCCGGGATCCTCGTCGAGACGCTGATCCCCGACTTCGGCGGCGACCCGGAGGCGGTCGACCGGATAATCGACGCCGGCCCCGACGTGATCGCCCACAACGTGGAGACGGTCGAGCGGCTCCAGTGGCCCGTGCGCGACCGTCGCGCGGACTACGAGCAGTCGCTCTCGGTGCTCGACCGGGTCGACCGCGAGTCCGACATCCACACCAAGACCAGCCTCATGCTCGGCGTCGGCGAGTACGACCACGAGGTGTACCGGACGCTCGGCGACCTCCGGGAGGTCGGCGTCGACGTCGTCACCTTCGGCCAGTACCTCCAGCCGTCGCGCTCGCACCTCGACGTCTTCGAGTACGTCCACCCGGACGTCTTCGAGACGTGGCGCGAGGTGGCCGAGACGGAGTTCGACTTCCTCTACTGTGCGTCCGGACCGATGGTCCGTTCGTCGTACAAGGCCGGCGAGCTGTTCGTCGACGCGCTCCTCCGGGAGGGGCGCTCGCCCGAGGACGCGAGACGGCGGGCGCGGGCGGCCGGCGGGGACTGAGTTAGTACCCCTGCGCGTTCCCGTCCTTTCGCGGCTCCGTCGCCGCCGAGAGGACGCCGTCCTCGTTCCGCGCGATCTGTGCGCCGCCGAACATGACCGGGGAGAGCGTCCGGACGTCGTGGTCCCTCCGGACGAGCTTCGCCGCCACGTCGTCGTCGAAGTGCGGCTCCAGCGCGAGCGTCCCGTCCTCGCGGTACCGCCACCGCGGCTCGTCGAGCGCGCGCTGGAGCGGCATCCCGTGATCGACGAGGTTCGAGATCACCTGGACGTGCCCCTGCGGCTGCATGTACCCGCCCATCACGCCGAAGGCGGCCCAGTCGTTCTCGTCGAACCGAACGACGCCCGGAATGAGCGTGTGGAACGGCCGCTTGCCGGGCTCGAGGCTGTTCGGGTGCTCGGGGTCGAGCGAGAACGACGACCCGCGATTCTGGAGGGCGATCCCGGTGTCGCCGGCGACGAGCCCGGAGCCGAACCCGGCGAACCGCGAGTTGATGTACGAGACCACGTTCCCCTCGTCGTCGGCGACGGTGAGGAGGACGGTGTCGGCGTCCTCGGCCTCGCCGGCGTTCGGCACGCCGAAGGTCACGTCGTGGTTCGCCGTCTCGCCGACCTCGGCGGCGCGTTTCCTCGCCCACGCCTTCGACCCCAGCGGCGGGTGGTCCTCGTAGTCGGGATCGGTGATGTAGCGGTGGCCGTCGTGGAAGGCGACCTTCAGCGCCTCGGAGAGGTAGTGGACGTGTTCGGCGGAGTCGTGGGGATGTTCGCCCGCGCCCAGCTCCTCGGCGACGTTGAGCGCCTCCAGCGCGATGAGCCCCTGGTTGTTCGGCGGCAGCTCGTACACCTCCGCGCCGTTGTACGTCGTCGAGACCGGCTCGGGCCACTCGACCTCGAAGTCCGCGAGGTCGTCGACGGTCATGAACCCGCCGTGCGACTGGACCTCCGCCGCTATCGCCTCCGCGATCTCCCCCTCGTAGACCACGTCCGCGCCCTCCTCCGCGATCCGCTCCATGGACCGGCCGAGTTTCGGGAGCGTCACCCGCTGACCGACCGACGGCGACTCCCCGTCGAAGAGGAAGGCGTCGCGGGCGTGGGGGTCGGAGAACAGCTCCTCGGCGCTCTCCCAGTAGGAGGAGATGACCTCCGAGACGGGATACCCCTCGGTCGCGTACCGGATCGCCGGGGCGAGCGCGTCGGCGAGGGTGAGCCGACCGAACCGCTCGATCGTCGCCTCCCATCCCCGCGCGGTGCCGGGAACGGTGACCGCGTGCGGCCCGTAGAAGGGCATGCCGGCCTCGTCCGTGTCGTCGACCGCGTACCCGCCGTCGTCGGGGTAGTAGGCGGAGGGGTCGTCGGCGTCCCGGAGGGCCGACCGGACGTTCTCGATCGTCGCGTCCGCGGGCGCGCCGCCGCAGGCGCGCATCGCGCCCACGTCGCCGTCGGCGGTCCGGTACAGCGCGAACACGTCGCCGCCGAGCCCGGTCGAGGTCGGCTCCACCACGTTGAGCGCGGCCGCCGTCGCCACCGCGGCGTCGAAGGCGTTGCCGCCCTCGCGCAGGACGCCGACGCCCGCCTCGCTCGCGAGCGGCTGGCTCGTGGCGACCACGCCGCGCTGGCCGTAGACGGTCGATCGTCGGGACGTGAATCGGTCGAGGTCTGGTTCCATATCACTCGCCCACGGTCGAACGCCGTAAATAACCCCATATACCGGATCGATGGTGCGCCTTTTCGGTTCGTCCGGAGCGCCGCCGCCGGGATCCGCCTGGAAGGCCGAGACGGCCCGTCGACGGGTCCGTACGTGGTGTGTAGTATGTGTGTTATTTACACTCACGAAACGTGTGATTTATTACGAACCGCAACCATACTACCGAGTGGATTCGAGGTGGTACACATGGCTCTTCCACGACCAGCAAGCACGTGGACCGGAGGCATGGACATGCCGAGCAGACTGTTCGAGCGCGGCAGCGACGATTACCAACTGTACGAACAGGACGACGAGTTCGTCCTCGCGGTGGAGCTTCCCGGCTTCGATCCGGCGGAGCTCACCGTCTCGTGGGACGACGGCACGCTGAACGTCGCCGGCGAGCACGAGGACGAGTTCCGCGGGACCCGCCGGACGTACCACCGCCGGTTCCGGTTCCCGAAGACGATCGAGAAGGAGGAGATCGAGGCCGAGTACGAGAACGGCGTCCTCACCGTCCGGCTCCCGATCGCCTTCGAGGCCGCGACGAGCGGCACCGAGATCGAGATCGAGAGCTGACGGGTTCGTCGGGATCGGTCGACGACGCGGAAGCGTCGTCGAGGACGAGCAATCCGCGATTCGCCGTCACGCCGTTTCTTCCGCGATTCGCCGTCACCTCTCCCGTTCCGTTCACGGCGAGCCGGTTCGTTCGCGCCCTCCGAGGCGTGCCGTCTCTCCGCGCCACCGAGGCCGATAACCCCGTTGGCTGACCGGAACGGACACCGATATACGGGAGGCCGCCCTCCCCATCGGCGTGTCCAGGTATCGCGACGTCCTCCTGTTCTTCCTCCTCGCAACCCTCTGGGGCGGCTCGTTCGTCGCCATCGAGGTCGGACTCGAGTACTATCCGCCCGTGTTGTACGCGGCCTACCGGTTCGACATCGCCGCGTTGGTCCTCGTCACCTACGTCCTGCTCACCGAGTCGAGCCCGTTCCCGCGGACCCGCGGCGACCTCGCCGCGATCGGGCTCAGCGGCGGGTTCAACGTGGCCGTCAACAACTCGCTTCTGTTCACCGGCCAGCAGTACACGACGAGCGGGATCGCCTCGATCACCTACAGCCTCGTCCCCATCGTCACCGCGGCCGTCGCGGCGCTGTGGATCGGCGAGTCGAGCCTCGACCTCCGAGGGAGCCTCGGCGTCGTCCTCGCGTTCCTCGGCGTGGGGCTCGTCGCCCAGCCCGACCCCGCGAACCTGGCCGGCGGGGTGACGATCGGGGTCGCGCTGATCTTCGTCGGCGTGGTCTCCGTCTCCTTCAGCAGCGTCGGGCTCCGCGTCGTGGAGACGACGTTCTCGAGCGTCGCGCTCACCGGGTGGGCGATGCTGTTCGGCGGGCTCGCGATGCACGGGTTCAGCCTCGGGCTCGGCGAGGGACAGCGGCTCCCCGCGACCGAACTCCCGGCGCTCGTCGCGCTGGGATTCCTCGGCGTGCTGTCCTCGGCGGTGGCGTACACGATCTATTTCACGCTCCTCGACCGGCTCGGCGCGTTCGAGATCAACCTCGTCTCCTACGTCGTCCCGGTGGTCGCGACGGTCGCCGGCGCGGTCCTCCTCGCGGAGCCGGTGACGGCGACGACCGTCGCCGGGTTCGTCACCATCCTCGGCGGCTTCGGGCTGGTCAAACGGCACGCGATCGCGGAGGAGGTGCCGAAGCTCGTCTCGCGGGTCGGCGGGTTCTTCTGAGGGGGGCCGCGAGGGACGCGGCCTCGGTCTCCTCGCGCCGTTCAGTCTCTCAGTCCTCGATCGCCGCGACGTCCTCGAGGATCCGCGCGGCGTGCTCCTCCGGGGAGACGCCCTCGTACGCGAGCACGATCGTTCCCTCGGCGTCGACGACGTACGTGTTCCGGAAGACGCCGTCGAAGACGTCCCCGAACATCTCCTTTTCACCGTAGGAGTCGTACGCGCTCGCGACCTCGCCGTCGGGGTCCGAGAGGAGGTGGAATGGGAGGTCGTGTTTCGCCGCGAAGTCCGCGAGGTCCTCGACGGGGTCGTCGCTGATCCCGAGGACGGCGACGTCGGCCGCCTCGAAGGCGTCCCACTCGTCGCGGAAGCCGCACGCCTCCGTCGTACAGCCGGGCGTGTCCGCCCGCGGGTAGAAGTAGACGACCGTGTAGGCGGCGTCGCCGTCGCCGAGCGAGACGGACTCGCCGTGCTGGTTCTCGAGCGTGAACGTCGGAGCTTCCGTGCCGGGGTCGAGCATACCGCTCGTCGAGCCGGTGGGCGCTTATGTACTGCGGTGTAGATCGCTAAAATCTCGTCGTTCACGGAGGGGATACGGAAGACCGCGTCTCCCCCGTCTGCGCACACTGAGGACACCGAATGTGGCGACTCGGCCCGGTCCCTTTTATCGATGCTCACGTCTCCTCCGGAGGGCTCCGAGGGTGTTTCATTGGTCCGGATAATCACGCCGGATCTCTCTTCGATTCGCGGTTCGCCGTGGTGGACAATTCATCCAAAACCGCGAACAGAGAGTCGTCAGTCTGATGAATCAGGAAGTGGATGTAGTCAGCACGACCCCTTTCGTGTTCGTCGGCCTGTTAGGTCACGTCGTTGATTACCTCCATCGGGTGTCGACAGTCACATTAATCGAAGGAGAAATATCGATAGATATGACACAGACGGAAGCCATACGCCAATTTATGAGCCAGATGTTGATAATATTTCACTTTGCATGGGATCATATAATTTGGATTAATATAATGTTTTGAAATCCGACACAATACAGCAATATTTCTACTACATTCAAGAATTCTCGACACATTAATATGGTGCCCTATCAACATGAATTATAACATATGCCGACCAGAGTTGCCTCCGTACTAGGATCATATGATTTATTTGCAAAAACGATACCTGGAACATTATTTTTCATTGCTCTGGTATCCCTCAGCCCATCTATTCCGGATGTGTCCCTCGATGGAGCAAGTCTAGGCGTTATTTCAATTCTTTTTATAGTTACTGCAGTATCTGGACTTATTATTGGTCAAGCACTACATTCAGTTGCTGTAGCGGGCGAAACTGCTGGGTACAAACTCACCCGGATTATCCACGATAGTTCCACGAGAGCAAGAACTAGTTACTGGAAAAATTATCAGAAAATGGATCCAAGATCTCCAGAAAACACTCTGTCTAAGGAATGGCCTTTTATTGAAACAGAGCTTGTTTTACGCCGTTTGTTTGGTCAAATATATTGTTGGATTGTCAATCGTGTTAATGAAGTCGTTCTTCCCCACCGAGTGTGGTTCAAAAAGCGGCTTAGAGACGAATTTGGTGAAGGAAATGAAGCAGACGGATTGTATGACTGGTTCAAATTACAGTCTAGAAATCAATTAAAATCGATGGACATGGACCTGGTTGAAGAGCATGAGAAGATCTATCGGTTCGTCATGAGTTACCTTAGGTTTGTCAATAGTGGAAGAGCCAGAAAATTCCAAGCTACATCGTCATTCTGTAGAAGTACATGGCTCACATTACTGACATTCGCTATAGTCTATGTAATTATCATCTTGGGTAATGTGGAGCCTATAATTGGTTACTCGCCAGTTATTGAGCCTGTATTAGTTGAATACGGCTATAGTATACCAGTTGGTCTATTTACTGGCACACTTCTGTTCATGTACTCTGCTGGGCAGTACAAAAAACACTTTACAGAATATATTGTAGTTGATTTTTATAATGCTGTAGAGAATAATTCAGAGTCAAAGGATATAAAACTGGATGTTGAAAAACTAGACGTAAATCTCAACGATAAATAATATAAAATTGATACAAATCCTTAAGTTAATACCGTCAGTATTCCAACCCATGCCCCTGTACAAAAGGGATGTCGAAGACAAGCAGGCAGGATTCAAGATCTCTAAAGCAGATACGGAAAAGCTTAGTGATGATCCCTCTGAGTTATATTATGATATCTTTACAGACCGATTTATGAGTAAGTACACCAGATTCACTTCTTTCAGAGAATTCATGTACGAGAGTCCCACGCAGTTAGATCACCCACCTTCACCGCAAACTCGGGATTTTGACAGATTTGTCTCAAAAAAGACTGTCTTTGATGACTGGGAAGAGATGAAAGAGAAGGCAATTGAGGAATGGGTCGTGTCTGAAATTGATCCCTAAATATTGGTCTATCGTACTGGCAAATCAAGAGGGCTAGAAACAGTGGACTTTAACTATATCCCCGGACGTGGAATGCGCAAGTATTGAGAAATCGAGAGCACCGAGGTGGACCGTTAGATCGCGTTGACCTTGGATTTTTTAACCGTCCTCTGAAAATTGAGTCTACCGATTCATGTCTTCCCTGAGTAGAATCAGCTAAAACCGGAGTATAAGTGGTTTTGCGGCGAAACTCGTCTCCGATGTCCCTGAATTCAAATACGTGAGACATCCTGCGGTCGCCTCGCTGTTCTCGCGAACGAAGACGGAGGACAAACCGACCTACGGTCGACTCCGAATTGGTTTGAGAGGAAGTCCGCCCTCCCCGAATTGAACGGGGGACAAGCCGATCTACAGTCGGCTGCTCTACCAGGCTGAGCTAAGGGCGGTCACTGAATTCTACCCGCTGGATCCGACTTAAGGGTTCCCTTTCGGGGGCGGTTCGTCCCGGTATCGCACGCCGGAGCCGTCACGCCGGGGCCGCGCGTCGGCGACGCCACACCGGCCGGTCGACGCGGCGCGCCGTCGTTAAGTCGGTCGGGGCGGGAGCGGTGTGTATGAGCGACGACGGACCGGAGCGACAGGCCACGTTCGGGACCGACGGCAGCCTCGAGACCGACACCACGCCGGAGGCGACCGGCGAGAACGACTTCGGCGAGCGGAAGGCCGAAAACGAGACCGACGGCGGCTACAGCCGCTACGCCGTCTCCAGCCTGCTCCAGAAGGCGGTCCGCCGCTCCGACGAGGAGGTCGCGGCGTGGGCCGCCTGGGAGCTCGCCCGCTCGGGCTACGCCTGGAACCTCTGGGACCGCCTGAACCTCTACGTCGTCGAGGACCTCCGCGCGGGAGACGAGATCGCCCTGACCGTCGAGCGCTACGAGGAGCTCGCGACCGACCGCTGGGAGCCCGACGGCTGGCGCGGCCGGCTGTGTGCGGTCCACGCCGCGCTCGCGGCCGCCCGCGCCCGCTCGACCCGCGAGGCGGCCAACGCCGACGCCTATTTCTCGGCGGTCGCCGAGGAGCGGGCCGCGGCCCGCGAACGCGGCGAGGAGCCCGACCGCGACTTCCCCGCCGGCGACCTCGAGGCGGGCGGACGGTTCGACGTCGCCCTCGACGGCCACACCGGCGAGGGGGCCAAACGCGACCGCGGGACGCGCTTTTTCAAGACCCGCGGCGCGCGCGTCGGCCCGGAGGGCGAAGACGAGACGAGCGCCCGTTGGCAGCGACTCGCGATGTCACTCGACGACGATGTCGACTACTCGGCGGCCGAACTGGAGCACGCCGTCGCGCCGGTGGACCCCGACGACCCGTGGACGGAGCCGGCGGAGATCGGCGGCGACGAGACCGACGACGATGACGACGAATCGATCACCGACGAGTCGGTCGCCGACGACGCGAACCCGGACGGGTCGCTGACCGACTTCTCGGGGTAGGGTGGGCGGTTCGTCCGAGGGTCGACACAACCGCTTTGACGCGGCGGCCCCACGGATCGGACCGTGACCGACGGAGCGGACGGGACGACCGGAGCCGCCGAGGCGCGGGCGAGGCGGCTCCTCCGGGAGGCCGGGGGCGACCGCGACTGGCCGTTCGACCCCGAGACGGTCCCTATCGACGACGCGGGCGTCCTCGAACACCTCTCGCCGGTCGTCCGTCGGTGGTGGGTCGAGCGGTTCGGCGCGCACGTCGCGGAGAACGGCGGCCTCTTCACGCCGCCACAGCGCGGCGCGATCCCGCACGTCGCCGCCGACCGGAGCTGTCTCGTGGCCGCGCCGACGGGCAGCGGGAAGACGCTGGCGGCGTTCACCGCCGTCCTCGACGACCTCTTCGCGCGCGACCGCGCCGGCGACCTGGGGAACTCGGTGTACTGTCTGTACGTCTCGCCGCTCAAGTCGCTCGCGAACGACGTCGAGCGCAACCTCGAGACGCCCCTCTCGAAGCTTTCCGAGCGGATCGCGGGGCGAACGGACAACGAGCCGGACGTGCGCCAGTCGATCCGTCACGGCGACACCGACGAGGCGGACCGGCGGGCGATGCTCGGAGAGACGCCGCACGTCCTCAACACGACGCCCGAGACGCTCGCGATCCTGCTCAACGCGCCGCGGTTCAGGGAGAAACTGCGGACCGTCGAGTACGTGATCGTCGACGAGATCCACTCGCTGGCGGCGAACAAACGGGGCACGCACCTCTCGGTCTCGCTCGAACGCCTGGAGGCGCTGGCCGACGGCTCTCCCACCCGGATCGGCTGTTCGGCGACGGTGGACCCGCTAGAGGGGATCGCGGAGTTCCTCGTCGGTCGCGAGCGCGTCGCGGGCGAGGTCGGCGACCCGGACGGACTGACGCCCCGCGAGTACGAGGTCGTCGACGCGCGGTTCGGCCGGGAGTTCGACCTCGCGCTCCGGACGCCCGCCGCCGACCTCGTCCACACGCCGCGGTCCGTCGTCACCGACCGGTTCTACGCGGCCCTCCACGAACTGATCGAGGGCCACGAGAACACTCTCGTGTTCACGAACTCCCGCTCGGGGGCCGAGCGCGTCCTCAAGGAGCTCCGAGACCGGTTCGACTACGACGAGTCCGACTCCGGCTGTCATCACGGAAGCCTCGGGGAGGCGACGCGGGTCCGGGTCGAGGAGGGGCTGAAGTCCGGCGACCTCGACGTGGTCACGACCTCGACGAGCCTCGAGCTCGGCATCGACATGCCCCACCTCGATCTGGTCGTCCAGGTCGGCTCGCCGAAGTCGGTCGCCTCCCTCCTCCAGCGGGTCGGCCGGGCTGGCCACAGCCCCGGCGAGACCGTCGAGGGGCGGTTGTTCGCGCTCGACCGCGACGAGCTGGTGGAGTGTGCGGCCACGGTCGCCCGCGCGGAGGCCGGCTTCGTCGACCGAGTGGTCGTCCCCGAGAACGCCGCGGACGTCGCCGCCCAACACGTGTACGGGATGGCGATCAACCGGGTCCGTCCCGACCGCGAGATCCGCGAGACGCTCCGACGGGCGTGGCCCTATCGGGACTTCGGGGAGGAGCGCTACGAGTCGTTGATGCGGTACCTCACCGCGGACTACGAGGGGCTGGCCGACCGAAACGTCTACCCGAAGGTGTGGCGGGACGCGAACGACCCGCCCGGCGGCGACCACCATCACGAGGGTCTTCCGGTCGGCGAGACGCTCGTCGGCAAGCGGGGGCGGCTCGCCCGGGTCATCTACATGACCAACGTCGGGACCATCCCCGACTCGTTCAGCTGTGCCGTGTACACCCGCGAGGACGAGCGGGTCGGGACCCTCGACGAGGCGTACCTCGACACCGTCGATCCCGGCGACGTGTTCGCGCTCGGCGGCGAGCGGTTCGCGTTCCGCTACCGCCGCGGCTCGAAGGTGTACGTCGACCGGACGGAGGAGCGGGCGACGGTCCCGACCTGGTACGCCGAGCGCCTCCCGCTGTCGGCCGACCTCGCCCGCGAGGCGCTCGCGTTCCGAGGGGAGCTTCTCGAGCGCTTGGAGGCGGGCGGCCCGCCGGCGGTCCGCGCGTGGCTCCGCGAGTTCCCGCTCGACGGCAACGCGGTCCGCGCGATCGCCCGTATGTACGACGAACAGGTGCGGTACGCCGGCGTCGAGAGCGTTCCGACGCCCTCGCGGATCGTCGTCGAGGAGGAGCTCGACAGGGAGGCGTACAAGCGTCGATTCTACGTCCACACGCCCTACGGCCGGCGGTTCAACGGCGGCCTCTCGCGGCTGGTCGCCGCCGAGTGCTCGCGACGGATCGACGCCGAGGTCGCTCGCGCGGTCGCGGACGACGGCTTCAGCCTCGCGGTCCCGCTGAACCGCAAGATCGACGTCGCGGGCGTCCTCCGCGGGTTGGACCCCGACTCCGTCCGCGAGGACCTTCGGGACGCGCTCGAGGGCACCGACGCGTTGAAACGGACCTTCCGGATCGTCGCCGGCCGGGCGCTCATGGTGTTGAAACGCTACAAGGGCCGCGAGAAGACGGCCGCCCAACAGCAGATGTCCGCGGAGATGCTGCTTCCCTTCGTGACGGACCTCGAGGGGTTCGTCGTGACCGAGGAGACCTACCGCGAGCTCGTGGAGGACGACCTCGACGCGGCGGGGATCCGCGACGTCCTCGAGGGGATCGAGCGTGGGAGGATCCGGGTCGTCCACCACGCGACGGAGTCGCCGTCACCGCTGTCGTTCGGCCTCGCGACGCTCGTCGACTCCGACGCGGTCATCGCGGACGACGAGGCGAGCGCGCTCCGGGAGTACCACGCCAGCGTGATGGCGGCGATCGGGGAGGAGTGAGGGACGGAGACTCTGACCCGTCACCCGAGCCCGACGACGCTCGGCGGAACCTCCGGCAGGGTCTCGAGGAGGGAGACGGTGTAATGGAGCAGCACGACGAGGACCACGATCGACAGCAGGGCGAGAAGGACGGAGACCACCCGGTCGTCGGTCCGGACGGTCGCCCGGGAGTCCGCTCCGATCTGCCGCCCGCGGTCACGTCCGCGCATCGTCGGAGATAGGCGACAACGCGGATAAAAACGTCGCGATCGGTTCGGGAAGCGCCGTCCGCGGACGTCGCTCAGTCAGATCCGGGCGTCGGCGGGTCGGGCCGCGTCAGCGGCTCGCCGTCGACCGGCTCCTCGGGGTTCGCCTCGCTCGCTGCCGCGGGGAGCCCCAGGTCGGGATCCGCGTCCGACTCCTCGCGTACGTGGACGGTGCCGCGGTGGACCGCGATCGCGTCCGCCAGGTGGAGCCGAACCGCCTCCAGCAACGCCTCGGCCTCGAGGGGCTGCCCGCGGCGTTTGATCTCCTCGACGGTCGCGCCGTCGGGCACGTCGAAGGCGCGCTGGGCGATGATCGGCCCCTGATCGAGGTCCGTCGTCACGTAGTGGGCGGTGACGCCCGCGATCCGGACGCCGGCGTCCTTCGCCTGCCGGTACGCCTCCGCGCCGGGGAAGGCGGGCAGAAGCGAGGGATGGACGTTGACGATCCGCCCCTCGTAGCGGAAGACGACCTCCGGCGAGAGGATGCGCATGTAGCGCGCCAACGCGATCAGGTCCACGTCGTACTCGGCCAACAGGTCGAGCAGCCGCCCCTCGTCGGTGTTGCCGCTCCCGTCGCCGACGTCGTAGAAGGGCTTGTCGTAGCGCTCGGCGAGCGACCGGAGGTCGCCGCGGTTGCCGATCACGACCGGGATCTCGGCCTCGCCGTCGTCGGCGAGCTCGCCGTTCGCCTCCGCCTCCAACATCGCCTCGGGGACGTGCGTCTCCTTCGTGACGAGCAGCGCGACCCGGCGGGCGTCCCGGTCGCTGGGGAACCGCACCTGGATGTCGACGTCGAGGTCGCGGCCGAGCTCGGCGAGCGCCCGCCGAAGTTCGCCGCGGGAGGTCGTCATCTCCGCGGTGTCGACCCGCGTCGTCATCCGGAAGACGCCGTCGCGGACCGCCTGGTCGAGCCCCTCGATGTTGATTCCCCGCTCGAACAGCAGGGAGGTGACGCGAGCGATGAGTCCCGTCTCGTCTCCTCCGACGACCGTGATCTCGGTCAGTTCGCGGGTCATGCGCCGATCACCTCCGCCGGTTCGAACGGTGGCATACACCCACACCAGACCCCGGAGGGGTTTGCCCCTTTCGTTCCGTTCCGACCGTCGTCTCCGACGATCGACCGAAATAGATCCACGCTCGTGTATAGACGCGGCGTTCCAAAACGGTTTTTACACACGACCCCGCACCATCGGACGATGACCGAATTCACCGCGACCGTGACGGTCCGGCTGAAGCGGGGGGTGCTCGATCCCGAGGCCGAGACGACGAAGCGGGCGCTCGAGCGGCTCGGGTTCGAGCTCTCCGCGCTCCGCTCGGCCGACCGGTTCGAGCTCGACCTCGAGGCCGAGGACGCCGCGTCGGCGGAGGCGCGCGCCGACGAGATGGCCGAGCGGCTGCTCGCGAACCCCACGATCCACGACTACGACGTCGCGGTCGCGGAGCGATGACCGTCTCCGTCGTCCAGTTCGGCGGGTCCAACTGCGACCGCGACGCGGTCCGCGCGCTCCGGCACCTCGGGATCGACGCCGAACGCCGCTGGCACGAGGACGGCCTCCCCGCCGACCCCGACGGGATCGTCCTCCCCGGCGGCTTCTCCTACGGCGACTACCTCCGGGCGGGCGCGATGGCCGCACGCGCCCCGATCATGGCCGAGGTCCGCGAGGCGGCCGAGGCCGGCGTCCCCGTCCTCGGCGTCTGTAACGGCGCGCAGATCGGCTCGGAATCCGGGCTCACCCCCGGCGCGTTCACGACCAACGCCTCCGCGCGCTTCCAGTGTGAGCCCGTCCACCTCCGGGTCGAGCGCGCGGACACCCCCTGGACTGCCGCCTACGACGAGGGCGACACCATCGAGGTCCCCATCGCCCACGGCGAGGGACGCTTCGAGATCGAGGCCGACGCCCACGAGGAGCTCGTCGACGACGACCGCGTCCTCTTCCGCTACTGCGACGCCGACGGGAACGTCACCGACGCGGCGAACCCGAACGGCTCGACCGACAACGTCGCCGGCGTCCTCGGCGAGCGCGAGACGGTCGCGGTGTTGATGCCTCACCCCGAGCGCGCGACGCTCCCGGATCTCGGCCGGAGCACGGACGGCACGGGGATCCTACAGGCGTTCGCTTGACCGGCTTCGCGCCGATCGGTCGTCGCTACCGTTGGCGCAGCGAGGCCGAGCGTTCTGCGTCCCCGAACTCGTCGTCGAATTCACCGTCCCCGTCGCCCTCCTTGCCCTCGAGTTCGCGCTCCAGCGCCCGCTCGAACTCGGCCTCGGTGAGTTCTCCCTCGGTGTAGCGCCGCTGAAGTCGGGTGATCGGGTCGAGTTCCGCTTCGCCGTCGACCCCGTCGTCTACTTGGTCCTCCTCGCCCCCGCTCGCGACCGCGCGGACCCCGACGTAGCCGAACGCGAGGAGGGCCGCGAACGCGAAGAGCGTGAGCGGGAAGAGGAAGAACCCCGATCCGCCCATCATTCCGCCGCCCATCATTCCGCTGCCCATCATCCCGCCGCCCATCATCCCGCCGGGACCGGTCGTGCTCGCGGTCGGAAACCCGACCACGAGCGCGAGGAGCCCGATGCCCACGAGCGCGACGAGGCCGATACCGGCTGCGACGAGAGAGGATCGATCGAGACGAGTCATGTGTGATACATACATTTCTACGCATATATGCCACACGACCGGTCTCACGTCCGTAGATTCCCGTCGGTTTTTGCGCCCCGGGTCCGAACCGAACCCCATGAAAGCACGTCACATCGACCACGTGAACCTCCGGATTCCTGAAGACGGCGTCGCCGACACCCGGGAGTTCTACGGCGACGGGCTCGGCTTCGGCATCGAGGACGCGCTCTTCGAGGCCGGCGAGAAGCCCTTCCTCGACGTGCGGCTCTCGGCGACCGGCGTGATACACCTCTGGCCGACCGCGGAGTTCGAGCCGCCGACGGCGACGAACTACGACCACGTCTGCGTCGTCGTCGAGGAGTCGCTCGAGGCGATCGAGGCCGAACTCGCGGAGGCGGGGATCGACCTCGAGCGGACGCTGGAGTCGCCGCTCGGCGCGACCGGGGAGGCCGCGGCCGCCTACGTCCGCGACCCGTTCGGCTACCGGATCGAGATCAAAGCGCGCGTCTGAGGGCGTTCGCCGGCGCGATCGGTCACCGTCGGATCTCGAACCCGTCGAGCCCCTCCGGCTCCCCGTAGGTCGCGTCGACGTCGTCGACGTCGGCGGCCGGGCTTCCCGTGTGACACCACTCGACCAGTTCCTCGACGGCGGACTCGGGTCCCTCGAAGACGGCCTCGACGCGGCCGTCGTCGAGGTTCCGCACCCAGCCGTCGACGCCGCGCTCGCGGGCGGCGTCCCGCGTCGTCGCGCGGTAGAAGACGCCCTGGACGTTCCCGGTGACGTACACGTGTGCTCGCGTTCGTGAGGACATCTCGGAACCGCCTTCGGCTCTGCGGTCAGTAAAAACGGCGGTACCGACACAATACTTAAGAAGCTCCTATATGATCGGCGACATATGTCAGTGGAGACCGACGACGGCGAGCCGGAGACGGCCGAGGGCGACACGACGCTGGCGGCGCTTGCGCACGCGTCGGCGCTCGTGGCCTCGGTCCTCAGACCGATCCTGTTCTTGGTGCTCGCGGACGACGACGACGAGTTGGTGAAAGAGAACGCGAAGAACTCGCTGAACTTCCAGATCGTGATGTTCGTCGCGTTCGTGATCTCGGGGATCCTGACGGTCGTGCTCATCGGCCTCCTGTTGATCCCGATATTCGCGATCATCGATCTGGTGTTGGTGCTCATCGCGACGGTGAAAGCCAACAACGGCGAGGTGTACGAGTACCCGTACACGCCGAGCATCGTCTAGGATCGCGGCAGGGAGTTGCCGAGGATCATCGCACGGAATCGTCGTGACGAGTCCGCGGCGAGCTTCGGGCGAACGAGAATCGAAAACGAGTCTCGAGGTTCCATTGAGATCTTTTTCGGATCTACTCTCGTCCGAGACAGATGGTCGCTGAAGAGTGCTAGTGGTAGGGCTGTTTCGTGAGTGATCGAGGTGAATTAAAATCGACCGTTACTGGCGCGGAGAACACGACCACGGCGGACGCCGCCAAAGCCCCAGTCGCGAGGACTCGGGGGCCTCGTTGCGCTCCTCAGTCGCTCGTTTCACTCCCTCCCTGTGGTGCTTACGTCGGCCGCCTTCGCCCTCGCGACTGCCCCTTTGAGTCCCAACCAACCGCTCCGCAACCGCACCTCACGCCTCCCCAGCCTCGCGGCTCCCTGCTCGCGGCTTCGCCGCTCGCTTATCGAGGTACTCACTTCGTTCGTACCTCGTCACACTCGCCGCGTCCCTCGCGGGCCGGTCGCGAGCCTCCGGCCCGCTCCCGGGCGCGCCACCGCTCCGGCGATCGCTCAGTGCTTCACCTGTATCGACCGAAATCGGGACAAAAAACATCCGTTTAACGACGGTTGAACGGAGCCGGTTTCCGGGGGTTCCGACGCCGTTCACGATCTCCGGCTGACTCCGCGTTTCCCGCTCAGTCGTCGGTCTTGATGTCCGCCGAGAGGCCCTGGGCCATCTCGATCTCCTTGGAGTTGTTCAGCGTCCAGGCGGTGCGGTCGGTGACGGCCTCGATCGCCTCGCGGGCGGAGGGGTAGCCGTTGCCGGACTTCTTCACGCCGCCGAAGGGCAGCTGGACCTCCGCGCCGATACACGGCAGGTTCCCGTACGCCAAGCCGATCTCGGCGCGGTCGCGGTAGTAGTTGATCTGGCGGTAGTCCTCGGAGATGATCGCGCCGGCGAGCCCGTAGTCGGTGTCGTTCTGGATCTCGACGGCCTCCTCGATGTCGCCGTCGTACTCCATCAGCGCGACGTGGGGGCCGAAGACCTCCTCGTGGGTACACGTCAGGTCGGCGTGGGCGTCCGCCTCGTAGACGAACGGGCCGACCCAGTAGCCGTCCTCGTGGCCGTCCGGGATCTCCTCGTCGTCGAGTTCGGTCCGGTCGACGAGCACGTTCACGCCCTCCTCGCGGGCCTGCTCGTTGTTCCGAGTGACCTTCTCGTGGTGTTCCTCCTCGATGAGCGGGCCCATGAACGTGTTCTCGTCGAGCGGGTCGCCGACGGAGACGCTCTCCGCGATGTCGACGAAGCGCTCCTTGAACTCGTCGTACACGTCCGAGTGGACGATCAGGCGCTCGGAGGAGACGCAGCGCTGGCCGGTGGTCTTAAACGAGGACATGACCGCCGAGTGGACCGCGATGTCGAGGTCCGCCTCCTCCGTGATCACGATGGCGTTCTTGCCGCCCATCTCGCAGGCCGCGCGCTTGCCGGCGACGCCGCCGAGCTTGTCCTGGATGTGGTGGCCGACCTCGGCCGAGCCCGTGAAGATCACGGTGTCGACGTCGTCGTTCTCGACGATCGCGTTGCCGGCGTCGCCGTACCCCTGGACCATGTTGAAGACGCCGTCGGGGATGCCCGCGTCCTCGAACATCTCCGCGATGACCTGCGCGCACCACGGGGTCTGCTCCGCGGGCTTGAAGACGACCGTGTTCCCCTCGACCAGCGCGATGGCCATGTGCCAGTACGGGATGGCGACCGGGAAGTTCCACGGTGTGATACAGCCGGTGACGCCGCGGGGCTTCCGGCGCATGTAGGCGTCCTTCGCGGGGATCTCCGAGGGGACGATGTCGCCTTTCGGGTGACGGGCGTCGCCGGCGGCCCACTCGACCATGTGGGCGGCCTCGACCACGTCCGCCTTCCCCTCGCTTATCTCCTTGCCGCACTCCTTGGTGACGATCTCGCCGAGCTCGTCGGTCCGCTCGCGGAGCTCGTGGTACACGTCCCAGAGGTACTCCGCTCGGTCGATCCGGGAGAGCTCGCGCCACTCCTCGAACGCCTCGTCCGCGGCCGCGACCGCGCGGTCCACGTCCGCCGGCGTTCCCTTCCGGAACTCGCCGAGCGTCTCCCCGGTCGCGGGGTTCTCGCTCTCGAACGTCTCCGTTCCCTCGCCGTCGACCCACTCGCCGTCGATGTAGTGGTTGTAGGCGTCTGCCATGGACGCGTCTTTTCTCCGCGGACGCCAAACTCCCCACCCTACCATGGTCGGGAGATTCTTTACCGCGCGGTGATCTAGATCGGATCATGTCTGCGCTCGACGCGAACGAGACCGGCGGGTGGTCGGGCACCCGGCTGACCCTCGACCTGTGGCACCCGAACTGCTGGGCGATCGAGGCGACGAGACGGACCGACGGCGGCGTCCTCGCCCACGCCATCTACAACTCGCCGAAGGCGGACGGCGAGACGCCGAACACGGTGAAGGGGCTCTTCACCGCGTTCGCGGACACCAACGAGGAGGTGGAGGCGCTGCTCGACGCGGTTCGCGCCTCCGACCGCGCCGGGGACCTCCACGAACTCCAGGAGCGGTTCGGACGCGCTCGGGACGCCCCGGGAAACGTCGTTCGCGAGTTCTTCCTGGAGTACGACCCGACCGACATGATGTGTCCGACCCTGCTCGAGAACGGGTTCGTCCACAGCGCCCCGGTCCGGATCGAGGACGGACGCGAGGAGTGGCAGGTGTGTTTCGTCGGCGAGCACTCCGGGATCCGGGAGTCGCTCGACGCGGTCCGCGAGGCGACCGGGGCCGAGGTGAACATCGAGTCGATGTCGTCGTCGGGAGCCGGCCAGAAGACCGCCCGCGAACACCGCCTCGACACGCTCACGACGACCCAGCGGGAGGTGTACGAACACGCCCGCGAACAGGGGTACTACGAGTGGCCCCGCGGGACGTCGACGCGCGAGCTCGCCGACGACCTGGAGGTCTCGAAGACGACGATGCTCGAACACCTCCGGAAGGCCGAATCGAAGCTGCTCGACCCGTAGCGTCCCTCGCCGGATCGAACGGGAGTCGGAGGGTTCGCGAACGCGGACTCGCCGTCACCGAGCACCGTCGTCGTCGAGAGACACACCCGAGACGGCTGGTTCGTCGACTCGGCGTCCGATCTCTCAACGGGCGTCCTCGGTCGGGACCGGGTCACACACGATTCGGGTGATCCGGCCGAGCTGTGCGGTTTCTGCTTCGTCCACGGAGAGTCCGGCTCGACGGACCACGGAGAGCGGCTCTTGGGTCACTCGGCAGCCGGACGTCTCGTAGTGGGCGTCGGCGCGCCACTCCTGGTACCGTGCGACGAGACCGTTGTCGCTTCGACCGTGTTCGAGCAACAGGATCTGCCCGTCGGGCCGACAGACGCGGGCCATCTCCCGAAGGGCCGCGTCGGGGTCGGGGAACGTACAGGTCGAGAACGAGGAGATGACCGTATCGAAACCGTCGTCCTCGAATTCGAGATCCTGTGCGTCCATCCGCGTGACGGTCCCCTCTCGTTCGAGGGTTTCGAGTTCCGATCCGGCACGTTCCAGCAACGGTTCGCTGATGTCGACGCCGACGATCTCGGTCGACTCCGGCAGGTACCGAAAGTTCTCGCCCGTTCCGCACGCCACGTCGAGGACGCGTCCCTCGGCGTGAGAGAACTGGCGGCGGCGATATCGTCCCGTCAACAGGCGATTCACCCAGCCGAGCCGGTCGATCCACCTCGCGTAGCGTGCGTAGGCGTCCTGGATGTCCTCGACGGTCATCCGACCGTCGTTCGACGGCTTCGGTCCGTGATCTGTCGAGTGCCGGGGAGGGTCCGACGTTTCGATCGTGTCGTGGTTGGCCATCGGTGAGCACCTCGGTCTTCGTTCGAAGGGAGGGAGACGCGACCGATAAGTGTTGTCGAACTATTGATATATTTTCAGGTCGGTTTCAAAACCACGATTGAGCGCCTGCGCGCATTCGAGAGCCGTAACGCGACATATGAAGCACGGCAGTACGAACACCTCCGAAACGGTCAATCGATATTTTGAAATCTAAGTGACGTGTTCAGTTCGATTCGTGGTCCCGACCGCGCACGCGCTCGGTCCGCGTCGTCCGAGCAGCAGCGTCGAGGAACACCCGAAGCATCGCGTCCTCGTGACGCAACTCGACTCGGTACTCAACCGGGTCGGTAGCGATCCGTTCGGCGCTCCAACGGCCCTCCCTGAGATACCGGTGTAGCTCCCACCACCCGGTCCCGAGAATGTCGACACCGCGGTCCCAGTGGAACGCGATCGATGGAGGTCGAAACGCCGCGCTGTACGTCAGCGGTCCGCTGTACCGGCGTAGACACGTCTCACACTCGTCGATCGTGAAGTACGAGACGGGCACGTCGCCGGGCAGCGACTGCTCGTTCGCATCCAGAACCTCGGTCCGGATCTCCCCGGCACACTCGGGACAGATCCCCTCCTGAACGAGACCGAACTCCGTCGCTTGCTTGCGCTTGAGCGACTCCAGTAACGCCCGTCCCGACCGCGCACGCGCCTGCGCCGGCGTCACGACGTAGCCGGTCACCGGCCGGTCACACGACGGACACCGCACCACGAAGTACTGGTCGTCGAGTCCCGCCTCGAGCTGCGTCTCCCCGCAGAACAGGCACATCCCTTCCGTCTCGATGCCGTCGATGTCGGGCGGCCGTCTGAAGTTCTCCGCGAGGATGAACCGAACGATCTGCTCCCCAGCGTGCGTGAACGCGTAGCCGTCCTCGACCTTCCGAAGATACGTCCCCGCGAGTTCGCCGAGGTGATACGAGAGCTTCGACGTGTTCTCGATCTCGACGCGCTCGTAGATGGCTGAAAACGACAACGGCACGACGCCCGAGTTCGACGGGGCCTGCTCGGACTGCGCCACGGCGACGGCCCGAAGGATGTCCACCCGACTCTCGTCCGAAAGCAGCGCCAACATGTCGGCCGCCGTTCGCTCGGAAGCCATACGCGGACGTTCGTTCTCACTCACTCCCAATAGCGTCTGCGCCGAAGACCGGTCCACGAGCGCGTCGCGGCCGTCGCGACCCTACGTGGACGGGGTCGCGTCGTGAGCGGATCCGCGCGTCAACGACGGCGTGCCGGACAGCGCGATGCCGACGGCGGCGAGCCCGAACGCGAGAACGCCGGCGGCTCCGACCGGACTGGCGACCAACTCATTGAGCACGGCGTCGTCCGCGACGGCATAGACGGTAACGAGACCGGCGGACCCGTTGAAGACCCCGTGGAGTAACGCCGCCGCAAGCACGGACTCCGATCGGATGACGAGGTACGTGTAGACCGGTGAAAAGGAGACACACGCGACCGTCATAGCGACGACTCCGACCACCGGGAACGAGGGGTAGTTGTAGCCGGCGACGATGACCGGCGCGTGCCAGACGCCCCACAGGCCACCGATAGCGAACGACGCCTTCCAGAACCCCCACGGTGCCAACTCCCACAGCAGATACCCTCGCCAGCCGAACTCCTCGCCGAAGGCGAACACCGCGTTCACCGTCGCTCCGAGTCCGAGCACGAGTCCGAACGTCGCTATCACGCCGAGAACCCCCGAGGGTAGCTCGAGCCCGGGCGTCGGATCGACCGTCGGATCGAATCCGACACCGGGGACGGCGACCGCGACGAGGAGCGTCAACGTCACGAGCGGCAGGGCACCCACGGCGGCCACGGCGAGCCATCGTCCCCGGCCGATCCGGAGTCCGACCGCCGACAGCGGAACGTCCCGGCGGAAACAGACGACGAGCCCTGCGATCAGCGGGGAGAACATGTATCCCGGCGCAAGCGTGATCGGACTGACTGCGGTGATTCCGGAGACGGCGTACAGCAGGACCGCGGAGACGGCGAGAACGCTGACGAACAGCGTGAGACGGGTTCGGTCAGGGCTTGCCATTCGGGATCACCGTACCGGACGACACGGTCTCACGGTAAAAAGAACTGATCGACTCGGCCGAGGTCCTACCCCTCAGACGGGCTGAAACGGCCGGTCGTCGCGGAGTGCTGACGGTACGGACCCCGCCCTCGAGAACGCCTCGTTTCCGTCGCGGTGAACACGGTCACGGAGAACGTCGCCGGGATCCCAGCCGTGAGACGCGGCGCGTCTCTGGAAGCCTCGGACAGCCGGCGGCAACGCCGCCCGCGACGCCACCGCTCGCCGCCGCGCCACCGCTCAGACGCTCGCTCGTTCACTCCTCCGTCACGAACGCCACCGCTCGCCGCCGCGATTCGAGAACGACGGACCCGTGGAGCGGGATTCGAGCGTCAGTCCCGCCGTCGTTCCCGACGACCGCCGCCCGGACCGACGGGTACTAACGACCGGCGGGCGATCGGGTCGACATGGAACTGTTCGGAACCGCGGGGGTTCGCGGCCGCGTCGAGGAGCGGGTGACGCCGGAGCTCGCGCTCGCGGTCGGTCGCGCGGTGGCGGCGGAGGCGCGGGAACTGGAGGCTGGCGCGGGTGACGCGGGCGACGAGGTGGCTCCGGAGGTCGTCCTCGCTCGCGACGGTCGGGTGAGCGGACCGGCGATCGCGGCCGCGGCGGAGGCCGGGCTCGCCTCCGGCGGCGCGACGGTCTCGCGGGCGGGGCGGCTCCCGACGCCGGCGTTGGCACACGCCTCGCGGGGGCGCTACGGCGTCATGCTCACCGCCTCGCACAACCCCCCGTCGGACAACGGGATCAAGCTCTTCCGCGACGGCGTCGAGTTCGACCGCGACCTGGAGCGGGCGATCGAGGCGCGCGTCGAGGCCGAGGAGCCGCCCGCGGCGTGGGACGCGTGGACGGAGCCCGACCGGATCGACACCCTCCACGACTACCTCGACGACGTCGGCGAGTACGCGGCGGAGTTCGCGGTCGCCGGCGACGGGACCGACTCTCCTCTCGAGGGTCTCCGGATCGCGGTCGACTGCGGCAACGGGATGGCCGCCCCGGCGACCCCGACCGTCCTCCGCGAGCTCGGCGCGACGGCGGTCACGCTCAACGGGAACGTCGACGGCCACTTCCCCGGCCGCGGGAGCAAGCCCACGCCGGAGACGCTTCGCGACCTCCGGGCGTTCGTGGCCGACGCGAACGAAGGCGTCGACGAGCCGGGACGCGACGGCGACGGGTTCGCCTTCGGGATCGGCCACGACGGCGACGCGGACCGGATCGTCGTCGTCGACGCCGAGGGAGAGGTCGTCCACGAGGACACCGTCCTGGCGATCCTCGCCGAGCGATACGTCCGGGCGAGCGACGCCGCCGATCCGGTGGTGGTGACGACCCCGAACGCCTCCGGCCGGATCGACGAGCGCGTCCGCGCGGCCGGCGGCCGCGTCGAGCGCGTCCGGCTCGGGGCGCTCCACGAGGGGATCGCGGCGGTGCGGGAGGAGGCGGGACGGGCGGCACGGGAGGAGGCGCCCTCGGCGGCCGACGAGGAGACGGGGGACGACGCCGAGGTCGTCTTCGCCGCGGAGCCGTGGAAGCACGTCCACACGGCCTTCGGCGGCTGGATCGACGGCGTCTGCTCGGCGGCCGTGATCGCCGAACTCGTCGCGAGCGAGGGGCTGGAGTCGCTCCGCGAGCCGGTCACGGAGCGGCCGTACCGGAAGGTCAGCGTCGACTGCCCGGACGGGCGCAAGGAGCGGGCCATGGAGCGGCTGACCGAGCGGCTCCCGTCGGCCTTCGAGAACGCGACCGTCGACACCGACCACGGGGTCCGCCTGGAGTTCCCCGACGCGTCGTGGACGCTCGTCCGTCCCTCCGGAACCGAGCCGTACGTCAGGGTGTACGCCGAGAGCGACGACGTCGACGACCTGGTCGAGGCGGTTCGGGAGGTCGTCGAGGCGGCCGTCGCCGACGTCGAGAACTGAGGACCGCGGCGACGGAGCGCCCTCGATCCCGCGGAGAGTCGGCTCTGCCGCCGAGAGCGACGCGTTTATGCCGCGTTCGCACGGGTTCCTACACGATATGGCATCCGACATCGAACGGCGGCGGTTCCTGAAAGCGGCGAGCGCGGCGGGCCTCGTCGGCCTCGCGGGCTGTAGCGGCGGACCGGGCGGGGACGGATCGGGAGGCGACGGCTCCGGTGACGGCGGCTCCGACGACGTCCCGGCGACCGTGGGCATCGTCTACTCCGACGGTGGGCTCGGAGACAACTCGTTCAACGACGCGGCCCAGCAGGGGCTTCTCCAGGCCGAAGAGGAGTTCGGCATCGCGTACGACGAGTCCCAGCCCGAGGGGACCGGCGAGTTCGGCGACTTCCAGCAGCGCTACGCCAGCTCGACGGACCCCGACTACGACCTGGTGTCGTGTATCGGCTTCAACCAGACCGACGCGCTCGCGGAGAACGCGCCGGAGTTCCCCGACCAGGACTTCATGCTCGTCGACTCCGTGGTCGAGGAGGACAACGTCGCGAGCTACGTCTTCCGCGAGCACGAGGGCTCGTTCCTGATGGGCGTGCTCGCCGCGCGCCTGACCGAGACCGACTTCTCGGCCGGCGCCGGCTCGACCGACCCCGACTCGACGAACCTCGGCTTCGTCGGCGGGGTCGACAGCCCGGTCATCCGCCGGTTCCAGGCCGGCTTCGAGGCGGGCGTCGACTACGCGGCCGACGACGTCGACGTCACCACGAGCTACGTCGGCAGCTACGCCGACCCCTCGGGCGGCCAGGAGGCGGCGCTCTCGATGTACCAGAGCGGCGCGGACATCGTCTACCACGCCTCGGGCGCGACCGGCGTCGGGGTGTTCCAGGCGGCCCAGGAGGAGGGTCGGTTCGCCTTCGGGGTCGACCTCGACCAGTCGATCACCGAGCCGGAGTTCTCCGACGTGATCGTCGCGTCGATGGTGAAACGCGTCGACACCGCCGTCTACGAGTCCGTCTCGAACGTCATCGACGGCGAGCACCGAGGCGGCGAGTCGATCGCACTCGGGCTCGAATCCAACGGCGTCGAGTGCGTCTACGGCGACGAGATCGGCGGCCAGGTTCCCGACGAGATCGTGACCGCGGTCTCCGACGCCCGCGATGCGATCATCGCCGGCGACATCGACGTACCGACGGAGACCGGCGACACCTGATCCGGCCGCGACGACTTCGTCCCGGCGACGACCCCGTCCCGGCGGCGGAACCGCTCACACGGCGTCGGCGACGACGAGTGACGCGAGCCCGGCCCCCGCGAGCGAGAGGACGCCCAGAAGGGACCACGCGGCCGCGTACCCGCTGACGTCGACGAGGTAGCCGAAGGCGGGCGGCGCGAACAGCCCGCTGGCGGTGACCGCGAGCTGTCCGGCGGCCGAGGCGGCCCCCAGCTTCTCCTCCTCGACGAGCGTTGAGAGACACGAGTAGTAGAGGCCGGTCGAACCCATGACGAGCGCCCCGATCCCGGCGAAGATGACGCTGGCGGCGAGGACGGACCCCGTCGCCGGGAGGAGGAAGTAGAGGACCCCGCCGCCGGCCGCCTGGACGACGAGGATCCCGCCCGTTCGCGTCCGGGCCGGCCCGGGAAGGGCGTCCGCGAGCGACCCCACCGCCACCTTCCCGGCGCTGCTCGCGACCTGCGTGGACGCGAGGACCGCGCCGGCGACCGCGACCGACGCGCCGACGGACTCGCCGACGAAGAGGGTGACGTAGCCGGTCGTCGTGTAGAACGCGGACCCCAGACACACCCCCGAGAGCAGCAGGACGAGGTACGCCGGGTTCGACGACAGCGCGCGGAAGTCGGGCGACGTGGCCTCGCTCGGACTCGCACGGCGGTACGTCGTCCAGAAGCCCCCGGCGACGACGAACCCGACCGCGGCGGCGAGCAGGAAGCCGAACCGCGGGAAGACGAGGCCGGCGGTCCCGGTCACGAGGAGCGCGCCGACCGCGCTCCCGACGGTCGGGCCGACCTGTTTGATCCCGATCGCGCGGTGCTGGCTGCCCGGCTCGATCCGGTCGAAGATCGCCTTGTTCGTCCCCGGCGTCGCGCTCCCGTACATCGACCCGAGGAGGAACGCGGCGAGGAGGAAGAGTGGGTACGTCGGCGCGACCGCGACGCCGAGCGCGCCGGCGGAGAGGCCGACCAGCCCGACGGTCAGCGTGCGCCGCTCGCCGAAGCGGTCGGTCGCGACCCCGAACGGCAAAAGCGAGACGGCGTAGCCGAGCGTGAGCGCGGCGATGACGATGCCGACCTCCAGGCCCGTCAGGTCGAACGCGTCCCGAGCGATCGGCGTCCCGGCGTACACCGCGTAGTAGCAGACGCTGGCGGCGACGTGCCAGACCGTCACGGCCGTCACGATCCGCCAGAACCGTGAGACCATACGGTCACCAGAGATGCCGGGGAGATAACGGTACGCCTGGCGGCGACCCGGATCGTACGTATCGACGACCGGACCGCACGCGTCAACGACGCGCGACCGCTTCGACGACGAACCCGCGGTCTTTTTGCCTCGCACACGGAGTTACGGGTGAATGAACCCGGCGGTCCACCTTGACGGTATCACGAAGCGGTTCCCCGGGGTCGTCGCCAACGACGACGTGGACCTCGCGATAGAGCGGGGCAGCGTCCACGCCCTCCTCGGCGAGAACGGGGCCGGCAAGACGACGCTGATGAACGTGCTGTACGGGCTCTACCGGCCGACCGAGGGACGGGTCGTCGTCGACGGCGAGCCCCGCTCGTTCGCGTCCCCGCGCGACGCGATCGACGCCGGGATCGGCATGATCCACCAGCACTTCATGCTCGTCGACCCGATGACGGTGTGGGAGAACGTCGTCTTAGGAAACGAGCCGCGGACGTGGGGCGGGCTCCGCGTCGACGAGGCGGCGGCCCGCGAGGCGGTGGTCGAACTGAGCGAGCGCTACGGCTTCGACGTCGACCCCGACGCCCGGATCGAGGACGTGTCGGTCGGGGTACAACAGCGCGTCGAGATCCTGAAGGCGCTGTACCGCGGCGCGGAGGTCCTGATCATGGACGAGCCGACCGCGGTGTTGACTCCCCAGGAGGTCGAGGAGCTGTACGACGTCTTCGAGGAGCTGACGGAGCAGGGGAAGACGATAATCTTCATCTCGCACAAGCTCGGCGAGGCGCTGTCGGCCGCCGACGAGATCACGGTCCTCCGCGACGGCGTCAACGTCGGCACCGTCGCCGCCGGGGACGTGACCCGCGAGGAGCTCGCGGAGATGATGGTCGGCCGCGAGGTGCTGATGGAGCCGGCGACGACGCCGCGGGAGCCCGGCGACCGCGTGCTCGAGGTGACGGACCTCCACGTCGAGGACGACCGGGGGGTCGAGGCCGTCTCGGGGATCTCCTTCGAGCTTCGCGAGGGCGAGGTGCTCGGGATCGCGGGCGTCGACGGCAACGGCCAGCTCCAGCTGGTCGAGGCGATCACCGGGATGCGCGAGCCGTCCTCGGGCTCCGTCGAGTACCTCGGCGAGTCGATGGCTGGCGCGACCCGCCGGGAACACATCGACCGCGGGATGGCGTTCGTCCCCGAGGACCGCCACGAGCGGGGGCTGGTGATGTCCTACGACCTCGTACAGAACGGCATCCTGGGGAGCCAACACGACCCGCCGTTCGCGTCGGGAGGGCGGATCGACTGGGAGGCGTCGGCCGAACACGCCGAGTCGGTGATCGAGGCGTACGACGTTCGGCCGCCGAATCCCGACGCGGACGCGGAGTCCTTCTCGGGGGGGAACCAACAGAAGTTCATCGTCGGCCGGGAGTTCGAGCGCGACCCGGACCTGGTCGTCGCGACCCACCCGACCCGCGGCGTCGACATCGGCTCCACGGAGTTCCTCCACGACCGGCTGCTCGAGCTGCGCGCCGAGGGGAAGGCGATACTGCTCGTCTCCTCGAAGCTCGACGAGGTCCAGGGGCTCTCCGACCGGCTCGCCGTGATCCACGAGGGGGAGTTCACCGGCGTCGTCGACCCCGCCACGGTGACCGAAGAGGAGATCGGCCTGCTGATGGCCGGCGAGACGCTCGACGACGGGAGCGTCTCGGGCGCGGCGATCCACGACACGGTCGACGACGGGCTCGCCGGGAGCGGCGACGACCTCGGCGGGACTGGCGACGGATCCGGGGAAGACGGCGACGACGGGGCTCTCGACCGTGACCCCGCCGCGGACGAGGGGGTGGACGCGTGAGCCGACGCGACGGCGGGCGGCTCCCGGGGCCCGTCCGCCGCGTGCTCGAGCCCTTCGTCGACCGCACCGTCGCCGAGCGGGTCCTCATCAGCCTCGCGGCGATCCTGTTGTCGATCGCCGTCGGCTTCGTCATCGTGCTCGTCTCCGGACGGATCGCGGAGTGTAGCGCCGCCGCCTGGACGATGCCGGTCACCGGGCTCGGGTTCTGTTATGACCCGTTCCAGGTGTACGCCGTGCTGTTCAACGGGGCGCTCGGCTACCCGCTCGCGATCGGCGAGCCGGGCGTCTTCAACCCGGGGTGGACCCCGTTCAACCTCTCGTTCGGGCTCACGCTCTCGGAGACGACGCTTTTGATATTCACCGGGCTCTCGGTCGCGGTCGCGTTCCGCGCGGGCCTGTTCAACATCGGGACGCAGGGGCAGCTCGTCGTCGGCGCGCTCGCGACCGCGCTGACGGTGCTCGCGCTCGCGCCGCTGCTCCCCGCCGGCCCGGTCTCCGGGGTCGTCCTCGTCGCCGTCGGCACCTTCGCGGGCGCGGTCGGCGGCGGCCTCTGGGGCGCGATACCCGGCGCGTTGAAGGCGTACGCCGACGCCAACGAGGTGATCACGACGATCATGCTCAACTTCGTCGCCGCGAACGTCGCGTACGTGCTGGTGTTGGAGGTGTTCCGCGCCGAGGGCTCCTCCGTCGTCGCGACGCGGTACGTCCCCGAGCACGCGCAGTTCTCGTCCTGGCTGTTCCCGGGGTCCAGCGACTTCGCCCTGCTCGCGCTGGCCGTCGGGGTCGGATTCATCGGCGCGCTCTACTACCTCGTCGAACACACGTCGTTCGGCTACGACCTGCGGACGAGCGGGGTCCAGGCGGCCGCCGCGGAGTACGGCGGCGTGAACGCGAAGCTGACGACCGTGCGGGCGATGACGCTCTCGGGCGCGCTGGGCGGCGTCGGCGGCGCGGTGTGGGTGCTGATGTCGGAGGGACGGTGGATCGCGTCCGTCCCCGATCTCGGGTTCGACGGGATCACCGTCTCGATCCTGGCCGGGAACAACCCGCTCGGCGTGTTGCCCGCCGCGTTCCTGTTCGGCATCCTGAAGGGCGGGGCGCTCGAGATCGGGTTCCGGACCGACGTTCCGACGGAGCTCGTCGGGGTGTTACGCGGGCTCATCATCCTCTTCGTGGCCATGCCGGAGTTCTTCCGGATGGCCGGACGATACGCCGGGCTGCGTTCGGGCGGACCGGGAGGATCGGGCGGGTCGGAGGCGAACGCGGACGACGCCGACGGGGGCGACGACGGGGCGACCGGCGCAGCCGTCGCGGCGACCGAGGGAGGTGAGGCGGATGCGTAACCCGCTCGCGGACGTCCCCGTGCCGATACTCGACGCCCTGATCGACGACGACTACGTGCGGTCCCTCGTCGTGGGCGTCGTCGGAACGCTGGGAGCGCTGGGCCTGCTCGGCGTCGCGTTCCCCGACTCGATCGCCGGCGACCTGGCGGGCATCGTCTTCTCGACGGGGACCGCCGCGTCGACGGCGCGGCTCGCGGCACCCATCGTCCTCGCCGGGCTCGGCGGCATCTTCGCCGAGAAGAGCGGGGTCATCAACATCGGCCTCGAGGGGCTGTTGATCATCTCGGCGTTCGCCTCGGTCTACATCGCGTCGGTGATCGGCTCCGGGAACGCGCTCCTCGGCGTCCCCGCGATCTGGGTCGGATTCCTCGCCGGGATCGTCGCCTCGACGCTGCTCGCCGGGGTCTTCGCCGTGGTCTGTATCGAGTTCAAGGCGGACCAGATCATCGCCGGGCTGGCGGTGTGGCTGATCGCCTTGGGGCTCGCGCCGTTCATGTCGACCGTCTTCTTCGGCGGCGTCAACACGCCGAACCTCGGCGCGAGCGTCGGGTGGCGCTACTCCGCGGCGATGGTCGTCGTCGCGACGGCCGCCTCCTGGTGGACGCTGAACCGCACCGCGTTCGGCAAACACCTCCGGGCCTCCGGCGAAAACCCGAAGGCGCTCGACACGGTGGGCGTCTCGGTCTCGCGGGTGCGGTACGCGGGGGTGTTGCTGTCGGGCGTCCTCTCCGGCGTCGGCGGGTCGGCGCTCGCGCTCTCGATCGGCCAGTTCGTCGGCTCGGGCGAGACGATGGTCCAGGGGAAGGGGTTCATCGCCATCGTGGCGTACCTGTTCGGCAACTACAACCCGCTCGGGACGCTCGGGGCCGGCGTGCTGTTCGCGGGGCTCGACGCGACCCAGATCCGGCTCCAACAGCTCGGGTACGCGATCCCGGACACGCTGGTCCAGACGATCCCGTACGTCGTCGTGATCGTCGTGCTCGCGCTGGTCGGGCGCACCCGGATCCCGGCGGCGGCGGGCGACCACTACGAGACCGAGGAGTAGCCGGTCTAAGTCCGTTCGGCCGGCTCCGTGCCGATTCCGTCGTCGGCTTCGGGACCGAAACGGGAACAAAGAGTTTTGCCGGCGGCGGGTGACGACCCGGTAATGAGCATCGACGAGTACGACGTCGTCGTGGCGGGCGCGGGCACCGCCGGCTGTTACGCCGCCACGACGATCGCGAACGAGGGGCTCGACGTCGTCATCCTCGAGCGAAAGGACGAGGAGGAGGCGGGCCACATCGCCTGCGGCGACGCCCTGAAGGGAGCGGACGCCTTCCCGGAGGCGATCCCCAAGGAGCGACTGGAGCCGGCCTTCACGAACACCGGCGTCGACCACGGGCGGTTCGAGATCCCGAAGGAGGACACGGTCCTCGAGATCCCCGTCCCCGGCGAGCTCGCCGTCATCGACCGCTGGGAGTACGGTCGGCGGATCATCGAGGCGGCCGCCGACGCCGGCGTCGACTTCCACTACGACACCGTCGTCAACGACGTGGTACAGACCGACGAGGGACGCGTCACGGGGCTCGAGGCGTCCCGCCGGGGGGACCGCGCCACCTACGAGGCCGACCTCGTCATCGACGGGGCGGGATCGCTCTCGCTGCTCCAGGACAAGGCCGACTTCGAGGGGACGACCTTCGACACGAACGTCCGCTACTCGCAGTTCTGTTCGGCCTACCGCGAGATAGTCGAGGTGCCGGAGCCCGTCGAGTGGGACGACGCCCTGGTGTTCAAGCCGACCGACCGCGCCGCGGGGTACCTCTGGTACTTCCCGCGGACGGCGACGGAGATCAACGCGGGGCTCGGCTTCCAGATGAACGAGGAGCCGATGAAGCTCGTCGAGGCGCTGAAACGCGACCTCCGGGACCGCCCGGAGTTCGAGGGCGCGGAGGTGCGCGACAAGCTCGGCGCGGCGCTGCCGACGCGGCGGCCGTACGACTCCGCGGTCGCGCCCGGCTACATGGCCGTCGGCGACGCGGCCGGCCACGTGAATCCGACGACCGGCGGCGGGATCGCGGGCGCGGCCTACGCCGGGAAGTACGCCGGAGAGCAGGCGGTCAAGGCCGTCTCCGACGGCGACGTGAGCGAGGAGAACCTCTGGCGGTACAACACGCGCGTGATGGACCACTTCGGCGGGCGGTACGCCGGCCTCGACGTGTACAACGTCCTCTCGACCGCCGTCGACGTCGACGACCTGATGGGGCTGCTCGCGTCGCTGCCGGGCGAGAAGCTCGCGGAGGCGCTGTACGAGGGCTCCACCTCGATGTCGTTCGGCCTGAAGCTGAAGGCCGCGGTCAAGAGCTTCGGCTACTGGGGGACGATCCGGAACTTCTACCAGACCAAGTCGCTGGCGGACGAGCTGCTCGCCCACTACGAGTCGTATCCGACGAGCCCCGCCGCGATGGCCAACTGGACGCGCGAGCGCGACGCGATCATGGACCGCATCTACGAGACGACGGGCGCGGACGCGAAGTACTGACTCTCACACCGGCGAGGCGTCCGCGATCTCCTCGACGACCTCCCAGTGGTTCCTGGTCCCCTCGGTCGGGTAGTACACCGTGCCGTAGCCGTCGCCGGTGCGCTCGACCACGTCGTGGTCGCGCAACACGTCGAGGTGGTGACGGACCGTGGTGTAGTCGAGATCGAGCCGTTCGGCGAGCTGATTGGCGTTTCGCGGACGGTCGTCTATCGCCCGCAGGATCCGGACTCGGTTCGGGCCGCCTCGAGTGCCGGTGAGGACGTACCAGAGGACGGCCTCCATGCCCCGTATTACGGGCTGCGACCGCCTAAACCTACCGTCGGGCGAGGGTCCTGCCGGCGTGATCGGGAGTTTTTGACGGTCTCAAGGACGGGTCTCGGCGACGTGCCGGATCGCCCGCGAGAGCACGTCGATCCCGAGGCCGATGTCGCGCTCGACGACGTCGAACGTCGAGGTGTGGTGGCCGCCGGGGTGGTCGGTGCCGACGCCGACGTAGCAGGCGAGACCGCCGCGCTCCTGGACGCGTTCCATCATGAACGTCGCGTCCTCGCTGCCGCCGAGGTCGGCGCTCTCGACCACGCTCGTCACGCCCTCGACGTCGCGGGCGACCTCGCCGATCGCGTCCGAGAGGGCGGCGTCGCTCGTCGCGCTCGGCGCGGCCCCCATCGTGGTGATGTCGACGGAGCAGTCGTGCATCTCCGCCGCCGAGTGGAGGACCCGCTCCGCGTGGTCGTACATGTAGTCGGCGAGCTCGGTGCTCTCGCCGCGGACCTCGCCCTCGATGTGGGACTCCTCGGGGATGATGTTCGTCGCCGTGCCGCCGCCGACGAGCCCGGCGTTCACGCGGGTCGCGCCGTCGGCGTGTCGCGGGATCGCGTAGAGGTTCTGGATCGCCGCCGCCATCGCCTGGACCGTGTTCCGCCCCTGTTCGGGCCGCGCGCCGGCGTGGGAGGGCTCGCCCTCGAACTCCGCGAGGAAGTGGTTCACCGCGAGGAAGCCGTCGATGCCGCTCACGATCTCGCCGGAGGGGTGATCGAGCCCGATGTGGACCGCGTAGAAGTAGTCGACGTCGTCGAGGAGCCCGGACTCGGCCATCGGCTTCCCGCCGACGATCTTCTCCTCGCCGGGCTGGAAGAACACCTTGAGGGTGCCGGCGAAGTCGGACTCGAGGACCGCGTCGAGCACGCCGAGCCCGATGGTCGCGTGCGAGTCGTGGCCGCAGGCGTGCATGTACCCCTCGTTCTCCGAGCGGAACCCCTCGGCGACCGGCGCGTGGTCGCCCTCGTCGGACTCGAGGATCGGCAGCCCGTCGATGTCGACGCGGAGACCGACGACCGGCCCCTCGCCGCGCTCGACCACCGCGACGCAGCCGGTGTAGCCGCCCTCGAGCCGGTCGAGGATCTCGGGGTCCGCACCGGCCTCGCGGGCGCGGTCGGTCCACTTCGCAAGCTCCTCGTCGTCGGGGACGTTCCGTCGCGCCTCCTCGGCGAGCGCGTCGGGGCCGACGTGGAGCGTGTCGAGGTCGCGCTCGCGGAGCGCCTCGACGATCCGGGCGGTGGTGTAGAACTCACACCACGCGGGCTCGGGGTGTCGGTGGAGGTCGCGTCGGAACTCGCTGTACTCGTCGTCGGTTTGGACGCTCATACGCTCCGATGGCCGCCGGATGGCTTAAAAGGTCGAGTGGCGGTCGGCGTCGCCCCCTTCGGCGGAACGAGTGACCGTCGAACTCGGTTCCCGGCCGCGACGACCGGCGACTCAGTCTCGCCGGTGGCCAAGCGGTTTCTTCCGATCGACCTCGACCTCGACGTGGATCGAGTCCGGGAAGTCGCGGGCGACGACGTCGCGGGCGATGTCGTCCGCGCCGTGGATCTCCATCGACCGCTTGTACACGTCGTAGCGCCACGGCGAGAACTCGTCGCCGGCGCGGAGGCGTTTGTACTGGGGGACGCTGACGGTCTCGGGCGGGGAGGCGTGCGGGCCCTTACACTCCGCGCCCTTCCGCTCGAGGGTGTCTTTCAGCTCCTGGACGGTCTCGGCGAGCACGTCGCGGTCGCCGGAGGCGAAGGAGAGTTTCGTGACGAAGGTCATGGCTGGGGGTCGTGGGTGAATGGTTCCCCGAGGCGTAAAAACACATCTACTGGCGGGTACGGCCGGGGGACGCCGAGCGGCCGCCTCTCGCGGAACCGCACAGATCGACCGAGAGCGGTGGAAAGGCTCGCGGAACCGGCAATTCCGACACCCTCTTTACGGGCGGTTGCTTACCTGAGGCTAATGACGGTCGAAGCGACCAGTTCCGGAGCCATCCTCTTCCGCGATACCCGCGGCGAACGGGAGTACTTGCTCCTGAAGAGCCGACCGGGGGACTGGGAGTTCCCCAAAGGCGGGATCGAAGGCGACGAGGAGCTCCAGCAGACGGCGATACGGGAGGTGTCCGAGGAGGCCGGGATCGACGATTTCCGCCTCATCGACGGCTTCCGTCGGGAGTACGACTACGTGTTCGAGGCCGGCGGTGAGACGATCCACAAGACGGTCCACCTGTTCATCGCGCGCTCCTTCGAGGCGAGCGCGGAGCTCTCCAAGGAGCACCGCGACCTCCAGTGGCGCGATTACGACCAGGCGATAAACACGATCACCCAGGACGGCCCTCGGGAGATACTCGAGGAGGCTCACGAGTACCTCGACGAGCTCCAGGAGGAGGCCGACGGCGACTACGTCTGAGGCGGCCGTGACGGTGGCACCGACTCGCCCCGGAGGAACGCGTCGTCGACGGCGACGCCGACGCCCGTGATCCCCGACGCCGAGTTCGGCTACGAGCTGCTCGTCTGCCGGTACGCCGAGCTGACGTGGTACCCCGGCGACGACCCGCGTCCGGCGATCGTCTCCAGACAGCTCGGCACGCAGCGGCGGCGCTGGGACACCGTCGTGATCGAGGTCGACCCGGAGGGGTTCGCCGCGCGGCGAGCCCTCGGCGACCGGAGCCTCGACTCCGACCTCCTCCACGTCGTCCGGGACGCCCCCGCCGACTGGGCGTGGTACCGCGACGCGCTTCCCGACCCGGGCTACCCGTGGCGGTACGTCCGGCGGGCGGTCCACCGCGCCGCGGGCCGGGACCTGATCGAGAAGCGACGGCAGGGAAACCGGATCGAGATCCGTCGCGTGGGGCCCTACCCGAACTGGGTCGAGCGGATCGTCGCGATCGAGAACAAGCCCGACCTCGACCGGTCGGCGGCGGACGCGCTCGCCGACCAGCTCGCTCACGACGTCGAGACCGCTCTCGCGGACGAGGTCTGGCTCGCGACGGAGGCGACGGGCGACCGCGTCGAGCCCGCGCTCCTCCGCGAGATGCCCGTGGAGGCGGGGATCTTGACCACGCGGTTCGCGGACGGCGACCCCGCAAGCGGCGGGGCCGCCGTCGATCCGGCCGCCGCGACCGTCGACTGGCTCCCGAGCGACCTCGCGCCGGGCGGTCCGGACGCCCGCGACCCGGAGACGGTCACCCGTCGGTTGGAGATAGCCGAACGGGCCTACGGGAAGGGCTGGCGCTCCTATCACGACACGATGCGGCCCGACTGCCGGCACTTCGAGCTCCGACGCGCCGGACGGGCGCTCGTTCCACACTGCGGGGCCAAGGGTCGGTGCCCCACCGATCGGGAGTGCTCGGGCTCGTGTCCGGAGTTCTCGCCGGAGCCGCCCGCGTGGCGAACGAAGGGGTGGCCGATCGAGGGCGGGCCGGGGAAGGGCGTTCAGCGCCTCCTGTCGCGGCGGCGCGAGCGCGTCCGCGACCGGATCGGTCCGAACGACGAGGGAGACGTCTCCGGAAGCGACGCGGAGCACTGACGAGCGGCCGATCGCGGACACGTTTCCTGGACACGTCACGACCGACGCGGGGGAGACCCGCCGAACGTGTCACCCTTGATCGTGGAGGTTCGTGACGGTCATCACGTCCTCGAGGGGTGCCGTCTCGAAGTCGGCGTCCGCGACGACGTACTCGTCCCCGGTCGATCGCGCGGTCGCGGCGATCATGGCGTCCCGATGGGAGAGTTCGCTTCCGTCCCGAACCGACGCGTGCTGTAGCCGTGACGCCTCGAGCGCGAGATCGCCGTTGAGCGCGAGCGCCTCGACGCCGCCGAACCGCCGACGTTCCTCGACCGGATCGAACCCCGGTTCTCCGGCCGGACCGTTCAGTACCTCGAAGACGCAGATCGTCGACGTCCGCCACGGTCGCCGTTCGTCGAGGTACTCGATGACGACCGGATCCCCGCGGAGATACTCGATGATGGTCGAACTGTCCAGAAACGTCATCGCCAGTTCTCTCGTGACTCCCGGATCGACTCCTTGGCCCGATCCGCCCGCTCGTCCGACCAGGCACCGGCTTGGATCCCTTCTTCGGGCGTGGTGACCCGTTCGAGGAACTCGTCCCACGTCTCGTCGTCACGCTTCAACCGATCCAACCGCTCTTTCGTGGACGAGTCGACGGGGATGGAGGTCCGGCTCATATGAATTCATTCCGAATTTATTCTTGTAGGTGTTTCGGTGGTCCCGGACCCGAGGGAGTGGACCCCTACGCCAGCGCCGCCGCCAGCTTCTCCACCGGGTGCGGCGGCTCCGGGGCCGCGTCGTCGCGCTCCTTCAGCTGCGTGCTACAGGACGCGCCGGACGCGACCACCTCGTCCGCGTCGCTCCCGTCCACCTGCGCGAAGAGGTCCTCGCCGATCGCCTTGCTCATCGAGTAGTGCTCGGCCTCGTAGCCGAACGAGCCGGCCATTCCACAGCAGGTGGTGTCGAGCGGCTCGACGCCGTAGCCGGCCCGGCGGAGCACGCCCACGGCGTGGTGATCCTTCTTCGTCGCCTTCTGGTGGCAGTGGCCGTGGTAGGCGAGCCGCTCGCCGGGCGCGTCGAAGTCGAGCCCCTCGTCGAGCCGGAGGGCGTCGACGTACTCCATCACGCCGAAGGTGGCCTCCGAGAGCGCCGCGACGTCCTCGTCGGGAACGTCGCTGGCGTCGCCGCCGAGCAGGTCGGCGTAGTCCGACTGGAGCATGACGGCGTCGGTGGGCTCGACGACGACCACGTCCCGGCCCGCCTCGACGTCGGGCGCGAGCGTCTCGACGGTGTCGCGGGCGGTCGCGCGCGACTCGGCTATCAGGCCCTTCGAGTGGGGCGGCCGACCGCTCCCCTTCACGTCCGGGATCTCCACGTGGCAGTTCGCGGCCTCGAGCACGCGAACCGCGGCCTTCCCCGCGCTCGGGCTCGTGTAGGCCGTGTACACGTCGGGGAACAACAGCACCTCGCGGTCGGCCGCTTCGGGGGAAACGCCCGCGCCGCCGCGGGCCTCGAACCAGTCGATCAGGCTCTCCGAGCGGAACGTCGGGAGGTCGCGCTCGCTCGCGATGCCGAGCGTCTTCTCGAGGACGAGCCCCGCGCCGGGGACTTTTCCGGGGAGGTTCGAGAGCGGGGCGAACCGGGAGCCCAGCGGCGCGAGGTCCTCGAACTTCCCGAGCAGCCGGGTTCTGAGGCTCGCCCCGTGCTCCTCGTGGTGGGCGTGTTCGACCTCGGCTTTCAGCTTCGCCATGTCGACGCCGCTCGGACAGTCCACCTTACAGCCCTTACAGCCCACACAGAGGTCCATCACCTCGGTCACGAACTCGTCCTCGGTCGGGTCGTCGGGCAGCTCCCCGTTCATCGCGCCGCGGAGCATGTTCGCCCGTCCCCGAGTCGACTGGATCTCCTCCTCGGCGGCCCGGAAGGTCGGACACATCACGCCGCCGGTCGTCTCCTGTGGCCCCCGGCAGCCGCCGCAGCCGTGACAGAGCTCGACCATCCCCTGCATCCCGTTCTCGTTGTCCCACTGCATCGCGGCGTCGAAGCCGGCGTCGAACTCGTAGTCGGGGTCGAACCGGAGGTTCTCGCTCATGTCGAAGTCCCCGCAGACGTTCCCGGGGTTGAGGAGCCAGTCGGGGTCGAAGGCGGTCTTCAACTCGCGGAACGCCTCCCAGAGGTCGTCGCCGTACAGCTTCCGGTTCCACTGGGTCCGCGCGTGGCCGTCGCCGTGTTCGCCGGAGACGGACCCGCCGAGCCGGACGACGGCGTCGGTCACGCGGTCGGCGATCTCGACCATCGTCTCCACCTCGTCGACCTGCTTCGTGTCGATCAGCGGCCGGACGTGGAGCACGCCCGGGCCGGCGTGCGCGTAGAACGTCGCGAACGTGCCCGTGTCCTCGAGGATCTCCTGGAACTCCCGCGTGTACTCGGGGAGGTGTTCCGGCGGGATCGCGCAGTCCTCGATGAAGGAGATGTGTTTGGCGTCGGAGGTCCGCGACAGCAGGATCGGAAGCCCCGACTTGCGCATCTTCCAGAAGCGAGCACGCTCGTCGGCGTCGTGCGCCTCCATGGCCGCCAGCGCTCGGCGGGGCTGGGCGGTCGTCTCCGCGGCACCGGGGCTCGGCTCGGCGACGGTCTCCGCGCCGTCGACGCGGTCGGCGACCAGATCCGCGACCTTCCGCCGGCCCGCCTCGTCGTCCTCGGCGTAGAACTCGACGAGGAGGACGGAGTCGGTTCCCTCGGGAAGCATGCCGACGACCTCCGCGAACTCCGGGGTGTCCGCCGCGAGTTCGAGCAACACGTCGTCCATCACCTCGACGGCCGCGGGGTCGTGCTCGAGGATCGGCGCGACGTCCTCCATCGCGTCCAGCAGGTCGCCGTAGGTGAGGAGCGCCACCGCCTTCGTCTCCGGGATCTCGACGAGCGAGACGGTCGCCTCCGTCACCGTCGCGAGCGTCCCTTCGCTGCCCGCCATGAGCCGGCCGAGGTTGACGACGCCCTCCTCGCCGTACTCGCCGCGGTGCTCCGCGAGCAGGCGGTCGAGGTTGTAGCCGGAGACGTTGCGTTTCATCTCCGGGAACCGCTCGTCGACGGCGTCGGCCTCCTCGTCGATGATCCGGACGATCTCCGCGTGGATCCGGGGGAGGAGGTCGTCGCTCTCGGGGTCGGCGGACTCCCGGAGGTCGTCGACGCGCTCCGCGCCGAAGGTCTCGACGGTCCCGTCCGCGAGCACGACCTCGAGCTCCTCGACGTAGTGGTCGGTCTTGCCGTACTTCAGCGAGTGCGAGCCGGTGGAGTTGTTCCCGATCGCGCCGCCGACCGCGGACTTGTCGCGCCAGGCGGGGTCGGGCGCGAACTTCAGGCCGTGCGGCTCGACGGCCGCGTTGAGGTCGCCGACGTACGCGCCGGCCTCCACGCGGGCGGTCTCCGCCTCGGGGTCGGCGTCGATCACCGAGTCCATCGCCTTCGAGAAGTCGAGGACCACCGCCTCGTTCACCGTCTGGCCGGCGAGCGAGGTGCCGCCGCCGCGCGGCAACACCGGAATCCCCTCCTCGAAACAGTACTCCTGGACCGCGGCCACGTCCGCGGTCGACTCCGGGAAGACGACGCCGATCGGCGTCACCTCGTACGCCGAGGCGTCGGTCGCGTACAGCCGGCGCGAGTAGTCGTCGAACCGAACGTCCCCGTCGACGCGGCGGTCGAGCGCGTCGACGAGGTCGGGGCGCTCGACCTCCCCGCCCGTGTACTCGAAGTCGCCCCCCTCCCGCGGGTCGGTCCCCGACCCGCTCGAGTGTGTTGCCATGCGACCCCCTCTCGCTCGGATCGACAAAAGTCCCTCGGGGTCGTCGGGTTCGTCCCCGGGTCGTCGCCGGCGGGTTCGGCCGATCTCGCTCCGGCGCCGGGTCCCGTCGCCCGGTCGAGCGAACCGCCGACACCGGTGGTTTCATTCGCGCGCTCGCCGATGCTCCGGGAGACGATGGTCCTCGGAGGGGTCCTTCCCGACACCGCGGCCGTGAACGTCCTCGTGGTCGTGGCCGCGAGCGGAGCGATCTGGGTCGGAAGCGGGTGGCTCGAGCAGGCCGCGGAGGGGCTCTCGACGCACTACGGGCTCCCGCCGGTCGTCCAGGGAACGGTCGTCGTCGCGATCGGGTCGAGCTTCCCGGAGCTCGCGAGCGTCGTCGTCACCGCGCTCGCCGGCGTCTTCGACATGGGGGTCGGCGCGATCGTCGGCTCCGCGATCTTCAACGTCCTCGTCGTCCCCGCGCTCTCGGGGCTCGCGACCGACGACGACCTCGACTCGAGCCGGACGATCGTGTACAAGGAGGCGCAGTTCTACATGCTCGCGGTCTCCGTCCTCGTCATCACGTTCGCGCTCGCGGTCATCTACGAGCCGATCGCGCTCGCGACGGGGGACGCCGGCGGAACGGCCGACACGGTCGCCGCGGCCGGAACCGCGGGAGCCAGTCTGACGGGATCGATCACGCGCCCGCTCGCGGTGGTTCCGCTCTTCGTCTACGGGCTCTACATCTTCATCCAGTGGCAGGACACCGGCGACTACGAGGCCGAGACGGGAGCCGACGTCGCCGTTCTCCGCGAGTGGGGGAGGCTCGCGGCCGGCCTGCTCGTCATCCTCGCCAGCGTCGAGGCGTTGGTGTCCGCCATCGAGTCGCTCGGGCACGCGTTCGGGATCCCCGAGTTCCTCGCCGGCATGACGATCGTCGCGGCCGCGACGAGCCTCCCGGACACGCTCGTCAGCGTGCGGTCCGCCCGCGACGACAACAGCGCGACGAGCCTCGGCAACGTCCTCGGGTCGAACACCTTCGACCTGCTCGTGGTCATCCCCGTCGGCGTGCTCATCGTGGGGGCGGTCCCCGTGAACTTCTCGACCGCCGTGCCGATGTTCGCGGTCCTCACGCTGGCGACGGTCCTGCTCTTCGGGATCCTCCGGACGGATCTGGCCCTGACGACCCTCGAGTCCTACGCGCTGCTCGTCGCGTACCTGCTCTTCATCGCGTGGGTCGTCGCCGAGACGGCGGGCGTGACGCGGATCCTCCCGGCGTGAGGCGGATACTCTCCTCTTCTCTCCTCTCCCGGCGTGAGCCGGGTCTCGCCGATCTCGTTCGGGGTCCCCCGACGGGTCGGAGCGGCTCCCGCGTCAGACGGACGTCGTTCGACAACGAACGCTTAATAGGCGCGCTCGTGACCGTATCCGACATGAACGCTGCTCCCGAGGAGATCACGTCGCTGGTCGGCAGAGAGGTGTACTCGAACAACGGTGTCTTCGTCGGCGAGGTGGAGGACGTCCGCCTCGATCTCGACACGCAGTCCGTGACCGGGCTGGCGCTGGCCGAACTCAACGGCGAACTGTTCGCCGGGCGCGTCGACGGCAACACCGGCGTCATCGTCCCCTACCGCTGGGTCCGCGCGGTCGGCGACGTGGTGCTCATCAACGACGTCATCGAGCGGCTCGAGACCGGCACCGACGAGCCGGACGTCGAACCGGAACAACAGGCGACCTAGGCCGACCCGGAGTCCCCGGACCGCGGCTCAGAACGGAAGCGCGTTTCGGAGCCCGTCGAGGAACCCGCCACCGCCGCGCCGCGCCTCGTCGAAGACCGGGTACAGCGCGTCGAGCAGCTCCGTTTCGTTCTCGAACTCCGACTGGGGGGTCCTCTCCAGGGCCGTCGCCAGCTCGATCGTTCGCCCCTTCGAATCGTAGGGGATATCCGGGTGATCGAGCGCGCGGACGATCTCGTCGCTCGTCGCGGGAAACGAGATCCCCGACTCCTCCAGCCGGGCGTCGAGCGCGGCGATGCCGAACTCGATCGCCTCCGGTTCAGCGGACCCGTCGCCGCCTGGTGGACGTGCTGCCATCGACTCCTCGTAGCCGCTCGGTCGCCTTTAAACTCGGGTTCGCGGGACGCTCACTCCGGCACCGACTCCGCGGGCGGGGTCGCGTCGAGGACGACCAGCTCGATCCCGTCGCCGGCGCGGTCGAAGGCGGCGACGCGGTCGTCGTCGTACGGCGGGACCGCGACGAGGACGACCGCCGCGAGGTCGTCGGTCTTCGAGAGCTCGAGCCGGCCGGTCGGATGCGAGAGGAACCGCGCGCCGCCCCGGCCCGCGGGCGTCCCGAGTTCGACCCCGAACACCGCGTTCACCGACCCGCCGACGCCCTCGAGCGTGAAGTGCGTCAACACGGGCGTCTCCGGATCCACCCCGAGGTCCGCGTCGAACTCCCCCGCCCGAGTGGCCGACAGCCGGAGGCTCACCGCGGCCGGGTCGCGCTCCGCGGCGTGGTCGAGAAGCACCGTCAGCAGGTCGCGGGTGACGTGGATCACGGGCCGATCAGATCCCGAGCGCGGACCGGAGCGTCCTCGCGTAGAGGCCGGGTGCCTTGCGCCGGGACCCGTCGAGGGCGTTCTCGACCGCCGCGCCGGCGTCCTCGAGGACGCCCACGCCGTGGCCGACGAGGACGCGCTCGGGGTCGAGCCCGGAAAGGGCCGCCCGCGGCGGCGTCAGCCGGAGCATCGGGTGGACGCCGAGCCGCTCGCGGTCCCCCCGGAAGTACGACGACGACCCGAGCGACTCGGGAACGACGAGGGTCTCGCCGTCGAAGAGGCCGACCTCCTGCCACGGCGGTAGCTTGGAGTCGCGGATCCGGATCGACTCGAAGCCGGAGTCGGCCAGCCGGCGGTCGAACCGGCGCACCGGAGCGTCGATCCCGCCGGCGACGTCCGTCATCCACTCGGGCACGTAGACGGGCGCGTCGTGGCGGGTCGCGAGCGCCGCGGCGTCGCGTTCGTGTCGGTCGAGGCCGACGACGACCCCCGCGACCGAGCCGAACTCCGCGATCAGGTCGTCGACTCCCGGCGCGTCGACCGGGTCGATCACCCACACGTCGTCGTCGCCGTCCTCGTTCGGAACCGCGAGCGCGTGGCTCGCGCGCTCCATCGTCTCGCCGGGATACGCGATCCATCCCACGCCGCGGTCGAAGCGATCGATCTCGTAGAGATCCGGCTCGCCCTCCTCCTTCATCGTCATGGCGGATCCTTCGGGCGGGAGCCATTTCAACCCGTCTCCGCGGCGAAGTTCCGACAGCCCTTTGGATCGAGACGGAGGAGCGCCATCCGTGTCCTCCAACACCGACATCACCGTCGCCGGGCGGGAGATCGACCCCGTCCGCGGCGGCCTGTTGTTCCTCGTCGTCGGGCTGGCGCTCGCCGGCTACGGCGGATACGACTACCTCCAGCAGCAGCAGGCGATCGAGACCGCGGAACCCGTCGAGGCGGTGGTCCTCGAGACCGATCTCGACTCCACGAGCTCGGCTTCGAGCCCGGACGTGGACTACTACCCGTTCGTCCGCTACGAGTACGCGTACCGCGGAGAGAGATACACCGCGACCGGCGTGTATCCGGCGTCGGTTCAGCGGTCCTACGACACCCGGTCGGCCGCGAGGGAGGCGATCGAGGAGTACGAGACCGGCGAGACGGTCACGGCGTACGTGACGCCCGACTCGCCGGGCGACGCGTTCCTCAGGAAGCAGCGATCGAACGCCCCGTTCCTCGCGATCGGGATCGGCGCGGTCATCGCGCTGATGGGCGGGCGGTCCGCGTTGCGGGGGCGTCGGGCCTGAGCGGCCGCTCCGGACCTCGCCCGTTCTCCCCGTCCCGCCTCACTCCTCGGGCCACTTGATCGAACAGCCCCGCGACGGCCGGTCCGGGTGCGGGACCTCCTCGCCGTCGAGGACCGCGTCGACCGCGTCGCGGACGTAGAACTCGGTCGGCTCGTCGTCGGGGTTCAACGCGTCGTCCAGCCGGCCGTGGTACGCGAGCCGCCACTCGCCGCCCTCGCGACCGAAGAGGAACGGGTCGGGCGTACACACCGCGCCGTAGGCCGCGGCGACCTCGCCCGTCTCGTCCCGGAGGTACGCGTCGTAGGCGACCGTCCCGTCCGCGACCCGCTCGCGCATGGCCTCGAAGGAGTCGTCGGGGTACTCCGCCGCGTCGTTCGGGTTGATCCCGACCACGGCCAGGTCGTCGTACTCGGCGGCGAGGTCGTTGAGCAGCCCGAACTTCGCCTTCGCGTACGGGCAGTGGTTACAGGTGAACACCACGAGCAGCGCGTCGACGTCGAAGGAGTCGAGGGCGTGCGTCTCGCCGTCGGTTCCTGGCAGCTCGAAGTCCGGTGCGGCGTCGCCGCGCTCGAGTTCGGAGTCGGATTCCATCGCGACCATGCGCGAGGATAGCGTCGCCGGATCCAAAGCCGTTCCGGGAGTTCCGGGCGCTCGGGCTACGGCGGCGCGCTCGCGGCGATCCGAGCCGCAGTCGACAGGACGAGCCACCCGACCGCGCACGCGACGAGGAGGGCGAGGAGGAGCGACGCCGCGTAGGTCCCGTCGGCGACCGCCGAGAGGACGCCGGCGTCGACGTCGACGCCGATCGGAGCGCCCTCCAGCCGGGCGGCGAGCCGTGGAACGCGCCGCCGCCCGATCGATCCGAGACCGATCCCGGCGACCGCGACCGCCCCGACCGGGGCGATGGCCGAGAGGGTCCGCGCCCAGCGCCTCGGGTCTCCCGTCGGGCAGCTCCCCCCTCGCTCCGGGCCGGCGTCGGGACGGCGATCCGCACCCGCGGCGATCGTTTCGGATCGAGGGCCGCCGCGGGCTCCGTCCGTTCGTCCCCCCGGTTCCAGTCGTCTCCCTCGTCTAGCCCGTCCCCACCGCCTATCCCGTCCCCATCGCTTCTCCCGTCTCTCTCGTCTACCCCGTCTCCACCGTCTTCTCCGCCTCGCGGAGTCCGTCCCGGACGACATGGGGCCGGTGGCCGCGACATCGGATATAAGCGTGCGGTGACGAACCGACGCGGGGCCCGACGCTCGTCGCGATCCCTGCCCCGCCCGGGCCACTCATTCGCAATGGGTGCGCACCAGGTCTCGAAGCTCGTCCTCGTCCAGGGACTCGATCTCGCGCCGCTCGCCGTCGCGGGTGTAGAAGATCGACGCGGAGACCTCTCTGTCCGGATGTACCCCCTCGACGACGCGGTAGTAGACGCTGAGCTGCTTCTCGTACTCGGCCTCCGCGTGTCGCGTGAGATCCGTCTTGTAGTCGACGATCTCGGCGCGGTCGGGCGTGAGGTGGAGCAGGTCGATGACCCCGCCGATCGTCACCCGCTCGCCGTCGACCGAGAGCGGGAGGAAGGCGTCGATCTCCGCCCGCTTCTCGCCGTTCAGCGAGTCGATCAGCGCCTTCACGTTCTCCTCGTCGTCGCCGTCGGGCTCGACCGCCTCGACGTCGACGGGGAGCGACTCGAGGAACGCGTTCGGGTCGACTCCGGCGGCCAGGACGACGCGGCTCTCGGCGCGGCGGGATGGCGAACGGGCCCAGGTGCGGGCGGTCGAGGTGGCGGTTCAGGGCGCTCGCGAGCGGCCCGTCGGGGGTGACCACTAGGTCGTACGAGCGGACCTCGTCGTAGAGTCGACGCGGCGATTTGGCGCGGGGAAACGGCACGCTCCACAGGGACTCGACGACGTGGGTTAAACCTTTGCGGGCGACGACCGGCCGCGACGAACCGTCGGCCGCGACCAACGCGAAGGAGTCACGTCGTGGAAACCAAGGGGTAGATATTTGTGTACATTTATCCTCACGTACATGTATACCGCATGTATTCCGGGGAGGGGTCCGACGCGAGCGAACCGTGGGAGCGGCTGTACGACGTCATGGACGGCGAGGGGTCGTTCGAGGAACGAGCGCGCCGGGCTCTCGCCCTGGGTGCTCAGGTCCTGAACGCCGATCGCGGCCTTCTCGTTCGCACCGATCCCGATTCGGATCACTGGAAGGCCGTCGTCAGCACCGAACCGGCGGACGCGAAGCTCCACGAGGGCGTCGAGCTGGCGCTGGAGACGACGTACTGTCGTCGGGTCGTCGAAACCGAGTCGCAGGTCACGCTCCACGACGCGCCGAACCAGGAGTGGGACGACGATCCCGCCTTCGACGCCCACGGGTACCACTGCTATCTGGGCACGCCGGTGTATCTCGACGACGAACCGTACGGCACGGTCTGTTTCATCGCGGACGAGCCGCGCGCGGAGTTCTCGACGAACGAGACGCTCTTCGCCGAACTCGTCGCTCGACTGATCGAACGGGAACTCGAACTGAAACAGCACACCGCCGAGATCACCGACAAGACGAACCTGGCCGCCGCGCTCGCTCGGGTCCTCCGACACAACATCCGCAACAGTCTGACCGTGATCCGAGGCTACACCCAGGAGATGGGCACGGACGCGGGCGACACCGACTACCACGAGATCGTTCTTCGGGAGGTCGACACGCTCTTGGAACTGAGCGAACGGGCGCGGGACCTCGAACAGATCCTCACGGAGGACGCCCAGCCGACGCTGACCGACGTCGTCCCGGTGATCGACGAGATCACGGACGCCGTCACGGCCGAGCACCCGGCTGCTACCGCCACGGTCCACGCTCCCGACGAGGTCGTGTTACCGATCCGCCCGAGCTTCGAGCGGGCGATCGAGGAGTTGGTCGAGAACGCCGTTCGGCACGGCGGCGAGGACCCGACGATCTCGATCACCGTCGAACCGGTCGAGGACGCCGTCGAGATCCGGATACGGGACGACGGACCGGGGCTCCCGGAGATGGAACAGACCGCCATCGAGACCGGAGAGACGACGCCGCTCACTCACGGCATCGGACTGGGGCTGTGGATGGTCCGGTGGATCGTCTCTCGACACGACGGCACGGTCGAGTCGACCGTCACCGACGGGGGAACGGCGATCACGATCACGCTGCCCGAGACGCCGGAGTCGGCGGAACAGACCGGTATCACGGAGATCACCAGGGCCCGCGACCAGTACAAGGCGGCGTTCGACGAGGCGAGCGAGGCGATGATCATCTTCAACGACGACGCGCGGATCGTCGACCTGAATCCGAGGGCCGCCACGATCTACGGGAACGACCGTCACGAGCTGCTCGGGCGAGAAGTCGCGGACTTCCTCCCCGACGATTACGACTTCGAGGCCGCGTGGGCCACCTTTCAGGAAGCGAAGGACGGGGACGACGAGAACGTGGAGAACGTGGTCGAGTTCGTCGGCGACGACGGCGAGAAGCGCGTCGTGGAGTACACGACCGTCCCCGAGATCGTGCCGGGTCAACACCTCATGATAGTCGAGCCGATCACGGGAACGGAGGCCGACTCCGGGGTGTACGAGCAGATATTCAACCAGACGTATCAGTTCACGGGGCTGATGCGGCCCGACGGGACGCTCATCGAGGCGAACGAGACCGCGTTGGAGTTCGGCGGTCTCGACCGCGACGACGTAGTCGGCGAGAAGATGTGGGAGACGGGGTGGTTTCAACAGTCACAACGGACGCGGGAGCAGGCGCGCGAGGCCGTCGAGCGGGCGGCGGAGGGGGAGTTCATCAGGCGGGACCTGGTGGTGAGCGGTGCCGACCGGGAGGCGACCATCGACTTCTCGATCCGGCCCGTGACCGACGACCGGGGGAACGTTCGGCTGCTGATACCCGAGGGACGCGACGTGACCGAGCGGCGACGGGGGACCGTCCAGTAGCCTTTTGTATGTGAAACGGTGCCTTACGTCAGGAGTTAGACGGACCGATCTCTCGCCCGTTCATGTCAACCGATCCAACCATCCGCGTTCTCCACGTCGACGACGCCTCCGGGTTCACGGACGTCGTCTCCGAGTTCCTCGTCCGGGAGGACTCCCGGATCCGCGTTCGGACGGCCGAAAGCGCCGAGGAGGGGTTGACACGGCTCGAGGAGACCGACTTCGACTGCGTCGTCTCCGACTACGAGATGCCCGGAAAGAACGGGCTCCAGTTCCTCCACGACGTCCGCGAAACGCACTCGGACATGCCGTTCATCCTGTTCACGGCCAAGGGGAGCGAGGAGATCGCCAGCGACGCGATCTCCGCCGGCGTCACGGACTACCTCCGGAAGGAGGGAGGATCCGGCCAGTACACGCTGCTCGCACACCGGATCGCGAACGCGGTCTCGCAGTACCGCTCCAAGCGGGAGATCGAGACCAGTCAGAAACGCCTCTCGCTGTTCTTCGAACGCTCCCCCCTCGGGGCCATCGAGTGGAACGACGACTTCGAGGTCATCCGGATCAACGAGACCGGCGAGGAGATCCTCGGCTACGACGAAGCCGAACTCGTCGGCAGTTCGTGGCGACGACTCGTCCCCGAGTCCGAGCAGGACGCCGTCGCGAAGGTCCTCTCGGAGCTGGATTCCACCGCCGCCGTCAACGACAGCGAGTACGAGACGGTCACGAAGGGCGGCGAGCGCCTCGTCTGTGAGTGGCACCACCGCGTCGTCAGGAACGACCACGGCGACGCGGTGACGACGTTCTCGAAGTTCCAGGACGTCACCGACCGGGTGGAACGCCGACGGCAGCTCGCACGGGAGCGCGCGTTCACGGAACAGGCGCTCGACACCCTCGACGACCTGTTCTACGTGCTCGACGCCGACGGAGACCTCCAGCGATGGAACGAGCGACTCGCGCGGGAAACCGGGTTCGCGGACGAGGAGCTGCTCGATCGGGACGTGCTCGAGTTCTTCGCCGAGGACCACCGCCAGCGGGTAACCGAGGCGATCGAGACGACGATCGACACGGGGACCGCGACGGTCGAGGCCGACGTGCTCACCGCGGACCGGGGGCGAGTCTCCTACGAGCTCACCGGCCAACGGCTGGTCGATCCGGACGGCGACTTCCTCGGACTCGCCGGGATCGGCCGCGACCTGTCCGATCGGAAGGCGCGTGAGCGAGAGCTCGAGTTCGCTCGCGACCTGTTGGACAAGACGGAGCAGATCGCGGACGTCGGCGGCTGGCAGATCGACACGACGACGAACGAGGTGTACTGGTCCGACCACCTGTTCGAGATGATCGGGATCGAGGGAGAGGAGGAACCTCCGCTCGAGGACGCGCTCGACGTCTACGTCGACGCGGACCGCCCGATAGTCGAGCAGGCGATCGAGGACGCGATCGCCGCCGGCGACTCCTTCGACGTGGAGGCACGGTTCCAACGAAGCGACGACGAGATCCGGTGGTTCCGCATACTCGGCGAGCCGGTCTTCGACGACGGCGACGTGGTACAGCTACGCGGCGCGGTCCAGGACGTCACCGATCGGAAGCGACACGAGCACGACCTGGAACGGGCGAGAGAGGAGTACGAGCAGCTGTTCAACGGCATGAACGACACGGGGTGGGTCGTCGACCTCGACGGGCGGTTCCTCGCCGTGAACGACACGGCCGTCGAGCGAACCGGCTACTCGAGAGAGGAGCTCCTCTCGATGGGCTCTTCGGACATCGACGCGCACCTCGACGACGACGACATCGCGACGCTCATCGACGAGCTCTCGGAGGACGAAACGCAGGTCCTCGAGACGGTCCACCGAACCAAACGGGGCGAGGAGATCCCCGTCGAGCTCAGTTCCACGATGATCACGTACGACGGCGAGCCGGCGATCCTGACCATCGGCCGGGACATCACCGAGCGAAAGGAGCGCGAACGCCGGTTGGAACAGTTCGCGTCCACGGTCAGTCACGACCTCCGAAACCCGCTCAGCGTCGCGGAAGGCCACGTCGAACTCGCCCGGGACGACTGCGAAAGCGATCACCTCGACGGGATCGCGGAGGCACACGAACGGATGGAGACGCTCATCGAGGAACTCCTCACCCTGGCGCGGGAGGGGAACACGATCGGGTCGACGGAGACGGTGGATCTCGGGACCTTCGTGACCGACTGCTGGGAGGACCTCGACACCGCCGAGGGGTCCCTCGAGAACGAGACCTCACGGCGGATCGCGGCCGACGGCTCCCGTCTCAAACAGCTGGTAGAGAACCTGGTTCGGAACGCGATCGAGCACGCCGGGACGACGGTGACGGTCACCGTCGGCGACCTCGAGGACGGCTTCTTCATCGAGGACGACGGTGACGGGATCCCCGAGGACCGGCGCGACGACGTGTTTCGACCGGGGTACTCCACGGCCGAGGGTGGGACCGGGTTCGGACTCAGCATCGTCAAGGAGATCGCGGACGCACACGGGTGGGAGGTTCGGGTGACCGAGGGCTCTGCCGGCGGCGCACGGTTCGAGTTCACCGGCGTCGAACCGGCCGACTGATCGAGTTCCTCGCGCCGCCGCTCGCTGCCGCGAAAACGCGCGCCGCCTCGCCTCACAGCGCCGCTCGACCCGTCTCCGAACGCCGCCTCGATCACCCGCGACGCTGACGGACGCGGCCGCGACCGGTCACGCCTCCTCGCGGCCGACGTCGCGGACGCTCGCGGCGACCACGACCGCCGCGTCCCGGAGCTGGTCGAGCGCGAGGTTCTCGTCCGGGCCGTGGACGTTCGAGTCCCGGCCGCCGGGGCCGAACTTGACGGCCTTCGTCCCGCCGGCGTGGAAGTGGCCGGCGTCGGATCCGCCGCGGGTGCCGCGCACGGGCACGTCGCCGATCACCCGCTCCGCGTTCGCCGCGACCGCGCGGACGTGAGGGTCCTCGGGGTCCGACCGGAACGCTTTCGTCCGGCTCAGCGCCGTCACCGTCGCCGACGTTCCCGCCGGGAGGTCCGCGTCGGCGACGACCTCGCGGACCTCGCGCTCGGCGGCCGCGGCGTCGTGGTCCGGCGGCACCCGGCGGTCGACCGTGAACGAGCAGGTCGGCGGGACGACGTTGGTCGCGTCGCCGCCCTCGATCGTCGCGGGCGTACAGGTGGCGCTCCCGACGCCGGGGATCGAACTCTCGCGGGCCGCGAGGTCGTCGCCGTGGGCGTCGAGCGCGTCGACGAGGCGCGCGGCCGCGACCACCGCGTTCGCACCCTCCTCGGGTTCCAGACCCGCGTGCGCTGACGCGCCCTCGACGTCGACGCGGAGCGTGAGCACGCCAGAGGAGGCGTACTCGACCGCGTAGGTGCTCCCCTCGACGATCGCGTAGTCGGCCTCGAGCGCACCGCTCTCGACGACGTGGCCCGCGCCGGCCTCCCCACCCGTCTCCTCGTCGGCCGTCAGCGCCAGCACGAGCGTGGCGTCCTCGGGGAGCAGCCCGCTCGCCTCGAGCGCCCGAGCCGCCAGCGTGTAGGCGGCGATGCGGCCCTTCGAGTCGCGCGCGCCCCGGCCGTACAGCCGGCCGTCCTCGACCGCGCCGCCGAAGGGGTCGTGGGTCCAGTTCGACGCCTCGACCGGGACCGTGTCGATGTGGGCGTTGAGCGCGAGCGTCGGGCCGGTCCCGCGGGTCACGTACGCGAGGACGTTCGGCCGCGGGTGCGGCAGGTCGAGTTCCTCCACGAGCGCCTCGGGCGCGTGCTCGACCTCGACGTCCCAGCCGTACTCCTCGTACCGCGCCGCCAGCAGGTCGACGATCGCGGCGTAATCCCCCGGCGGGTTCACGCTCGGCGTGCGAACCATCTCTCGGAGGAACTCGACCGCCTCGTCTTCCAAGTCCGCGACCGCCTCGCCTATCGCCTCGAGTTCCGCGTCGGAAGCCATGTCACCGCCTCCCGGCCGCCGCAGGTAAACCTACGGCTCGCGTCCGAGGCTGCCGGATCCGGATGGACTGAACCACCGAGAGAAGAGCTGGTAGTTCGCGCTGTGGCGCGCCGGTGAGCGCCCGGAGGGCGCGAACCGCCCGCGAGGGACGCGGCGAGCGGTGAAACCGCGAGCCGCGAGGCTGGGGAGGCGTGAGGTGCGGTTGCGGTGCTGTGCGGGATGGGACTCAAAGGGGCAGCCGCGAGGACGAAGACGCGCGACGCAAGCACCGCAGGGAGCGAACGAAGTGAGCGACCGAAGAGCGCAGCGAGCGTATCGAGTCGTCGCGGCTGGGGCTTTGGACGTGTTCACCGCGATAGCAAAGGAACACCCTCGATCACAGACAGAAATAGTCCGCCGCCGAAAGAGAATAATTAGTTGAACGTGATGTCGTCGTTTTCGACCCCGTCGATACCATCCACTTCGATCGTCCGGTCGACGAGGATCGATTCACTTGGTTGGTGAATGATGCGAATTCGGAGGTTTTCACCATTACCGGTGTCATCTACATCAAAGTCCCCGGTTTCTACGTCCCCAACACTAAACCGCTCCGAGAATTCGCCCGATGTCGATACTTCGTTATCGTCCTCATCGGTCACAATGATATCAAGGGTTCCCGAATCGATCGGATCACCGCCACCGTGCTCGATGACCAGATCACGGTCACCGTCTCCGTCTTCACCTTCAATACTCACGTCTAACTGCGTCGTCGGCTGATTGTCTCCCAGCGTATCGCCGAGACCGAGCACGAACGTGCCGATCACCGCGGCGAGAATGACCGTGATAGCGACCATCAGGATGACCCCGATGACGGGGCTCACCGCGCGGTCGTCCGAGTCGAAGGGATTTGGTACGTACATGATTGGGTCCGCCGTCGATCGGCGGGAGTCGCCCGATCGCGTGGTAATCGATACCGCGCTTGCGACGCGTTCTCCCGGCCGATCGTCGGTTTCCCGAATGTTCGTCCCTGGCGTACAAGAACTTATTGACATCGTCTTCGTTTTCGGAACTTGAAACGACCGCGAACGCGCGTGAAAGCCCCCCGAACGCCCCGCGTATCGACAGCGTATTTACGTGACGAACGCGTTCGTGGCGACATGACTCTGGTCGTGGTGCCCGTTCGGTATCCCCTGACGGACCACTCGGAGGCGACGCTCCGGGAGGGGGTTCGCGTCGCCGAGGAGCGCGACGCCGCACTCACCGTCCTCCACGTCGACCTGTATCAGAACAGCGGCGGCGTCTCGCGAAGCGACCTCAAACGCGCCGTCGAGCGACGGGTCGGTCGGGTCGACCGCGCCCGGTTCGTGATCCGGCGCGGCTTCCTCGTCGAGGAGACGATCCTCGAGGAGATCGTCGCCGAGGACGCCGACGTCGTCGTCATCGGGTCGAAGCAGGCGGGTCGCTGGCGGCGCATGGTCCAGAAGCTCCTCTCCGATCCCGACATCGACTCCTACCTCCGCGACCAGCTCGACTGTACGGTGATCACGGTCGACGGCTCCGGCGAAACCGTGTCACACGTCGACGGCTGATCTCCGCTCCGTTACCTCACTCCCGACCCGCCACCTCGTAGCGCCGCTCGTACTCGATCACGGTCGCGACCCGGTCGGCCATCTCCTCGCCGAACTCCAGTTCGACGACGTACAGCGCCAGGTCGAGCCCCGAGGTGACTCCGCCCGCGGTCAGGAGGTCGCCGTCGTCGACGACGCGCGCGTCGACCACGTTCGCGCCCGACTCGCGGAGCTCGTCCACCGCGCCGGCGTGCGTGACCGCCCGGCGGCCGTCCGTGACCCCCGACTCCGCGAGCAGCATCGACCCGGTACAGACGCTCGCGATCCGGGTGCCCGCCTCGTGGTGGTCGGCGAGCGCGGCCGGGATCGCCCCGCGGTTCGCCTCCGCCCACGCGCTCGCGGTCTCGTCGCGCGCGTTCCATCCGCCGCCCGGAACGACGAGCAGATCGGGCGCGTCGGCGTCGCCGGGCGCGGGGAGGACGCCGTCGACCCCGACGCGGGTCCCGTGGCTCGCGGTCACCGTCTCGCGCTCCTCGAGGGTGACGTAGCGGACGCGACCGGTTTCGTCGACCCCGCCGCCGTCCTCCTCCGCGGCGTAGTCGATCGCGTAGTCGAACACCTCGTACGGGCCGATCCCGTCGAGCTCGTCGAACCCGTCGTACAGCAGCACGTCGACGTTCATACGGGCGAGAGGGGACCGCCGACCATGTGCGTTCCCCCTCCGGCAGGCCCGTTCCTCCCTCTCGACGGATCCTCCTCACCCGGCGGAGAGCCGGAGGAGACGGGGGACGGCCGACGCGGGCGAGGACGCCGGACGCGACGCGGCGGTCACTCCGAGGGTCCGCCCTGCCGGATCCCGGTCCACTCGTCGATCCGGAACCGGTAGCCGTGGACGCCCCGCATCGGCTCGGCGGAACTGAAGAGGTCCGGGTGCCAGGCGTTCTCCATCGCCTCCCGGAGGTCCGCCCATCCGCCTTCCTCGTCCTCGTCGTCGTCCTCGTCGATCGCCTCGATCCGCCCGCGGAGGCTCACGCTCCGCCACTCGTGGGGCGATCGCGCCTCGTACACCAGGAACGCCGCCGAGCCGGCCCGCTCGCTCAGCGCCTCCTTCCGGCTCTCGGAACCGAAAAGCAGGAACGCGAAGTAGAGCGCGGACTCCCCGTCGTACCCGAACGACATCGGCACGAGGTAGGGGACGTCCTCGTCCGGGAGCGCGAGCGTTCCGACGCCCTGCTCGGTCAGAAACGCCCGGATCCGGTCGTCGGCCATCCTCGTCGCGCTCGACTCCAGAAGCTCGTCCGTGGACATGTTCCATAATTGCGTCTCGGCGACATTAAACCACGAGACGACCCCGAGATCGTGGGAACGCGATCGCGGCGAGCCGACGGACCGCCTCCCCGCTCAGTCGGTCGAGAACGCGTCGACCACCGCGGCGACGTCGTCGGCGACGCGGTCCCGGTCGACGCGTTCGCCGCGGTAGGCCCGCTCGACGATCCCGTCCGGGTTGACGAGCAGCGTCACCACGGCGTGCGTGAAGTCGTACCCCTCGAGCCGGTCGCTCTCCGTCGTCCGCTCGAAGCCGATCCCCAGTCGGTCCTCGACCACCGTCTTCGCCTCCGCGGGCGAGGCCGGCCGCAGGTAGTGCCAGTTGCCGGCCGCCAGGTCGACCCCGAGCGACTCGGCGTTCTCGCGGAGCGCCCGCTCGTCGTCGCGCTCGGGGTCGAACGTGATCGGCAGGAAGACGACCTCGTCGGTCAGCCCCGCCTCGGCGACCCGCCGTTGAACCCCGACGAGACGGTGAATCAGGACCCCGCACTCCGCGGGACACGAGGTGAAGACCGCCGTGACGACCGCGGTCCGATCGAGGTCTCCGGCGTCGATCGTCTCGTCGGCGAGCGGCGCGCGAAGCGCGAAGTCTGGCAGCGGCTGGCCGTAGGCCGGGTACGACAGGTCCTCGGCGTCGGCGATCTGGTCCTCCTGCGGATCGAGGACGACCCCCTCGGATCCGCCGCTCGACAGCCGCGTCGTACAGCCCGCGACGGTCGTCGTCGCGGCCGCGCCGATCCCTCCGAGCAGCGCTCGGCGTCTCATGGCCGATCCGACGGACGACGAGGCCATAACCGGTCTGGTGCGGGCGTCGAACGACCCGGCGGTCGCCGGCGTCGACGCCGGGACCCGCCTCACTCGAGGAGGCTGTCGACGGTGCGGACGAACCGGTCGACGATCCGGTCGGGCAGCGACGGGGAGACGGCGTCGAGCAGCTCGGCGGTCCGCTCGGGTCGCGCCAGCGAGACCGTCATCGGCCGGTCCGCGGACTTCTCGATTATCCCGGCGTCGACGAGGTTCGAGACGTGCCAGGAGACGGTGCTCCGCGCGAGGTCGAGGTCGTCCGCGAGCGCCGACGGGCGGGTCGACCCCTCGGCGTGGAGTCGGAGGAGGATCGCCCGTGCGGTCTCCCGGCGGAGGAACGCGATCGTCCGGCGCTCCCACGGGTCGAACGTCGGATCGAAGTAGTGGGCGCGGCCGGCGACGCGCTCGACGGCGAGCTCGTCGTCGCGGACGAGCCGCCGGAGGTGGTACTGCGCCTGCCCGGTCGCGACGTCGAGCTCCCGGCTCACGCGGTTGAAGTGGACGCCCGGCGTCTCCCGGACGTGGCTCCGGATCCGGGATCTGGTGTCCGACATGGTCGTCGCCGGAGCTTTCGGATCCCCGCGTAAAAACCGCCCGTCCGTTCCCCCTCGTTGGGAGAGGTTCGACGACGCGAACGCGTCCGTTTGGAGCGAGTCGGCACGGGGACGTGTCGGCGAGCCTATTTGAGGGGCCGTCGCGTTCCGTTACACATGGACCGCGTCGAATACGTGTACACCGGCGGGATGACCGAGTCCGACGTCGACGACCGCCTGCGGGCGGGCGAACACGGCGTTCTGGGACTGGCGGACGGGAACGACGCGTACGCGATCCCGCTGAGTTACCACTACGACGGCGACCGGTTTCTCCTCCGAGTGAGCGACCACGACGACGAGAGCGAGAAGCGACGGTTTCTGGAGACGACCGACCGAGCCACGTTCGTGTGTCACGAGGCCTCGACGAGCGAGTCGTGGAGCATCCACGTTCGCGGTCCGATCCGGGAATGGGAGGGCGACGCCGACGAGGCGACGCTCAACGAGTGGTTCCCGCCGTTCCGCCTCTTCGACGAAACGGTCCAGAACGTCGAGTTCTCCCTGTACGAGCTACGGATGGAGACGGTCGTCGGCCGGGAGACGATCGAGTAGCGCCGTCGTCTCCGGCCGGGGTTTCCGGGGGCGCGTGAGACGTCGGGCCGAAAGCCGTCGCCATCTTGATGAAGCGTCCCGCTCGATACGAGCACCGTGAGTCTCGTCGAAGTCCTCGGCACCGCCCAGGACGCCGGAGTTCCCCATCTCGGCTGCCGGTGTGGGAACTGCGCGGCCGCGCGCGCCGATCCCCGACGGGCGCGGTACGCGAGCGCCGTCCGCCTGAATGTGGAGGACGCCGGCCGGTATCTGTTCGATGCGACGCCGGACGTTCGGTTCCAGACGGTCGACGTCCCCGACGGCGTGTTCCTGACGCACGCCCACCTCGGGCATCTCACCGGACTGTCGTACTTCGGACGCGAGTCGGTCGACGCGGACGAACTGCCGGTGTACGCCACGCCCGGACTCGGGGACGTGATCCGGAACAACGAGCCGCTGCGGTCGCTCGTGACGGACCGGAACGTGGAGGTACGGTCGGTCACGGACGGCGATCCCGTCGCCCTCGAGGGGACCTCGGTCACGCCGATCCGCGTCGAGCACCGCGAGTCGCTCCCGACCGGGACGCTCGCGTATCGGATCGACGGGCCGAACCGGTCGCTCCTGTACGTGAGCGACGTCGACGCGCTGACGGCTCATTCCGAGTCCCTGATCCGGGACGTCGACGTGGCCCTCGTCGACGGGACCTTCTGGAGTCGAGACGAGATCGACCGCGTGGACGACGTCCCCCATCCGACGGTCCGGTCCTCGATGGAGGTCCTCGACGGCGTCGACACCGAGGTCCTGTTCACTCATCTGAACCACACGAACCCGCTTCTCGATCCGACCTCGGACGCACGCGAGCGGCTGGAGTCGGCCGGGTTCCGCGTCGCCGAGCGCGGCGATGTCGTCGAGCTGTAAGCGAGACACCCGTCCCGCTCCGCCGAGAAGACGTCTTCCGGCGGGCATCGTAACGGATCAGTTCGTGACGTCCTCCCGCGCCTAACGCCGCGGGTATTCGCCTCGCTCTTTATAACCGATCGCGCCCAACCCGACCACATGCGTCCGCCGACAGCAGCCCTCTCGGTCGCCGGTCGGGGCGTCGAGGGGTCGCTCCCGATACTGGCCGTCGTCGTCGTGGCGGGGATCGGGACCGGCCTTCTCTTCCTCGTGAGCCTCGTCGCGTACGGCCGCCGCCGGAGCCGCCGGCACCTGCTCATCAGCGTCGCCGTGGGGGCGCTGTTGGCGCGCTCCGTCGTCGGCGCGGGGACCGTCCTCGGCTACGTGCCGATGCCGGTCCACCACTTCCTCGCGCACAGCCTCGACTTCCTGACCGCCGCGACCGTGCTCTACGCGGTGTACGCGTACGCGCCGGGATCGGTCCCGAACGCGTCGGGGTGACCGGTCGCCGCCGGGGACCCGGCCCGGCCCGTCCGACGATCCGGCGCGGCTCACTCGACGGGTCCGCGTCACTCGACGGGTCCGCGTCACTCGACGAACCGCGCCCGAACGCCCTCGAGGGGGACGTCCAGCCGGTCGCCGTACGCGAGCGCCGCGGTCGAGAGGAGGAGGCCGCCGACGGTCCAGAGGAGGAGGGATCCGACCGCCCGCCCGACCGCGACGAACCCGCCCGCCGGGGCGAACGCGACGCCGATCACCGTCTCGAAGACGAGCCCGCGGAACGCCCCGTTCGGGGTGGACGCGAGCAGTCCGGGGATCGCCGACGGGGAGGCCCCGCTCGCCAGCGACCGCAGGATCGCGAGGTCGCCGCCGAGGACGCCGGCGACGAGCGCGACGACCGCGATCGCGACCGCGCCGCGCCGGCTCGAGGCCACCGCCGAGACGGCGACGGCGGCGGAGAGGTACGCCGCGCCGAACGGGACGATCAGCCCGAGGAAACGGAGGTACAGGAGCGGGGAGTCGACGCCGGAGTGGGTCGCGAAGATCCCCGTGTCGGGGGCGGCGGTCGCCCAGACGACCGCGCCGATCAGCGCGTACGGGACGACGACGACCGCCAGGAACGCGAGCGCTCGCGCGAGAGCGACCCCGACGACGTAGCCGGCGACGCTCACGGGATACGTCCGGATCACCGCGAACTCGCCGCTCTCCGCGTCGGCGAGCAGCGCGCGGTATCCGACCACGAACGCGACGAGCGGCACCGCGACCTCCGTCACGAGGAGCAGGTCGACGACCGCGGGCACGAACCCGGTGTCTCCCCCGCCGCCGACGGCCAGGGTGCCTCCGAGGAGGACGAGGAGGCCGACCGCGAGGACGCCGTATCCGGGCGTCCGGAGGACGGTCGCCAGCTCGCGGCGGAACACCGTGGCGACCGCCCCGATGCGGCGTCGCGTCCCCGCGGGGTCGCCCGTCCCTCCGATCCCTCTCATCGCTCCGACACCCCCGTCACGTGGACCGCGCTCGGCTCGTCGCGGTCGGCGTCCTCCGATCCGGCGTCGGCGTCGTCGGCATCGTCGGATCCGGCCGCGTCGCCGGCGACGACCGCCCGGTAGAGCCCGGCGACGTCGTCGACGCCGTGGTCCGAGCAGAGCCGGTCTCGGGGGCCCGCCGCGGCGACCCGCCCGCGATCGAGGACCACGATCCGGTCCGCGTGTCCGTCCACGAGGTCGAGGTCGTGCGAGCTCACCACGACGGCGGTGTCGGCTCCGGACGCGTCGACCGCGGTTCGGAACGCCCGCTCGCGCATCCCCGGATCGAGCCCGCTCGTCGGCTCGTCGAGCACGACGAGCGGCGGGTCGCCCACGGTGGCCTGAGCGATCCCGAGCAGCCGGCGCATGCCGCCGGAGAGCGCGCCGACCCGCCGGTCGGCCGCGTCGGAGAGGCCGACCCGTTCGAGCGCCTCGTCGGGATCGTCGCCCGCGAGACGGGCGTAGAACGCGAGCGTCTCGCGCGCCGTGAACTCCTCGCGGAACGGAACCCGCTGCGGGAGGTACCCGATCGGCCCGTCGGCGTCCGGCCCGACGTACCGCGCGCGCCCGTCGGTCGGCTCGATCGCTCCGACCAGGACGCCGAGCAGCGTCGACTTCCCCGACCCGTTCGGCCCGATCACCGCGGTCACGCCGGGTTCGACGGCGAGCGAGATGTCCTCGAGGACCGCGACGCCGCCGTAGGTCCGGGTGACGGCCGACAGCTCCGCGAGCGGTTCGTCGCTCACCGACGACCCCCCTCGTCGGCGGGGCGTCGCAGCCCCGCGGTGGCCACTCGACTCACGGTCCCGTTCGTCGCGTTCCGATCGTGTGTGTTCATCGCGTCGGTGGCTGCGGTCGTCGCGTTGGCCCCGGTTTCCTCGGTTCGTGACCCCCCGCCGAGTTCGCGCCGCCAGTCCGGGTGGATCGGTCCCGAGTCGGGATCCGCCGCGGCCGCGACCCGGTCGGGCGCGTACGGCTCCGGGGCCGGGGAGGGGTCGACGATGCTCCCGGACCGCGCGCCGGGGACGGTCCCGTAGAGGCGGTCGAGGAGGGCGGCCGCGGGCGACTCCCGAACCGCCGCCGCGGCGGTTTCCCGGTGGAGCGCGGCGTCGACCGGGGCTGTCGGCCGGTACGCCCGCTCGCCGGGCTCGTGGAGCCCGACGTTCGCGCCCTCCCAGTAGTTCCCGCAGTCGCCGTCGGCCCAGACACGCAACGCGCCGGGACCGGCCTCCGCGTGGCGGTCGTTGCCGACGAAGTCGTTCGCGACGACCCGGCTCGAGGGGACCACCGTGGTCGCGTGCGCGCCGACCTCGTTTCCGACGGCGACGTTGCGCTCGTACAGCGACCCGCGCGAACTGGTCGAGAAGCCGAGCCCGTTGTCCGCGAGCGTGTTGTAGCCGACGTACGACCGGGTGCCGGACGCCTGGATCCCCGCGCCGGAGTCGCGGACGTCGTTGCCGACGATCGCGTTCCCGGACGGCCGGGTCATCACCGTGATCCCCCCGAACTTGGCGTTCCGGAAGGCGTTGTCGGCGATCAGGGCGTCGCCGGTGTACATGAGGTGGGTGCCGTACCGATTGCCGACGAACGTCGAGTTCCGGATCACGGAGCCGTCGGCGCGGTGGAGGTAGACCCCGTCGCGGCCGCCCTCGAATCGGCTGTCGGTCACGGTGACCCGCGATTCCATCCCGGTGACGCCCATGAACCCGTCGCGCCAGTCGTCGCTGCCGTCGACGCGGAGGTTCCGGATCACCGCGTTGGAGCCGTCCCGGAGGAGCACGCCGCTCGCGTTCGTCTCGACCGCCACGTCGTCGACGAGGAGGCCGGGCGCGTCGACGGCGAGGACCCCCGCGTCGCCGTGGCCGTACCCGAGCTGGATGTTGGTGTCCCAGGTCCCGTCCTCCTCGGCGGCCTCGCGCGCGGCCTCGGGGTCGCGCGTCCGGTTCCCCACGCCGTCGATCGAGAGCCCGGAGAGGGTCACGTCCGGCGCGCGGACCGCGATCACCGAGCCGTTTCCGTCGCCGCGGACGCGCGCGTTCTCGCCCGCGATCGTCACCGACTCGTTCACCGTGACCGTCTCCTCGTAGGTGCCCGGCGGGACGACGACGGTCCCGTTCGGCGGCGCGGCCGCCACCGCCGCGTCGATCGTCGGCGCGTCCTCGCCGACGACGATCTCGCGGGCGTCCTCGCCGGCGCCGTCGGTGCCGCCGGCGCGGTCGTCTCCCGACGCCGTCGCGTCCGCGATCCGCTCGTCGGCCTCGGCCCAGCGCGCCGGGGCCATCGACCGGACGGTCGCCGCCGAGTCGACGTCGAACGACCGGTCCCGGACGGCTCTCCACTCGAGGACGCGTCCGCCGTGATCGGCCGCGAACCGCTCGGCGTTCGGCCGCTCCGCGAAGGGAACGACCGTCTCGCCCGCCGGGCTGTGGGCCGCGCTCTCCACGACGTAGGCGGCCTCGTCGGCGGGGACCCACTCCGTCGCTCGCTCGGCCTCGAAGAGCCCCCCGTCGGTCACGCCGGGGTTCCCGCCGTCGAACGTCTCGACGTGGACGGCGAGCGGGTAGCCGAACTGGCGTTCGGTCCGCCCGTCGTCGAGCGTCGCCACGAACGACTCGACCCCGTTGTAGCCGACCACGTACTGGAGCTGCGAGTAGAAGACCTGGACGCGGGGGATCCGTGCCGACCCGGCCATCAGCTCGTCGGTCTCCGAGGAGAGTCCGAGCTCGACGACGTCGTCGTAGGCGACGGGGTCGGGCGTCGCCGTCGAGGGGTCCGCCGCGTACGCGCCGGCGGTCGCGACCCCGACGACGACCGCGAGGACCGCGACCGCGAGGAGGGCCCGTCCGAACCGCTCGCCGTAGGGGTCGAGGTTCGCCACGTCGACGGTTCGATCCGCCGGGGTATAGCCGATCTGGTTCGTTCCTCGAACGAACTCGCGGATCCGTTCCGAGGGGCTAAGGCGGCCGAATTCGAAGGATCGGGCGATGAACACGCACGACGGATCGGCGGCGTCGGATCCCCGGTCACGGCGGCGGGTGGTGGGCGCGGTCGCGAGCGGGGTTCCGCTGGCGCTCGCCGGCTGTCTCGGCGGCGGTTCGGACGGGGACGGCGAGGCGTCGATCTCGCCGGTCTCGCTCGACGGCGAACGGGCCTGTGACCAGTGTGGAATGATCGTCCGAGACCACCCCGGCCCGGTCGGGCAGGTCCACTTCGCGGACGACGAGCCCGAGGGCGGCAGGCCGGCGCAGTTCTGTAGCAGCGTCTGTACCTACACCTACCGCTTCGACGCCGAGGACGGCGGCCGCGACCCGCTCGCGACCTTCCTCACCGACTACTCGACCGTCGATCAGGAGGTCTTCGAGGAGGGCGAAGACGTCATGTTCTCCTCGCACGTCGAGTCGTCGGCGTTCGCGCGGACGACCGAACTCACGGTGGTCGCCGGCAGCGACGTGATCGGGTCGATGGGGCCGGAGCTGATCCCCTTCAGCGAGGGGTCGGACGTCGAGTCGTTCGTCGCCGAGTACGGCGGTGAGCCGATGGACGCGGAGGCGGTCGACCGGGGCACGCTCGAGGCGTTGTAGGCGGCGGACGCGTCTCGCGGCCCGCGGCGGTTCACGTCGCGAGTCCGTCGAGCGACGCCTCCACGTCCCGCAGCAGGTCGTCTCGGGCCTCGGTGCCGACGCTGAGCCGGACGAGCCCCGGCGGGATCCCCGCCCGCTCCAACTCCTCCCGCGAGAAGTCCTGGTGGGTCATCGTCGCCGGGTGCTCGGCGAGGCTCTCGACCCCGCCGAGGCTCTCCGCGAGGACGAACACGTCGAGGTCGGCGGCGAAGGCGGCGGCCGCCTCCCGGCCGCCCGCCAGGTCGACGCTCACCATGCCGCCGAAGTCGGCCATCTGCTCGCGGGCGACCGCGTGGTTCGGATGCGACTCGAGCCCCGGATAGTACACCCGCTCGACGGCGTCGTGGCCGTCACAGAGCGCCGCGACCGCGGTCGCGTTCCGGCAGTGTCGCTCCATCCGTGCCGAGAGCGTCTTGATCCCGCGGAGCGCCAGAAAGCACGCGAAGGGGCCGGGCGTGCCGCCGCGGAGGTACTGGTAGTAGCCGATCTCCTCGGCGAGGTCGGGATCGCGGGTGGCGACCGCGCCGGCGACGAGGTCGGAGTGGCCGCCGACGTACTTCGTGAGCGACTCGACGACGAGGTTGGCCCCGAACTCGAGCGGCCGCTGGAGGTACGGCGACGCGAACGTGTTGTCGACGACGAGCAGGGGATCTCCGGGGTGGTCGTCGACGACGGCGGCGGTCGCCTCGAGGTCGACGACCCGGAGCGTCGGGTTCGTCGGCGTCTCGGCGTACACCATCGCGGTCTCCTCGCGCATTGCGTCGGCGATCGCGTCGGGGTCCCTCGAGTCGACGACCGTCGTCTCGATCCCGTAGCGAGCGTACACCCGAGTCAACAGCTCGTGGGTCTCGGCGTAGACGCTCTCGCCCACGACGACGTGGTCGCCGCCGGTCAGAAGCGAACACACCGCGTCGATGGCGGCCATGCCGCTGGCGAACGCGCTCGCGTGGCTCGCGTTCTCGAGGTCGGCGAACGCCGCCTCGAGTTCCCCCCGCGTCGGCCCCGAGATCCGCGAGTAGCGGTGGCCGCCGCGCGGGCCGTCCATCGTGTCGTACTCGTACGTCGAGTTGGCGTAGATCGGCGTGGCGAGCGCGCCGTACTGGTCGGTCCGCGCGCTCGCGTGGACCTCCCGCGTCTCGAAGCTCCGGTCGCGATCCGAGTCGGGGTTTTCCTCGCCCGCTCGCTCGTCGGTCATGGCTACGACTGTCGCTCGGATGTGATAAACTCCCGCGACGGGAGGCCCCCACTCGCCCGGCTCTCCGGTCGGCGTTTCCGTCCGGATCGGTTGGTCACTCGATAGTGCTTATAGATCGGGTGTTTCGTGAGTGATCGGGCTGATGAAAATGTGGACGTTGCTTGTGGATGACCACGATCACGGAGAACACCTCCAAAGCCCCAGTCGCGAGAACTCGCGCGGCTTGCTGCGGTCCTCAGTCGTTCGCTCCGCTCACTCCTTGCGGTCCTTACTGCGCCGTGCTTCGTCCTCGCGACTGCCCCTTTGAATCCCGCCCCCACCGCAACCGTCCCGTACCTCACGCCTCCCCAGCCTCGCGACTCCCTCCGCTCCGCTTCGGTCGTCGCGTCCCTCGCGTGCTGCTCGCGCCCTGCCGGGCGCTCGCAGGCGCGCCACCGCAATCACTCGTTGCTTCGTCTGTACCGATCACGGGGGTGACAAACATATCGCCCTCGAAAGCTCTCGACGGCGTCTCCGATCCTATTCTCGGTATTCGGCCGGCTTACTCGTCCGGATCCTCGCCGCGGGCGCGCTTGTACATCGCGAGCGCCTCCTCGCGGCGCGCCGAGTGGTCGACGATCGGATCCGGGTACTCCGGTGCCGCGTTCGCCCGCTGAGTCGGGGAGCACTCGTGCCAGCCGTGGACGATCTCGCTTGCGACGCCGCGGAGTTCGGGGACGTATCTCGCGATGTACTCGGCGTCCGGGTCGTAGCGTTCCCCCTGCGTCATCGGGTTGAAGATCCGGAAGTACGGCTGCGCGTCCGTCCCGGTCGAGGCCGCCCACTGCCACCCGCCGTTGTCGTTCGCGGTGTCGTGGTCGGCGAGGCGCTCGCGGAAGTGGTCGTAGCCGTGTCGCCAGTCGGCCAGCAGGTCCTTCGTCAGGAAGGAGGCCACGATCATCCGGACGCGGTTGTGCATGTACGCCTCCTCGCGGAGCTGGCGCATCCCCGCGTCGACGATCGGGTACCCCGTCTCGCCGCGCTTCCAGGCCGCGATCTCCTCGGGGTCGTCCCGCCAGTCGATCCCCTCCTCGTACGCCTTGTAGTTCTCCGTGACGACCGAGGGGTTGTGAAACAACACCTGGGTGTAGAACTCGCCCCACGCGAGCTGCGCCCGGAACTCCTCGACGCTTCCCTCGGCGTCGTCCTCGGGCCGGTCCGCCGCGGCCGCCATCGCCTCCTCGGTGGCGGCGTACACCTCCCGGATCCCGATCTCGCCGTACTTCAGGAACGCCGAGAGCCGGGAGGTCCCCTCGCGGGCCGGGTGGTCCCGGTCGTCCTCGTAGGCGAACACGTCCTCGACGAGGAACCCTTCGAGCCGCTCGCGGGCCGCCTCGGTTCCGGCCGGGCCGACCGCGGCGTCGGGCTCCGCGAACCCGAGGTCGGCGAGGGAGGGAAAGTCGCCAACGGCGACGCTCGCGTCGTTCGCTTCGAGGACGCCCGTCGCTCCCGCCGCGAGTTCGCCCTCGCCGACGAGGTCCGTCTCCTCGGGCGTCGATGCCGGCGCGTCCTTCCCGCGGTCCCGCCACTTCTTCCGGTAGTAGGAGTAGACGGAGTACGGGTCGCCCGCGTTCGTCCGGATCGAGTCGGGATCGTGTAACACCCTGTCGTGATGGGCCTCGCGAGCGATCCCGGCGTCCGCGAGCGCGCGCCGGACCGCCGCGTCGCGCTCGCGCGCCAGCCCCGAGTAATCCCGGTTCCACACCACCCGATCGGCGTCGAGGCCGTCGGCGACCGCCGGCAGGACCGCGGCGGGGTCGCCGCGGGCGACGAGGAGGTCGCTCCCGCGGTCGCGATAGGCGTCCCGAAGCGCCTCCAGCCCGTCGAGCAGGCGTCGGACCCGGACGTCGCTCGCGTGTGCGAGCACGTCGGGATCGAGGACGAAGACGGGCGCGACCGCGTCCCGGTCGGTCGCGGCCGCGAGCCCGACGTTGTCGTCGACGCGGAGGTCCCGTCGGTGCCAGAACAGTTCCATGGGGATCCCACGGCGGCCGGGACCGTGAAACCACCGTCGCGCCGTGGCCGGTCACACCGTCCCCCCGCGTCGCTCAGCCGCGTCGCTCAGAGCTGCCGGCCGCGCGTGTACCGGACGTGCGCGACCGCGGCGACGAGAAGCAGGAGAGTCATCGCGGTCATCACGACCGCCGGACCGAACGCGGCGAAGGGGGGCGTTCCGGTGGCGTACGCGAGGGTGAGCGCGGCGAAGAGCCCCGTCAATCCGAGATAGAACTCGGACCAGGTGAACTCGTTCTCGCCGACGACCTCCAGGTACGCGTCGAAGTCTTCCGCCGCCGCCGCGAGCGTCACCAGTCCCGAGTTCCGGTCGTACTCGATCACGCCGCTGCGTTCCATCCGCGGCAGGTGCGACTGGTACAGCGACGTGTAGAGCCGCTTCCGCTGGGTGTACGTCACCTCGACCGGCTCGACGCCGTTCTCCTCGGCGGCGATGGCGGTCGCCAGTTCCCGGAGCTTGATCTCGCCGTCGTTCCGCCGGAGGAACCGAAGCACGTGTCTGCGCCGACCGTTGCTCAACAGCGCGAACACCTCGTCGGTCGGGATGTGATCCGGATCGCCGCCGTCGCCGGCCGCCTCTCCGTCGACCGTGCCCTCGTCGGCCGGGTCCTCGTCGACTCCATCCACGTCGTGGGCCACTCTCCCTCCGTCCATGACCTCGTCCTTGCCCACACCTTCGCCCTCGCCCACGCCTTCCTCCTCACCCACGGCCCCGTCTTCGGCCGCCACGGGACCCATCGACTCGTGGGGATCGCCGTCCGATACGTCGTCTCGTTCCGATGATATCTGATCCATTTGGGTACTCGTCTCCGGTTCGCCCGTCGGTTCCGATCGGCCCGGTTCGGCCGCAGTTCGGAGATCGAACGACCGAACGGTCGCGAGCGGCGGCCGACTTCCGCGCGAGGAGGCGGTTTACCGGATGTCTCCGCCTCCGTGGGGTACCGGCCGAGTGCGGGCAACCGCGGATCCGCCGCGGTGTCGTCACGCTGTCAGACACCTCGTCACATATTAACAGTTCCTATATCTCTTCATTCTTACATTAATGAGTTTGAATCGGGTCTTTCGCCGCCGATCCGTTCTACTCTATCGGCATTTGAGACATGTATACGGCCGAAAAAGACGGCTCTCGCGTCGCGCTCGCTCCGACCGGCGTCCGGTCGTCCGATTTATCGATGATATAATGTGAAATTAATTAGATTTTAGTGACCCCTTTCTGTACGTCCCAGGGTGATGGGGGGACGCACCGATCTCACGACGCCCGAGGAGACGGCGGACCCCTCAGACGCCGGCTCGGCGGGGACGACCGGATCGGAGCGTCTGACGCGCGACGAGATCTTCGACGTCCTCTGTAACGAGCGGCGGCGCTACGTGCTCAAGTATCTCCGGGAGTCGCCGGAGGATCGGCTCCACCTCGGGGACATGGTCGAGACGATCGCCGCCTGGGAGAACGACAAGCGGGTCGTCGACGTCGAGTACGCGGACCGGAAGCGGGTGTACACGGCGCTCCGACAGACGCACCTCCCGAAGCTCGACGAGACCGGCGTGATCGAGTACGACAGTCGACGCGGGGAGCTCCGGCCGACCGACGGCATGGCCGACGTCGAGCTCTATCTCGATTACGTCCCCGAAAACGAGATCTCCTGGGCGCAGTACTACCTCGGGCTCTCGCTCCTCGCGGTCCTGCTCCTTCTCGGTGCGGTACTCGTCGGAACGGTCTTCGGAGTCGTCTCCTTCTCCACCGCGGCGATCGTCGTCGCGGCGTTTCTCGTCTCCTCGAGCGTTCACGTGTATCGCACCCGCCGAAACGTCCTTCAGCGACGACCCTTCGGGAGAACCTGAGTGATCGACATTGCGCTCACCGCTCCGCCGGACGCTTCGATCCGCGGCCGCGAAGGAGTCGGTCCCCCGCGAGACGGTCTTCGAGATCCTCCGCAACGAGCGGCGACGACACGTGCTCAGGTACCTGAAGGCGAACGCGGATCGTCCGGTCGCGTTCGACGACCTCGTCGAGTACGTGGCCGCCCGCGAGAACGACGTTTCACCCGCGGAACTCACCGCGGCGCAGCGCAAACGCGTCTACTCCGGACTGATACAGACGCACCTCCCCATGCTGGAGGAGTGCGGCGTGATCCGATACGACCACGGGACGGGACGCGTCGCCCTCACGAACAAGGCCCGCCGGGTGGAGTTCTACCTCGAGCCCGTCCCCGAGAGCCGGATCCCCTGGAGCTACTACTTCCTCGGACTCTCGCTCGTCGGCGTCGCTCTCCTCGGGGTGAAGGCGCTCGGCGTCCCCCCGTTCGGCTCTGCCCCCGTGGCCGTCCTCCTGGGGCTCATCGTCCTCGCGTTCCTGCTCTCGTCCGCGGCCTACGTCCGGGCGGCGAACCGGAACCGCCTGGGAGCCGACCTCGAGGAGGAGTGACGCCGATCCGCACTGGAGTCACGCCGACCCGAACGTCCGGATCCGGACCTCAGAGGTTCCAGAGGTAATCGACGAGGGGGATCAGGATCAAAAGGAGGATCAGAAGCCGCAGCACGTTCCGTTTCGTCACGAGCCGGTAGCCGCCGATCCGGCCGCCGTCGACGCGAAGGCGACCGATCCCGGCGCGGCGCGGACCGTCCGATGGGTCGTTCGGTTTCATCGCTTGTCTTCACCTGTCCTCGAAGCCGTCCTGCTCCCTCTCTACGCCGGGAAGTCGAATACCGGGCGGGCCGAGGTCACGGCCGGTCAGGCTGATCCGGGATCCTCGTTGTGGCGGCACTGCTCGGTGTAGAATCCGAGGTCGAACTCGACGGAGTCGCCCTGGATCGCGTTGCCGACGGTCGTCGGGACCTCCCACTCGAAGCCGATACAGAAGCCCTCCTGTGCGGGGAAACACTCGACGCCGTTTTGGTCGTCGGGATCGGCATCCAGCAGGAGCCGGCCGGTGAAGTCGTCGGCCTCCTCGTCGGCACCCGCCACGACGCCGAGGTCCTCCATCAGCCCGGCGAGCGTCCCCTGGAATATCTCCGTCTCGCCCTCGTCGTACGTGTTGCTACAGTCCTCGTCGTACCAGAGCGTCACCTCGACGTGATCGGCGAGGTCTCCCATGTCGTCGCTCTCCTCGACGGAACTCGGATTCGACTCGTTCATCGCCACTCCTTCCGGTTCGGTCAGCGTCCCGCCGCCCTGCGAGAAGTTGCCGGCCTCGAACCAGATGTAGCCAGGGTTGTCACAGAGGTGTAGCGAGAAGGTGATCTCGCCCGTGTCGCCCGGTTTGACGTCGTCGAGTTCGACGAGATGTTCCTGATCGGGGTAGTTCTGGCTGCGGAAGACGGTCGGCGTGTCGAGTTCCGCGCCGCTGTCGATGCCGCAGGAGCTGTGGATGAGGAGCGGATCCAGGTCTCCCTCGCTTCCGACGCTGGCCTCGAGAACCACTTCGGTGGAAACGTCCCCATCAAGGACGACCAACCGTTCGATGTCGGTCTGGTTTTCGAAGACGGAGTCCCCGTCGTACGTTGCCGCATCGTTCAGTGCCGGGGTAACCCGAAGAGCGAACTCTTCACCCAACGTGCCGAGGACGCCGCCGTCGGTCTTCCGATTCTGCCAAGCCCAGTCGGCCGTTGCGATGCTGTTTCCGTCCGCATCCTGATACGCGTCGATGTCGGTTCCAGGTTCGTCCTGTCCGATCCAATCCGCGTTTAGCCATTGGCTTCCCTCGGCACCTTCGACCGAAATCGAGGCGACGAAGCCGTCCTCGGAGCTTCTATCGTTGTCGAGTTCATTGTTTATGACGAACAAGTGAAGGTCACCCTCATCGTCTTCATACAAGAAGAGAACGGTCGTGTTCCTTCGCTGAATGTCGTCGTTAAGCGACGACCACTCTCCCGCGTCGTAATCGTAGAACTCTTCTACGCTTTCGTTTCCGGAGATTGCGCTGATACAGTACGACTCGCCGCCGTACGTGACGTAGTACTCGTCGTCGTCGCAGTCACAGCAGGCGGGGATCTCGGCCGCGTCGAACACCGGCTCCGCGTCGCCCGCGCCGGAGTATCTGACGTCGCCGAGGTCCTGGAGCCCGTCGCCGTACGTCCCGTTCCCGACCGCGGTGTCGGGGTAGGCGTTCACGGGGTGTTCGCCGACTCCGCCGTCGCTACCCGGGATCGGTCCGTTGTAGGTCTGCTGCCAGTCGACCTTCAGGTCCAGCTCTCCCGCGCTCAGTGCGTTGCCCTCGAACGATTCCTCGTCGCTGAAGTAGGCACTCGTTCCCAGCCCGGCTCCCGCACTCGCGACGCCGACCGCACCGAGAGTCGCGAGCGCCTTCCGACGCGAGAGTTCGAATTTGTCGTGGTTGCTCATTTATCCTCATCCCCCTCGGGGGAAACCCACCGGCGGAGTCGAACCGCCGTACACCGTGTGGGTCGAGGCCGCGCTTCGGGGTCCGGCGGAACCGGAGACCCGAAACTCGCGTGGACGTTTCAGTCGGACGCGGTCCCGTTGGACGGAAGCCCGTTGTCGTCCTGGTAGGTCCCGTTGAACGGCTCCGCCGGCGGGTCGTCGTTGTGCCGGCTCTGGAGCGCGTAGAACCCGAGGTCGAAGGCGACCGAGTCGCTCTGGATCTCGTTACCGACGTCCGCCGGAACCTCCCACTCGAAGCCGAGACAGTGGGTCATCGCGCCCGCGAAGGGTTCGCGCTCCTCCGTGGAACGGTTCCCGTCGAGGGCGATCCCGTCCTCCAAGGCGTCCATGGCGTCGGCGAGAGTGCCTTCCAAGATGACCTCCTCGCCGCCGGTGATCGTCTGTCCCACTTGGGCGAACAGCTGCTGGATCGCTTCGTCGTCAGCACCGAGGAAGACATGATCTTCGTCCGGATCGCTAGCGAGATCGTTGAGATCGCTTTCGCTCGCCCCGCCGACGCCGATGGCGAAAATCTCAGTTCCGGCATCCTTTGCTGCCTGTCCATCGGTGTTGATGTCCCCGTCGCCGAAGACAACCATGATCCGGCGCACGTCCTCAGGACAGTCCTCGAGATCACCCTGTGCGGCGTCCACGCCTCCTTGCGCGTTGGTGCCGCCGCCAGCGGTCAGGTTCTCGATCGCGGGACCGACTCCGTTTCCTGCCGTCGGATCGCCGGGCTGGTCGTCGTACACGTCAGTAAGTGACTGTACGACACTTCCACTGTTGTCGAACTGTGAGACGCCCACCTGGTTGTCGGAGTTGGCGTCAAGAATAGTCTGGGCCAGTTGTTGTGCTCCGTCCTTTGCGTTCTCGATCCGAGTACCACCCATCGATCCGGACGTGTCGATCACGAGTTGAACACACACTTCTTCCGACTGTGTGTCGTCATCGCCTCCGTCGAGCACGTTGTTACAGTTCTCGTCGTACCAGAGCGTGGTCTGGATCGCGTCCGCGAGCTCTCCGTCACCGTCGCCGGGATCGCCGCCGCTCTCGTCGACATCGGCTTCGGGCTCCGTCTGCCCGTTCTCGTCGTTCGCCGTCAGTGCCCCGTTCATGTACATCCACGCGGGGTTGTCACAGACGTGGAGGCTGACGGTGACCTCGCCGGAGTCGCCGGGTTTGACGTCTTCGAGCGTGAAAACCGGGATCTCGTCGCCGTTGACGAGTCCCAGATCCGGCGCACAGAGGTTCGTGTTCTGGACTTCGTTTTCCCACATGTCATCCGTCTGGTTCGGCACCTCTCCGATCAGGTAGGTCCCGTCCTCGATCTCCTCGACGTCGAACGGCTCGCCAGGACCGTCGTCGCTGTACCAGCCGTCGATCTCGTCGAGCCGTCCCGGCCCGCCGGCGTAGGTGGCCTTGTAATCGAGTTTGAGGTCGAGCTCGCCCGCGGTGAGCGAGTTGCCCTCGAACGATTCCTCGTCGCTGAAGTAGGCGCTCGTTCCCAGCCCGGCTCCCGCGCTCGCGACGCCGATGCCGCCGAGCCCGGCGAGCGCCTTCCGCCGCGATATCTTGAATCCGTTGTTGTCGCTCATTTGCGTTCACCCCCCGAGGGGGAAACCCACCGGCGGAGTCGAACCGCCGCGCCGCGGCGAGGCCGCGTCACGAGCCTCCGGGATCGCCGGAGACCCGTGGTCCGAGTGGGTTATCGTTCGACTCTACGATTCACTGACGTCGACGTACTCGGTACTCTCCGTGAAGTTCGGAGTATTGTCCGAATCCGTCGATATCTCGACGACCGGGCCTTCTCCTCCGGTGCTTCCCCAGGTGGATAGCTTGAACGAACCGCCGAGTTCGCTCCTCGGGATTCCCCACGTTATGCTGTCGCCGCTTTTGACGGCGCTCCAGTCGGCCGGGAGTTCCACGAAAGCGCCGGGTGAGCCGTCGTTGTTGTCGTGTTCTCGCTTCGCGAACGGCGCGCTAGCGAGCGGATCGACGTTGTTTGGCGAATTCGTGTTCCAGACGAGTTGGAAGTCCGTGTATCCGTTCTCGTCGGCATCGATCATCACGGGGAGATTCGTGCTCGGGTAGTCCGACGTGTCGGCGAAGTCGACGCCGTCGTCGTCGTCCTGGAACTCGAATCTGAGAGCAACCAGATCGTCGCTCCAGCTAACGTTCGCGACGAGGGTTCCGTCGGTCGGGTTACCGTGTCCGCTGGGGTTGTGGTAATCCGCAGCGGCGGTCGCATCGACGTACGGGTTGTCCGGATCGTCGTTGTGCCGGGACTGTTGGGCCGTGAACCCGATGTCGAACTCGACCGAATCGGACTGGATCACGTTGCCGACGGCGGTCGGCACGTTCCAGTCGATACAGAGACACGGTCCCGTCTGCGTCTCCGAGTCGGGACTGGCCGGATACGCGCCGTCGTCCGTCGGTACCCACTCGTCGTCGTCCTCCACCAACCCGTCCAACAGATACCCCGTCTGAAGCTCCAGGAGGAGGTCCGCGAGCGTGTAGTCCTCCGGGTTGTTGAGTTCGCGGAACGACTCGAAGTCACCCGGATCCTCGGGCTCGCCGTCGAGGTCGTCGGACGGCTCACAGTACGCGACGGTCACTTGGATGTTGTCCGCGAGTTCGCCGTTGCCCGCGCCGGGGTCGCCGCCCGTGTCGTCGACGTCCTCCTCGGGCTCGGTCAGGCCGTTCTCGTACTGGGTGAAACCGGTGCTCCCCGCCCACAGCCACGCGGGGTTGTCGACGATCTTCGGACAGAACACCAGCTTGCCCGAGTCGCCGGGCTTGACGTCGTTGAGGACGTACTGCGCCGACACGCCGCCGTCGTTCTGGGCGCTTCCGGTCGTTCCCCCGTCGATCGCTTCCGTGTTCGCGGACGTCCAGTAGTCGACGAACAGGTCCAGCTCGCCGGCTTCCAGCGTGTTGTCCTCGAAGCTCTCCTCGTCGCTGAAGTACGCGCTCGTTCCCAGCCCGGCTCCCGCGGAGGCGGCCCCCACGGTTCCGAGCCCGATCAGTGCGTTCCGCCGTGACAGTTCGAATCTTTCGTCTGACATCGTGGATCGACTCCCGACTGGTTCGCCGGGCGTGGTAGACGGCCACGATACCCACCCCCTTAGCCAATCACACCATTTCTCGTGAAACGTCGCCGTTGAACGCTCTAACGTCGGATTCTCTTCGACAACGTGTCGTTTTTTAGAGTGAAACGGCCGTTTGACTCTCCGGTTCGACTGACCCGATCCGTCGGACCGGTACCTCGAGTCGCCCGGAAGAGATCCACCGATGGCGACGGGGTTGCGGCGAAGCTCTGCTCCGAGTACGCACACGCTACTCGCGACGCTCGGCCCTAACGGTCGATTACGCCCCGGCGGGAGGTAGCCGACCGAGACCGAAAACCGCGCCCGCAGCCGGTGTATTCCGGGTGAACCCGATACGCGTTGCCTGTCGTTTTTCGTGGTGACCCTGTAACGAGCCGGCTCGTTGGTAGGTCACTCGTACTTACATGAGGGGGACGTGTGGGTATCGGTGACCCGTTCCAAACACGGGCCGGATCACGACACATGGCGATAACCGATCGATACGGGGGGCTTCCCGAAACGGAGATCCACGACCTGCTGCGCAACGAGCGCAGGTGTCAAACGATCAAACACCTCCAGGACACCGTCGGAACGACCACCCTGCGAGAGCTCGCGGAGACCATCGCCGAACACGAGACCGGCGAATCACCCCCACCGAAGAACGTCCGCAACAGCGTCTACAACTCGCTTCACCAGACGCACCTCCCGAAGCTCGACAGGCGCGGGATCGTCGAGTACGAGTCGGACCGGAAGACGATCCGGCTCGCCGAGGACGCCCGCTCCGTCGACGTGTACATGGAGGTCGTGACGCCCTACGGGATCACCTGGAGCGAGTACTACAGCCTGCTCGGCACGCTCTCGCTTTTCGTCGTCCTCGCCGCGCTGATCGGCGTCCCGGCGATCTCGGCGCTCGATCCGGTCCTTTGGGTCAGCGTCTTCCTGGCCGCGTTCGCGGCCTCGCTCGGCTACCAGCTGTGGGCCGATCGGTGGGTGTACCTCAACGCGCTCTTCGGGTGAGTCGTTTCCGCGACCGCGGTCTTTCCGCGTTCGCATCCGACCCGATCCCGGATCAGTTGACGACGAATCCGCGACGAATCTCCGACGATCTTCCGATTAATCGGCGATTAATCGCCGATCAATCACCGATTAGTCGCGGATCGGCCGCCGAAGGTCGCCGACGGCGGCGGCTCCCCCGAGCCCCGTTGGGAACGACCCGGGAAGCCCCGTTGGGAACGACCCGGGAGATCGTTCAAGCGGTCGGATCCGCGTCGGTAGGGGTGTCATACCTATGTCCCGTCGTCGCCTTTGTGGGGCATGGACGCGTTATCTCGGCTTCCCGTCTGGCTTCGGAACCCGCGGTACACCGGGTCGAACCGCTGTCTCCCGTGTACGATCGTCAACCTCGTCATCGCCGCCGTCCTCGCGGTCGCGGTCGCGACCGTCTCGGTCGCCTGGGCGGTCGCCGTCCTCGCCGTCGCGGTCGCGACGATCGGGGTCCGCGGCTACCTCGTTCCCGGCACGCCCGCGCTGACGAAGCGCTACCTCCCCGACCGGGTGCTCGCGCTGTTCGACAAGGGCCCGGAGCGGGCCGGCGTCGCGAGCGGGGCGACCGCCGACGCGGCCGACGGTTCGACGGAATCGGAACCGTTCGATCCCGCGACCGCCCTCGTCGAGGCCGGCGTCCTGCTCGAGGACCCGGCGATCGACGACTTCGTCCTCGAGGAGCGGTTCCACGACGCGTGGCGGCGGGAGGCTCGGAGCCTCGCCGACGCCGACGGGGACGAGGACGCGCTCGCGGCGTTCCTGGGACTCGACGCGGAGGCGGACCTCGACGCGGCGTCGGTCGCCCTGACGGACCACGGGCACGCCTACGTCGCGTCCATCGACGACGAACCCGCGGGTCGCTGGGAGTCCCGACAGGCGTTCCTCGCCGATCTGGCCGCCGCAGCGGTGCTCGGCGAGCGGTGGGACGGCTGGGCCGACCTCTCGACGGCCCGGCGCAGCGAACTGCTCGGGAACCTCCGACTGTTCCTCGAGACGTGTCCGACGTGCGACGGGACCGTGACGCTCGACACGACCGTCGTGGAGTCCTGCTGTCGACAGTACGACGTGCTCGCGGCGACCTGTGAGGCCTGCGGCGCGCGGCTCTTCGAGGCCGACGTCGACCCCGCTGCGCTGGAACGCGCCGCCGCCGAGGCGTGATCGACCCGCGCTCATATCGCACTCTAATCGCACTCCCATCGCGCTCCTATCGCGCTCCCGTCGGTCCTACAGCGTCGAGGAGCCCGCGCCGCCGTCGATCGTCACGGCCTGCCCGTTAACGAAGCCCGACCGGGGCGAGGAGAGGTACGCCACGAGGTCGCCGAGTTCCCTCGGGTCGCCCAGACGGCCGAGCGGAACGCCCTCCGTCCGCGCCTCGACGCCGGCCTCGTAGCTCTCGATCTCGCCGCGCTCGACGGCGTACTCGATCAGCTCCTCGATCCGCGGCGTCTCGTGTGAACCGGGGAGGACCGCGTTCGCCCGCACCTCCGGTGCCAGCTCCGTCGAGAGGGTCTTCTCGAGGCCGACGACGGCCATGCGGACGGAACTCGAGAGGACGTTGCTCGGCGCGGCCTCCTTCACCGTCCTGGAGGTGATGTTCACGATCGTGCCGCCGCCGTCGGCGCGGAGGTGCGGGGCCGCCGCCCGGACGGCCCGGACGACGCTCATCACCAGCAGGTCGTACGTGCGGTACCACTCCCCGTCGTCCGTCTCCAGGGGTCGAAACGGCGGCGGCCCGCCGGCGCTCGTGACGAGGTGGTCGAGGCGGCCGAACTCGTCGACGGCCCGCGCGACGAGTCCCTCGAGTTCCTCCCGCTCGGTGATGTCGGCCGTTTCGCCGACGACGTCTCCCGTCGCGACCGACTCGATCTCCTCGACCGCCCGCGCCAGACGCTCGGGGTCGCGGCCGTTGACGAGCACGTCCGCGCCCTCGCGGGCGAGCGCCTTCGCCGAGGCCCGTCCCAGGCCGCTGCTCGATGCCGTCACCAGCGCCGCGTCGCCGTCGATCTCCAGGTCCATGGCGTGTTCACCTCCATCCCGGGGCACAAAAGCCTGCGTCGCGACGCCGCCGCGGAGTGGTTGGATGAGGGTGGCCGGATGAGAGTGGTCGGACAGGAGTGGCTAGATGAGAGCGGCCGGATGGGAGCGGTCGACGAACGCTCCGCGGCTCACTCCGCCGGTTCGATCCCACCCACGTCTCCCTCGTCGGCCTCCCTCGCGCCCGTCAGCGACTCCAGCAGACGAACCGCCGGGGCCTTCGCGAGCGGCTCGTTGGCGTTGCCGCAGTGGGGCGACTGGACGCAGGACGGACAGCCGTCCGCGCAGTCGCAGCCGTCGATCAGCCGGGCGGTCCGCTCCATCAGCTCCTCGATCCGGGCGTGTCCGCGGCGGGTGAGCCCGACGCCGCCGGGGTAGCCGTCGTAGACGAACACCGCCGGGGCCTCGGTGTGGGGGTGGTACGGGGTCGATATCCCGCCGACGTCGCCGCGGTCACACAGCAGGTGGAACGGGAAAAGCGAGATGAGCCCGTGTTCGGCCGCGTGGATCCCGCCGTTGAACGCGTGCTCGCCGCCGGGGGGCGCGTCGTCGACGGTGGCGGCTGCGGCGTCGTCGCCGTCCGGCGTCGCGTCGCCCCCCTCGTCGTCGCCTCCGGCGGCCGCCCCGATCGTCCGCATCGCCGACTCAAGGTCCTCGGGCACCGGGAAGTACAGCGCCCGCGTCCGGAGCGTCGTCTCGGGCAGGTCGAGCGCGGACTCGCCGAGCGACTCGCCGGTCGCGGCGTCCTTCCGGACGAACCCGGTGACCCGCTCGGTGACGGTCACGTCGGCGAAGCGGACCGGCACGTCCGGGCGCGCGGACAGCGCCCGCTCCTCGAGGTCCTCCTCGACGGCGATCGACTTCTCGGTGAGCGGCTGCGTGTAGTAGTCCGCCCACGACGACCGGAGCTCCGCGACGTTCCGGTCGAGGTCGAGGTCGGCGACCTCGTAGGTACGTCCCTGCTGGTGGTAGATCGCCCCCGGATGGGCGTCCCGGAGCGCGTCGGCGAAGCCGAGCGTGGCGATCGACTCACCGTCGGCGGCGTCGATCAGTTCGACCTCGTGCTCCTCGGCGGTCCGGAGGCTCATCGCGTGCTGGGGGCTCTCCGAGCCCGCGTACGTCCAGCGCATCCCGTCCGCTGTCTCGCGGCGGGCCAGCGTTCCCTCCGCCGTGAGGTCGGCGACGACGCCCGGAAACGACCCGCCGAAGTGCGCCTCGTCGGCGGGCGAGAGCCAGGACTCGTCGGCGGCACACGCCACGTGTCGCGGCAGGAGACGGTCGTTCTCGGGGTCGCAGATCGCGTCCTCCGGCGGGGCCTCGAAGAAGTCCGCCGGGTGGGTCATCAGGTACTGGTCCAGCTGGTCCTCGCCGCCGACCATCACGACGAGGGCGGGGTCGGACCCTCGCCCGGCGCGTCCGGCCCGCTGGTGGGCGGCCATCCGCGTGCCGGGGTAGCCGTCGAGGACCACGGCGTCCAGTCCGCCCACGTCCACGCCGAGCTCGAGCGCGTTCGTCGACCAGACCCCCCGGAGGTCGCCCGCGTGGAGGTCGGCCTCGATCTCGCGGCGGCGGTCGTCCTTCAGCGCCGCCTGGTACGCGCCGACCTTCCCGGCGAGGTCGCGCTCGCCGCGCTCCCGGAGGTCGCTCGCGCTGTCGGTGGCGTACTGCTCCGCGGTCTGGCGTGCCCGCGTGAACGCCAGCGTCTGGCGGCCGCTCGCGACCAGGTCGACGAACAGCCGCTTGCTCTCGGTGTGACTCGACTTGCGGCGGCCGCTGCCGCGCTCCGCCCAGTCGTCGTCGTACTCCGGCGGGTTCCACAACACCCAGTCGCGCGGGCCACGCCCCGAGGCGTCCTCGTCGACGAGCGCGATCCCCGACGGGTCGCGGCCCGTGACCGTCGCCGCGTGCTCGACGGGGTTGCCGATCGTCGCCGAACAGCAGACGAACGTCGGGTCCGCCCCGAACCGCTCACAGGCCCGCGCGAGCCGGCGCATCGCGAGCGCGACTCCCGTTCCGAAGACGCCGCGGTAGGTGTGGACCTCGTCGATCACGACGTACTCGAGCGAGGAGAAGAACCACTCCCAGAGCCGCCCGGCGTACGGGAGCAGCGCGTAGTGGAGCATGTCCGGGTTCGACAGGAGGACGGTGGGTCGGCGGTCGCGAACCTCCCGCTTTTCGCCCTGCGAGAGCCGCCCGGTGTACGACGCGACCGACACCCGGCTGCCGAAGCCGAGCCCGCGAGCGAGGTCCGACAGCGACTCCTCCTGGTCGGCGATCAGCGCGTTCTGCGGGCCGACGTACAGGGTCCGCCCGCCGCGGTCCATCGCGGCCTCGAAGGCGGGAACGGTGTACGCGAGCGACTTCCCGCTCGCGGTCTCGGTCGCGAGGACGACGTCGTCGCCGTCGCGGACCGCCTCGATCGCCTCGGCCTGGTGGCGGTAGAGCCGGTCGACGCCCCGGTCGGCGAGCGCGTCCGCGAGCCGCGGCTCGAGGTCGACATCGCGGTACTCGGGCTCGCGGGCTGGCAGTCGGCGGTGCTCGGCGATCTGTCCCTCGTAGTAGGGCCGGCTCCGAAGCCACTCGATGGCGTCGCCCACGGTTACGATATCGTGGGGTCGCCGAGGCCTAACGGTTGCGGTGCCGGCGGGGCGACGCCGACCGCGGCCGGGGAGCCCGTCCGTCGTCAGTCGTCCGCCGGCGACCGCCCCGGGCCGGCGTCGCCCGGCGAGAGGACGACCGGCGGTTCGGCGGGTCCCTCACGGGCGAGCGGCGGCCAGCGGACCGCGGTCGCGACCGGGTCGTCGAGGTCGAGACGCATCCGGAGGTCGCCGCGGCGCTCCGCGATCTCGAACCCGACCGTCCGGTAGACGCTGCGGGCGACGCGGTTGCCGGTCTCGACGTGGAGTTCGATCCCCTCGCGGCCGGCCGCGGCGGCGTCGGCGATCACGTGCCGACACAGCTCCGTCCCCACCCCGCGGTCCTGCGCGTCGGGGTGAACGAAGACGGCGAGTTCGGGGACCGCGGCGTCGGTCGGCGTGTACATCGCGTGACCGAGCACCTCGCCGTCGCGCTCGGCGACGACGTTGCTCCCCTCCGCCAGCATCGACTCGACCCACTCGACGCGGCGTGCGCGGCTCACGGGCGGGAGCCCCTGCGCCCGGTCGGCGCGGTCGAACCGCTCGTACATCTCCACGAGGAACGGGGCGTCCTCGTCGATCGCGGGCCGGACCGTCCAGCGCTCGCCCTCCTTGTCGACGAACCGCGGACAGCGCGGGGGACAGTGGACCGTCCCCTCGCACTCGCTCCCGTCCCATCTGCCGCAGGCGACGCTCGCGGTATCCCGGGTCATGTCTCGACATCGGGGTCCGTCGCTGATATAGGGTGACAGCTGGTCCCACGGCGTGGGAACGGGTGACCCCGAGACCGACCCCGGCGCGGCTCACTCGCGGATCAACACGATCCCGTCGCGGAAGACCGCGTGGTTCGGGAGGACGTGCTCGCCGTCGTCGGTCTCGACGTGGGTCACGAACAGGTCGACCTCCTGGACGATCCCGCGTTGGCCGGCGACGCGCACCTCGTCGCCGATACCGTACGGCTGCCGGAGGAGCAGGAAGACCCCGGCCGCGCCCGCCGCGAGGAGGTCCTTCGTCGCCAGCGCGGTCAACAGGACGACGGCGAACGAGTACGCCGCGAGCAACACCACGAGCGCGAGCGTCTGGACGCCGACCTGCCCGAGCGCGATGAGCGCGGCGACGTAGACGACGCTGTACTTCACGAGCGTCGGGAGCACGCCCACCTCCGGGAGCTTGATCCCCCGGAGCCGCTCGGCGACGAGCAGCTCGGCCTTATCGCCGAGCACGACGCCGACGATCAACACGAGGACGGCGACGAACAGCCGAGGGACGAACGCGGCCACGTCCGACCAGAACAGGTCGACGTAGCGCACCTCCGCGACCGTGAACGCGACGAGGACGGTGACGGCGACGATGAAGTACGTCGACAGCTTCGCGACGATCCGGACGGTCGAGGTGTCGAACTCGCGGGCGGTGCGCTCGAAGGTCGTCCCCTCTATCGCCTCGGGGACGCCCGCCCGGATCAGCAGCCGCCGGTTGATCACGCCGACGAGGAACGCCAGCACGAGCCCGATCGCGAGCACGACCAGCGCGAGCCAGACGCGGTCGGGGACGACGGCGAGCAGTTCCCCCGCGGTCCGAGCGGGACTCGCGGAGAGCGTGGGTTCCGCCGCCGTCATCAGTACTCCTCCGGGTCGATCTCCAGAACCAGTTGCCCGCCCTTGAACGCTCGGACGAGGCCGTCGGACTCCGAGAGGACGATCGCGGTCGCGTTGGTGTCCTGGGTGATCGCGCCGCCGGCCATGTGGCGGGCCCCGAGCCCCTTCGGGATGTCGACGCCCTCGGCGGCGGGCTCGAGGTAGCGGTACGCGGAGACGATCTTCCCCGAGTCGGAGATCACGAACGCGCCGTCGAGCCGGGAGAACTCCTTGAGCATGACGTTCACGATGGGGTCGCCGACGTGGACGTGCGACTTCTCGAAGGGGTTGTACGACAGCGACCGGGACTTGTTCATCACCTTCCCGGCGTCGCCGACGACGAACAGCGCGCCGACGGGCTTCCCCTTCTGGCCCTTCTTGCCGAGCTCGATGGCGACCTCGAGGACGTCGCGGATGACGCCCGGATCGGCTCGCGACTCGACGAAGAGGTCGTAGATGCCGGTGTGGACGGTCTCGTCGACGGTGACGCGGATCACCGCGTCGGACTCGCCCTCGAAGACGGAGACGACGCAGACGACCTCGTCGCCCTCGGCCACGAGGTCGGCCTCCATCGCCCCCTCGATCCCGAACCGGATCCGGTCGTGCACGTCCCGGAAGGGGATCGGCAGCTCTACGAACGGGTCCGCGTCGACGTCGTTGTCGGGCGCGACGACGACGATCTCGGCCCGGTCGCCGCTCCGATCGCCCCCCTCGTCGGCGACGAACCGGTCGTGAAACGAGGCGGTCGGAGAAAAGAGGAGCACCGCGTCGGCGTCCTCGACGAGATCGGCCAGGTGATCGGTGAGTGACGCCATCGCCCTGTCACGACTCCGGGAGGACGTAAAACCGTTGTGACGGCGTCGTACGGGCGTCGGACGCTGGAAGCGGGGGCCGCGATACCGCGTCCGTCGTCGGCGGCCGTCGGCGGTGGCCGTCGTCAGTGGTCGTCGTTCGGAGTCGCTGCCGGTGGCCGGCGACGGTGGTCCGCGACGATACGGACACGTTTTATGCGTCACGTCCGTCGATCCGGACGACCATGGCCACCCGAGACGCCCTCTGGGGCTACCGCGACGCGTTCGGCGACGCCTTCGGGCGGACCTACTTCAGGCGGTTCGGACCGGGCGTGGCCTCCAGCGTCGGGCTGGGGACGTACCTCGGCGAGCCGACCGCCGCCGTCGACGACGCCCTCCGGGAGACGCTCCGGCTCGGGATCGAGTCGGGCGTGAACCACGTCGACACCGCCGTCAACTACCGCTGCGGGCGGTCAGAGCGGGTCGTCGGCGAGGCGGTTCGGGACGCCGCGATCGACCGCGAGGCGGTCGTGGTGGCGACGAAGGGCGGGTTCCTCCCGTTCGACGGCGAGCGCCCCGACGACCCCGCCGCGTACCTCAGGGATCGATACCTCGAGCCGGGTATCGTCGACCCGGCCGACCTCGTCGGCGCACACTCGCTCGCGCCGGGCTACCTGGAGTGGTCGCTCGACCGCTCGCTCGACCGGCTCGGCCTCGATCGGGTCGACTGCTACTACGTCCACAACCCGGAGACGCAGCTCGAATCGCGGTCGCGGGAGGCCGTGTACGACGCGCTGGAGGCCGCCTTCGAGACGCTCGAGCGCCGGCGGGCCGCGGGCGACGTCGGGGCGTACGGGGTCGCGACGTGGGACGCGTTCCGCGTCCCCGAGGGCGCGGATCGGTACCTCTCGTTGCGCGAGGTCCTCTCCCGCGCGGCGGCCGCCGGCGAGGCGGTCGGCCCCGACGACGACCACGGCCTCGCGGCGGTACAGCTCCCCTTCACCGTCCACATGGCCGACGCGTTCACGCGGGCGAACCAGCGCCCACCCGACGATCCGGACGGCGAGCCGATCTCGACGCTCGAGTTCGCCCACGAGGCCGGGCTCTCGGTGGTCACGAGCGCGAGCGTCGGGCAGGGCGAGTTGACCGCGGAGGGGTCGATCCCCGCGGGCGTCGACGCGCGGCTCTCGGGGGACACGCCGGCCCAGCGCGCGCTCAACTTCGCGCGCAGCGCGCCGGGCGTGACCTGCTCGCTCGTCGGGACGACGGATCCCGACCACCTGCGGGAGAACGTCGCCGCGGGAACGTTCGACCCGCTCGGCGCGTCGGCGTTCGACGCGGTCTTCGCGTAGGTGACGAGAAGGAGAGACGGAGAGGGCGAGGCAGTCGCGGCGTGCGGCGACTACCGGAGCTCCTTGAACTCGGCGCCGCACTCCGGACAGATGCGGACCGCGAACACCTCGTCGGGGTCGTTCTGCTTTTTGAGCACCTTCTCGCACGTCGCGCAGTTGAGCCGTTCGTAGGTGTCCTTGAACAGGTCACCGTCCCGTAGCGCCTTGCGCGTGGATTTCATGTGTCAACGTTCGTCGCCGGTGGGTATAAAAACCCCGCACGTCGGACGACGGGCGTCAGACGACCGAGGGGTTCCGCCGCGGCGGCGACGTGGCCGGATCGCGAACGCGGGCCGCGACCGGATCGGGCGCGAGCGGCCGGTTCCGCAACGTTTGTACCCGGTGGCCGGAAACGCCCATCGTGTCTCGGAACCGGCTGTTCGGCTCGCTGTGTGCGATGGTCTTCCTCGCGAACTTCGCGCGGGTGGTGTTCGCGCCGCTCGTCGGCGAGTTCATCGACGAGTTCACGATCCGCGAGGGGACGGCCGGCCTCGTCGTCACGCTGGCGTGGCTCGGCTCCGCCTCCCCCCGGATCCCGACCGGCTGGGCGCTCACCCGCACCTCGCGGGTCAGCGTCGTGGTCGTCTCGGGCGCGATGCTCACGGTCGGCGCGCTCGGCGTCGCGCTCGCGCCCGGCGTCCCCGCGCTGATGCTCGCCGCGTTCGTCGTCGGGAGCGCCTCCGGCGTCTACTTCGTCGCCGCCAACCCGTTCGTCGCGGAGCTGTTCCCCCAGCGCGTCGGCCGCGTCATGGGGATCCACGGGATGGCGAGCCAGCTGTCGGCGGTCATCGCCGCGCCGGTCGTCACGGTCACGCTGTGGTACGACTGGCGGTACGCGTTCTACGGGCTCGCGGTCGCGGCCGCGCTCACGACCGTCCTCGTCGTCGCCTTGGCCCGCCGGACCGACCTCCCGGAGGCGGGCCGCAGCGACACGGACTTCTTCGGCGGCGCGCGCTCGGAGTGGCGGATCATCGTGGCCGGCGTCGTGCTCGTCGGGGTGACGGCGTTCGTCTGGCAGGGGCTGTTCAACTTCTACGAGCTGTACATGATCGACAAGGGGCTCCCGCCGGCGACCGCCCGCAACCTCCTCACCGTGATCTTCGCGGCCGGCGTCCCCGCCTTCATCGTCTCCGGCGAGATCGCCGACCGGCTCCCGAACGTCCCGTACATCCTCGGGATCGTGGCGGCCTTCCTCGTCAGCGTCGTGCTCGCGGTCCTCGCGTCGGGGTTCGTCGCGGTCGTCCTCGCCAGCGTGCTCGTCGGCTTCTCCGTCCACATGCTGTTTCCCGCCGGCGACACGTACCTGCTCGGCTCGCTGCCCGACGAGTCGCGGGCGTCGGCGTACGCCGTCTACTCCGCCGGCATGATGACGACGCAGGCCGCCGGCTCGTGGGTCGTCGGCGAGGCCGTCGAGGCCGGCGCGAGCTACGACGCCGTCTTCCTCACCTCCGCCGCCGGACTCGCCGTCCTCGTGGCCGTCTACGCCGTCTTGAACGCGTTCGGGCGGATCCCCGGCGGGGCCGCACACGCCTGAGTCGGCCTCCCACCGGAGAACGCGACGCCTCGCCAAGTCGAACGCGTCGCGCTCGCGGATCCGGGGTATCGTGCGTATTTAGGGGCTCGTTCCCCTGTGATCGGGTAATGGAGTACGTACAAGAGCGCGTGACCACGCTCCACGCGCTGACGGACCACCGCCCGGACGCGCCGACCGGGCGCGCGGCCGTCGTGGTGCCGATGACGGAACGCGAGTACGGGACGCTCGCGGCCGAACGAGTGCTCGCCTCCCTCGAGCGCGTCGACCCCGCGCGGGTGATCGTCCCGCTGCGGGCCACGGCGGACCGGGCGGGGCCGTTCGCGGCCTGGCTCGACGGCTTCGACCTCGACGTGGAGGCGCTGTGGTGTGACGGGCCGCGGCTCGCCGACCTGCTCGCCGAACACGACCTCGACGGCGACCGCGGCAAGGGCCGGGACGTGTGGCTCGGGCTCGGCCGGGCGCTGCGCGAGGAGTTCGTCGTCGTCCACGACGCCGACACGACGACGTACTCGCCGTCGTTCGTGAACCGGCTCCTCTTCCCGATCGCCCACGGCCACGACTTCGCGAAGGGCTACTACGCCCGCGTCGAGGACGGCGCGCTGTACGGGCGGCTGTTCCGCCTCTTCTTCCGGCCGCTCGTCCGCGCGCTCGCCGAGGCGCACGACGCGGACGTCGTGGAGTACCTCGAGTCGTTCCGCTACGCGCTCGCCGGCGAGTTCGCGGCGACGGCCGACCTCGTCTCGGACCTCCGGATCCAGCGCGGCTGGGGGCTCGAGATCGGCACGCTCGGGGAGGCGTTCTCGCACGCCGGCTTCGCGGGGAGCGCGCAGGTCGACCTCGGGCGGTACGAACACGACCACCGCTCCGTCGAGGGCCCGACCGGCCTCGCCGACATGAGCCGGGCGGTCGGCGCGGCGACGCTCCGCGCCGTCGACGACGCGGGCGTCGACGTCGCGTACGACACGCTCCCGGGGCGATACCGCGAGGCCGCGGAGGAACTGGTCCGCCGGTACGCGACCGACGCCGCGTTCAACGGGCTCGCGTACGACCGCGACGACGAGCGCGCACAGGTGGCGACGTACGCCGACGCCGTCGCCGAACCAGGTCCGGACACCCGGCTCCCCGCGTGGTCGGACGCCCCGGTCTCGCCCGCGGCGGTCGCCGAGGCGGCCGCGGCCGACCTGGAGGCGGTCGCGGGATCGGCGTCGGCGTCGGCGTCGGAAGCGGAGTCGGCGTCGGGATCGGCCTCGCACGCGACTCCCGATCCGGACCCCGAGGCGTCCCTCCATCGCGACCGGTCCCCGACCGGGGGTGGCGACCGGTGAGCGGGGAGGCCGGCCCGAGCGTCGCCGCCCGCGACGACCTCGCCGGCGTGGTCGACCTCTTCGAGTGGCTCACCCGCGAGGAGCTCTCGCGGGCGGTCTCGGAGCTCGCGTTCAAGCGGCGGGCCGAGGCGGACGCGGCGGCGATCGACGCCGCCATCGACGTCGCGGTCGCGGAGTACGCGCTGGTCCCCGCGCCGCGGGAGGCGCTCTCGACCGAGGGGGACGGGATCGGGGAGGAGGCCGAGCCGCTCGCGGTCGGTCCGGCCGCGTTCCCATCGCTGCCGGCGAACGCCGAGGACCTCCCCCACATCCTCGACGTGCCGGAGCGGGCGGTCGACAGGGAGACCCTCTCCGCGGCGGTCATCGACCGCCTCTCGAGCGACGCGGTGGCCGCGATAACCGAGGAGAACGCGGAGCGGCTGGAGGTCCTCGCGGACGTGACCTACGACGTCGAGGCCTGGGCCCCGGTCGACGCGGGCCCGATCCGCGAGCGGATCGTGGCCGAACTCGACGGGGAATGAACGCGAGGGGACGCGTCGGACCGGTAAGCACTCCGCGAGCGAGCCGGGACACACGTGAGAATGCGCGTTTCTCGTATCGGTTTGATGGGTTATTCGGTAGAACTCGAGGGCTTGTAGGACGGGTCTTTCAGTAGAGATCGGGGTGATGAGAACGGGATCGTTGCTGGGACGATGAACATCTCCAAAGCCCCAGTCGCGACGGCTCGGGGGCCTTGCTGTGCTCCTCGTCACTCACTTCGTTCGCTCCTGCGGTGTCGCCGGCGGCTCCGCCGCCGGCTGCCCGTGGCGCGTAGCGCCACGCTGCTTACTGCGGCCGCCGTCGCCCTCGCGACTGCCCCTTTGAGTCCCACCCAACCGTACCGCCCCGCACCTCACGCCTCCCCAGCCTCGCCACTCGCGCTTTTCAAGCGCTCGTGGCGTCCCTCGCGGGCGGTTCGTGCCGCTCCGCGGCACTCACCGGCGCGCCACCGCTCCGGCGATCGCTCGTTGCTTCGGCTATACTACCGATCCACTCGAGAAACCCTGCTCGACGAGGCGGTGCTGCCCGCTCACGCACCGTCTCGAACCGTGATCACCGGGACGGGGGCGGTGCGGACCGTCCGCTCCGCGACGCTCCCGAGCAGGACCCGCTCGTCGCCGTGGTCCCCCGTCGCACCCATCACGACCGCGTGAGCGTCGAGTTCCGAGACGGCGTCGACGATCGTCTCGACGGGGTCCCCGCGCTCGACGTGCCGACCGAACTCCGCGACCCCGTGACGCTCGGCCGCGTCGGCCAGGTCGTCGAGGGCGTCGCTCGCGGCGGCCTTCCCGTCCACGGCGCTGACGGGGGCGTCCTCGTCGTCCCCGCCGTCGTCGAGGAGTCCCGAGAGCGGGTCGAACCCCTCGTCGTCGACGACCGCCAGCCCGTGGACGGTCGCGTCGAGCGCGGCCGCGAGCGCGAGGCCGTGTTCGGCCCCGACCGCTGCGCCGGCGCTCCCGTCCGTCGGGATCAAGATCCGCTCGTACGGGAACGCGCGCCGCTCGTCCGGGCGCATCCGGGTCGTGAGCACCGGGACCGTCGAGTGCCGGACCACCTTCTCCGCCACGCTCCCGAGGAGGTGTCGCGAGAGCCCCTCGCGACCGCGCGTCGGCATCACGATCAGGTCGTGTCCCTCCCGTTCGGCGTGGTCGACGATGGTCGGCGCGGGATTGCCCTGGCGGACCGCGGCGTCGTGGTCGACGCCCGCGGCCTCGAGCGCCTCGGTCGCCTCCGAGACGACGCGCTTTCCCTCTCGCTCGAGCACATCGACGGTCCGGCCCTCGATCACCGTGACGCTGTCGCGAGTGGTGTCGGCGACGAACAGGACGTGAACCGTCGCGTCGGTCACGCTCGCGATGTCGGCGGCGTGTCCGAGGACGTTGGCGGCTCCGTCGCTCCCGTCGAACGGCAGCAGGAGGTCGTCGTACATGTGTCTCCTCGAGGTAGGACCCCCCGCGGCTAATGCGTTCGCATCGGCCCGATCCGACCCGGATCATACTGAATCTTTTTTTGACCGCGGCGTGAGGTACCACGCGTGTCGACCCTCGCCGTCGAACTGAACGGGGACGAAGTCCACTCGATCAGCGCCCCCGACCGGTTCGCCACGACCGCCCCGTTCTCGATCGAGCTCGCGAACCGCGGCCGATCGACGCACGTCCACCTCCACCTCGACGACGATCTCGATCGGGTGGCCTCGATCGCCGACGTGAACCACTACGTCGAGGACGACGCCGTCAACCGCGTCCACGTCTCGATCGCCGAGGTCGACGAACCCGTCCGCGGGAAGCTGAAGGTCGTGACGGGGTACGGCTCGAACACCGCGTACGTCGACGTGCGGATCGAGCCGCCGCCGGAGGTGGCCCCCGACGAGGTGGTCGTCGACGAGCGGCTCTCGAAGCCGCCGGAGCACAGCCCGCCACCGCCGTGGCCGACCCGGCTCGTCGCCGGCCTCGAGCGGGCCGTGGAGCGGGGCGGCGTGCCTGCGCTCCTCGTCTCGTTTCTCGCGGTCGCGCTCGGGGTCGCCGCCGCGTTCGCGATCGACAGCGTGCTCGTCTTCCTCGCCGTCGGCGCCGTCCTCGCGGTGACGCTCGCGGCCACGCTGTACCTGCTTCGGTGAGGACTCGTTCCGCTGCTCCGCCGCTCCGCCGCGGTGGCCGTCCACCGGCCCGCCAGTCCGCCGAACTGCCGAACCGCCGGTCCGCCGAACTGCCGCTCGAGCCGGATCCGCGCGCTTTTAAGCGTCCCGGCGGAACCGGGAGACATGAGCTTCGAGAAGGAAGACGAGGTCGTCCTCCACGACAAACACAGCGAGTACGACGGCGAGACCGGGCGGATCACGCAGGTGATGGAGACGATGTTCGGCGACGCGACCTACACCGTGAGCTTCGAGGACGGCCAAGAGACGGGCGTCCCCGAGGACTCGCTCGACGCCGTCGAAAGCGAGGAGTAACTCCTTTTCCGCCCGTGCCCGCAGTCCCGTTCCACTACGTCGACCTCCGGGCGTTCTCGTACGCGACCGAGGACGAGAAGCGCGTCGAGGAGGCGCTCCGCTCGCTGTTGCCCGAGGGCGCCGAACTCGACCGCGTCGAGAACGTGGGCCACCACGGTGACCGGATCGTCGTCCTCTCCGCGCGGATCGAGCGCGCCGACGGGATGCGCCACGTCCTCGACCGGATCGCCGAACTCGACGACCTCGACCGCGTGCTCGCGGAGCTCGACCAGCGGGTCGACGACAACTGCGCGCTGTTCATGCGGCTTGACAAACAGGCCGCCTTCCGCGGCGAGATAGAACTCGGCCCCGGCATCACCGTCCGGGCGAAGGTCGAGGCGTATCCGGCGAAGAAGGAGGCCGCCGTCGAGAACGCCCGCGAGACGCTCTCCCGGCTCGCGGACGCGTCGTAGCGCGACCCCGAGGCGAGCGCTATCGGTTCAGCCGGTCGGTGTCGATCCCCGTTCCGGGGGGCGAGACGATCAGGAACCCGCGGAAGTGCATCAGCTCGCCGCCCATGTCCTTGATCTCGCGGGCGAAGCCGGCCGCCAGCTCGTTGAGGTCTCCCTCCACGGACAACACGAGGGTGTTGCCGTAGTCGACGGTGCGGATCCACGTCTCCGGGTCGGTCGTCCCGTCGAGAACGCCGAGGACGACGTCGCCGGCGTCGGCGAATGCCTCGTCCATCTGCTCTTCGGCGTCGCGGAGGTCGAGGTCCCAGTCGCTCATACCTCAGCGTCGACTCACGCCGGCAAAAGCGTTCGGGGCGGGGTCTCACCGAGACGACCCCGTCGATCTCCCGTTTCGAGTCCCGTTATCGGTCGTTCGATTCGACGCGCGCGAGCACGTCGAGATTGTGCGCGCCGAAGGTCAGCCGGCCGTCCGCGACCGCGCGGTGTCTCGCGTCGGCCCACGCCGAGACCCGTTCGGGTGAGAGCCGCCTGCCGGCCCGGTCGGCGTCGCCGTCGACGCGTTCGTCGCCGACTCGTTCGTCGTCGACGCGTTCGTCGCCGACGCGTTCACGGTCATGCTTCGCGAGCGCCTCCCGGACCGCCCCCTCGACCCCGTCGACGAGGTGGTGGAGGAAGTACGCCTCGTCGGCCGGGTACGGCGGCGTCACGAGCCAGTCCGAGCCGCCGGCGGCGACGACCTCCCCGCCGGCGGCCGGCAGCGCCGCGAACAGCTCCCGCCCGGTCCGGCTCCCGCCCGGACGGTCCGGCGCGTCCATGGTCGCGTGGTAGACGTCGAGGACGGCGCGTTCGGTCGCCTCGTCGACCTCCTCCCCCTCCCTTTCCCTCTCCCTCTCCCCGTCCCCGAGTGCGGGGGCGAGGAAGGTCTCCCCGTCGAAGGTGATCGGGAAGTACGCGAGCCCGCCGGGGACGAACCCGAGGAGGGGGTCGAGCGCTCGGTCGAGGTCGACGAGGTCGAGGAACGCGCAGCCGACGAGCAGGTCGTACTCGGCGTCGGTCCGGCGGGCGACCTCGACCGCGTCCGCCGCGGCGAACGTCGCGGTCACGGACGACCCGCCGGGACCGTCGAGGCGGACCCCTCGCGTCGTCTCCGGATCGTCGCCGGTCTCGTCGTCGAGATCGACGGCGTACCCCGCGTCGTCGGCCCACCTCCCGAGTTCGTCGACGGCGCGGTCGAGCGTCCCCTCCCGGAGGTCGTACCCGCGGTAGACGACCTCGTCGGGGAGAACCCCCCACTCGAGGAGCCGCCGGAGCATCGTCCCGGTGCCGCAGCCGACCTCGACGACGCGGAGGGGAGTGGACCGGTCCGCGAGCGCCGCCCGCAGCCGGTCGAGCGTCGGGCGGTGGAGCGCGCGGTCGTCGACGCTGCGTTTGGCCTCCAGGTAGCGGGCGTGTGCGTACGTCGACGGTCGGGTCACGGCCGGATGGAGGCTCTCGGTGTGGTTAAGTGCGTCCCACCCCGAGCCGACGACATGGAACACACGCGGCGGGCGCTGCTCTCCGGCGTCGCGGCCGGCGGCGCGCTCGGACTGGCCGGCTGTGCGGGCGGGAACGGCGGAGGCGGCGAGGACGGCGGAAACACGCTCGACACCGGCGAGTACGACTGTGACCTCACGGAGCCGAGCGACCCGGACCTCGGGTACCGGCCGACCCTCGGCGACCCCGAGGCCGACGTGGTCGTCCAGGCCTTCGAGGACTTCACCTGTCCCCACTGTGCGACCTACAAGCTCGAGCACTTCCCGGCCGTCCGCGAGGAGTTCGTCGCCTCCGGCGAGATCCGGTACGAGCACTGGGACTTCCCGATCCCGGTGAACGAGACGTGGGCGGTCCCCGTCGCCAGCGCGGCCCGCGGCGTCGGCGACCGCGCCGGCGACGAGGCGTTCTTCGCGTTCTCCACGGCGGCCTACGAGTCGCAGGGCGAGTATAGCGGGGAGGCGCTCGGAGCCGCCGCGGAGACGGCGGGGGCGGACCCCTGTGCCGCCATCGCCGACGCCCAGTTCTCGACGTACGAGGAGGCGTCGATGAGCGACCGCGAGGAGGGCGAGTCGATGGGGCTCACCGGCACGCCGACGATATTCGTGAACGGCGAGGCCGTCGACGGCTACGAGTCGTCGACGATCATCGACGCGATCGAGTCGGCGCTCTGAAGCGTCGAACGTCGGTCCGTCGGCATCCGCGATCGCCGACCCGACGACGACACCCGAACGTCGGCCTTTTGGGCGTCCGACCCGTTTTATAAGGGGATGACGGACGACGACCGCGGGGACCGGCGACGGCTCGTCGCCGTCGTGCTCGCGGTGCTGATCTCGCAGGTCCTCCTCTATCCCGGCGTCCCCGACCTCGTGGTCGAACTCGGCGCGCCGGCGGGAATCGACGCGGGGATGTGGTTCCTCGTCGCCGAGTTCGCGGCGTTCGTGACGTTCGCCGTGGTCTGGGGGGCCGCGAGCGACGCGCTCGGCCGGCGCGTGCCGCTCGTCGTGGCCGGCGCGCTCGGCGGGGCCGCCGCCTACGCCGCGCTCGCCGCGGTCCCGCGGCTCGGCCTCGGCTTCCCGGCGGCCCTCCTCGTCCGCGTCGTCGGCGGGTCGCTCACGATCGGCGCGTTCTCGCTCGCGATCACGATGCTGATGGACCTGGGCGGCGGCAACGGCCGCAACATGGGGGCAGCCGGCCTCGCGATCGGGCTCGGAGCCGCGGTCGGCTCCGTCGTCGGCGGGGCGCTCGCCGACCTCGGCGCGTTCTACCCCGTGTACGCGGGCGCGGTCGTCCTCGCCGGCGCGGGGCTGCTGGCGGCGACCGTCGACGACCGGACGGCGGGGGAGCGGGTCACGAACACGGGAGCCGCCGGCGACGACGAGGCGGCCGACGCCGACACTGACCCCGACGCCACGGACGGCGACCCGGGATTCCGGGAGGTGCTCGCCCGCGCCCGCGAGACCCCCGGTCTCCTCGTCCCCTTCGCGTTCGGCTTCGTCGACCGCCTGACGGCCGGCTTCTTCGCGCTCGTCGGGGTGTACTACTTCCAGGACCCGGCCACCTTCGGGCTCTCGGCGACCGGCGCCGGCGCGACGCTCGCGCTCTTCTTCGTCCCGTTCGCGCTGCTACAGTCCCCGTTCGGAACGCTGTCGGACCGCGTCGGCCGGTTCGTCCCGGTCGTGGTCGGGTCGATCGCGTACGGCGTCGTCACGGTCGGCGTCGGCGTCGCGCCCGTCTACCCGGTCGCGGCCGGGCTGATGGTGCTCGTCGGCGTCTGCGGCGCGCTCATGGCCCCGGCGACGATGGCGCTCGTCACCGACCTCGTCGACCCGGCCGCCCGCGGGGCGGCGATGGGGGCGTTCAACGTCTTCGGCTCGCTCGGGTTCCTGACGGGCTTTCTCGTCGGCGGGGGCGCGACCGGCGCGTTCGGCTACCGGACCGCCTTCCTCGTCGTGGGCGGCCTCGAACTGGCTATCGCGCTGGCGCTCTTCCCGGCGGTGCGCGCGGTCGCCCCCCGGGTGGATCCCGCCGCTCCGACCGGCGACTGAGTCGCGTGGTCGGCGCGGTCCGGCGGGGCGGACGAGTCGAGCCTTTTTACCGCTGGCGCGCCCTCGGGTCGAACGACGAATGGACGTGCTCGTCGTCGGCGCGGGGGAGATCGGCCGCTGGGTGGCGGACACCCTCACAGCCGAGGCTTCGCCGGTCGACGCGAGCGTGACCTTCACCGACCGCGACCCCGCGGTCGCCGCCGACGCCGCCGCCGCGCGCGACGCCGAGGCCGTCCCGGTCGGCGCGGAGACGACCCACGACGCGGTCTGTCTCTCCGTCCCGATGTCGGCGGTGCCCGACGCGGTCGCGGCGTACGCGCCGCGGGCCGACCGGGCGATCCTCGACGTCTCCGGCGAGATGACCGATTCGATCGCGGCGATGCGCGATCACGCCCCCGACCTCGAGCGCGCGAGCTACCACCCGCTGTTCGCGCCGCCGCGGGTCCCCGGCAACGTCGCCGCCGTCGTCGACGAACTCGGACCCGTGATCGAGGGGGTCTCCGCGGCGATCGAGGCCGGCGGCAACGAGGTCTTCGAGACGACCGCGGCCGAACACGACCGCGCGATGGAGACGGTCCAGGCGGGCGCACACGCCGCGGTGCTCGCGTGGCGGCTCGCCGGCGAGGAGGTTCGCGAGGAGTTCCACACCCCCGTCTCCGCGGCGCTCGACGACGTGGCCGACACCGTCACCGAGGGCGCGCCCGCGGTGTACGCCGAGATCCAGCGGGCCTTCGACGGGGCCGACGACGTCGCCGAAGCGGCCCGCGAGATAGCCGACGCCGACCCGGAGCGGTTCGCCGAACTCTACGAGCGCGCCCGTGGCGAGCGCGACCCCCGCGAACGACACGAGTGAACCCATGATCGACAGAGCGGCGGTCCGCGACACCGCCAACTACCTGCGCCAGGTCCGCCCCATCGACCCCGAGGAGATATCGGAGTACATCGAGGGGACGCCACACCCCGCCGTCGTCCGCGAGACGCTCCGCGAGGAGGCGTTCGACCTCCGGCTCCGCGAGCGCGAGGACGGCAGCTTCGTCCCCGTCGACGACGATCCGGTCCGCCCGCCGGGGTGGGCTCCGGAGGCGTTGCCCGAGGCGTACGCGTTCGCCTTAGAGGACCTCCTCGTCGCGGAGTTCGGCGCGAACTGGCACGTCGGCGACTCCGGCGACGAGCTCAGAGAGACGATCCGCCGACTCAAGGCCGACTACCTCTACGGCAACGACGTCGAGTACGACCGGATCGCCGCGCTCGGCTACGCGATCTATCACCTCCCCGGCTACTACGCGGCGATCGGTTACGTCCTCGACGACCTCGCCGAGAACGGCCTGCTCGACCGGACGCTCCGCGTCCTCGACGTCGGCGCGGGCGTCGGCGGTCCGGCGCTCGGCCTCCACGACTACCTCCCCGAGGACGCGGTCGTGGAGTACCACGCCGTCGAGCCCAGCGCCGCCGCCGACGTCCTCGACCGGCTGCTCGAGGAGACCGATCGGAACTTCCGGTCGACGGTCCACCGGACGACCGCCGAGGCGCTGTTCGGCCTCGACGACTCGTCCAGCCAGTCCGACCGTTCCGATCCGTCCGATCCGTCGGATCCGCTCGCGGAGCCCTTCGATCTGGTGGTCTTCGGAAACGTCCTCTCCGAACTCGAGGATCCGGTCGCCGTCCTCGAGGCCGCCACCGACGCGCTCGCGGCCGACGGGAGCCTCGTCGCGCTCGCGCCGGCGGACCGCGAGACGGCGATCGGGCTCCGCGAGGCCGAGCGCGCGGTGGCGACTCCCGAGAGCGGGGTCGAGGTGTACGCGCCCGAACTCCGGCTCTGGCCCGACGCGTCCCCGAGCGACCGCGGGTGGTCCTTCGACGTCCGGGCCGACCTCGCGGTGCCGCCGTTCCAGCGCCGGCTCGACGAGGCGGCCGCCCGCGAGGCGACCGACGAGCCCGGCGAGTTCCACAACGTCGACGTCCAGTTCGCCTACTCGATCCTGCGGACCGACGGTGAACGGCGGGTCGACGCCCGCGCGAGCGCCGACCGCTGCGCGCGGATGGCCGACTCGGAGGAGCACGTTACCGACCGCGTGAACCTCCTCGCGGTGAAGCTCAGCCACGACCTGAGCGACGGCGAGAACGCGGTGTACCGCGTCGGCGACGGCTCCCAGCGTATCGACCACTACCTCGTCTGCACGCGCGAGACGGTCCTCAACGACGGGCTCCGGGGGGCCGACTACGGCGCGGTCGTCTTCGTCGAGAACGGGCTCGTGCTCTGGAACGACGACGAGGGCGCGTACAACGTCGTCGTGGACGACGAGACCGTCGTCGACGTCGTCGCGCCCTGACCGAGCGATCGGCGGCTCGAACCTCGTTCCCGATACCGGTTCCGTGACCGATACCGGTCTCGTTCTCGACGCCGGTCCCGTGACCGATACCGACCGAGTTCCGATCCCATCGACATTCTGATTCCCGTGCCGCCCGTTCTACCCGCATGGACACATCACCGGGCGTCGACGACCGGCCGCTCCCCGCGGAGACGCGTATCGGTCGGGTCGCGCTCCGCGTCGGCGACCTCGACGCGACGACCGCCTTCTACCGGGACGTGATCGGGCTCGCCGTGCTCGCTCGGGACGGGACGACCGCGACGCTCGGCGCGGGCGGGACGCCGCTTCTCGAACTGACCGCCGATCCCGACGCGCCCGAACGCGGGCGAGCGAACGCTGGCCTGTTCCACACCGCGTTCCGGGTGCCCTCTCGCGCCGCGCTCGGCGACGCGTTGAAACGGATCCGGGAGCGGTGGGAACTGGACGGCGCGTCCGACCACGACGTGAGCGAGGCGCTGTACCTCGCCGACCCGGAGGGCAACGGGGTGGAGGTGTACCGCGACCGGCCCCGCGAGTCGTGGACCGGGACCCCGGACGGCGGCGTCCACATGACCACCGAACCGCTCGACGCCGAGGGCGTCGCCGCGGCCGCGACCGGCGAGGACCGGGCACCGCCCGACACCGACATCGGACACGTCCACCTCGAGGTCGCCTCGCTCGAGGCGTTCGAGCGATTCTATATAGCGACATTCGGTTTCGACCGCCGGGCGAGCTACCCCGACGCGCGGTTCGTCGCCGCCGGCGGCTACCACCACCACGTCGGCGCGAACACGTGGAACGGACGCACGGAGCCGGCCGCCGGCCGCGGACTCGACTGGTTCGAGGTCGTCGTCCCCGGCGACGAGGCCCGCCGCGAACTCCGGGGGCGGCTCGGGGAGGAAGTCGTGGGATCGACCGCGGAAAGCGCGTTCGCGGTCACCGATCCGGACGGGATCGAGATCCGCGTGGTCGACGGGTCGTAGCCGAGTCGCCGTCGATCGTCGGCGGCGGCGGAGCCGCCGCCCGAATCACGCGGACGTCACTCCTCATCGTTCGATCGCGACAGCCGGCGACGAACCGCGAAGCCGACGCCGACGAGCGGGAGGCCGGCCGCGAGGACGTACGGCGCGGCGTAGGCGGCACCGACGACCATCGCCCGGAGGACCGTTCCGAGGCCGCGGACGGACTCGAGGAAGGCGGTGACGACGCCGGTGTCGTACCACGCCGTCGAGACGGCGGAGGGGGCGGGCGGCTCCTCGCGGAGTTCGACCCGGATCGTCGACAGCGCGACGCGCTCCTCGAGGGAGGCCAGTCGCGTCTCCATCCGCTCGATCTCCGCTTGAACGTCCGCGAGCTCCGACTGGACCGCCAGCACGTCCTCGGTCGTGTTCGCCTCCTCGTAGAGTTCTCTGAGGCGGTCGCGCTCGGCCCGCCGGTTCTCCAAGCGCGCCTCGAGATCCGCGATCCGGTCCGTGACGTCCCGGCTCTCCGTCGTCGACCGCTCGACCGTTCCGAGCGCCTCGAGGTCGGCCATGGCGGCGTCGAAGTCCTCGCTCGGGACGCGGACCGTGAGCGAGCCGACGGTGTAGTTCTCGTCGCCCCGCTCGTGCGTCTCGCGCGTCGAGTCGCTCACGAACCCGCCGTACTCCTCGACTATCGAGCGGGCCTCGGCGTCCGCCTCCTCGAACGAGTCGACCGTCACCCGGAGGTCGCCGGTCCGGATCAGTTGCCGCTCCGCCACCGCCGCGACCGTCTCGCCGTTTTCGGTGACGGTGTAGGCGTCCTCGGCCGCACCGCCTCCGCCGTCCTCGCCCCCGTTCGACCCCCCGGCTCCGTCGCCCTCGAGGGGCCGCGATTCGGGTACGTCGCCGCCGGCGTCCGCACCCCCTCCGGCTCCGCCGCCGGCACCGGAACAGCCGGCGAGCGCCACGAGCCCCGCGACGGTCACGACGAGCAGCAGTCGTCTCGCGTCCATGTGCGTGAGACGTGTCGCGACCGCGGTAAAAGCTCGCAAGACACAAACGATCGCTTGTCCCTCGAATCCGACGCGTCCGGCCTCGCCGGCGACCGTCCCGTCGGGAGCCGTTTCGTCGGTTTCGTCGGTTTCGTCGGTTTCGTCGGTCGAACCGCCCGAACTCAGTCGGTGCCGACCGGTTCGATCAGCTCCGGGCCGTCGGTTCCGGCCGCGTTCACCCGCGTCGAGACCGGATACGCCTCCATCTCAGCGGCCGGGAAGGGATCCATGAGCGCCGCCGCGTCCTCGGGGTCGCCGCGGAGCCAGCGCTCCTCCTCGTCCGGCGCGAGGATCACCGCCATTCGGTGGTGGAGGTCGGCGACCAGGTCGTTCGGCTCGGTCGTCACGATCGTGAACGTCTCGCGGACGCGGTCGTCCTCGTCACGCCCCTCGCCGTCCGCGTCCGCCCCGCCGCCGAACGCGCCGAGCCCGGTCTGTGTCGTCTCCGGCTTCGGCGGCGTCCACCGCTCGTACAGCCCGGCCATCGCGAACGGTCGGTCGTCCTCGAAGGCGACGCGGTACGGCCGCGTTCCGGCCTCGCCGCCCTCGTCGACCCACTCGTAGAACCCGTCCGCGGGAACGAGACACCGGCGGGACTCGTAGGCGTCCGCGAAGCTCCGTTTCTCCCGAACCGTCTCCGCTCGGGCGTTGATCAGGTCGAACGACTCGTCGGCCCACGACGGCGTCAGTCCCCACGTCATGCGGGTGGCCCCGTCCGGATCCTCGGCCGTCACGACCGGGAGGTCCTCGCCGGGCGCGCAGTTGTAGCTGGGCTCGAAGCCGTCCCCGAACGCCACGCCGAAGCGGGACTCGAGCTCCGACGCGGGCGTGAACAGGGTGTAGCGGCCACACATCGGTTCCCGTTCGACTCGCGCGGACTTAAACGGTCGGCGGGTGCGGCGAGACGGGTGTGGCGAGTTCGATCAGCGGTACGCCTCGAACTCCTCGCCGAAGACGAGGAAGTAGCCGGTGCCGACGACGCCGATCGCCGCCGCGATCGCGAACGCGACCTCGGGGCTGGCGAACTCCCAGAGGTAGCCGCCGAGCGCGGCGCTCGGGATCACGACCGTGTTCCGCAACAGGTAGTACGTCCCGGTGACGCGACCGCCCGTTCCCCGCTCCGCGGGTCCGACGATCAACGCCTTGTGGGAGGGGAGGCCCGCGAAGCGGAGCCCGGAGAACGCGAAGACGAGGACCATCGCCCAGGAGAGCGGCATCGCCGACGCGAGCACCTCCGGGCCGGCGATGAGCACGACCGGGAAGAGGGCGTACACCGCGAACCCCAGCCCGACGACCGGCTTGAGCCCGACCCGTTCCGCGGCCTTGGCGGCGGGTGCCATCGAGAGGAGCGCGACCAGCATCTCGACGCCGAGCAGGTAGCCGAAGAACGCCGCCGGGGAGAGGTCGACGCCGTAGGAGCTCCCGGCCAGGGAGACGGTGGTCTCGAGGCCGACCTCGTAGAACTGTGTGATCACCAACACGAAGAAGACGTACACCATCCCGTTCGCGAACCGCACGAGCGTGTCGCCGACCAGCAGCGGTCGGAGCGGCTCGGGCATGTCGCGTACGTCCCGTCTGATCCGATCGATCCCCTCGAAGGAGTCGCCGATGGAGTCCTCGCCGGCGTCGTAGAGGACGTGTTGGGCCACGGTTCCCACGACCCCGAAGACGACCGCGACGGCGAGGACGTACCGGAAGCTCACCGTGAACGCCGGGTGAAAGCCGATCAGCACGGCCGCGAGAACCGGCCCGACGAGGAACGCGGTCCGGCGGAACGTCTCGGTGCTGGCGAAGCCCGCCGCCAGTCGCGACGGGTCGGTCGCCTGTTTCACGACCGCGAACGTGGCACCGAGCCCGAACGACTTCCAGGCCTGCGCGAACAGCAGGCCGACGAAGATCCAGATCCACGGCTGGATCGCGACGCCGCCGACGGTGACCGTACCCAGAGACGGCGCGACCAACCAGACGACGAACCCGAGCGTCGATACCAGTCCGAACAGCGTGAGCGCGTACCGCGACCCGATCCGGTCCGAGATCGCGCCGCCGGGGTACGGGAACACCGCCGAGACGACGTTCCCGACGGTCCCGAAGAGCCCCACGACGAACCCGGACGCCCCCAGCGCGACCATGTACTCCGGGAGGAACCGATTGGTCATCTGGAAGCCGAGGCTGAACGCGAACATCGCGAGCGACAACACCAACACGTCCCGTTCGAGCGCGAAGAACCGTCGAAACGCGTCCAGCGGTCCCGAGTCGTCCGTGCCGGTCGCGGCTCGTTCCCGGGCCATAGTCGTCTTCGTATCGAGCGCACGGGATGTTATCGGTTCCGTTGGGACGACCACAAAGGCCGCCGGAACGGCGTTTGGTGAGACCGCCTCGAACCGTTCCGACCGCCGACCGTGCGGGGGCGAAACTCTATATTGCGACATAGAGTTTATGCGATCGCGGCGCGACAGAATTTCGTCGTCTCGAGTACGACCCAAATGGGGATCGCCGCGCGAGATCCGGCTCTCTCAGCCGAACAGCCGGTACACGTTCGTCTCGTAGATCTCTCGAACCCGATCGCCCCAGTTGTGCGTGTAGGTGTCTATCACGTCGTCGGCGACGTCGCCACGGAGGTACTTCACGACGCCCCGATCGCCGGTTCGATCCCGGAGATGCGTCGTGAAGAAGTGTCTGAAGTAGTGCGGCGTGACGTTCTCGCCGGCCCCGCCGCCGGTCCGGTACCAGCCCGCCTCGCGCGCGTACCGCTCGACGACGTGTCGTACGGCCTGCGGATCGAGCCGCTCGCCCCAGCCCTCCGACGTGCCGACGAAGAGGGGTTCGGCCGGGGAGGGGGCGTCGGGTCGTATCGCGAGCCAGCGTTTCAGAACCGCTCGGAGCTCGTCGTCGACGGGTATCACCGTCTCGCGTTTGCGCTTGTTGGAGGCGGTCCGGACCTCCCCGTTCAGCTCCTCGCCGACCGTCGCGTGGGGGGTCACGTACAGCGAGTTCGGCCGATCCGCGAGCGCCGGACGCGTGCCCATCGAGTACGCCGCCTCGAGTTCGGGATCCGATATCGCCAGGTCCCGGAGGTCGAGGTTACACAGCTCTCCCACCCGCATGCCCGTCTTCAACAGCGTACAGACGAGCGCGCGGTGGAGCGGATGGGTGATCCCGGCCACGAACGACCGCATCCGCGGGATCGAGACGTCCCGGCGAGCGGGGTCCTTGTCTATCGTCTCGTCCATCTCCTCCATCACGAGCGTCATCGGGTTCCCGTCGAAGACGCCGACCTCGGTCATGTACCCGTAAAAGCGGTGGAGGTACGCCGCGTACGTCGCGACCGTGCTCTCCGTGACGTCGCCTCGAAGCGAGTGGACGAACGCCATACAGTCGCGATGCGTCGCCGTCGAGGGAACGGTCCCGTCGTCGAGAAACGTCTCGAATCGCCTCAGAACGCGCTCGTAGGACTCTCTCGTTCTCCCCGTCTTCCCGTGGTACCGCAGGTCCTCGATGAAGTATCCCACCGGATCCTCGACGTCCTCGGCCGTCTCCGTGCTACTCATCGACGAGCGTGTACCCTCCGTCGCGCCCGCTGTATCGGACGCGGTCGCGTTCCTGTAACGAGTCCAACTCCTCTTCGAGTCGATCCTCGAAGTCGGCGAACACCGCGTCCACGAGGTCGTCCCACGAGGAGTGACCGTCGGCGATAGCCGATTCGATCCGCCTCTCGAGGTCGTGACCCCCGGGGTCGGACCCTTCAGATCGACTCTCCTCGGGGCTACTCTCCTCCGGAAGCGTGAACCCCCGTCTGCCGGCCTGTACCATCGTTCTGACGAACTCGCTCTGTGACATTCCGAGCTCCTCGGCGTGTCGTTGCCAGCGCGTCTTCTGATCGGCCGGCACGTACGTCTTCACCGATCGGCGGTCGTCGCTCATTCGTGCCGTCCGTCTCACCGCGCCTCCTTGAATCTATCCCAGAGTTACGGATAAGTGACCTTATACTGGATTCCGGAACCGCATTTGGCCGCAATTAGGGTCCTACAATTCTAGATAAGCATTATATCGCCCTACGAATCCGGATAAGTTTACGATCGCCGATGGGCACAGACATTGAGATATCTCGCTTTGGTCGTTGGCCGATCGGCGGGATACACGAACTCCGCGCCGCTTCGATCCGCCCGGACTCCGAGACGTCGATCGGCGGCGGCCGCCTCGAACCGGTTCGATCGTCTCCCTACCCCAGACACCGAGGACGGACGTGCCACGCTCCCCGCGTTCGAAGGAAACGATGAGGCCCCGAAATAACGACGGCGTCGTAAGCGCGCGTAGCGCGGCGTCCTGGTACCGCTGCGCGGTCGATGCGCGGAAAACATCCCGTCGATCGAAACGACGGTTCGCGCTGCGGGATACCGTTCGATCCGGGTTGGTCCGGGTCTCGTCCGGCGGCGACGGTCCGAACGCGGCGCGCCACGGCGTCCGTCGGATGGGCGGAACCTCCCGTTTTCGACGTTCGGAACTGTAGACCGAACGTGGCGGTGTGTGACCACGGTTCGTCGGCGTCCGAGCCCGAACGGATAAATCATATTCCGCGATACGAAGACGTCGTCTCGGGTCGTGGAGGGCCGGTTCGGGATCGCCCGCTCGAGGGTTCGGTCAGACCGCGAGTTCGGATTCGGCGTTCAGTCCGTCGAACAGCGCGAGCGCGTGCTTCAGATCGGGGTGATCCTCGGCGGTGTTGCGCATCACGACGGTCTCGCTCGGGAACAGGTGTTCGCCGAGCACGAGACCGTGATCCCGCGCCGTCGATCCGGTGACGGTGAGATACACGCCCAACCCCGCGTCCGCGATGGCCGCCTCCTCGGATCGCTCGGGACCCGGATAGACGAACTCGACGTTCTCGAGCGTGTCGGTCCCCAACACGGCGGTGACGAGCCGCTCGTACCGCGGTGAGATACACAACGGGCCCTCGTAGCTCGCGAGGAACGCCCGGTCCAGTTCCTCGCCGGGCGCGAGCGACTCGGGGCGGCCCATCAGCGTGTGGTAGACGGTGTCCCCGAGTCCGCTCACGACGCGGACGTCCGTGTCGACCGGGTCGATCCGGTCGTTGACGTCCTGGAGCCCGGCGAGCCCGGTCGGCCGGATCCCGACCACCTCCTCCAACACGAGGTCCGCCGAATCGAACCCGAGCGCGAACTCGTGGGTCCGAAGCGCCCGGAACGGCTCCTCGCGCCCGACGAGTTTGAGTTCGACGCCGTCGACGGTCACGGTCGCGGCGTCGAAGACGATCCGGCGCGGCTTCCCCTCGCGGTCGTCACGCAGCAGCGTGAACTCCGGGTTGGTCGGTTCCTCGGGGTCGGAGTACTCCGCGAGCCGGCGGTAGGGGCCGTCGTCGGCCTCCACCGACCCCTTCGTCACCGCCTTCTCGTAGCGGAGCGTGTTGCTCACGCGGTCGGCGAGCGCGGCGAGTTCGTCGGTGCGCCCGGCGTCGGCGATCCGCTCGAGGACGGCCTCCAGCGGACGGCCCTTGCGGGGAACGGCCACCGAGAGCGGGTGCGTCATTGTCCGTGATGGGACGCGGCGGCTAAAACGGGTTGCGCTTTCGACCGGCTACGGGCCGAACGCCTCGTTGAGTCGCTTCCGGAAGGCCTCGAGCTCCTCGAGGTGGTCCTGTATCGCCTCCAACTCGGCCTCGACGTCCTCGAAGTCGTCACCGAGCCGTCCCTCGATGTCGGTCAGCCGGGAGTCGACCTCCGCGAGGTCGTCCCACAGGTCGTCGAACTCCTCGTCGAAGCGACCGATCCGCTCTTCCACGTCGTCGACCCGCCCGTCCGTCCGCTCGATCCCGGCCGCGGCGTCGTCGACCTCCTCGTAGAGCGTCTCCACGTCGTCGTCGACGTCGTCGAGCGCGTCGTCGAGGCCGGCGAGGTCGGCCTCGAGCGCGGTCACGTCGCCCGCGACGCCTTCCACGGTCTCCTCGAGCCCGTGTGTCGTCGCCTGAACGGCCGAAACGGCGTCGTCGAGATCCCCGACGGTCGTCTCGACCTCGTCGACGTCCTCGCGGACGGCCGCCACGTCGCTTTCGACGGTCTCGACGGTCTCGGAGAGTTCGTCGGTCGTCGATTCGACGGTCTCGACGGACGTTTCCACCTCGTCGACCGTCGTCTCGACCGCCCGGACGTCGTCCGCCAGCTCCCCGTGTGCCCGCTCGCCGGCCGCGAGCCGGGCGTCGACGTCGTCCACCGTGGACTCGAGCTCGTCCACCCGGGCGTCGAGGCCGTCGAGGATCTCCCTCGCGGTCCCCTCCTCGTCGATGAACTCGGCGAGCGCGTCGGCGTACGCCTCGATATCGGCGACGCTCGATTGGAGCCTGTTGATCCGGACGTCGACGCTTCGCGGGACGCCAACGTCGAGCTCCGACCGCAGGACCTCCATGTCGTCCTCGTCGACCGCTCCGGCCCGGATCTCCGCCGCGAGCGCGGCCGCGATCCCGCCCTCGGCGGACGCCGAGACCGCGTCGACGTCGGGTTCCGCACCCGGACCTTCGGGTTCCGCGTCCGAATCGTCGGGTTCGGCCTCGCTCTCCGACTCGCCCTCGTCGGCAGCGTCTTCTTCGTCCGCGTCCCGATCTTCGGTCGGTTCCGCCGTCGACGCGTCCTCGCGCCGGGTGACCGCCGCCGTCGTCTCGGCGTCGACGGTTCGCGGCTCCGGACCGGTCTCCGCGTCGTCCGCCGCCCCCTCTTCGGGGGATTCGTCCTCCTCCGCGCCCGTCGCGGAGTCCTCGGCGGGCGAGTCCTCCATTCCCGGCAGCGTCGCTCGGTCCCCGGAGAGCACCTCCCGAACCGCGTCGGTCTCGCCGGTTCCGAGGACGTCGCCGATCTCCTCGCCGACGGGGACGTGTTCGATGACGGGAGTCCCGAGGAACCCCTCCAGGTCGGGGTCGTCGTCGCGGATCCCGAACACCGTCTCGACGGACTCGCCGGGCTCGAGGACGCGTTCGAACTCCACCCGGTGGTCCTTGTAGGCCGTCCAGTTCTCGCTCTCGTAGTCGGGGTGGAATCCCACCCGATCCATCGGGAACTCCTCGGGAATCCGGTCGACGATCCGCACCCGGACCGCGTCCTCGCGGCGGGAGGAGAGATCGAATGTCACTGCGGGTACCGGAAACGCGTCGTCGGTGAAGGACTTCTCGACGCGAACGCCGTCCTCCTCGACGGTCGTCGTCGCTTCGGCCGTCCGTTCGTTCATACGCTACCCTCCGCAAGCCAGGGCTTAAATTCCACGGGCGACCTCTCAGGCGTGATAACTGATCGCGACGCGGCGGCGACGAGGTCCCGCCTACAGCTCGATCCGGTCGCCGATCTCGACTATCTCCAGCCGCTTCGGGTACTCGAAGCTTCGAGCGTGGTCGTGAAGCGCCGTCGGGTCCGCAGTGAGTCCCTTCCACATGTCCCAGTGAGTCGGGACGAGCCGATCGAGTTCGAGGTCGTGTGCGGCCTCTATCGCCTCGTTCTCGTCGCTGTACCACTTGGTCCGGACCGGCTCGCCGGTCTCCTTGTCGGGGATCGTGCCGACCGACCCGAACGCGAGAATCCCGAGATCGATGTCGTACTCGTCGGCCAGGGACGGGAACGTCGGCGAGGGCTTGCTATCGCCGGCGTGGAACACCGTCCCGGTCGGGTGATCGATGACGTAGCCGACCGGGTGTGTCGCGTCCGCGTCGTGCGTCTCGACGACGTGGACGGTGAACTCGCCGATCCGGAGCTCGTCGCCCTCGCGGACCTCGGTGAACTGGTCGTCGTCGACGTCCCACTCGTCGGTCCAGGCCTCCTCCTCGCGGGCGACCGACAGCGAGTCGTCCGGCGCGAGGAACTCACACCCCGTGTTCGCGAGGATCGGGGCCTGTGAGGGGCCGTGGACGTGGTCCGTGTGTTCGTGGGTGGCGAGCACCGCGTCGGCGACGTCGACGTCCTCGGGATCGAACGGCACCGGGATCATCCGGACCGTCCGCGGCGGGTCTCCCGTGCCCACGTACGGGTCGATCCAGAGGGCCGTCCCGTCGCGACCCTTGATCGCGAAGCCGTTACAGCCGAGGTACCACAGCGACACCGTCTCGGGGTCGGCCTCCGCGACGGCGTGCGGCAGCCAGTCGCCCCAGTCGGAACGCGTCATGTGTGGGTCTCTTTCGGCGGCCCCCTAATCGTTCCGGAGTCGGCGGCGACCGTCGGGGGACGAACCCGTGTTCGATCCCGATCTAGTAAACCATATATCGCGATACAAAATCTCCCCATCTCGTCGCCGAGCGGTCCCTCCCGTGAGGGCCGGCTACCGCATCCAGCTCGCGACGGCTCCACGCCCGTACTGCCTCGCCGCTCGCAGCAGGGCGCGCGTCGACACCCGTCGGAGTATCGATTCGTCCGGTGGCGTGCTGCCGGCCAGGGAGGTCTCCCAGCCGGTACGGCTCTCGAGGCGTTCCCGTTCCCGCGTCGCGGCCGCTCGGACGCTTTCGACGTCCATCGATTCGACCGACCGGTCGGCCATGAGGACCCGGCCGTCGACGACCACCGTCTCGACGTCCCCGGCGGTGACCGTGTTCACGAGCACCGAGGGGAGGTTGCTGAACGGTCGGTGTCGCGGCGTGTCGACGTCGACGACGATCAGGTCGGCGCGTTTGCCGGGTTCGAGGCTCCCGATCCGGTCGTCGAGCCCGAGCGCGCGTGCGGCGTCGACGGTGAGCGCTTCGAGCAGGTCGTAGGAGGACCACTGCTGGGATCCGTACTCGTAGTTCGACAGGAGCCGGGCGTGTTTGGCCTCCTGGATCAGATCCCACGAGTCGAACCAGAAGGGGTCGTCCAGGCCGATGACGACGTTCGCGCCGAACTCCGAGAGCGACGGGAGAGGGAACCAGCTTCGCCTGCCGGACCGGAAGTAGCTGTACACGGTCGGACAGTGAAGCACGTGCGCGCCGCTCTCGGCGATCCGTCTGGCGTCGTCCCGGTCCGCGTGTAGCAGGTGGGTCAGCAGCGTCCGTTCGTCGAGGAGGCCGTACCGATCGAGCAGGTCAAGCGGGTCGGAAGCGCCGCTTCCGGCCGCCATCGTGTCGGCCGCGGCGGAGTCGTACAGGTGTGTATGGAGCCGCAGGTCGGGATACGCCGCCCGGAGGTCGGCCACGCCCTCCCAAAGCTCGCACGAACAGCCGGCCTCCCCGCCCGGCGCGATGCTCGCGGTGACGCGCCCTCCGTGACTGCCGTGATACGTCTCGATGAACCGCCGGGCATCGGCGATCTGTTCGTCCGCCGGCGCCGGGTCGAGGAGGTCCGCGAGTTCCGGTCCGATCACGCCGCGTAGCCCGGCATCGCCGATCGCCTTCGCCCCGATAGCCGGCGTGAAGTCCATCGCGTTGACGGTGGTCACGCCGTGTGTCAGCTGACGCAGACAGGCGAGCCGCCACCCCGCCTCGAAGAACGACTCCCTGAGGACCGACTCGGCGGTGTGGTACAACGAGAGCGCCTCCTTGAGCAGCTCGTCGCCGGCGAGTTCGCTGAACAGCCCCTGGACGAGCGTGAAGTCGGTGTGGCGGTGGGCGTCAACGAGGCCGGGCATCACGACCTTCCCGTCGGCGTCGATCACGCGGGACGCCGTCGCGTCCCGGTCCGCGGCGTCGGTCGGTTCGACCGACGAAACCGTTCCGTCGCTCACCCGAACCGAGCCGTTCTCCAGGACCCGGTTCTCCCGATCCATCGTCACGACGATCGCGTCGTGAATCAGGAGGTCCGTCATGAGTCAACGTACTATCACTATCCACGAAAGCGATCCGGAACCGGGAGCCCGGATCGGAACCCCCGCGATCGGCCGGGGGTACCGGCGACGAGCGGTTCCGACGCGCCGGCGGGCGGCCCCGTCACGGTTCGGCGTTCCGAGTCGGGGTCACCTCGAGGGTGGTGATCATCCCGAACGGTCCGGTCGACACGTCCTCGACCGGCAGGCCCGCGCTCTCGACGAGCTCTCGCGGTTCCTGGGTCCAGCGACAGCCGCTCTTCGCGTAGTGCGCGTCGGCCCGCCACTCCTGGAACCGGGCGATCGGTCCCACGTCACTCAGGCCGTGTTCGACGAGACGGATCGTCCCGTCCGGCCTACAGACCCGGTCCATCTCCCGAAGCGCGGCGACGGGATCGGGAAACGTACACGTCGACAGCGCCGAGATCACCGCGTCGAAGCTGTCGGCCGGGAACTCGAGGTCCCCGGCGTCCATTCGACGGAGCGTCCCGTCCCTGTCGAGGTCGGCGAGCGTCTCCTCGGCGTTCGCCAACATCTCGGGAGTGACGTCTATCCCGACGAGGTCGACCGCGTCCGGCAGGTACCGAAAGTTGGTCCCGGTGCCACAGGCGACGTCCAACACTCGCCCGTCGACGTCTCCGAACCGGGCCCGTCGATAGCGCCCGAGGAGGACGCGGTCGACCGGTTCGAACCGGGACATACGGTCGGCGTACTCGTCGTACGACTCCCTGATGGCCGAAACCGACATCGGTCGGTTCGACGCCGGGTCGGCCTCCGTCTCGTCGTGGTCGTGGCGGGTGCTCGTCCGTGTCATCGGTCAGTCGTGGTCAGTGTCCGTCGATCGTGGGTACTTCGGTCAGTCGTGGTCGTCATCGATCGTCAGCTCGCAGTACCGCTCGAGGAACGTCTCGCGGTCCGTGCGGCCGGCGCCGGCCGCCACGAGCGTCTCCTCGAGCCCGTCGCGGTTCTGGTGACAGCGGTCGCGGTCGCACGGTTTACAGAGGTACTCGAACGTCTTGCCCTCGCGACTCCAGCGGTCGCCGTGTTTGTCGTACTCGCGGGCGTCCCCCCGGTCGACCGTCTCGCCACAGGCGATACAGGTCACCCGCTGGTCGGAGTCGGTCCTCCACGGGATCGAGGTCCCCGTCATCGGTCCACCTCGCCCATGATGGTGTCGAGGCTCCCGAGGGTCGCGACGAGGTCGGCGACGAACTCGCCCTCCGCCATCGCCGGGAGCGCGGAGAGGTTCGAGAACGACGGCCCGCGGATCTTGAACCGTGCGGGGGTCTCGGTGCCGTCGGCGCGGACGTAGATCCCGAGTTCGCCCTTGGCGCCCTCGACGGCCCTGTAGCACTCGCCGGACGGCTTCAGCGTCCGCGGAACGTTGGCCTGGCAGACGCGCTCCGAGTCCGGCCAGTCCGCGAGGAGGTCGACGCACTGCTCGACGATGGCCGCCGACTCCTCGATCTCCCGCAGTCGGACGAGTACCCGAGAGAAGTTGTCGCGGCCGTCTTCGGTGACGACGTTCCAGTCCAGTTCGTCGTAGTAGCCGTAGGGGTCGTCCCGTCGCAGGTCGTAATCGATGCCGGACCCGCGGGCGACCGGCCCGGTGACGCCGTACGCCTTCGCGACGTCGGGCGGCAGGTCGCCGGTATCGACACACCGGAGCTGGAAGGTCTCGTTGCTCGTCAGCAGGTCGTGGTACTCGTCGAGCTTCCGCGGCAACTCGTCGGTGAGGGACCGCACGCTCCGGAGGAACTCCTCGCGGGGCTCGGGGAGGTCCCACGCCACGCCGCCGACCCGGAAGTAGTTGAACATCATCCGCTGGCCGGTCAACGCCTCCAGGACGTCCTGGACGGCCTCCCGATCTCGAAAGCCGTACATGAAGGTGGCCGTGAACTCGCCGCTCACGTCCAGCGCGTACATCGCGACGAACAGCAGGTGCGAGAGAACGCGCGACAGCTCGGCGCTCATCGTCCGGATCACCTGCGCGTACTCGGGGACCTCGACGTCCGCGAGGTCCTCGATGACGCGGGCGTACGCCCACTCGTTGAGCAGGCCGGCGCCGCCCCAGTCCCACCGGTCGGGATACGGCATGATCTGGTGGCGATAGGTGCTCTCCTGACACATCTGCTCCTCACAGCGGTGGATGTAGCCGACGTCCGGCTCCACGTCGACCACCTCCTCGCCGTCGAGGACGACCTCGAGATGGAGGACGCCGTGCGTCGAGGGATGGTGGGGGCCGACGTTGAGGAACATGGTGTCGCCCTCCCGACGGTCGTCGCCGATCGGGTTGGCGTGCTCGCGAAGCGCCACGATCTGCGGCCGGTCCCGGTCGTACTCCTCCCGGAGCGGGTGGCCCTTCCACGTCTCCGGAAGCAGGATCCGGCGGAGGTCCGGGTGGTCGTCGTACTCGATCCCGACGAGGTCGTAGGCCTCCCGTTCGTGCCACTCGGCCGTTCGATGGACCGCCGCGGCCGACTCGCTGACGGGGTCGTCGATCGCCGTCGGGACGACGACGGACAGCTCCCGGGTCCGGTCGTCGTAGTCGGTGAGGTGATATATGGTCTCGAAGCGGTCCTCGCGCTCCTGTGCGGTCACGCACGAGCAGTGATCGAGTCCCGCCTCCGAGCGAAGCGTCGAGAGGACCTCACGGACGCGATCGGCCCGGATGGCGACCGCGGGCGCGTTCTCGTGCGATCCGCGGTCGACGACCGCGTCGTCCGGAAGCGTCGCGACCGCCGCTTCCACGGGTCGGCCGGCGGGCGGGCGTTCGTGGCGTTGCATCGTTCACGGGAGTCGATTATCGCCGGAGGGCGGTAGGCACGCTGCCTCACCACTGGTGGAATATAAGAGGGCCGTCCATGAGAGTTTAGTCCGACACGCGCTACGTCGTCGTATGCGGTATCTCACGATGTCGATCGAGCCGAGCGGGGGCGGCGCGTTCCATCCGCTCGGGGGGAAGCTGACGGACGATCCCGAAATCGAACGGCGGGCCATTCACTACGTCGAGCTTCTCTCCGACGATACCGTGCTGTTGTTCGCGGAGGCGAGCGGCAGTCAGGAGCGGTACAGGCGGATCATGGAGGAGTCGCCCCACGTCATCAGTTACCTCACCGCCGGCGCGGACCGCTGGATGGCGGTGAGCCAGTTCGAGCCGACCGAGCCGGTTCGCCGGGCGCTCGAGCTCCAACGGGACTCGTTTCTCGTGGTCGACACGCCGATCCGGTTCACCTCCGAGGACCGGCTGAAGGTGACGTATCTGGGGACCGACGAGACGTTCAAGAACCTGTACGCGCGCGTCGAGGAGGCGGAGTACGTCTCGGTCGAGATCCTCGAGACCGGAGCGTACGAGGCCGACGGCTCGTCGTTCACCAGACTGATCACGTCCCGCCAGGAGGAGGTGCTCGAGACGGCGGTCGATCTCGGCTACTACAGCGAACCCCGGCGGGCGTCGCTGGAGGACGTCAGCGAGGTCGTCGGGATCGCTCCGGGGACGGTCGGAGAGCACCTCCGCAAGGTCGAAGAGCGCGTGTTCGGCGAGATCGTTCGGTGAGTCGGCCGCCGTCCGCGACGTGGGGCGCCGCCGTCCGTGACGTGGGGTGCCGCCGTCCGAGACGTGGGCCGCCGTCGTACGGCCGGTTCGCGGACGTAAAAGTCACCCCACGGATGTGGCAGTCGTCGTATGCGGCTTCGTCGTCTACGATCACTCGTCCGAGAGGCCGGTTCACGTTCGTGACACGAACGTCGAACGCGGTCGTCACCGGAGGCACCCACCGATGTCACCCACCGAGACGCGCATCGACACCGACACATCGCTGCTGACCGACCCGGACGTCGAATCCGACTACCGGGACGTGAACGGCGTCAGGCTACACGTCGTGACCGCCGGCGACCCCGACGCCCCGCTGGTCGTCCTGTTACACGGTCATCCGGACTTCTGGTACGGGTGGCGCGATCAGATCGGCCCGCTCGTCGAGGCGGGGTTTCGCGTGCTCGTCCCGGACCAGCGGGGGTGTAATCTGAGCGAGGCACCCGACGGGATCGACGCCTATCGGCTCTCCGAGCTCACGGCCGACGTCCGTGAACTGATCCGTAGCGAGGGCCGAGAGTCGGCTCACGTCGTCGGGCACGACTTCGGCGGGTTCGTCGCCTGGAACGTGGCGCTCCGTCGGCCCGCCGTCGTCGATCGGCTCGGGATACTCAACGTCCCCCACCCGACGGTGTATCGAGAGACCTTGCGGTCCAGCCTCCGACAGGTCCTCCGGAGCTGGTACGTGTGGTTCTATCAGCTGCCGGCGCTCCCCGAGTGGGCGTTGGGGCGGAACGACATGGCCAACATGGTCGAATCGCTCGAGGTGACGTCGAAACCCGGAACGTTCGACGAGGAGACGATCGAACGCTACCGGGCCGCCTGGCGGCACACGGGCGTCGAGCCCAGGGTCAACTGGTACCGGGGGTTCCGCCGGTCCGAACCCCCGTCGGCGGACGTCGTCTCCCCGTCGACGCTGATCTGTTGGGGAGAAGACGACGTCGCGCTCCTCCCCTCGATGGCCGAGGACAGCGTCGGGTACTGCGATGACGCCCGTCTCCGAACGTTCCCCGACGCCTCACACTGGGTCCACCACGAGCGCGAAGCGGTGACGGACGCGCTCGTCCGTCATCTCTCGTAGCCGCGCCCCGGATCGGCAGCGAATCAGGTCGGTCTCCATCACGCTCAGTCTCCCCGGCGGTATCGGTCTCTACGACGATCTCTCACGGAGCGTCTGTATCGAGACTGCCATGGTTCTTGAGACCGTTCGACTAGGCCGTCGATTAGCGAGCATATGACGGTTTAATTATCTATTATCTGTCTGTTTGGTTTTACGCATTTGTGTGGGGTCGCATACGTATATTTAATCAGACAAGACTTCACATTGACAGCCACCCTGACGGAATAGCTCACCGACGGAGTGGTTCGATCCGCACTTCGAGCAGATGGCCTGGACGTCCACCAGGATGTCGTACTCCGGGTGGTCGAGCTCCTCGGCCGAAGCGAGCGACTCGATCGTCGTCTCCGTGACGACGGCGACCCGCCCTTGGAGTTTCTCGAGCGTCTCGATCTTTCGTTCGACTACGTCCTCGTCCTCGTCCGGGAGACGTGCCTCGCGGTCCTTTCTCAGGTACGTGTGTATCGCCTGGTGTGTCACGAAATCGCTCGAGAGCGCCTCCACGTCTATCCCTTCGCGTTCGAGACGTCGCCGGGCGCGAGTTCTCTCGGAACTCGATCCCTCCCGTAGTGCCTCGTACGTTCCGGTGACCTCGAAATCACGAGGAGAGACGTTCGCCTCGCGAAGGCTCACTTCGAGCAGTCGTTCGTTGAACTCGTCGGCGAGGTCTCGGAGGCTCGTCCGCTCGCCGGACGTGCCCGTCCACGCCGCCTCGAGTCGTGCCCCCGTTCCGGACAGGTCGTACTCGTCGATGAGCCGTGCAACCTTCGTTCCGCGACTCCGCGTACCGTCGCTCATACGTCCGCTAGCGGAGCGACCGTTACAAACTTACTGGTGTCATGCCCTCCTCGGGAGATCCGAAACGACGACCCGTCCAACGGTCCATCGTCCCGCTGAGCCTAGTCGATGCTCGTCACGTACGTGTACTCGCTCGAGAGGGCCTCGGCGTCTTCGGGCAGTAACGCAGCGACGAGATACTCCGCGTGTGTGCGGAAGTAGTCGACGAGGCGTCCGATCCGGTCCGAATCGATCGCTTCCAGCGAATCGAGGACGACGAACGGAACGACCTCGTGGACGTCGTGAACGAGGTAACCGGCGAGCGCGAAGACGAGCCCGGTCACCTCGCGTTCGCTCTCCGAGAGGTGGTCGATCGTGTCCTCGTACGCGGACCCGTCCGCGGCGGAGCGGACGATGTGTAACTCGAACCGCGTCCTCGTCACCTTTCGGCGCCCCTCACGTGCCTCCTCCCGGCGGCGTTCGATCCAGATCCGATCGAGATTGTCGTACTCCAAGATGTCGAGCACCGTCTCCATGTGGTCGTTGAACGCCGTCACGGCGTCCTTCTCGATGCGCTCGACGCGGGTCCGGAGGTCCGTGAGCCGCTCGGTGAGCTCTTCGCGTTCGGCCTCGAGGTCGTCACGGTCCTCGAGCGTCTCCTCACGGTTCGCGATCTCCTCGTCTATCGCGTCGAGGTCGTCCTCGAGCCGTTCGACGCGGAGTTCGAGTTCGTTGGACTCCCGGTGGAGTTCGAGCACGTCGTCGTGGTCTCCGACCTCGATCGCTTCGGCTTCGGCCTCGAGGTCCGCGATCTCGGTTCGTTTCTCCTCGATGCGGTCCTCGAGATCCGCGATACGCTCGTTCGTGGTCTCGATCTCCGCTTCGACCTCGGCGAGTCCGTCCTCGGCTCGCTCGATCTCCCGACGCTTGCTGCGGAGTTCCGATCGTTTCTCCGTGAGTTCGGTGATCTCGGACTCGATGTCGTTCCGCTCCTCGAGCTTCTCCGAGCGCAGCTCGCGGAGCCGGTCGAGCGTTCCTTCGATCTGTTCGGTCGCGACGGTCGACCCACAGGTCCAACAGGTCGTCTCGTCGTTCGCCGTCAGCGCGTCGGTCAGCTCCGTCGACTCGTCGGCGTCGGTCCCTTCGAGACCGAGCGTCTCCCCTTCGAGCATGTCCTCGTTGAAGCTGACGACGCTCGTGAGGTTGCTGATCGTGTCGTCGAGCGCTCGCTTGCGGTTCCGAAGCTCTTCAACGCGTCCCGCGAGCCGGTCCGGCTCCGTCTCGAACGGCTCCGCCTCGGCGAGCGTTTCCTCGAGCTCGTCGCGCTCGGATTCGAGTTCGGAGAGAGTCGTCCGCTCGGTTTCGAGGTCGAACTCGAGGTCGTCCAGTTCCGAGCGGGCGTCCCGGACGCGCTGAAACGCCTCCTCGAGTTCTCGCTTTCGCGAGCGGCTCTGTTCGACGTCCGTTTCAAGCTCCTCGAGTTCGGATTGAACGGTCGCCAACTCGTCTCGCGCCTCCTCGAGTTCCGCCCGTTTCTCGCGCCGTTCCTCCTGAAGTTCGGGGAGTTCGCGCTCGATCCGTTCGAGTCGTTCGATCTCCTCGTCGATCTCTTCGCGCTCGCGTTTACACGACTCGATCTCGGCATCGATGCGGTCCGTATCGATCGGCCGCATGATGAGCTCTCGGAGGTCGTCACCGCGGGCGACGGTGCGGCGCGCCTCGTTGTTCTCGAGCAGGAAGGCGAACAGGTCGGCGAGTTCGGGATCGTCGAGATAGGGATCGCCGCCGAACGCGACCGTCTCTCCCTGCCGCGTCAGCGTTCGGGTATAGGTTTGTCCGTCGATCTCGAGGGTGACCGAACCCTCCTCGGCGTCGCCCTTGAGCGAGGCCTTTTCGCTGCCGAGCGCCGCCATGAGCGCCTTCAGAAAGGACGTCCGGTTCGTCGCGTTTCGTCCGGTCAGCACCGAGACACCGGGTGGAACGGTGACCTCGGCGTCGTCGATCCCTCCGATGTTTCGAACGTCGATTCGCGCCCGTGGTTCGTTGAATTGTTCTGCCGACACACCCTGATAATGATGATCCCACTCATTAAATGTGCTCATGGCGGTCGGCAGTTGACGGGGGACCGCTCAATACCGGTTCCAGCCGATCGTAACGTATTGGATTTCTTATTTATAGGACACAGATGGGCATAAAACACGGAATATATTCGTAATATATATAAGAATTAGTATGTATTACTACTAATTTTTCTTATATTTCTTGATCTCGCTCAAGTCTCGATCGAATATCGTCCGAATGTCGTCCGAATGTCGTCCGAATGTCGTCCGAATGCCTATCGAGATCGAGGGGAGAGACGGCATCGGCGTGTCCGGATGAGGTCGAAATCGAGTGACGTCTCCTCGACCGAGGTAGTCCGTGAGACGCAGCGCTACCGGTTTCTCCCCGATTTCAGAGCGGCACAGGGACCGGAAACGAGTGATCCGTCTCCCGGCCGTACTTTTATACTAGGCCCCAACGACATGCGGACGAATGCGATATAGTCAGCTCAACCTATCGGGAAACAGACGTGTCGCGGTGACTCGACGGTCCGAAACGTACGATCTCACGAGTGCCGACGCGGACCTCCGTTCGTTCGGAGACGTGGCGAGGGCGGCGAGTGCCGACGGGGAATCGATCGACCACGTCGCCACGAGGTTGCTCGACGAGGCCGAGACCCTCGATCCCTCGGTAGTGGAGGAGAACGCGATGGTTCCGGTAGACGCGTCGGAGGTCTGGGCGGCCGGCGTGACTTACGAGATCAGCGAACAGGCCAGGGAGGACGAGAGCTCGATGCCGGACATCTACCTCGACGTCTACGACGCGGAGCGGCCGGAGCTGTTCTTCAAGGCCACGCCGTCGCGGACGGTCGGCAACCGAGAGCCCGTCGGGGTCAGGGAGGACTCGACGTGGAACGTCCCCGAGCCGGAGCTGGGGATCGTCCTCCATCGCGGCGAGATAGTCGGCTTCACGATCGGCAACGACGTGAGCAGCCGGTCCATCGAGGGCGCGAACCCGCTGTACCTCCCCCAGGCGAAGGTGTACGACCGGAGCTGTTCGCTCGGTCCGTGCGTGGTCTCGCGGGATCGCGTCGACGACCCGCACGACCTCGACATGGAGATGACCATCGAGCGGGACGGGGACGTCGTCTACGAGGACGCCACGAACACGAGCGGGATGGTCCGCTCCTGTGAGGAGCTCGTCTCGTACTTCACCCGCCATAACGCCGTGCCGGAGCTGTCGGTGCTTCTGACCGGAACCTCGCTCGTCCCCGAGGGATCCTTCGACCTACAGGAAGGTGATCGGGTCGACATCACCATCGAGGAGATCGGAACGCTCTCGAACGGCGTGGTCTCGGTATGACCGACGACCCCCTCCCCTCGCTCGACGGGTTCACCCGCCGCGACTGGCAGTCGGGGGAGACGACGGGAACGATCAGGGTCGCGATGGTCGGGCTGGGCTGGTGGACGCGCGAGCAGGCCATCCCCGCGGTCGCGGCGTCCGACTTCTGTGAGACGACTGCGGTCGTCAGCGGCTCCGCGGAGAAGGTCAGGTCGGCGACCGACCTCGCGGACTCGATCGCGCACGGGCTCACCTACGAGGAGTTCCACGACGGGGTCGCGGCCGACGCCTACGACGCCGTGTACGTCGTCACGCCGAACGGTGCCCATCTGCCGTACGTCGAGACGGCCGCCGACCTCGGGAAGGCGGTCCTCTGTGAGAAGCCGCTGGAGGCGTCCGTCGAGCGCGCCGAGCGGCTCGTCGAGGCCTGCGGGGACGCCGACGTTCCCCTGATGGTCGCCTACCGGATGCAGACCGAACCGGCGGTGCGACGGGCCAGAGAGGTCGTCGAGAGCGGCGCGATCGGCGAGCCCGTCGTCGTCCACGGGCACATGTCCCAGCGACTCCTCGACGAGGTCGTTCCCGATCCGGACCAGTGGCGGCTCGATCCGGGGCTGTCGGGCGGCGCGACGGTCATGGACATCGGCCTGTACCCGCTGAACACCGCCCGGTTCGTCCTCGACGCCGACCCGGTCCGCGTCCGGGCTCGAGCGGTCGTCGAGTCCGAGCCGTTCGACGCGGTCGGCGACGAACACGTCAGTTTCGGCGTCGACTTCGACGACGGGACGCTCGCGGCGTGTACCGCCAGCCAGTCGGCCGTCCAGTCGAGCTTCCTCCGCGTGACGGGAACGGAGGGCGAGGTCACCCTCGACCCGGCGTTCTACAACCGACAGAATCGGGGGTTCCGGCTGTCGGTCGGCTCCCAGTCCGTCGACTACGACTTCGACCGAGTCGACCAGATGACCGAGGAGTTCGACTACTTCGCACACTGCCTGTTGACGGGGACCGATCCCCATCCCGACGGCGATCACGCGCTCGTCGACATGCGCGCGATGGACGCGATCTACGCCGCGGCCGAGCGCGGAAGCGACGTCGAAGTCGAGAGCGCCTGACCCGGTCCGGCCGGGTCGGGGGAGACCCCGGCGCCCGCGCTCGGGTCAGGTCCGTACGTCGACCCACTCGCCGCGCTCGTCGCTCCGCTCGATCGCGTCGAGGACCTCCTGGACCGCGAGTCCCGTCTCGAAGTCCGGCTCGTAGCTCCCGCCGTTCGCGACCGCCGAGAGGAACTCGTAGTTCTCGTGGACGAGCGCGTGCTCCCAGCCGACGTTGTGACCCGCCGGCCACCACCGGTCCCCGTACGGGTCCGACTCGTCGGTGACGTGGATCGTCTCGAAGCCCCGACCGTCTCCCCGGAGGACCTCGAGTTCGTTGAGCCGCTCCAGGTCGAACCGGATCGACCCCTCCGACCCGTTGAGCTCGATCGTGTTCCCGTTCTTGTGTCCCGTGGCGAACCGCGAGGCCTCGAAGAGGCCCATGGTCCCGTCCGCGAACGCGGCCTGCGCGGTGTACGCGTCGTCGACCGTGACGGCCCTCGTCTCCCGGCTGTCGGACCCGGACGCAGAGAGGGCGTCGCCGTCGCCCCCGCCGGGCACGGGTCGCTCGTCGACGAACGTCCGCAGGTGCCCCGAGACGCGGTCGATCCGCGATCCGAGGAGGAACTGCGCGAGGTCGATCGAGTGCGCGCCCAGATCGCCGAGCGCGCCCGATCCCGCCACCTCCGCCGAGTTCCGCCAGCTCCAGGGCGCCTGGGGATCGACCAGCCAGTCCTGGAGGTACCGCGCGCGGACGTGCCGTACCTCGCCGATCGCGCCGCTCTCGACGAGGTCTCTCGCGTACTGGATCGCAGGGATGAATCGGTAGTTGAACGCGGTGGCGGTGACCGCGTCGCTCTCGCGCGCCGCGTCCGCCATCCGCTCGGCCGCCTCGAGGTCGTGGGCGAGCGGCTTCTCACAGAACGCGTGGGCACCCGCCTCGAGCGCCGCGATCGACGGCTCCGGGTGGAGGCTGTTCGGCCCGAGGTTGTAGAACACGTCGACGTCGTCGACGGCGTCCCGCCAATCGGTCACGTACCGATCGAATCCGAGCCGGTCGACCGCGTCCGCGAGCGCCTCCTCGTCGCGCCCGACGAGGACGTCGCGCTCGACGGCGGGCGCGTCGGGGAAGAACATCGGGAGCCGCGCCAGCGCGTTCGCGTGCGCCTTGCCCATGAACCGGTAGCCGAGGAATCCGACTGTCAGGCTCATGGTATCAGGCCCAGTAGGCGTCGCCCGGCTGCGTTTCGAAGACGGCTCGCTGGAGCACGTCGACGGCCTTCTCTAGCCCCTCGCGGCCCGACGTGAGCGAGTCCTCGTGTTCGATCGAGAGCGCGCCCTCGTAGCCGACCATCCGGAGCGTCGAGACCACGTCCTTCCAGTGGGCCTCGCCGTGCCCGTAGCCGATCGAGCGGAACAGCCACGAGCGGTCCGGCTCGGCCGTGTACGGCTCGGTGTCGAGGACGCCCTTGATCCGAGCGTTCGACTCGTAGACCTTCGTGTCCTTCGCGTGGACGTGGTGGATCGCGTCGCGTTCGCCCAGGAAGCGGATCGCCTCGGTGACGTCGATCCCCTGCCAGTAGAGGTGGGAGGGATCGAAGTTCGCGCCCACGCGCTCGTTCGTCGCCTCTCGGAGGCGCATCATGCCCGTCGGCTCGTACACCAGCATGTTCGGGTGCATCTCGATGCCGATGTCGACGCCGTGGTCGTCCGCGTGCTCCGCGAGCGCGGTCCACGTCGGGATCGCGACCTCCTCCCACTGGTACTCCAGCGCGTCGGCGTGTTCGGGCGGCCACGGGGCCGTGATCCAGTTGGGGACCTCGCCGTTCGGTCCCCCCGCCGGCAGCCCGGAGAAGGTGTTGACGGCGTCCACGCCAAGCTGGTCGGCGAGCCGGACCGCCTCTCGGATCTCCGTCGCCGCGCGCTCGGCGCGCTCGTCGTCGGGGTGGAGCGGGTTGTTGTGCGTCGAGAGCGCGCTGATCTCGAGGTCGTGCTCCTCGACCAGCTCCAGCAGCTCGCGCTGTGCCGCCTCGTCGTCGAGGTACGCCTCCCGATCGAGGTGGTCGTCGCCGACGAACCCGCCGCAGCCGAGTTCGACCGTGCCGACGCCGAGTCCGGAGAGGTAATCGAGCGCTTCCTCGAGCGGTTCGTCACCGAGTACAACTGTCAGGACTCCTACGTCCATGCGCCTTCGGTCGTTCCGTCAGAAAATAAAACTATGGGCGGACCGCGGCGATCGGGGATCTCCGCGCTCGGTTTCGCTCCGCTCGTCTATCGAGCTCGACTTCGGCTTACGCCTCGTCGAACAGCTCCTCGCCCTCGACCATGTGTTCCTCGACGGCGTCGAGGTCGAGCGTGAGGCCGAGTCCCGGCTCCTCGGGGATCTCCATTCGACCCTCCTGGATGAGGTCGTCCTCCTCGACGAGGTCCTCCCACCAGCCGAGCTCGTAGGAGTGGTACTCGACGGCGAGCGAGTTCGGGATGGCTGCGGCCACCTGCGCGGACGCCATCGTCCCGATCGGCGAGGAGACGTTGTGCATCGCCACGGGGATGTAGAACAGGTCGGCCAGATCGGCGATCTTGCGGGTCTCGCGCATGCCGCCGACCCGCGGGAGGTCCGGCGCGACGATGTCGACCGCCCCCGGCTCGAGCAGGGTTCGCTGGCCGAACGTCCGGTAGACGTTCTCGCCGACCGCGATGGGGGTCGTCGTCGACTCCGTGACGCGCCGCTGGACGTCGTGGTTCTCCGGCGGGACGGGGTCCTCGAGCCACCACACGTCGTACTCCTCGACCGCCGCCGCGAGCCGCTTCGCGCTGCCGGCCGCGTACGACCAGTGGCAGTCGAAGGCGACGTCGGCGCGGTCGCCGACCGCCTCCGTCACGGCCTCGACGATCTCGACCTTGTGGTCGATCTCGGGGTCGCGGAGGTGGCGGTTCGCGCGGTCCTTCTCGTGGCCCGAGGGCACGTCGAGGTCGAACTTGATCGCGTCGTAGCCGAGCTCCTCGACGACGCGGACTCCCTCCTCGGCGCAGGCCTCCGGGTCCGCCTCGTTCTCCGTGTGGAGGTCGCAGTAGATCCGGACGTCGTCGCGGTACTTGCCGCCAACGAGCTGGTAGGCCGGCACGTCGAGGAGCTTCCCGGCGGCGTCGTGGAGCGCGATCTCGATCCCGGAGATGGCCGAGACGACCTTCCCCGAGATCGACCCCTCGCCGGACATCTTCTGGATCAGGTGCTCGTACAGGCGGTCGATGTCGAGCGGGTTCTCCCCCACGAGGAAGGGCTTCATCCGCTCGATTATCGCGGTGTCGCCGCCGCCCCAGTAGGCCTCGCCGGTGCCGACGACGCCCGCGTCGGTGTAGACGCGCACGAGGATCCACGGGTAGTTCCCGTCGACCATCGTGGTCTGGACGTCCGTGATCTCCGCGTCGCGGACGCCGCCCCGCGGCTTCGTGAGATCCATCGTCTCCCTCGACAGGTCTCGCATCGTGTACTCCGCGTTCGGGTCGCGAAGCTTCGCGTGATCGACCATGACGACCGTGTCTCCGACGACACGCTACAAAAGCCTATGGGAACTCGACGAGTCACGCCGCCGTCGAACCGCCGCCGTCGAGCCGCCACTGACGAGCCGCGGCCGATCGCGGACCGACGACGAGACGCGGCGACCAAAAGACATGAGTGTGCGACCGTTGACGTACGACCCGATGTCGGAGCCCACAACGAACTACGTGGACGGCGAATGGCGAGACTCGGAGACGGGAGAGACGATCGAGGTCCGGAACCCGGCGAACCCGGACGAGGTCGTCGCGACCTACCCGCGGTCGGACGAGCGGGACGCCGCCGCCGCGGTCGACGCCGCGGTCGCGGCCGAGGCGGACTGGCGGGACACGCCCGGGCCGGAGCGCGGTCGGATCCTGCGGGAGGCGGGGACGATCCTCGCCGGACGGAAAGCGGAGATCACGGAGACCCTCGTGGCCGAGGAGGGGAAGGCCCGTCCGGAGGCCGCCGGCGAGGTCCAGCGGGCGATCGACATCTTCCACTACTTCGCGGGGAAGGCGTCTGACCTCGCGGGCACTCGGAAGGCGTCGAGCGGCCGCGACACGAACCTCTACATCCGCCGGGAGCCCGTCGGCGTCGCGGCGCTCGTCACGCCGTGGAACTACCCGATCGCGATCCCGGCCTGGAAGCTCGCTCCGGCCCTCGTCGCGGGGAACACGGTGGTCCTCAAGCCGGCCTCCCTCGCGCCGGGCGTCGCGATCGAGCTCGCGCGGGCGCTCGACGAGGCGGGACTCCCTGACGGCGTCTTCAATCTGGTCACCGGGCCGGGGAGCACCGTCGGCGACGAGTTCATCACGAGCGAGGGGACGGACCTCGTCTCCTTCACCGGCAGCAGCGAGGTCGGCGAGATGGTGTACGAACAGGCCACCGACGAGGGCAAGCGCGTCCAGACCGAGATGGGCGGGAAGAACCCGACGCTCGTGGCCGAGTCGGCGGACCCCGCCGAGGCCGCCGACATCGTCGCGTCCGGCGGGTTCGGCACGACCGGGCAGTCGTGTACCGCGTGCTCGCGGGCCGTGGTCCACGAGGCCGTCCACGACGAGTTCGTCGCGGAGCTGGTCGACCGCGCGGAGTCGATCGACGTCGGTCCCGGACTCGAGCACGAGATGGGCCCGCAGGTCAGCGAGGCGGAGCTGTCGTCCACCCTCGAGTACATCGACGTCGCCTCGAACGAGGGCGCGACGCTCGCGGCGGGCGGCGGCGTTCCCGACGGCGACGCGGTCGAAACCGGTCACTTCGTCCAGCCGACGGTGTTCACCGACGTGGAGCCCGACATGCGGATCGCCCAGGAGGAGGTGTTCGGCCCCGTCGTCGGCGTCATCGAGGTCGCCGACTTCGAGGAGGGGCTCGCCGTCGCCAACGACGTGGAGTACGGCCTCTCGGCGAGCGTGGTCACGGACGACCACGCGGAGGCGAACCGATTCGTCGACGCGATCGAGGCCGGCGTGGCGAAGGTCAACGAGAAGACGACCGGGCTCGAACTCCACGTCCCCTTCGGCGGCTTCAAGCGCTCCTCCTCGGAGACGTGGCGCGAGCAAGGCGACGCGGGCCTCCGGTTTTACACCATCGAGAAGACGGTCTACGACGGCTACTGAAACGACGACGCTCGCGACGGCTTCGGCGGTCGAGTGGATCCTCCGCCCGATTCGCGCGGCGGTCCTCCGTTCTCCATTTCGGAACACGCTACCGAGCGCGGATATTGTACAGTGGGACGTTGGACGTTACATGAATACGGGCGTAACGGACGACGGGATCACGGACGATCCGGCCGCAGGAGCCGCGTCGACGCGGCTTCGCCGCCGTCGTATCGACGTTCCGAGACACGGAACACGTCAGTAGTTGATGTTCAACTCGATCACGTTCGCCGCGCTGAGAACGCGCTCCGGGAGAGTGCCGTGGAGGGCTTCGTCGCTGACCCGGTTGGCGGGCGCGGAGACGCTGACCGCGCCGAGGACCTCGCCGCTCGAGGACGTGATCGCCGAGGCGACACATCGGAGTCCCTCGAGGCGTTCACCGTCGTCGATCGCGTAGCCCCGCTCGCGGATCTCCGCCAGCGCGTCGAACAGCTCCTCGTGGGTGCCGACGGTCCGTGGCGTCTTCCGGTCGAGCCCGTGTCTCTCGACTATCGTCTCGACCCGTTCCTCGGAGAGGTTCGCGAGGATCGCCTTCCCGAGCGCCGTCGTGTGGAGGTTCGTTCGCAGCCCCGCGTGCGTGTCCAGGTCGACGGCTTCGTCACCCTTGGCCCGCATCAGATAGACGCCCATTCCCTGCTCTTCGACGAGGAGGTTCGCCAGCTCCCCCGTCTCGGCCGCGAGCGACTTCACCTCGGGTTCCGCGACCTGATAGATCTCCATCGACTTCCGGCTGTGTCCCCCGACTTCGAGGAACTTCAACCCGAGGCGGTAGTCGTCCCCCTCCTTCAGGACGTACCCCTGCGTTCGCAGCGTGCTCAGGTGGTTGTGAACCGCGCTCTTGCCCATCTCGAGACCGCTCGCCAGTTCGCTCACGCCACAGGGCTCTTTCGCCATCAGCTCCTCGATCAGCGCGAGGGTTTTCTCGGTGGTGCGCACCGGGTTTTTCGGTTCCATACCGATCGATCGTGTATCTCTCGAATAAGCGTTCCGGTGTAGGGAACGACGTCTCGAGAGTTCGGAACGGAAGTCCCGGCCCGCGGTCGAGGCGGTCGCTCCGACCGACCGGCATCCGTGTCGGTCGATCGTCGAACGCTCGCTTCTTCGGTCACGTGAATTCACATATCGTAAATACGCTGGTTCGTCCGCGTTTCTCGCCAGTATCCATTACAGTTGTACTGGTGTAATGTCTTCTCCGACGAGCGCGTGAAACATACCTTGTGAAGTGGTGACATTCGACAGTTTTTCATTATGTGAATCGGTGGAGCCGACGGGGATCGATCGCGGATCGGACGCGAGTCGGGGATCAAAGCAGCGATTCGATCTCCTCGGTGGCGTCCAGCAGGTCGGCGACGCACTCGCGTTCCAGCTGGGTCACCCCGACCTGGTACTTCGGGCCTCCGACGCTCACGCCGCCGACGACGCCCCCGTCCGCGTCGTGAACCGGGGCTCCGATCGAGACCAGGTTCGGGGCGAACTCCTCGTCGACGACGGCGTACCCCTGCGACCCGATCTCGTCGAGCGCCTCGAACAGCCTGTCGCGGTCCGTGATCGTCGCCTCCGACTCCCGCGGGAGTCCCCAGTGATCCAGTATCGCCTCGACCTCGTCCCGGTCGAGTTCGGCGAGGATCGCCTTTCCCGCGGCGGTGTTGTGGAGGTGGTACTCCGACCGGTACTGAACGTTCGACCCGTCCGTCGCTTCGTCCGTCGACGTGCCGTAACACGCGAGGAGGCGGCCGTGCTCGAAGACGGTGAAGTTGGCTTCCCGCCCCGTCTCGTTCGCCAATCGGTCGATCACCGCGCGGACGTCCTCCCCCGTCGGATACCTGTATCTCGCCCGCTCACCCAGCAGCACCACCCGGAAACTGACGTGATAGGTCCCGCCTTCCTTGACGAGATACCGGCCGTCCAAGAGCGTGTTGAGGTGGCTACAGATGGAGCTCTTCGAACTGTCGACTAACCCGTCCAACTCGTCGAGCGTCAGGCCGTCGCGTTCGAGGACGAGCCGCAGTATCTCCAGCGAGGTCTCCGTCGTCTTGAGCCGTCGCCCGGTCACGTTTCCGATCATACGCGCATGATCGTTATAATCCGTGATAGTTGTTTTCATAATGCGAATCGATGCCGCGGACGACCGTCGTTCGACCGCGTTCGGCGCTCAGATCGCCCGTGACCGCTTCACCCAGCCGATCCGGGTGATCGCTTCAGCGCCGAGTTCGCCGAGCAGGCTCGCCGCCTCGAGGTCGTGCTCCGCGAAGGCGTCGACGACGACGTCGCCGGCGCTTAAGACGCCGTGGCTTCCGATCGGAACGTACAGGCCCGACTGGAGGGCACCCCGACTGTGATCGTCGTCCGTGAACTCGTGGTTCGCGTGTATCACCGGCTCCCCGGTCCGATACGTCTTCGCAGCCGGGGTGTCCTCGGTGACCGCGTAGTTCGGGCGGTCGCCGGCGCGCTCCAGACACTCCTCGGTCGCCTCGATCGTTTCGAGCACGTTCCGGTTCTCGTCGACGAGGCGGACGGTGGTGTTCACCAGGCCGAGGACGTTCTTCGCCGCGTCGGCAAGTATCCCCGCGACCTCGTCCTTCGAGCTGGCCTTCCGGAGCTCCTGGCTCGTCTGCCGGAGGATCTCGATGCGTTGCTCCTGCCGCTTCAGGTCGGTCACGTCCCTGAGGACCCCGTAAAGCGCGACGGTCCCGTCGTCCACGACCGGATCGCAGCCGAGCCGGATCGTCCGTTCAGTGGTTCGCTCGCTGGCGTAGTTCACGTCGACCGAGAACGGCTCCCCGTACTCGACCGCAGCGGAGAGCGAGTCGAGCACTTCGCGTCGGTCGGTCTCCACGTACCGGTCGATAACGTCGGAGACCGTCGGGTCGTCGTCGACGTCGATGTCATGGATCCGCTTCGTCTCGTCACTCAACCACACCTCGTCCCGCGGGACGTCGTACGACCAGACCCCGATCCCCGTGAGGCGCTGGAGGCTCGCGATCATCTCCGGCGTCCGGCGGTCTAACGCGACCGGGAACGAACGCGACGCGGTCGTTTGGCTCCAGTCTGGCGCGTTGGACATGAATTACCAGCCAGTAGCGAGGAAGCCACCATAAATCCTCATGCCGCCGATCCCCCGTTCCGCCTCACGTCCCGGACGCGCCTGTTCTATCATAGAGAACACCGTTCTCGGGATACGGACGCGATCGAGCCAAAACCAACCCGAATATTCATTACGGTTTGTGGTGTTGTCACGTTCGTAACCCATGAAACAAGTAGGGACGCGGTACCACTCAGGGCCGGCGACGGGGCAACGATGAGCGTCTACATCGTCGGGACGCTGGATACGAAAGGCGAGGAGATCGGTTTCGCCCGGGACGTGATCGAGGCCGAGGGGATCGACGTTCACCTCGTCGACGTCGGCGTGATGGGCGATCCGGAGATCGAACCGGACACGGACGCCGCCACGGTCGCGGCGGCGGGCGGGACGGACCTCGAGTCGCTCCGCGAGGCCGGCGACCGCGGCGCGGCCGTCGAGGCCATGGGCGAGGGGGCCGCGGCGATCGTGTCCCGAGCCCACGAGGAGGGCCGGCTGGACGGGATCCTCGGTCTGGGCGGCTCGGGGAACACCTCCATGGCGACCGCGGCGATGCGGGCGCTCCCGGTCGGCGTTCCGAAGTTCATGGTCTCGACGGTCGCGTCGGGCGACACGGAGCCGTACGTGGAGTACTCGGACATCGCGATGATGTACTCCGTCGCCGACATCGAGGGACTGAACCAGCTCTCGCGGACGGTGATAGCCAACGCGGCGCTCGCGATCGTCGGCATGGTCGACTCGGAGCCCGACGTGGAGACCGCGGAGAAACCGACGATCGGCATGACGATGTTCGGCGTCACCACGCCCTGCGTACAGGCGGCCCGCGACTGGCTGGAGGAGCGCGGCTACGAGACGATCGTCTTCCACGCGACGGGGACCGGCGGCCGCGCGATGGAGTCGCTGATCGAGGAGGGCGTCATCGACGCCGTGCTCGACGTCACGACGACGGAGTGGGCCGACGAACTCGTGGGCGGCGTGCTCTCCGCCGGGCCGGACCGACTCGAGGCGGCCGGGAAGGCGGGGATCCCGCAGGTGGTGTCGGTCGGCGCGCTCGACATGGTTAACTTCGGGCCGAGGTCGTCCGTCCCGGAGGAGTTCGAGGGTCGCAAGTTCCACGTTCACAACCCGCAGGTGACCCTCATGCGAACCACTCCCGAGGAGAACGCCGAGCTCGGTCGGATCATCGCCGAGAAGCTCAACGCGGCCACCGGGCCGACCACGCTGATGTTGCCGCTCGGCGGCGTCTCCATGCTCGACGCGCCGGGCGAGGAGTTCCACGACCCGGAAGCCGACGAGGCGCTGTTCGACGCCCTGCGTGCGCACCTCGACGACGACGTGGAACTGATCGAGACGGACGCGCACGTCAACGACGAGGAGTTCGCGCTGGCGCTCGCCGAGCGGATCGACCGGTACATGTGAGATCCGACCGGTCCGGGTGGACGCCGGCTCGTCGTCCGAACCGATCGCACCAAAAGATTTAATTACTGGATGACACCATGTCTCTACGAACGTTCCGAAAATCCATGACAGACAAGCAATCTCCAACCGACAGCTCCAGGCGACGCTATCTGAAAGCGATCGGCGCGACCGGCCTCGCGGGCGGATTCGCCGGTTGTACCGGCGGCGACGGCGGCGGTGGCGGCGGCGGCGACGAGTACGATCCCATCGGGAACTTCCCGCCCGAGGGCGAGACCGTGGCGATCGGATTCAACGGGCCCACCTCGGGCGCGCTGGGTCCAGACGGCCAGGACCAGGAGGCGGGGTTCGACCTCGCGGTCCAGCACCTCAACGAGGGCGGCGGGCTCGTCGACTACTGGGACCGACTGAGCGGCGACGGCATCATGGGCTACGAGGTCGAGCCGACGAAGGCGGACACGGCCGGTAGCGCGGACACGGCCCAGGACAACATCGACCGGATGATCCAGCGGGACAACATCCAGTTCTGGACCGGCGGCATGTCCAGCACCGTGACGATGGCGATGCAGGACGTCGCCCAGCGGGAGAAGGTCCCGTTCATGGGCGGGAACTCCACGTCGGCCAGCATCTCGGGGGAGAACTGCTCGCGCTACTACTTCCACCCGACGTTCCACGCGGAGATCATCGGGATGGCGATGGGCGACGCCGCGCCCTCGGTCCTCGGCGAGGACCGGTCGCTGTTCCACATCTACATGGACTACTCGTACGGACAGTCGAACCGGGACGCGGCCCGAAAGTACCTCACGGAGAACGGCCCGTGGGAGGACGCCGGCGAGGCCGCCATCGCCGAGGGGGAGAACGACCACAGCTCCCAGATCCAGGCGCTCGAGGAGTCCGGCGCGGACACGCTGTACTTCTCCAGCTTCGGCGGCTTCGCAGCCAGCGGCCTCTCGCAGATGCGCGACGCCGGGTTGACCGACGAGATCGACGTCATCATCCCGCACGTCAGCGCGTTCACGCTCGACCCGCTCGGGGCCGACGCCGAGGGCGTCCTCGGCATGGAGCCGTGGAACCCCGCCGCGGACAACGAGGCGAGCAGCGTGTTCGTCGAGGCGTACCAGGACGAGTACGACGAGACGCCGAACCAGAGCTCGCTCCACACCTACGAGTCGATGATGGTCTACGCCGCCGCCGTCGAGGAGGCGGGGACGTTCCACCCGCCGACGGTGGTTCGGACGCTCGAGGAGTTCGAGTGGAGCCTCGCGTGGGGCGACTCGGTCTTCCGCGAGGCAGACCACCAGGTCGAGCGCCCCTGGTACCTCGTCCAAGGCGTCGGCGACGACAGGGCCGAGGAGCTCGGCATCCGCACCGAGGTCGTCGAGACGACCGACCCGCTCATCTACGGCGCCGACGAGTTCCCGGCGTCCGAATGCGCGATGGGCGAGAACGAATACGGCGACGAGTAGTCCCGTCGCCGGCCGACTCACGGTACCACGTGCGGCTCGTGGCACCGCGTTCCCTTCTGGATACGCCTCCCTCGCGGGACGACGGCGGCGTCGCCCGCTCGCCGTTCCGACCGTCCCGTGAACGGCTGGCTCGGTACGAGTCAGCGGATCACAAGATTAACGTACCGAAGCGATCATCAACGATCGTGTTACCCATGAGATCGCCACTTACGGCTCCAATGGGGTGGTTCGGATGACGCTCGGCTCGGTCGTCGGGTTCGTCTTCATCGCCCTGAGCGTCGCGTCGCTGTATCTGCTGGTCGCGATCGGTCTGTCCATCGTGTTCGGATCGCTCAAGTACGTGAACATGGCTCATGGTGTTCTCTACCTCGGGGGGGCGTACGTCGGGCTCCTCATCGCGTCCGAAGAGCAGTTCGGCGGACTGCTCTCCGACGCCGGCGCGGTCGGCCTCGGGTGGGGATTCGTTCCGGCCCTGATCCTGACGCCGGTCGTTATCTTCGTCCTCGGGGTGGCCATGGAACGGCTCCTGGCGAAGCCGTTCTACGACAGGGACCTGCTCGACCAGCTGCTTGTCACGTTCGGCGTCCTGATCGCCGCACAGGAGGTCGTCGCCATCGTCTTCGGGAGAACCGGGACCATCTACCCCCGGCCCGAGTGGCTCTCGGGGGCGATCTCGTTGCCCGTGATCGGGACGCCGCCGGGGATGGCCGCGGCGTCGTCGATACGCGTCCTCGTGGTGACGCTCACGCTGTTGCTCGTGGGCGTCATCTTCGCCTTCTTCAAGTACACCGACTACGGGCTGGCGGTGCGCGCGGGGACCGAGGACGCCGAGATGGCACGGATGCTCGGCATCCGGGTCGACCGGCCGTTCCTGTTGATATTCGCGCTCGGAGCCGCGTACGCGGGGCTCGCCGGCGTGCTCGGCGGGTCGTTGTTCAACGTCACCTCGGGGATCGGCATGGAGATCATCATCCCCTCTCTGGTGATCGTGATCATGGGCGGCGTCGGAAGCCTCCGCGGAACCGTCGTCGGCTCGCTGCTCGCCGGGATCGTGTTCGCGGTCGCCACCGTCGTCAACCCGAGCATGACGCAAGCGAGCATCTACCTGCTCGCCATCGTCGTGTTGACGATCAGACCGAGCGGCATCTACCCCTCCGCGGAGATAGGACAATGAGCACCGACAACGTTCAATCCGACGTCGACGAGGGATCGTCTCGATTCAGTCTGGCAACGTGGGACCGGATCAAACACACCGAGCGGTTCATCGTCCTCGCATCGGCGTGTTTCGTGCTCCTGTTCTCGTACCTGTTCGGCCGCGCGCCCGTGGTCTCGGACGTGCTACGCGGGTATCACGGGCTCACGATGACCGTCCTCATCTGGGCCATCTTCGCGCTCGGATTCAACCTCCTCCTGGGACGGACGGGGCTGCTCTCGTTCGGCCACGCGATGTTCTTCGGCACCGCGAGCTACGCGACCGCGCTGTTCGCGATCCACGTGTTCAATGACCCGCTCGTGATCGTGCTCTTCGGGACGCTGACCGCGACCGCCCTCGGCGCGGTCGCGGCGGTGATCCTCCTGCGGCTCCACACCGTGTACTTCGCGATCGTCACCCTGGCGATCGGCCAGTTCCTGTACTTCCTCGCCAACAACCCCCTCGAACCCATCACGAGGGGGATAAACGGGCTCAGCGTGTCCCGGGAGCCGGTCCTCGGGATCGTCGAACTCGACCACCAGTACGGCGGCCTCCTCGGCGAGCTCGTGGTGAACAACCTCTACCTCTTCATCGGGGCCTTCTTCGTCGGCGTCGTCGCGCTCGTCGTCCGGATCCGCAAGTCCCCGTACGGGCTCATCTTCAAGGCGATCCGCGAGAACGAGACGCGGTCGACGTTCGTGGGGCTCGACGTCTGGCGCTACAAGTTCGCCGCGTTCGTCATCTCGGGAGCGATCACCGGACTCGCCGGCGGACTGATGGTCGTTCACACGCAGTTCGCGGGCGTCGAGCGCCTCTACTGGGCCGTCAGCGGCGACGTCGTCGTGATGGCGGTCCTCGGCGGTCTCGGGACGATCGCCGGGCCGGTCATCGGCGCGTTCGTGTGGTTCTACTTCGAGGGGATCGTCAACGGGATGCCGACGATCGGGAACTACTGGCTGCTGCTGTTGGCGCTCTCGTTCACCACCGTGGTGTGGGTCTACCCGGACGGGATCTGGGGACTGATCACGGCGGCCACACGGGAGCTCCGCGATCCGGAGGGGCTCGTCGCGAAGGTCACGGGCCAGGGTGTCGACGGCTCGAACGCCGAGGAGTCCGAGGGAGGTGATCGGTCGTGACGCTGCTCGAAACGCAAGGGCTGACGAAGGAGTTCGGCGGCCTCACGGCGCTGGAGGACGTCGACATCGACGTCGAGGAGGGGGAGTTGGTGTCGCTCATCGGCCCGAACGGGGCCGGGAAGTCGACGCTCATCAACACGATCACCGGGCGGCTGACGCCGACTCGCGGCGACATCACGTACTCGGGGACCGATCTGGTGGGGATGGATCCCTTCGAGATCGCCCAGCTCGGGGTGGGACGGACGTTCCAGACCGCCTCGATCCTGCCCGAGCTCACCGTCCGCGAGAACGTCCAGGTCGCGGCGTTCGCGGCCGAACACGGCTCGTTCAGGGTGAACTTCCTCAGCCGCCGGGACTCGTTCGACGACGTCCAGCGGCGGACCGACGAGACCCTCGAAACGATCGGACTCGACGACGCGGCGGAGACGGAGGCCGCGTCGCTGCCGTACGGCGACAAACGGCGACTGGAGGTCGCGATCGGACTCGCGACCGACCCGGACCTCCTCTTCATGGACGAACCGACGGCGGGGATGTCGCCGGCGGAGACCGAGATGACGGTGAACCTCATCGACGACCTCCTGTCGGAGTGGGGGATGACGATCTTCCTCGTCGAACACGACATGGACATCGTCTTCGACGTCTCGGACCGGATCTTCACGCTCCACAGGGGCGAACTCATCGCGAAGGGCACGCCGAGCGAGATCAGGGACCACCCGGCGGTCCGCGAGGCCTACCTCGGGGGTGAGGGCGAATGAGCCTGCTCGAACTGGAGGACGTTCACTCCTACTACGGACCCAGCCACATCCTCCGCGGCCTCTCCTTTTCGATCGACGAGGGGGAGGTCGTCACCCTGCTCGGCCGGAACGGGGCCGGGAAGACGACGACCGTCCGCAGCATCGCCGGCACCGAACCGCCCGAGATCCGGTCGGGGACGGTCCGGTTCGAGGGGACGGACATCACCGACTGGCCCGCCGACGACATCGCCATGGGCGGGATCGGCGTCGTGCCCGAGGGCCGGCGGCTGTTCACGGAGCTGACCGTCGAGGAGAACCTCGAACTGTCGACGATCACCCGCAGCTGGTGGAACACGGTCCGCCGCCGCACCGCCACCGACGGCGAGAGCACGATGGGGATCGACGAGCTCTACGACCTGTTCCCCCGACTGGAGGAGCGACGGTCGCAGGCGGCTGGCACCCTCTCGGGCGGCGAACAGCAGATGCTCTCGATCGCGCGGACGCTTCGGCTTCCCGACCTCGACCTGCTGCTCTTGGACGAGCCCACGGAGGGGCTCGCTCCGCAGATCGTCACCGCCGTCGGCGACTCCGTCGAGGAGATCGCCGACCGCGGGCTGACGGTGCTGCTCATCGAGCAGAACGTCCGGGAGGCGCTGCGGATCGCGGACCGGGGCTACGTCCTCGACCAGGGGGACATCGTGTTCGAGGGGACGGCGGCGCAGCTGCGCGAGGAGGACCTAGACGAGTACCTCGTCGTCTAGGCGGCCGCCGACGCACACGGTCGATACTATTATTTTCGCGACGGCCCAGAGATCGGTAGATGGCGAACCACACTCGGCGGCAGTTCCTCGCTGGAGTCACGGCGTCCGGGCTCGCGCTCGCCGCGGGCTGCGGGTCCCGGGCGGCGTCCGGGAGCCATCCCGTCTCGGACCCGGTCTCCTCATGGCCGACGTTCCGCGGCGGGCGACACAACACCGGCTACGCAGGCGACGCCTCCGGCCCCGGGGAGGGGTTCTCGACCGCGTGGACCTACGACGCCGAGGGAGCGTTCTGGGGGAGCCCGGCCGTCGCCGACGGGAAGGTGTTCATCGGCAGCGCGGACAACGCGCTGTACGCGCTCGACGCGGGGAGCGGCGACGAGGCGTGGCGGTTCTCGGCGGACCACCGCATCGAGGCGACGCCGGCCTACGGCGACGGCACCGTGTACGTCGGGTCGTACGACGGGAGCCTCTACGCCGTCGACGCCGAGTCGGGCGAGGAGCGGTGGTCGCGGTCGTTCGGCGCGCTGATCCGGGGGAGCGCGACCCCGTGGAACGGGTCGGTGATCGTCGGCGTCGGCTGTCTCAACCTCGCGTGCGCGTGGTACGCCGGAGAGACCGACGTGCCGGAGAACGGCTGGATCTACTCGTTCGACGCCGAGACCGGAGAGACCGACTGGCGGGTCGAGATCGGGGACGAGGTCGTGAGCACTCCGGCGGTCGCCGGCGGAACCGCGTACGTCGGAGCCTCCGACGGGAACCTCTACGCGCTGGACCCCGACTCCGGCGAGGTCCTGTGGACCTACGAGACGCGGGACATGATCTGGTCGAGCCCGGCGGTCGCGTTCGGCACGGTGTTCTTCGCCGACTGGAACGGGAACGTCCACGCCGTTGACGCCGAGTCGGGCGAGGAGCGGTGGCTCGCCGACACCGCCGGCCGATACATCTCCGGATCGGTCGCCGTCGGCGAGGAGGGGGTGTACGTCGGCCACACGCCGTACAACACCCTCGACGATCCGACGACCAACTACGCGAAGGTGTTCCGGTTCGACCGCGAGACCGGCGAGGAGGCGTGGGCCGTCGAGACCTCGGCGCTGGAGATCGGGAGCAGCCCCGCCCTGACCGCGGACCGGCTGTACGTCGGCAGCCACCGCCAGACCGAGGGCGGAAGCAGCGAGGTCGGATTACACGCGCTCACGACCGACGGCGAGGAGGAGTGGTTCATGGAGATCGGGGGCCGCGGCGTCGGCTCCAGTCCGGCGCTCGTCGACGGCACCCTCTACTTCGGCGGCACGGACGGGACGGTGTACGCGCTCGAGTAGGAAGACGGCCGGACTCCGGGATCAGAACTCGATCGACTTGAACTTGCGCGTCTGGTTCTCGATCGCCTCCTCTGTCGCGAGCCGTTCGATGCTCGACGCGCCGAAGAAGCCGACGATCCCCTCCGTCTCGTTCAACACGTACTCGGCGTCGTCCGGCCAGGCGATCGGGCCGCCGTGACAGATGACGTGGACGTCGTCGCGGACCGACTTGGCGGCGTCGTGATGCGCCTGAACGCGCTCGGCGGCGTCGTCGAGGTCGAGCGCCGTCTCCGCGCCGATGTCGCCGGAGGTCGTGAGCCCCATGTGCGAGACGATCACGTCGGCTCCCGCCTCGGTCATCGCCACCGCCTGCTCCTCGGTGAACACGTACGGGCAGGTCAACATCCCCTGGTCGCTGGCCTCGCGGATCATCTCGACCTCCTTGTCGTACCCCATGTTCGTCTCCTCGAGGTTCCGTCGGAACGTGCTGTCGTCGTCGATGAGCCCGACCGTGGGGAAGTTCTGGACCCCGGAGAACCCGCGGCGACGCAGGTCCTCGAGGAACACCTCCATCTCCCGGAACGGGTCGGTCCCGTTGACGCCGGCGAGCACCGGCGTGTCCTCGACGACCGGGATGACCTCGTGGCCCATCTCGACGACGATCTCGTTCGCGTCGCCGTACGGGAGGAGCCCCGCGAGGGAGCCGCGACCGTTCATTCGGTATCGCCCGGAGTTGTAGATGATGAGCAGATCGACGCCGCCCCGCTCGGCGAACTTCGCGGAGATGCCGGTGCCGGCACCGGCACCGATCACCGGATCGCCGGCGTCGATAGTCGATTCTAACCGCTCGAGGGATTCCGCACGGCTGTATTTCATTCCAGATCACGCGACACCACACAGCAACATAATTATTTGGGATAGAATCCCACGATCCTCGCGCCGTCCGGCACACTCCGGGGGCTCTTCGGCTCCGACGACCGGGGCGTTCCGACCCCGACCGATCGCTCGAGCCCGATCGGCAAGGGAGTCCTACGGGAGTCAGACGTCCGGGAACGCTCCCGGCGGGAACACCGTGGCCTCGTCGTCGTCGCGGATCACGGCCTCCGGTCCGGGCGGGCAGTACGCCGCGAGGAACCGAAGCGGCTCCCACGACGTGTTTATCGTGCTGTGTTCGACGCCGCTCGGGATGTACACCATCTCGCCCGCCCCGACCGTCCGCTCCTCGTCCGCGATGGTCTGTTTCCCCTCCCCGCTCAGGAAGTACAGGATCTCCTCGCTGTCGGGGTGTGTGTGCGTCTCGTGGCCCTTACCGGGCTCGAGGACCACGACCCCCGCGCTGAATCCCGACGACCCGGTGACCGACGGGGTGTTCATCCACTTTATCCGCCCCCAATCCAGTTGGATCGTCTCGACGTCCTCGGGATCGACGAACCGCTCGTTGGTTGTCATGTTAGCAGGTGACGTTCTCACGTGGTTACCATATAGGTTTGTGTTTCTGTCGGGAGCCGCGTGTAGACACGCCGATCCCGTGCGGAGGCAAGGGCTCGCGAGCGATCGTCAGCGGTACTCGTCTCGACGTGTTCCGATATATTTGAAATATGAGTAGTTTATCGACTTACTTGATGAGAAATAAGTAGTATCGGTCCGGTTCTCGCGATACGCACGTCGGAACCGGAGCACGTGACCGTTTCAGAACGCCGGTAACCACGGCGGATCATCGACGAGAGAGGGACTTCATCGTCGGCGAGGGGTTCTCCCAGAAACCAAGGTAAAATTCTCTAATATTTCATTTTTTTTTTGATTTTAATACGGCAAGATAAATTTTTCGTTACGATATAATCCGAATCATACGGCTAGAATCGCTCTCGAGTGAGTCGGATCACCGTTTCCTCAACCGAGGTGTGAACGAGATCTGCTCCACCGAGCGTGGAGATCCGCCTCCTGCATCCAGTCGTGAACTGCGGATCGATACCGTTAACGATAGAAATATCAATAAACAAGGTTATATTTGAAGCCGATAAGTCTGGCAGGGTACTGAATTCCGAGCGTCATCAACGGCTTCGGCGTTTTCGCGCTCCACGAGCGCCATCGGTCTCGTCCGTAGGACACCGAGGCGGTCGTTTCCGGCTATCGATCACTCGAAAACACAGTGGCCCAGCTTTCGATCCGTATCCGAACGCCGCCGTGAAATCCCGGGATATTTCGCAACCGTACGCGAGAGGAAGCCGTCGTGGGGGATCAGTGCCGGTCTCGATTCGGAACGGATGAATCGAACGGAAGACACGAATCGATTCTCTTCTCGGCGGTCGCTGACCGCGCGGATCCGGGACGGCAGGATCACCGGAGCCGGGCTCTCTCGCGACACACCGCCGGTGTCGGATCGGTGGCGTCGACGTCCTCTCAGAACGGCGCGTCCGTCGATCCGCGAGGCCGCTCCTCGTTCCCCGTCGAGCGCTCCGTGAGGTTCGAGCCGCTCTCGGTACCGCCCTCCGGGTCGGCGGTCACGTCTCCCGTCTCCAGGTAGCTCTTCTCGAGTTCCGCGAGCCGCTCGTTGATCGCCTCGCTCCGTTGGTGCATCGGTGCCGCACGGACGCGGATCAGGTCGTACTCGTGTCGATCCGTGAGGCCGTTCCACGCCCGGAACGATCCGATCGTCAGCGTGTGAGTCTGCGGACAGAACGGGGTCGTCGGCGTGAACTCCGCGCGGAGCACGCGGTCGACGTCTCCCGCCTCGACGGCGTCGTCGGCGTCGTCACGTTCGACGGCGTAGCGGTAACCGGCGTTCTCGTGGCGAGTGTCGAGGTTCAGGCGGGCGAGGTTGTAGTCGAACGTCATGTCGTACACCTTCCGATCCTCGAAGCAGTCGCGAGTGAGGCGGTGAAACGCGACGTGGTCGGCTCCGGTGAGCGGGTCGTGAGGCTCGAGGAACTCCCCCGGCCTCGGGAGGTGATCCGCGACGAACTCGTCGTACCCGTCGAAGAGGTCGCCGTCGTCGGAGCCGAACGGAGACGGAAAGCTGGGCATACGCGCGTGTTCGAGGCCGGGAGTGGTACCCCTGACCCCGTACATGTTCGATCGGCTCGTCGCTCCGGACGCGTCCGCTCGGTCGGCGCTCCGTTCGGCGAGCCCGCGAGTCCGATTCGCTCACTCCTCGACCGTCTCGTCGGGGGCGCGCGACCGACGTGGCGAGAACGCTCCCAGGACGATCCGATCGAGCGAGTGGGGGCTGTGACGGACCAACACGAGGCCCATGTTGACCACGAACGCCGCGACACCGACGGTCACCAGCACCCCGCCGAGAAGCGCCGGGAGGCCGGTGAGCCCGAGCAGGTTCGAGCCGACGATCAGTCCGCTTCCGCCCGCGAGGAACACCCCGTCGACCGCGGCGACCCGGTCGTCGTAGAGGTCGTCGATCATCGGCACGTCCTCCAGTCCCAACAGATCGCTGTACCGGTTGACCCAGATCACGAAGGGGATGACGTGATAGAGCGTGCCCACGACGACGAACCCGATCGCTCCCAACAACAGCAGGTGGCCGGCGTTCGCCGCGCCGAGCAGGTGGTTCCGAGTCAACGGATCAGATAACCACGCGGGCGCCGAGACGACGATCCACAGCGCCAGCGCGCCCGCCGCCACGACGTACCGCGTGTGCATCGGCGTGCGTTCGACCCGCATCTCGTACAGTTTCCGCGTCAAAACGAGACAGAACGCCGACGCGGCGACCAGGATCGACAGGCCGCCGACTCGCGCGAGAGGGGCGTTGGCCGCGAGTCGACCGAGAGCGAGCGCGACCACCCCGACGGGATGTGCCACCTCCTCGAGAGACCGAAGGCGGTGGTCGATCCCGTGGAGCTTCGTCTGCGTGAACATCGTTCCGAGCTGGTAGAGTGCCCCGTACACCGTCGTGAGAACGGCACCGAAGACCCCGAGGGTCGCGTGGGCTCCCACCGCTCCGGACCGGCTGACGCCGACCCGCGGGAACGTCGGCACCGTGAGATCGATCGCGAGGAGGAGACCGAGGACGGTCAACGCGAGGAGGAAGCCGAGCGCGCCGAGGAAGTGCCGTTCGGTGACGTCGTACCCCTCGACCGTGCCGAGCGTCCGGGCGACGTTGTACGCGAAGACCCAGAAACCGACGAGCATGAGCGCCGCGAACGGGATCAGCCACGCCGTCTCGACCGAGAGAAACGCGGCGACGAACCCGGAGAGGCCGGCGACGACCAGCCCCAACTGGACGTTCGCGAGCCGTCGCGAGTGGAGAGTAACCCCCGACCACACGGGCACGAACTGCGTCATCGCTCCCATGATCGTGACGCAGACCCATCCGGCCAACAGGAGGTGGACGTGAGCGAGCCGCGCCAGTCCGGGAACGGCGTTCAGGCGGACGCCGATCCCGAGCCCGACCCCGGCGACGAGAAAGGCGAGTCCGACGACGAAGTGTCGTAACGGGACCGTCATCGGGGGCTGTCGGTCCGTCTCGATGTTCCCCGGGATGGCACCCATGGAGCCGGATACGTGCTCCGCACACCTGAGGATACCACCGAAGATGTTCCCCTTCCGTCGATCGTCTCCGTGTTCGGGTAGGCGTGAAAGCGCCACGCAGCGAATCGACGCCGGGGAAGGCGAGTCTCGTCATGCCATCACCGTTATGGCCGTCACCCACGGATCGCCGGTATGATCTCGAGCGATCGGATGGCGGCCGTCGACGCGAACGCGGCCGCCCTCGGCGTCCCGCGGAAACAGCTGATGGAGTCGTCCGGCAACGCGGTCGCCCGGGAGGTCCGGGCGGCGAGCGACCCCGGAGACGCGGTCGCGCTCGTCTGCGGCCGCGGGAACAACGGCGGGGACGCGTTCGTCGCGGCGCGCTTCCTCGCCGACCGCGACGTGACGGTTCATCTGCTCGGGCGACCGGAGTCGATCGGGACCGACATCGCCCGCGAGAACTGGGAGGCGCTCCGCGCGGCCGAGGTCCCGACCGAGACCGTCGCCGACTCCGCCGACCTCGATCTCGGGTCGCCGGACGTCGTCGTCGACGCGATGCTCGGCACCGGGGTCTCCGGCGCGCTCCGTGAGCCGGAACGGACCGCGGCCGAGGCGGTGAACTCGCTCGACGCGACCGTGATCGCCGTCGACGTGCCCTCGGGCGTCGACGCCGACACGGCGGATCCGACCGGGGGGGAGGGAGCGGTCGCCGTCGAGGCGGACCGCGTCGTGACGTTCCACGACGGAAAGCCGGGACTCGACCGGCTCGACGCGGGCGTGACCGTGGCCGACATCGGTATCCCGGCGGCCGCGGAGCGGTACACCGGGCCGGGCGACCTGCTCGGGTTCGGCCGGGACCCGGACTCGCACAAGGGCGAGAACGGGGAGGTCCTCGTCGTCGGCGGCGGGCCCTACACCGGCGCGCCGGCGCTGTCAGCGCGGGCCGCGCTCCGAGCCGGTGCCGACCTCGTCAGGGTGGCCTGCCCGGCGAACGTCGCCGACGAGGTTCAGGGGTACTCGGCGGACCTCATCGTCCGAGGACTTCCCGGAGAGCGGCTCTCGCCCGATCACCTCGAGCGGGTCGCCGACCTCGCCGCCGACCGGGACGTCGTCGTGATCGGTCCCGGGATGGGGGACGCGGAGGTGTCGGTCGAGTTCGTTCGGCGGTTCCTCGCCGACTTCTCCGGCCGGGCGGTCGTCGACGCCGACGCGCTCCGGGTCGTCCCCGAGGTCGAGACGGAGGCCGAGCTGATCTGTACGCCACACCAGGGCGAGCTCCGGGGAATGGGCGGCGAGACCGCCGAGGACCCGACCGAGCGGGCGGATCTCGTCAGGGCGTTCGCCGCCGAGGTGGGTCACACGATCCTCGTGAAGGGGCGGTACGACGTGATCGCGAGCGACGACGGGGAGCGGGTCCGACAGAACCGCACCGGCAATCCGGGCATGACCGTCGGCGGTACCGGGGACGTGCTCGCGGGGACGGTCGGCGCGCTCGCGGCTCAAACGGATCCGCGAACGGCTCAAACGGATCCGCGAACGACACAAAAAGCCCCGAAGACGGGCCGAACGGACCCGTTCCAGGCGGCGGCCGCGGGCGCGTACGTGAACGGGCTCGCGGGCGACGCGGCCGCCGAGGCGAACGGACACGGGCTCGTGGCGACGGACTTAATCGACCGGCTCCCGCACGCGCTGTACGATGAGTGACCAGGACGAACTGACCCACACGACCGCCGACGGCGACGTCCAGATGGTCGACGTGGGCGCGAAACCCGACACGGCCCGGCGGGCGGTCGCCCGCGGGGAGATCCGGCTCACGCCCTCCACGATCGAGGCGATCCGCGCCGACGGGATCGGGAAGGGCGACGTGCTCGCGACCGCCCGGATCGGGGCGATACAGGCCGTCAAGCACACCTGGGAGACGATCCCGATGTGTCACCAGATCCCGATCACGAACGTCGACACGGAGTTCGCGGTCGGCGACGACCGGGTCGAGTTGCGCGTCGCGGTGGAGACGACCGGCAAGACCGGCTGCGAGATGGAGGCGCTCGAGGGCGTCACGACCGGGCTCAACGTCGTCTGGGACATGGTGAAGGCCGCGGAGAAGGACGCCGACGGGGAGTACCCGGACACGCGGATCGCGGACGTGGAGGTCGTCTCGAAGGAGAAACGCGAGGTCTGACGGGAGCGGTCCGGCGGGCGACGGCCTAGAACAGCCCGGAGATGTCGCCGTCGGCGTCGACGTCGATCCCCTCGGCGGCCGGCTCGGCGGGCAGCCCCGGCATCGTCATCACGTCCGCGGTCTTGGCCACGAGGAACCCGGCCCCCGCCGAGGGCGTCACCTCTCTAACGGTGAGCGTCCACCCCTCCGGGACGCCCGTCAGCGAGGGGTCGTCGGCGAAGGAGTACGGCGTCTTCGAGAGACAGACCGGGAGGTCGCCGTACCCCCACTCCTCGAGGCGGTCCACGTCGTCGTCCGCCCCGTCGACGTACTCCACGCCGTCCGCGCCGTACACCTCGCGGGCGACCGTCTCGATCTTCTCGCGTACCGGCTCGTTCACGTCGTACAGCGGCGCGAACTCCCCGGTTCCGGCCAGCTCCCGGACCCGCTCGGCGAGGTCGATCGCCCCCTCGCCGCCGTCGCGGTACGCCGTCGAGCGGGCGACCGCGATCCCGTCCTCGGCGAGCTCCGCCTCGAGCGCCGCGAGCTCCGCCTCCGTGTCGTCGGGGAAGACGTTGATCGCGACGACCGCGGGGATCCCGAACGACTCGACGATCTCGACGTGGCGGCGGAGGTTGTCGACCCCCGCACGCACCGCCTCCGGATCCGGCTCGGCGAGCGCGCCGAAGTCGGTCGGCCACATCTCCAGGCCGTGGCGTTTGGCCCCGCGAATCGTCGCGACGACGACCGCGACGTCCGGGACGATCCCCTCGCGGGCGACGATGTGGGCGAACTTCTCCGCGCCGAGGTCCGCGCCGAAACCCGCCTCCGTGACGAGGTACTCCGAGAGCGACGCGGCGACGCGGTCGGCCACGAGGGTGTTGGTGCCGTGCGCGATGTTCGCGAACGGGCCGCCGTGGACGAGCGCCGGGACGCCCTCGACGGTCTGGACGAGGTTCGGGCGGAACGCGTCGCGGAGCAGCGCCGCGACCGCGCCCGTGACGCCCAGATCCGACGGGGTCACCGGGTCGCCGTCGGCGTCCTGCGCGAGGACGATCCGGCCGATCCGCGCCTTGAGGTCCTCGAGGTCGGTCGCGAGCCCGAGCACGGCCGTCAGCTCGGATGCCGCGGTGATGACGAACTCGTCCTCGCGCGGGACGCCGCGCGTGGGGCCGCCGAGTCCGACCACCGTCTCGCGGAGCGCGCGGTCGTTGACGTCGAGCGCGCGCGGCCAGTCAATCCGGCGCGCGTCGATCTCGAGCTCGTTCCCCTGGTGGAGGTGGTTGTCGAGCGCCGCGGCGATCAGGTCGTGTGCGGCCGTCAGCGCGTGGATGTCGCCGGTGAAGTGGAGGTTTATCTCCTCCATCGGCAGCACCTGCGAGTAGCCGCCGCCGGCCGCGCCGCCCTTGATCCCGAACACCGGCCCGAGCGAGGGCTCGCGGATCGCGACCGCCGCGGACTCCCCGAGCGCCGCCAGCCCCTGGCCGAGCCCGACGGTGGTCACCGTCTTCCCCTCCCCTTTCGGCGTCGGCGTCATCCCCGTCACGAGGACGGTCGTCCCGTCGGCGTCGCCCGCGGTCGCCGACCGAACCGCCTCGCCCGTGAGCTTCGCGACGCCCGCCCCGCGCGGTTCGATGTCGTCGGGCGTCAAGCCGAGGTCGGCGGCGACCTCCTCGATCGGCCGCGTGTCGGTCGCGCGCGCGACGGCGAGGTCGGATTCGGGCGCTCCGTCTTCGATATCGGCGTCGGTCGTGGCCATATCGGCCCTTCTCGGGCACGGGTCAAGAGCGTTGGAGGTCGTTCCGGTCGCGTGAAAGCGGGGCCTCGAAGAGTTCGGGGAGAAATCAGTCGTCGGCGGGCTCGGGGTCGTCGCCGGCCGGCTCGCCGCCGTCGGAGACGGTCACCGCGATGTCGGCGGCCGCGGCCTTGTACTCGGGGATCTTCGCGCGGTCGTCCAACACGTCGTTCGTGAGCCGGTTCGCGGAGGCGGCCGCGAAGTGCGGCGTCGTCCAGACGACGCCCTCCTTGATGTCCTCCGTCACCTGCGCTTTCACCTCTATCTCGCCGCGTCGCGACCGGAGCGTGACGACGTCGCCGTCCTCGATGCCGTAGTGATCGGCGTCGTTCGGGTGGACGTCGACGAAGTTCTCCGGGTGCTGTCGCGAGAGCGTGGGCGAGCGCCGGCTCATCGTCCCCGTGTTGTAGTGCTCCTCGAGGCGGGCAGTGGTGAGGATGAGCGGGTACTCCTCGTCCGGGACCTCCGCCGGCGGCTGGTGGCGAACCCCCTCGATCCGTCCGAGGCCGTTCTCGGTGTCGAAGGAGTCCTCGTAGAGGAACTGGTCGCCCTCGTCGCCCTCCTCGTAGCAGGGCCAGTGGAGCCCCTCCTCGCCGAGGCCGTCGTAGGTCATGCCGTGGTAGATCGGACAGACCTCACGCAGTTCCTCGAAGACGGCCTCCACGTCGTCGAAGCGGAACTCCTCCTCGCTGAAGAGGCGGCTGCCGACCTCCATCAGGATGTCGAGGTCGTGTTTCGTGTTCTCGTGGACCTTCTCGACGCCGCGCATCCGCTGGACGCGCCGGTCGGTGTTGGTGACCGTGCCGCCGCGTTCGGCCCACGTCGTCGCCGGGAGGACGACGTCCGCGAACTCGGCGGTCTCGGTCATGAAGATGTCCTGTGCCACCATGAACTCGAGCGACTTCAGCCGCTCCTCGACCACGTTGCCGTCGGGCTCGCTCATCACGGGGTTCTCGCCCATCACGTAGAGCCCGTGGACGGACTTGCCCGCCTCGTGGGAGATCTCGACGTTGGTGAGGCCGGGCTCGTCGGGCACCTCGAAGCCCCACACCTCCTCGACCGACTCGCGGGCCTCGTCGTCGTCGACGAGCTGGTAGCCGGGCAACACGTTCGGCATCGCGCCCACGTCGCTCGTCCCCTGGACGTTGTTCTGGCCGCGGAGCGGGTTGACGCCGGTCCCGGGCTTGCCGAGGTTGCCCGTGATCAGCGCGAGGTTGATCTCGTTCTGGACGTTGTCGACGCCGCAGGTGTGCTGGCTCATCCCCATCCCGGTGAAGATGGCCGCGTTGTTCGCCATCGCGTACTTCTCCGCGGCGAGCTCGATGTCCTCGAGCGGGACGCCCGCCTCCTCCGCGGCCTCCTCCTTGTCGAAGTCCGCGAGGGTCTCCTTCAGGTGCTCGAACCCCTCGGTCCGCTCCTCGATGAAGTCCTCGTCGATCCACCCCGCGTCGGGCTCCGCCTCGTGTCTCTCGAGGATCGTCTTGAGCACGACGTTCAGGAGGGGGATGTCGGCACCGGGGTTCAACTGGAGGTGCATGTGGCGGTCGGTCTCCCCGATGTCGAACGACCGCGTGGTCTTGTTGGCGTGGGGGTCGACCTGGATGACGGTCGCGCCCTCCAGGACGGCCTGCCGGAAGTACTGGCTGTTGGCGATCGGGTGCTGCTCGCCCGGGTTCGCGCCCTGGATCCAGAACACGTCCGCGGCCTCCTCCAAGTCCTCCATGCTGTTCGTCATCGCGCCCGCGCCGAGGCTGGTCCGGAGCGCCCAGACAGTGGAGGCGTGACACATCCGGGTACAGTTGTCGACGTTGTTGGTGCCGTACCGGCGCGCGAGCTTCTGGAGGAGGTAGTTCTCCTCGTTCATCGTCTTCGAGGAGCCGTAAAAGCCCATGCCGTCGGGGCCGTGCTCCTCGCGGATCCGCTCCATCTCAGAGACGATCCGGTCGTACGCCTCCTCCCACGTCGCCTCGCGGAACTCGCCGTCCTCCTTTATCAAGGGTTCCGTGAGCCGGTCCTCGTGGTCGACGACCTGCGTCGCCGCGCCCCCCTTGATACAGATCCGTCCCTCGTTGACCGGGGCGTCGCCCCACGGCCTGAAGTTCACGTCGCCGCGGTCCTCCCCCTGCTGGATCTGGATCCCGCAGCCCACGCCGCAGTACGGGCAGATCGTCTTCACCGCGTCGTCACCCTCACTGGACATATCGATCACCCGCTCGAAGCGTGTTCATGTGTCACGATCTATGCCGCTAGTTCCATGAGTGTGTCGGTGGTTCTCTCGGGGACCGCTTCAGGCGGCCGCACGGAAGCGTTAGGTGTGCGGCGACCGACCGCGACGACATGGACCCCTCGCGAGCCGACGTGGAGGCGGCGCTTGAGGCGTACCGGTCGACGGAGCCGCTGTACACGGTCGAGTCCGAGGCCGTCGAGACCCTGCCGGACGCGTTCCAAAGCGGCGAGTACGGCCGTCGCGACGCCCAGTGGGTGGTGCGGTGGTACGGCCGCCGGTACCTCGGCGACGAGCCGCCGGGGGAGGACCGGAGCCGGCGCGAGGACGCCTTCGAGGGGGCCGACTTCGAGGCGGTCCGCGACGCGATCGCGGCCGCGATCGAGGCGGACCGGGAGGCGTACGGGGACGCGATCGACGCGCTGACCGCGCTGCCGGGCGTCGACCTCCCGGTCGCCTCGGCGTTCCTCGCGTTCCTCCACCCGGACCGGTTCGTCGTCGTCGGCCCGCACACGTGGGGGACCGTGCGCGACCTGACGGCGCTCGAGGGGCCGTACCCTGACCCGCCGTCGATCGACGAGTACGACGACTACCTCGCGGCGTGCGACGAGCTCGCGGACCGCTACGGGATCGACCCGTGGGAGGTGTACATGCTGGTCTGGCGTCGTCGGACGGAACGCGCCGAGCCGTGACTCGGTCTCACGCCCTGAGCCACGCCTTCGGGTGGTCCTCCCGGAGGTGTCGCTGGTAGGCGGCGATCAGTTCCGGATAGGAGTCGGCGACGGCGTGCCACCCGCAGTGGTCACAGCCTCGCTCCACGGCGTCGTCGCCGCTCTGAACGTAACCGCCCCGTCGGTAGGTCACCATGAAATCCCCGGCTCCCGTCTGTGTGCCATACGTCCACACGGACGTGCTCGACGGGTTTGAACCTCTCGGCGGGAGCGTCTCGCGCTTGATCCGTCTCGAGAAACTATTGCTATCGATCGTTATGGAATTGTTAAGGGTAACTGACCTGTAAATAGACTTACGTCATATGCTGCCTACCCTTCTCATGGATCACTCGTGAAAGCAGTAGTGTATCAGGGACCGTACGAGGTCGCTGTCGAGGACGTGGAGGAACCGGAGATCGAGCACCCGAACGACGTGGTCGTGGACATCACGACGTCGTGTATCTGCGGGTCGGACCTCCACATGTACGAGGGCCGAACCGCGGCCGAGGAGGGGATCGTCTTCGGCCACGAGAACATGGGGATCGTAAGCGAGGTCGGCGAGGCCGTCTCGACGCTGGAGGAGGGCGACCGCGTGGTGATGCCCTTCAACGTCTCCTGTGGCTTCTGTCAGAACTGCGAGGAGGGGTACACCGGCTTCTGTACCAACGTCAACCCCGGCTTCGCGGGCGGCGCGTACGGCTACGTCGCCATGGGGCCGTACCCCGGCGGACAGGCGGAGAAGCTCCGCGTCCCGTACGCGGACCACAACGCGCTGAAGCTGCCCGAGGGCCGCGAGCACGAGGACGCGTTCTCGCTCCTCGCCGACATCTTCCCGACAGGATGGCACGGCACCGAGCTGGCGGACCTCCAGCCCGGCGAGTCGGTCGCGATCTTCGGGGCCGGTCCGGTCGGGCTGATGGCCGCCTACAGCGCCAAGATCAAGGGCGCGGCGGAGATCTACGTGGTCGACCAGGTGCCGAGCCGGCTCGAGCTGGCCGAGGAGCACTGTGACGCCCACGCGATCGACTTCTCCGAGGGCGACCCGGTCGACCAGATCCTCGAGGAGCACGGCGGGATGGTCGACAAGGGCGTCGACGCGGTCGGGTACCAGGCGACGGACCCCGACGACGTCGACACCGAGACGGAGGACTACTCCTATCAGCCCGCCAAGGAGAACCCGGCGGTCGTGATCAACAACCTGATCCGGGTCGTCCGGCCGACGGGCCAGCTCGGGATCCCCGGCCTGTACGTGCCCGAGGACCCCGGCGCGCCCGACGACATGGCCGCGCAGGGGCGGCTCGGCATCGACTTCGGGAAGTTCTTCGAGAAGGGGCTGAAGTGCGGGACCGGCCAGTGTAACGTGAAGGCGTACAACCGGTACCTGCGCGACATGATCATCGAGGGACGCGCCGACCCGTCCTGGGTCGTCTCTCACCGCGTCGACCTCGAGGACGCCCCCGAGATGTACGAGGCGTTCGACGCTCGCGAGGAGGGCGTCACGAAGGTCCTGCTCGAGCCCTGAATCGGCCGCCACGCCGACGCGACGCCGCACCGTTCTCCCGTTTTTTCGACCTCGCCAACGCTTATGGCCGACCGGCGCGTTCGCCGATACATGTGCCAATACTGTAACTGGGCGTTCCACGACGGGTGGGGCGAACTGCTCCAGTACGACGAGGTGTACCAGTCCGCCGTCGGTGCCGAGACGGAGTCCACCCACGGCTTCCACGAGGACTGGGACGACCTCCAGGCGGAACTCGGGATCTGATCGGGACGCTCGCGGCCGCGACGGAGCACCGAGCGGCCGACGCGACGGCGATGACACGGCCCGAGTCGGTACGTCCCGGTACGAATCCCTCCGGAGCCCTCATAGCAGACCCTATGCCCGCGACGCGGCAGCCACGACGCATGACCCGATCCGACGACGACTCGCCTGCCGACGCATCGTCCGCGACCGCGAGGCGACCTCGCGCGCGGCGGCGAACCCTCCTCGCGGGGACCGCCGGCCTCGCCGCGACGGGCGCGCTCGGCCTCGCGTACACCGACGGCGGGATCCCGACGGACGCCTTCGAGCCGCCCGAACCGGACCTCGACGCCGACCCCACGCTCATCGCGCACCGCGGGTTCGCCGGCGAGAACCCCGAGAACACGGTGGCGGCCGCCTCGGCCGCCGCTGGCCGCGACGTTCCCGACTCCCGGCGAGCGGACCTCGTCGAGGTCGACGCCGTCCCGACCGCCGACGGCGACGTCGTCGCCTTTCACGACGACCGGCTGGCGGGGCGCGCCGGCGGCGCGCTCGGGCTCACCGACGCCGAGGGGGTCGTGTGGGAGACGGACACGGAGACCGTCACGGACGCCGAGGTGCTCGGAAGCGGCGAGACGGTCCCGCTCTTAGCGGACGTGCTCGCGGCGGTGCCCGCCGACGTGGGGGTGAACGTCGAGTTGAAGAACCCCGGGCGCACGGACCTGCGATCCGGAGAGAAGCTCTCGGGAGCGGAGTTGGCGGAGCGAACCGCGGTCTGGCGGCCGTTCGTCGAGCGCGTCGTGGGGATCCTCGACGACCACGACAACGCGGTCCTCCTCTCGTCGTTCTGCGAGGGCGCGCTGGCGGCGAGCCGCGAGGTCTCGTCGTACCCGGTCGCGCCGATCCTGTCCGGGTCGGTCGAGGACGGTCTGGAGATCGCTCGCGAGCACGACGCCGAGGCGGTCCACCCGCCGATCGATCTGGTCCGCGGAACGCCCTTCGCCGCCGACGAGGTGACGGGAGGCGTCGACCTCGTTGAGACCGCCCACGCCGAGGGTCGTGAGGTGAACGTCTGGACGGTCGAGACGTGGTACGAGGCCCGGTTGCTCGCGGCGGTCGGGGTCGACGGGATCATCGCCGATTACGCCGGGCTGCTCGACCGATGGCCGTGGTGATCGGGAGGGACGCCGATCGCTCTCAGATTGGGAAGACCTCCTCGGCGGTCCGGTCGTCGTCCTCGTCAGACCCGGCCGCGGCCGTGAGGTCGTCGAGTTCCGCCCGCAGCCGGGGTTCGTCCATGTCCTCGCCGATGAGGACGAGCCGCGTGCGGCGGTCGTCGTCGGGGTCCCACTCGCCGATCGGGCCGGCCTGGACCGACGGGCCGGCCTGGCTCACGCCGATCACCTCGTCCGAGCCCGCGACCGCGACGAACCCCTTCGCGCGGATCACGGCGCCGTCCCAGTCGTCGAGCCAGTCCGCGAACGCCCCCGGCGCGAACGGGTCGTCGTTCCGGTAGACGAACGAGTCGACACCGTGGGCCGCGGCCGCGCCCTCGGCGTGGTCGTGCGCGTGACCGCGGTCCGCGTGGCCGTGGTCGGCGTCGCCGTGTTCCTCTTCGGTCCCGTCCGCGTCCTCGCTCTCGGCGATCGCGCGCTTCCAGCCGGCCGAGCGCTTCGCCGCCTCGAAGTCGAACCGGCCCGTGTCGAGCACGCGCTCGGGGTCGACCGCGGAGTAGGTCGTCCGGACCCGCTCGGCGCGCGGGCCGAGCCGTTCGGCCACCGACTCGATCCGGTCCAGCACGTCGTCGGGGACCATGTCGGTCTTGTTCAACAGCAGGACGTCACAGAACTCGATCCCCTCGACGAGCACGTCGGCGAGCGGTCGGTCCGCGCCAGCGCCGGCGTTCGCGCCGCCGGGCAGGTCCGCGCCCGCGTCGAACTCCTTCCAGAAGCCGTACGTGTCGAGGACGGTCACCATCGTGTCCAGCCGGAACCGGTCGGTCGGGTCGATCGACGACCCCTCCGTCCCCTCGAGGAACGCCCGCGCGACCGGCACCGGTTCGGAGATCCCCGACGACTCGACGAGGAGGTAGTCGAACTCGCGGGAGTCCGCGAGCGCGGTCGCCTCGGTCAACAGGTCGTCCTGGAGCCGACAGCAGATACAGCCGTTCGAGAGGTCGATCACGCCCTCCTCGTCGTTCTCGCGCGCGATGAGTTCCGCGTCGACGTTCACCTCGCCCATGTCGTTCAAGATCACCGCGATCCTCCGGTCGCCCGGGTTCTCCAACAGGTGGTTCACGAGCGTCGTCTTCCCGGCACCGAGGTACCCGCTGAGGACGGTGACGGGGATCCGATCGTCGCGTGGCATGCGTACTCGTACCCAGCCGTGCCGCGGGCATGAAACGATCGATCGATCGGATCCTCGAGGCGGGCGCGACGCTCGCGGCGCTCCCGAGGCATATCCCTCGGGATACCGGCGGCGAACGGCGCTTGTGAGACGTTTATGTGTCTCGATCGGTTAGGACTGACACCGAATGGTCTCCCCGTTCGACGTGTTGGACCTCGAGGAGGACGCGGACGACGCCGACGTCGAACGGGCCTACCGCGAGCGCGTGAAGGAGGCGCATCCCGACACGGGCGGGTCGGTGGAGGAGTTCCAACTGGTCAGGCGGGCGTACCGGGAACTCTCCGAGCGCGACCTGAACGGCGCGGGAACGAACGGGACCGACAGCGACGATCCCGCCGACATCGACCTCACGGAAGAGGAGGGAACCGGCTCGATCCGGGTGGAGTTCCTCGATTACGAGGTCATCGCCGACCGCGGGTGGGACCTCACCGACGACGACCTCTTCGCGAGGGCGGCCGACGCCGACCTCGCGCCGGCCGACCACGGCCGCCTCCTCGTCGAACCCGACGAGAGCCTGCTCGAGGCCGCCGAGAACCGCGGGTTCTCCTGGCCCTTCTCGTGTCGCGGCGGCGCGTGCGCGAACTGCGCCGTCTACCTCGCCGAGGGCGAGCTCTCCCAGCCCGCGAACCACATCCTCTCGGAGGAGCACGCCGAGCGCGGCTTCCGGCTCTCGTGTAACGGCTACCCGCTCTCCGACGAGCTGAAGGTCGTCTTCAACGTCAAACACCTCCCCGAACTGGACGAGCTGCGGCTGCCGCCCGGTCCGTTCCGGCGGGCGACCTCGGAGTGAAAACGGCGGCGTGACGGGGACCGGCGACGGGCGGCGACGGCCTAGAACTGCTCGGCGATTGCGGCGACGACGGCGTCCTCGACGGCGTCGCGCTCGCCCGAGAGGAAGCCGATCTTCCCCTCGCGGAGCCCGGCGGTCGAGACGTCCGCGGCGGGGGCGATCTCGTCCGCGCGGGCGGCGACCTCCCGCACCGACAGGTCCGCGGTCGACCGGACGTACAGCTCGTCGGTGCCGATGCCGACCGTGGCGAACGCGTCGCCGTTCGCGCGCCGCCGGTGGAGGTCGTCCAGGAGCAGCGGCGTCGGCGGGAAGTCGAACCGGTGGGTGTACTCGTCGGTGTCGAGCAGCGCGAACTCGACGCCGTCGACGGACTCCGTGACGACGTTGGCGCTCGCGGTCTCGATCTCGGTCTCGAGCTTCTCGCGGAACTGCTCGGAGACGTGCGCGGCGAGGTCGCCGCCGTCCTCGAACAGCAGGTCGGCGATGAGCTCGCGTTTGTCCTGGTACGACTGGTAGTACGCCTCGAGCGCCACCGCCTCGCGGAGCTCCGCGATGCGCTCGCGGTCGTACCCCGCGTCGCGCGCGAGGTCGACGTACCGGTCCGGCGCGTCCGCCCAGTAGCTCACGGCGGGCAGGTGGACGAGGTCGGAGCGGATCTCGTCGTTGATCGCCGAGGCGAGCGAGGCGGCGAGCGCGCCCGTCGAGAGGTCGTCGTCGACGTCGGCGAGCTCCGGCGACACGAGCGTGTCGACCTGCTCGCGCGTCTCGGGGTCCGCGACCGCGGCGTCGACGACCACCGCCTCCACGTCGTAGACGGAGAGCAGGTCGAGCCCGTCGGCGGACTCGACGGTCGAGCCGGTGCCGACGAGCAAGAAGAGCGGGAGCTTCTCGTCGTGCCGGTCGCGGTCCTGGAGCATGCGGGTGACGTCGTTCGTCGCCGCGTCCATGTCGTACACCGGCTCCTCCGTCGGTCGGCGGGTGAAGTAGTGGTACTCCGCGTCGCTTTTCGCGTGCTCGTCGCGAATCAGCGGGAGCACGGCGCGCTCGACGGCCGCGCCGGCGACGTAGCCGTCTGCGGTGGCCGGGTGACGCACCACGACGGGTCGCGACTCGAGGACCGCCCGCCGGACCGCCTCGGCGGCGTCGAGCAGTCCCTCGCCGAGTTCGGCGACGGCCTCGTCGCCCGCGAGCGGCTGGAGCCCCTCAGGGCGGGCCTTCGCGGTGAGCGCCTCGGCGAGCCGGCGGCGGACCGCCTCGGCCTCCTCGCCCTCGAGCACCGCGAGCGCCTCCGTCTCCACCTGGATGTCGCCGCGGCGGCGCTCGACCTCGCCGTCGATCCGGATCGCGTCGCCGACCTCGACCTCGGGGTACGCTCGGACGCCGGGCTCGACGAAGGCGGCCGCGTCGACGACGCCGGTCGCGTCGCGGAGCTCGAAGATGGTCGGGCCGCCCGTCTGGCGCGTGCTCACGACCTCGCCCTCCAACCGGACCGTCTCGTCGACGAGATCGGGAAGGGTCTCGATATCGACGCGCTCGTACTCCGCGTCGGCGTCGTCGGCCTCGTCGCTCCCCTCGACGGTCGTCTCGTCGGCGGCCGTTTCGTCCGCTTCCGTCTCCTCGGTAGTCGTTTCGTTCGCGTCCGTTTCCTCGGCGGTCGTTTCGTTCGCGTCCGTTTCCTCGGCGGTCGTTTCGTCCGCGGCCGTCTCGTCCGCGTTCACCTCGGTGTCGTCCGAGTCGTCCGAGTTGCCCGAGGATCCCGACACGGCGGCTGCGACGGCCGCGTCGGTCTCCTCGGAGCGCTCATTTCCCGCGGCGTCGGGGGTCGCCTCCGGCTCCTCGTCGGCGTCGTCCGCGGTTTCGTCCTCGTCGGCGTCCTCGCCGGGCACGTACTCGGTCTCGCCGTCCTGGACGAGCGCCCCGCGGAACTCGCGGTCGGCCTGCCGGATCGACCACGAGAGGTCGATGTTCCCGTTGTCACGGACGCCTTTCACCTGGACGAACACGTCGTCGCCCGGCTCCCACTCGAGGCTGTCGAGCCGCCTGTCGAGCTCCGAGCGGTGGAGCAGTCCCGTGACTCCCGGCGCGAGGTCGATGAACACGCCGAACTCGGCGTAGCCGTCGACGACGCCGCGGTAGAAGCGGTTCGCGACGAGCTGGTCCGGGCTGTCGCCGCGGAAGTCGAAGACCACGTCCTCTTGGTGTGAGCGGCAGATACGGCCGCCGCCGTCCACGTCGACGCCACAGATGATACAGGATCCCATTTGCGTGTCTCGAGTGCCTCACGCCTAAAACGGTTGTCGAAAGGCGTTCGGATGCGGATGAGTAACATCCGTCACGCCGCGAGTCGGTCGGCGGGTCAGCCCAGAAGCGTCCGCGCCGCGGCCACGACCCGGTAGCCGATCCCGTACCCGAACGTCGCCGCCGGAAGTCCGGCGAGCAGCGTCCGGAGCGGGGAGGTCCCGTGGACCGCGTGGACGCCCAACAGCAACAACAGCGTCGCGTATCCGCCGCAGACGACCCGGAGGGCCGGGATCGGCGGGCCGGCGAGCGCCATCGGCGCGCTCGCGTACGCGACCACCTGTACCGTCTCGCTCACGCCGCCGCGCTCGCGAAACGAGAGCCCGTCGTCGATCTGTAGGCTGGCGATCACGAGCGATACCGTCGCGAGCGCGGCGGTCAGGTGGAGTCCGACGGGGGCCGCGAGCGCCGTGACGAGCAACACGACGACGGCCGCGGAGAGCGCCGCGCTCTCGGCGATCCCCGGCACCACGGTCGGCTCGGTCGCGACCCATCCGGTGACGAAGACGGCGGCGACGGCCGCCGCGAACGTCAGCCCGGGAGCCTGGTCGCCCGGAGCGACCCCGTTGGCGAAGAAGCGTCGCGGTCGAACGAGCACCTCGACCCACGCGCGTCCCAGCGCCCGGAGACCGCGGTCCCGCCCGCCCTCCGGGTTCTCGATCCACGAGTTCACGGGGTCGGATAGGGCTCCCTCGGATAACGGGGTTCCGGTTCGAACCGCCGCTCTCTCCCGTTATCCCGACTGATAGCCGGCGGGCAAACCCTTATACCGCCCGTGGCGGAGGGAGGGACGAATGAGCGGGTACCGAGAGGACGAACGGGGGTTCGCGCCGATGGCGGGGACCGGGATCCTCGTCGGGATCGTGGTGTTGGTGCTGGCGGTCGTCGGCGCGGCGGTGTTCGGACTCATCGACGGCGTCGCCCCGCCGGACGCGGAGTTCGAGGTCGACCGGGAAAACGAGAGCCTCGTCGTCACCGCGGTCGGTCCGGATCCGATCCCGGCCGAGGAGCTGTACGTCCGCGGGGAGGATCCCGACGACTCCGTGACCTTCGGCGGCTGGCCCGGCGAGGGCGTCGTCCGCCCGGGAGACCGGGTGACGGTGCCGAACGCCACCGGCGACGAGACCGTGGAGGTCGTCTGGGAGCCGGTCGCGTTCGACCGGAGCGAGACGCTCGGCAGCTACGAGCCCGAGGAAGACTCCGCGATCGACGAGTGGGCGGAGGAGAACGGCGCGGAAGCCGCGCCGGTCGCGGCGTGAAGGGCCCTCGTCCCGCCCGCGATGAGGTGGGCAGGCGGGCTACTCCACCGAGACCCACTCGCGGCGCTCGTCGGACCGTTCGATCGCGTCGAGGGTGCGCTGGACTCGATATCCCTCCTCGAACGACGGCGAGAACTCGCCGCCCTCGGCGACCGCGGAGAGGAACTCGTAGTTCTCGTGGACGAACGTGTGCTCCCAGCCGAGCACGTGGCCCGGCGGCCACCAGCGGTCGACGTACGGATCCGACTCGTCGGTGACGAGCACCGTCTCGTAGCCGCGGTCCCCCTCGCGGAGCACCTCCAGTTCGTTCAGCCGCTCGAGCGAGAACCGCAGGCTGCCCGCCGATCCGTGGACCTCGATCGTGTGGTCGTTCTTGTGTCCCGTCGCGAACCGCGACGCCTCGAAGGTGCCCATCGCGCCGGACTCGTAGGCGACCTGCGCCGAGAACGCGTCGTCGACGGTCACGTCGCGGTACTCCTCGACGGCCCCGTCGTCGTCGAGGACGGGGCGCTCCGCGACGAACGTCTCGAGGTGACCGGAGACGCGGTCGATCCCGTCGACGGCGTCCCCGACGAGGAACTGCGCGAGGTCGATCGAGTGCGCGCCGAGATCGCCGAGCGCGCCCGAGCCGGCGAGGTCGGCGTCCAGCCGCCACGCCCAGGGCGCGTCGGGGTCGGCGAGCCAGTCCTGGAGGTACCGCCCGCGGACGTGTCGGACCTCGCCGATCTCGCCGTCCGCGATCAGGTCCCGCGCGTGCCGGATCGCCGGGACGAACCGGTAGTTGAACGCGCAGCCGGCGGGAACGTCGGCGTCCGCGGCCGCCTCGCACATCCGTTCGGCCCCCTCGAGGGTGGGCGCGAGCGGCTTCTCACAGAGGACGGGGACGCCCGCCTCCAGCGCGGCGACCGACGGCTCGACGTGGACGTGGTTCGGCCCGAGGTTGTAGAAGACGTCGACCGCCTCGATGGCGTCGGCCCAGTCGGTCTCGGTGTGGGCGAAGCCGAACCGGTCGGCCGCCGCCGCGAGCGCCTCCTCGTCGCGCCCGACGAGCGTGTGCCGCTCGATGGCGGGCGCGTCGGGGAAGAACATCGGAAGCCGCGCCAGCGCGTTCGCGTGCGCTTTGCCCATGAATCGATACCCCAGAACGCCGATCTTCAGTGGGTCGTCGGTCATCGTTCGGGTTCTCACTCCGCCCAGTAGGCGTCGCCCGGTTGGGTCTCGAAGACGGCCCGCGAGAGCACGTCGACGGCCTTCTCCAACCCCTCGCGCGGGGAGGTAAGCGAGTCCTCGTGTTCGATCGAGAGCGCACCCTCGTAGCCGACCATCCGGAGCGTCGAGACCACGTCCTTCCAGTGGGCCTCCCCATGCCCGTACCCGATCGAGCGGAACAGCCACGAGCGGTCCGGCTCCTCGGTGTAGTCGGCCGTGTCGAGAACGCCCTTTACGCGGGCGTTCGACTCGTAGACCTTCGTGTCCTTCGCGTGAACGTGGTGGATCGCGTCCCGCTCGCCCAGGAAGCGGATCGCCTCGGTGACGTCGATCCCCTGCCAGTAGAGGTGGGAAGGATCGAAGTTCGCGCCCACTCGGTCGTTCGTCGCCTCCCGGAGCGCGAGCATGCCGGTCGGCTCGTACACCAGCATGTTCGGGTGCATCTCGATGGCGACGTCGACGCCGTGGTGTTCGGCGTGTTCGGCGAGATCGCTCCAGTACGGGATCGCGACCTCCTCCCACTGGTACTCGTGGGCCTCCGCGTGCTCCGTCGGCCACGGAGCCGTGATCCAGTTGGGCGTCGAGTCGCCGGGTGCGCCCGCGGGCAGTCCGGAGAAGCAGGTGACGGTGTCGACGCCGAGCAGGTCGGCCAACTCGATCGCCTCGCGCAGTTCCCGGTCCGCCTCCGCGGCGCGCTCGTCGTCGGGATGGAGCGGGTTGTTGTGGGTCGCCAGCGCGGAGACGCGCAGGTCGTGTGCGTCGAGCAGGTCGGCGAGCGCCGCCCGCTTCGACTCGTCGGCGAGGTACGCCTCGCGGTCGACGTGGTCCTCGCCGGGGAAGCCGCCGACGCCGAGTTCGACCGCGTCGACGTCGAGTCCCGAGAGGTACGCGAACGCGTCCTCGATCGATTCTCCACCGAACGGAACGGTCAGTACGCCGATGTCCATGGTATCGAATCTAACTACATCTCGAATAAATCTTTAGGATACGGTCGCCCCGTCGACGCCGGCGCTCCGGGAGAGGACCACCTGAGTCCGGAGGAGAACCACATGAGGTTTTAACGGATGGAGCGTGTATGACGCCCATGGGAATCCTCTCGCGCGCCTCCTACGTCATCCGCTCAAAGGTGAACGCCCTCCTCAATCGGGCCGAGGACCCGACCGAGTCGCTCGACTACTCCTACGAGCAGATGCGCGACGAGCTTCAGGACGTCAAACAGGGGATCGCGGACCTCACGACCCAGAAGAAGCGCCTGGAGATCCAGAAACGCAAGCTCGAGGAGAACGTCGAGAAGCACAACCGACAGGCTCGGGAGGCGGTCCAGCAGGACCGCGACGACCTCGCGCGGAAGGCCTTAGAGAAGAAGAAGTCGAAGATGACCCAGATCGAGGAGCTGGAGGGACAGATCGCGAAGCTGAACGACACCCAGGAGCAGCTCGTCGAGAAGAAGAACAAGCTCCAGAACCGCATCGAGGAGTTCCGGACGAAGAAGGAGACGATGAAGGCCCGCTACGAGGCGGCGGAGGCCTCCTCGCGCGTCTCGGAGGCGATGACGGGCGTCGGCGACGAGATGGAGGACGTGAGCCGATCGATCGAGCGGGCCGAGGAGCGCACCGAGGAGATGGAGGCGCGCGCGGAGGCGATGGACGAGCTCGAGGAGACCGGCGCGTTCGAGGACGCGCTCTCGGACAAGGACAACATCGACCGCGAGCTGGAGGAGCTCTCGACGGACAGCGAGGTCGACGCCGAACTGGAGACGCTCAAGGGCGAGCTCGGCAAGGCCGACGCCTCGAGCGGCGACGCCGACGCCGAGGCCGAGAGCACGGACGAGGAGATCGACGCCGAACTCGACGATATCCAGGCCGACATCGACGGCGCGGACCTCGAGGAGGATCTCGCCGAGGAGGACGTCGAAGTCGACCTCGAGGAGCTCGAGGAGTCCGAGACCAACGCGGACGAACAGCGCAGCTGAGGGCCCTTCTACGCGTCCCGTCGACGTCGACTCACCCGTGGGTGTACCCGCGGTCCGGCAGCGGCTCGCCGTCGACGGTGACGCCGGCGTCCGCCTCGCGGACCGATCCGACGCGGACGAGCCCGGCCGGACACGCCTCCCGGACCCGCTCAAGGGCCGGCTCCGGAACCGTACACGCGAGCTCGAAGTCCTCGCCGAAGTGTGCGGCGAGCTCGAACCGCTCCCCCTCGTCGTCGGCCACGTCGTCGACGGCGGGGTGAACGGGGAGCGCGTCGCGGTCGAGCGCGAACCCGACCCCGCTCGCCTCCGCGAGCTGGTGGAGCGACCGCGCGAGCCCGTCCGAGGAGTCCATCATGGCCGTCGCGCTCCCCCCGAGCGCGCGGCCGTCAGCGACCCGCGGCGTGAACCGGAAGAGGTCGTTCGCCCGGTCGACGGCGGTCTCGGTCCCTCGCTCGAAGAGCCGGAGCGCCGCCGCCGACCGCCCCCACTCGCCGGTGACACAGAGCGCCTCGCCGGGCGACGCGCCGGACCGGGTGACCGCACCGGTGCCGGTGCCGGTGTCGGAGTCGGAGTCGACGACGCTCCCGATCGCGGTCGTCGCGGTCGTGAACTCCGCGTGGGCGTCGAGGTCGCCGCCGACGTACTCGGCGTCGACCGCCGCACAGACGTCGACCGCGCCGGCGACGAACTCGTCGAGCTCGTCGGGATCGAACGACTCGTCGGCGTACACCGCCACGGCGGCGGTCGCCTCCGCGCCCATCGCCGCCACGTCCGACAGCGACGCGCCGACCGCGCGCCACCCAGCCGTGTACCGGGTCGTCCCCGGCGGGAAGTCGGTCCGCTCGTGGAGCATGTCCGTGGTGATGACGGTGCCGTCCACGACCGCCGCGTCGTTGCCGGCGTGAGACAGGCCGGCCGCGAGTCTCCGGAGGGCGTCGCGCTCGTTCACGCTCCCCGAACGGGTCGGCGGGGGGTTAGATGGTTCGGTCCTCGGCCGCGGGATCGGGCCGGGACAGGTCGACGCCCCCGGGCCGGTGCCGCTCCGCCGTGGAGCGGCGGAGTTTTCCCGCTGCCGCCCGGCCTGCGGGTATGGACGACGATCTCATCGACGAGGCGGGGAGTCCCCTGTCTCGGTACACCAAACTCCCCGGAACGGGGTTCTTCTATCCGGACTCGCTCGACGACGAACGCGCGGAGCGGCGCGCCCGCGAGACGGTCGAGGGCAGCGAGGCCGTCGTGATCGCCGACGGCGACGCCGACGGCCTCGCCTGCGCGGCGATGATCCGCGAGACGTACGACGCCGCCCTCGATGTGGCCGACTTCGAGGCCGCCATCGCGGAGCGAACCGCCGAGGACGGCGAGGACCGGGGGGTCGGCGTCGTCGACGGCGACGACGCTGACGGCGAATCCGACGACCCCACGGCGGACGCCCACACGCAGTCGCCGGTGGGACTGATCTCGGCCGGGCCGTACTCGCTCGACACCGCCCTCAAGCGCGTCGTCGCGTACGCGGACGACGGGATCGACCTCTACGTCTGTGACCTCTGTCCCGACGAGTTCGAGCCGATCGAGGAGGCCCTGGACGCGCTCTCGGCGTCGTGTGCGTCGATCCGGTGGTTCGACCACCACCAGTGGGATGACGCGGTCGCGGCGGCCGTCCGCGAGCGCGGCGTCGACCTCGTCGTCGGCGACTCCGAAGAGGAGTGTACCGCCGACGTGACCCTCCGAACGCTGGATCACTCCTTCGACGAGCGCTGGAGCGAACTCGCCGCCGTGACCCGTGACCACGACCTCTGGATCAAGGAGGACCCGCGGTCGGACGACTTGGCCGACTACTCCTACTGGTCCGGCGGCGAGGAGTACGCGACCGTGATCGGCGCGTACGGCGCGGACCTCCCCGAGGTCGTCCGCGAGTACGTCGAGTCGCGCCGGGTCGAGAAGGCCGCGCGGATCGACGCCGCCGTCGAGCGCGCCGCCACCCACGAGGTCGGCGACTGGCACGTCGCGGTGACGTACGGCCGGTGTTCACAGAACGAGGTGGCCGAGGAACTTCGCGAGCGTGGAGCCGACGCCGCCGTCATCGTCAAGCCGGCGGGGTCGGCGTCGATCCGCGGCTCCGATGGATTCAGACACGCCCACGAGGTCGCCGGGAGGGTGAACGGCGGCGGCCATCCGCAGGCGGCGGGGTGTAAACCCGACATCTACGACGACATGCTGGATTACGCCCACCACTGGACGACGGAGGGACAGGCGTGTAAACGCGTGATCCTCGCGGCCTTCGAGGCGGTCGCGGAGGAGGTCGAGGCCGACGAGGCCGACGAGGCGGTCGCCGACGACGACCAGTAGACGAGGGGGAAGACGACGTCCGCGAGGGATCGCTCCGCGGACGACTCACGATCCGAGGGGTCCACGCCGCGGACGGTCACACCGTGGACGGGCGGACCCCGACGCGCCGTCTACGACGAGGACGGCGACATCGAGATGTTGAGGCTCTTCTGGACCAGCTGGGTGAACGCCATCGAGCAGAGGAAGTACCAGACGATCCACATCTGGATGGGGCCGACGAGGCCGGCGTCCCAGGTGACCGTACCGGCGAGGGGGACGACGAGCTCCTGGGCGGCGATGGCGGGGTACGCCGGGTCGGAGCCGCGGTAGCCGATGACCCAGAACATCCAGAGGAACGCCGGGATGGTCAGGAACATGATCCACACCATCGGGCGGAACTGCTCTTTGAACATCCCGAGCTGGTCGCCCATCGCGTCCATCTGCTCCTGTTGGATCGCGTCGAGCGCCTCCTGGTCGTCGCGCTCTTTGGCCTCCTTGCGCCGCTCCTGGATGTCCTTCATGCGGTCCTGGTACTGGCTCATCTTCTCCATGTCCATCAGTCCCGCGCGCAACAGCGTGGAGTAGAGCCCGGTCCCCAACGCGATCACCATGATGATGACGTAGAAGGGGACGAGTTCGACGAGCGGTCCCAACACCAGATCGATCCCGCCGGCGATGACGTTCCGGACCGGACCGACCGCGTAGCCGACGAACGCGCCGACCGTCGCCAGCGCCGCCAGCTTGTCCCACTTCGTCCACGAGGTGGTCTCCGGGGTCTCGACGTCGCCGCCGCCCCCGCCGGTCGCGTCGTCGTCGGTCAGTCCCGCCTCGATGCCGTCGCGATCGGCGAGCGCGAACCCGCGTTCGCCGTCGACGAGGATCTCCTTCTCGATGAGCCGTCCCCACTGTCCGCTCGTGATCTCGTCGCGGACGTCGACCCACTGGACCTCGCCGTCGGTGGCGCGGTCGAGGACGGTTTCGAGCGCGTCCCGCATCTCGCCGTCCTCCGTGACGAGCGAGCGGACCCGCCGTTCGACCTTACTCATTATCGACCGGTTAGCGGTCGACGGTTAAGAACCTTGTAGGATCGTCGTCGCGATCGCTTCGGGACGACGGCCGCGATCGCGCCGTGACGACCCGCCGATCACTCCTCGACGACGCCGCGGATCCGGTCGAAGACCTCGTCGGGAGTCGCCTCGCCGTCGACCTCCTCGAGGACGCCCTCCTCGCGGAAGTGGTCGATCACGGGCTCGGTGTTCTCGGCGAACACCTCGAGCCGCTCGCGCGCGGTCTCCTCGGTGTCGTCGTCGCGCTGGATCAGCTCGCCGCCGCACTCGTCACAGACTCCCGCCTCCTCGGGGGGCTGGAAGTCGACGTGGTAGTTCGCGCCGCACTCGGTACACACTCTGCGGCCGGTGAGCCGGTCGACGAGCACCTCGTCGTCGACGTCGAGGAGGACGACTGCGTCGAGGTCCGTGATCCCGGAGAGGTACTCGGCCTGCTCGAGGTTCCGCGGGTAGCCGTCGAGCACGAACCCGTCGGCGTTCTCCAGGGCCGTCTTCACGATCTCGTTGACGACCGGGTCCGGGACGAGCTCGCCCGCCTCCATGAACGATCGGGGCGTCCCGTACTCCGTCTCCATGTCCTTGTTCGCCCGGAGCGCGTCGCCGGTGGTGACGTGGTCGATCCCGTACTCCTCGGCGAGTTTCGCGCTCTGTGTCCCCTTGCCCGCGCCCGGCGCGCCCAAAAGCAGGATCCGGTGGCTCATATCGGGGCGGTCACTCCGCGCGCTTAAAGCCTTGAAGATCCGAGTCCGGAGGACCGGGATCCGAGCCGCGAGGGTCCGGAAGAGCCGGAGGGGTTGGAGGGGTCGCGCCGATCACTCGTCGGCGTCGAGCCGACGCTTGACCCGATCCGCGTGCGCGTCCGCGAGCCGGGTCGGCTCCGGCAGCTTGTAGCCGGCACACAGCGCCGCGACGAGATCGACGGCCGTCTCCGCGGACATGCGGTGACCGGGACTCACGTACAGCGGGTTCACCCGTCGGCTGTTCGGGTACTGCCGCGACTGGTACGCGTGCCCGATGACGGGCGGGTCGGCGTCGGGATCGCCCTTCGGCGAGCCGGCCCCCTCGACCCGCTCGACCGAGTCGTCGGCGCGGATCGGGGTCGACCAGTCCTCGGGGCGCTCCCCGACCGGCTCGTCGGGTTCGCCACAGAGGAGGCTCTTCGCGACGCCGACGCTCGGCAGGTCGCGGATCACGCCGACGTGGGTCGCGATCCCGGCCTGTCGGAAGTGGATCCGGCCGGAGCCGTCACAGACGACGAGGTCGGGCGTGACGGAGAGGTCCTCGAGCGCGGCGAGGATCGGTCCGCCCTCGCGGAACGCCAACAGTCCCGGAATATACGGGATCGAGAGCGGCGTGACCGCGTCCGCGTACTCGATCACGCGCCCGCCGCGGATCGCGACCGCGGCCGATATCGCCTCGTCGCGCTCGGGACGGAACGCCTGGTCGATCCCGACGACGACGGGGGCGTCGGAGTCGGCGTCCCCGTCAGGAGTTGCGATGTCCCCGAGCGGTTCGGGTCTCGCGGGCGGCAGCCCAGTCGAGAGGTTCGCGGGCTCGTCGATCGCGACGGCGTCGGGCGCGAATCCGAGGTCGTCCGCGAACGTCGCCGCCGCCGCCAGCTCGCGCTGGAGCGACTCCATCTCCTCGCGCGACCGGTCCGGGTCGGGCAGGAACTCCGGGCGTGCGAGGGCGTCGGCGTCGACGGAGGGCGTCCGCGAGGGCGACCGCCCCGGGGGCGACATTCAGAACCTCCCGCCGGGACCGCCCGGTCCGCCGGGACCGCCCGGACCGCGGACGCGACCGCCGCCCATCGAGACCCCGCCGGCACCGCCCGCGCGGCTCGCGAGGTCGCGGTTGCGCGTGCCGAACGCCAGGCCGATCGCGAACCCGATCAGGTGGGCGACGTGGGCGATGCCGCCGACGCCGCCCGCGCCCGTCGAGACCACGAGGAACGCGGAGATCAGCGCCACGCCCCAGGTGAGGTACTTGAGCTTCATCGGGATCACGAAGAACAACAGGATCTCGAGGTTCGGCCGCCACACCGTCAGGACGCCGAGGATCGCGAACGTCGCGCCGCTGGCTCCGAGCACGCCGACGAGCCCGCCGGTCGCGAGCACGAACAGCACGTGGCCGAGCCCGGCGAGGATCCCCGAGACGAGGAAGAAGCCGAGGAACTTCCGCGATCCGACCGCACGCTCGACGAGCGGGCCGAAGAAGAACAGCACGATGCTGTTTCCGAGGATGTGGTACAGCCCGCCCCGCGAGTGCGAGAAGACGGAGGTGACCCACGTCCAGACGTTTCCGATCGCGTCCGACCGCAACACGAAGATCTGGCTGTGGGCCGCCTCGCCCAGCGTGAGCGTCACCGCCCACTGCGCGACGAAGGTGAGCCACATCAGCGCGAGCAACACGTACGTCGCGTTCCCGCGGAAGTACCCGAGCAGGCCGCCGGTCCCCGTCTCGCGCTCGATCCGCCGTTTCACCCGACTCGCGACGCCGTCGTCGGCGTCGGCGCGGTTCCCGCCCTCGACGCCGTCGTCGAAGCCGCTGTCGAAGACGCCGCCGGGGTCGTTCCACTCGGCGAGCCCCGGACAGTCGTGGTTCTCCGGCAGGCGGTGGTCCGCACAGAACGTCCGCCCACACCGTCGACACTGGTACGGGAGGTTCTCGTACTCCCCGCACTCCTCGCACGTCGCCATTACCGCCCCTTACGGCGGGGCTCCTAAAGCGGTTTGGCTCTCCGTCGCCGCCGGCGCGCCGTCGCAGTCGCTACGGCTACTTCGCGAGCTTCGCCTCGAACGTCTCTCGCACCTTCTCGACCTTCGGCTGCGCGTGGAAGGTACAGTAGGCGTCGTCGGGGTTCTTCGCGAAGTAGTCCTGGTGTTTCTCCTCGGCGCGGTAGAACGTCTCCAGTGGCTCGAGTTCGGTCACGACCTCGTCGTCGTACTCCTCGTCGAGCGCCTCGATGTACGCCGCGGCCCGCTCGCGCTGGTCCTCGTCGTGCGTTAAGACGATCGACCGGTACTGGCTCCCCACGTCGGGGCCCTGCCGGTTGAGCTGCGTCGGGTCGTGGATCGTGAAGAAGACCTCCAGCAGGTCGTCGTAGCCGACTACGCCGGGGTCGTACTCCACCTGGACGACCTCCGCGTGGCCCGTCTCGCCGGAACAGACCTCCCGGTACGTCGGGTTCTCCGTGTGGCCCCCGGCGTAGCCGGAGGTCACCGACTCGACGCCCGAGAGCTCCTCGAGCGCCGCCTCGATACACCAGAAGCAGCCGCCGCCGAACGTCGCCGTTTCGAGGTGGTCCGTCATGTCCTCCGGTACGGGCGCGAACCTCTTAAACACCCTCCGAGCGACCTCGGTCGAGCGCGCCGGGCGTCGTCGCCGAACGGTAGACCTTTGCCGCCCCCCCTCCGAGCCGTGGTATGGTCTCGCTGGGACTGGTGGTGGCGCGGTTCAACGACTCCGTCACGGAGCCGATGGCCGAGGCCGCTAGGGAGGCGGCCGCCGAGCGCGACGCGGTCGTCGTCGACGAAGTGAGCGTGCCGGGCGCGTACGACAGCCCGCTCGCGGCTGACCGCCTGGCGCGGCGCGAGGACGTCGACGCGGTCGCCGTCGTCGGCGCCATCGTCACCGGCGACACCGATCACGACCGCGTCATCGCGAACGCGACCGCGGAGAAGCTCACCGACGTGAGCCTCGACCGCGACACCCCCGTCACCTTCGGCGTGAGCGGGCCGGGGATGTCGGGCGCGGAGGCCCGCGAGCGGATCGACAAGGGCGCGGAGGCCGCGAACGCCGCCGTCGACCTCGCGGAGGAACTCGACTGACCGACCAACGGAACACAATGACCGACGCACACGACTACGACTACTCCGACCGGATCGGACGCGTAGAGCCCAGCGCGACGCTGGCGATATCGAACCTGGCCGCGGAGAAGGAGGCCGAGGGAGCGGACGTCGTCGACCTCTCGGTCGGCGAACCCGACTTCGACACGCCCGAGAACGTCGTCGAGGCGGGGAAGGACGCCCTCGACGCCGGCCACACCGGCTACACCTCCTCGAACGGGATCCCGCCGCTCCGGGAGGCGATCGCCGCCAAGCTCCGCGGCGACGGGATCGACGCGAGCGCCGACGAGGTGATCGTCACCCCCGGCGGCAAGCAGGCGCTGTACGAGACGTTCCAGACGCTGATCGACGACGGGGACGAGGTGGTGCTTTTGGATCCCGCCTGGGTCTCCTACGAGGCGATGGTGAAGCTCGCTGGCGGCGACCTCACCCGCGTCGACCTCGCCCCGCACGGCTTCCAGCTCGAACCCGCCCTCGACGACCTCGCCGAGGCGGTCTCGGACGACACCGAACTGCTCGTCGTCAACTCGCCGTCGAACCCGACGGGCGCGGTGTTCTCGGAGGCGGCGCTCTCGGGCGTCCGCGACCTCGCGGTCGAGCACGACGTGGCCGTCATCTCCGACGAGATCTACGAGCGGATCGTCTACGACGCCGACCACGTCTCGCTCGCGAGCCTCGAGGGAATGGCCGACCGTACGGTCACGATCAACGGCTTCTCGAAGGCGTACTCGATGACCGGCTGGCGGCTGGGCTATCTCCACGCGAAGGGCGACTTCGTCGGGGAGGCGGGCAAGCTCCACTCGCACTCGGTCTCGTGTGCGACCAACTTCGTCCAGCGCGCGGGCGTCGAGGCGCTCGAGAACACCGACGCGTCCGTCGAGGAGATGCGCGAGGCGTTCGCCGACCGCCGCGACCTGCTCGTCGACCTGTTCGACGAGCACGGCGTCGACGTCGACGTCGGCGACGGGGCGTTCTACATGATGATCCCGGTCGGCGAGGACGACGCGGCCTGGTGTGAGCGCGCCATCGAGGAGGCGTCCGTGGCGTGTGTCCCCGGGAGCGCGTTCAACGCGCCCGGATTCGCGCGGATCTCCTACGCCGCGAGCGAGGAACGACTGCGCGAGGCCGTCGACCGGCTGGTCGCGAACGACCTGCTGTAGTCGCGGCCAGGCGGCCCCGCCGCGATCGGGTTCGGTGGTCGCTCGCAACCGCGCCCCTGGCATTCCTCGCTCTCGCCGGTGGGATTTTATATACCCGTGCGGATGGTTGGCTTGGTGACGACATGTACAAGCACATACTGTATCCCACGGACGGGAGTGCCGGATCCGAGGCCGCGATAGCACACGTACGGGAGATCGCCGAGGCGTTCGACGCGACGGTTCACGTGTTACACGTCGTCGACACGCGTCAGTTCACGCTCGGCATGAGCGGCAACTACATCTCGGGACCGAAAGGCTACTCGAGCGATCGGCCCTCCGAGGAGGAGCGGAAACGGGAGCTCGAGGAGCGAGCCACGCCGTTCGTCGAGGAGCTCGCGGCCGACTTCGAGGGGATCGAGACGGTGGCCGCGGTTCGGGGAGGCAACCCCCACGAGGCCATCCTCGAGTACATCGACGAGAACGACATCGACCTCGTCGTGATGGGAACCGAGGGCCGCACCGGCGTCAAGCGCTACCTGCTCGGGAGCGTCTCCGAGAAGGTCGTTCGGCTGGCCGACCCGCCGGTGGTGACGGTTCGCGCTGACGCCGACGCCGAGGCCGCAGACGAGTAACGGAGCGGTCTGCCGTTCCGAAACCCTTACTCCCGGTCCGTCGTATCTCCGCGTATGACAGACACCGCGGATCCGGACGCCGATCCGGTCGAGTCCGGCGGGGAGGAGGACGCCGCCGGGGCGGGTGCCGACGACGACGGTGACGCGGAGCCCGTCGTCGACGCCGACGAAGTGGAACACGTCGCCGACCTGGCCCGCGTCCGCCTGGCGGAGGGCGAACGCGATGCGTTCGCCGAGCAGTTCGCGGAGATCCTCGAGTACTTCGAGGCGCTCGACGAGGTCCCCGACCTCGAGCGCGAGGAGGACCTCGTCAACGTGATGCGCCCCGACGAGACCGAGGACGGACTGAGCCAGGAGGAGGCGCTCGCGAACGCCGCCGAGACGGAGGACGGCTTCTTCAAGGGGCCGAAGGTGTCGTAGATGGCGGCCGATCTCAACCTGTTCATCACCGAGGAGACGATCGAGGGCGACGCCGAGGGGCCGCTCGCGGGCACGACCGTCGCGATCAAGGACAACATCTCGACGGCCGGCGTCCGGACCACCTGCGGCTCGGAGATGCTCGCCGACTACGTCCCGCCGTACTCCGCGACCGCGGTCGAGCGGCTGACCGACGCCGGCGCGACGGTCGTCGGCAAGGCCAACATGGACGAGTTCGGGATGGGGACCACCACGGAGACCTCCGCGTTCGGCCCGACGCGGAACCCCGTGGACCCCGAGCGCGTGCCCGGCGGCTCCTCCGGTGGGTCGGCGGCGGCGGTCGCGGCGGGCGAGGCCGACGTGGCGCTGGGCTCGGACACGGGCGGCTCGGTGCGCTGTCCGGCCGCCTTCTGTGGCGTCGTCGGGATCAAACCCACCTACGGGCTCGTCTCGCGGTACGGGCTCGTCGCGTACGCCAACTCGCTCGAGCAGATCGGCCCGATCGCGGGCACCGTCGAGGAGGCCGCCGAGGCGCTGTCGGTCATCGCGGGCCCGGACCCCCACGACGGGACGACCCGCGATCCGGCCGAGGCGGCGGGCGCGGACGCGGGCGTCCCCGAGGGCGGCTACGCCGCGGCCGCGGACGGCGACGTGGACGGGTTGACCGTCGGCGTTCCCACCGAACTCTTCGAGGGCGCGGACGAGCGCGTGGTCGAGACGGTCGAGGCCGCGATCGCCGACCTCGAGGCACAGGGCGCGGAGACGACGGAGATCTCCCTGCCCTCGGTCGAGCACGCGGTCCAGGCGTACTACGTGATCGCGACGAGCGAGGCCTCCTCGAACCTCGCCCGCTTCGACGGGGTGCGCTACGGCCACCGCGCCGAGGGCGACGGCAACTGGAACGAGTCGTTCGCGGAGACCCGCGAGGCGTTCGGCGCGGAGGTCAAACGCCGGATCCTGCTCGGGACGTACGCGCTCTCGGCGGGCTACCACGACAAGTACTACGAGAAGGCCCAGGACGCCCGCGAGTGGGTTCGCCGTGACTTCGAGGACGCCTTCGACGACGTGGACGTGATCGCCTCGCCGACGATGCCCGTGCTCCCCTTCGAGCTGGGCGAGAGCCTCGAGGACCCGTTGCGGATGTACCTCGCGGACGCGAACACGACGCCCGTCAACCTCGCGAACCTGCCCGCGATCTCGGTGCCGGCGGGCGAGGCCGACGGGCTCCCGGTCGGGCTCCAGCTCGTCGGGCCGAAGTTCGACGAGGCGACCGTGATCCGCGCGGCGAGCGCGGTCGAGGACCGATGAGCCTGACCGACGAGGAACTCGACCGCCTCGCCGACGTCGTCCGCCTCCAGCCGACGAAGAACTCCGAGCTGGAGGAGGCGTGGGGCGTCGACGGCGGCAGCGAGGTCCACCGCTACCTCGAGGACCACCTCAAGGAGTACTACTACCGCGACGACGACAGCCTGATCCGGGCGACCGCGGAGGCGAACGACCTCGTCGACGTCGAGCCCGGCATCGAGGCGGACGCGGTCGCGAAGGGGGGCGCGCCCGACGCGATCCGCGTCCCGGAGCTCGAAGCGCGGGTGTTCGCGGTCGTCGCCGGCCCGGACGAGCGCTCGCAGTCGGTCGTGAGCGTCCTCGAGGCCCTCCGGGAGGCGTACGACATCGACCCCGAGGTGGGGGAGGTCCGCCGCGCGCTCCGGAGTCTGGAGCGGAAGAACGTCGTCGAGGTCGTCTACCGGACGGTGCCGACCTTCCGGCTCGCGGTCGATCGTGACGCCGTCGAGGTCGAGATAACCGAATAGCGGGCCGTAGACGCGGGGGACGGAGACCGACGCGGACGGTCAGTCGTCCGCCGACTCGCCCGTTCCCGCGTCGATCTCCCTCGCGACCGACCCCGTCCCCGCCTCCTCGGAGACGCCCCGCCGCGACTGGAGCTTCCCGGCCAGCACCGCGACCACGTAGACCCCGACCGCGACGAGGACGATGGTGCCGCCGGCGGTCGCCTCGTACCGGTACGAGAGGGTGATCCCGACGAGCACCGCGAGCTGTGCGAGCACGACAGAGGCGAGGAGCGACTCGCGGAAGCCGCGGGCGAGCTGTGCGGCCGCGGCGACGGGGACGACGAGCATCGCGGCGACGAGGATCACGCCCATGATCTGCATCGCGCCGACGACCACCATCGCCGTCAGCGTCGTCATCAGGCGGTTGTACCAGGTCACGTCGATCCCGGCGACGCGGGCCGCGGTCTCGTCGAAGGTGACGTACAGCAGCTGTTTGTAGGTGACCGTCACGACGAGCGAGACGAGGAGGAAGAGGACGACGAGCAGGACCGCGTTCTCCCTGGAGACGGTCGCGAGGTTTCCGAAGAGGTACTGGTTGATCCCGACCGCGAGCCCGCCGGTGTTCAGGCTGATCAGGACCGCGCCGAGCGCGAACCCCGTCGAGAGCACGATGGCCATCGAGACGTCGTTGTACGCATCCGTGACCTCGGAGATCAGCTCGATGGCGAGCGCGGCGATCATCGCGACCACGACCGCCGTGAGGTACGGCGAGATCCCGGTTCCGAGGACCGAGTTGACGAACAGCCCGACGGCGACGCCCGCGAACGCCGTGTGCGCCAGCGCGTCGCCGATGAGCGCCATCTGCCGGTGGACGAGGAACGTCCCGACGAGCGGGGCCATCACCGCGATCAGCGTCCCGACGAGGAAGGCGTGGTGCATGAAGACGTACTCGAGCATGCCGATCCCGAGGACGTCGCCGACGGCGGCGAGCGCGTCGCTCCAGAGCCCGACCAGCCACGCGAGGAGGTCGTAGGGCGCGCGGACCGCTTCCGTGAGGAGGGCCGTCACGACCCGTCACCCCCCGAGTCCGCTCCCGCGTTCGCCCCCAGACCGAGGGCCGTTCCGTACGCCCGCTCGAGGGCGTCGCTCTCGGCGAACGCCGCCGGCGACCCGTCGAAGTACACCTCGCGATTGAGACAGATCACCCGCGAGGCGCGCTCGAGGACGGTCCCGATGTCGTGTTCCACGAGCAGTATCGTCATCCCCTCGTCGTTGAGGTCGGCGAGGAGATCGAAGAAGGCGTCCACGGACTCGGCGTCGACGCCGACGGTCGGCTCGTCCAACACGAGGAGCTCGGCCTCGCCGGCGAGCGCCCGCGCGATGTACGCGCGCTGGCGCTGCCCGCCCGACAGCGCCGTGATCTTCCGGTCCGCGAGGGCCTCGATCCCGACCGTCCGGAGCGCCTCGCGGGCGTGCTCGCGGTCCGTCTCGGTCACGCGGCCGAACCCGGCGTGCGGGAACCGCCCCATCAACACGACCTCCGCGACCGTGATCGGCATCCGCGTCGTGTTCTCGGTCACGTCCTGGGCGACGTAGCCGACGCGCTCGCGCTCGGCGAACGCGAGCGAGGGGTGCCCGAGCAGCCGGGCGATCCCGGCGTCGGGCTCGTGAAGCCCCAACACGAGCCGCAACAGCGTGCTCTTCCCGGAGCCGTTCGGGCCGACGACCCCGACGTACTCGCCGCGGTCGACGCCGAACGACACCTCCTCGACCACGGGCGTCGCGGCGTACCCGAACGTCAGATCGACCGCGTCGACGACACGGTCGGCGTCCTCGCTCTCCCCTCCGTCGCTCCGTTCACCGCCGGCTTCCGCGCGCTCGCGGGCCGTTTCGATCCCGCCGACGCCGACCGATGAAACCCCTTCGAACGACATGGTATCAGGGCTCGAAGTTGCGGCCGTAGTCGACGAAGTCGGCGTCCGCGGGGTCGTCGACGCCGAGGAGGATCCGGAACGTCGGGAGGTTGACCTCCCGCGCGATGTCGAAGTACCCCCAGCCGCGCTCGGCCCACGACTCCGCGGTCCCGGCGTACGGCGTGACCGGGAAGTACGCCTCCACGTCGGTCTGTTCGAGCAGCTGTCTCGCCGGGCGGATCGGCTCGAAGACGGCCGCGCCGATGTGCCGGATGTCGTTCGCGGCGATCGTCTCCTGGGCACGCCGCATGTCCGCGGGGCGCACGTCACCGTCGGCGGCGAGGTTCACCACCAGCGGCTCGATGGTCGTCCCGTACCGGTCCGCGAGGTAGCCGAACGCGTTGTGGGCGGCGAGGAAGACCACGTCGCGCTCGGCCGCCTCGAACGTCTCCGCCCACGTCGAGTCGAGGTCCGCGAGGTCGTCCTCGAGCCCCGCCGCGTTCTCGCGGATCGTCTCCTCGGCGTCCGGGGTGACGTCGATCAGACCGTCGGCGACGTTCTCGACCGCCAGCGCCGCTCGATCGGGGTCGAGCCAGAAGTGCGGGTCCTTCGCGTCCTCGACGGCCTCCTCCTCGCCGAGGCCCTCGCCGAGGTCGATCAGGTCGACCCCCTCGCGGGCGTTCACGACCGCCGTCTCCGTGGTCTCGTCGGCGAGCGTGTCGATCGCGCGGTCCGCCCACGGCTGGAAGTCGGGCCCCACGTAGACGAACGCGTCCGCGTCGGTGATCCGCCGCTGGATCGACGGGTCCGGCTCCCAGCCGTGGCCGTGGAGCCCGGTCGGGACCAGGTTCTCGACCGTTATGTCCGTGCCCGCCGCGAGCCGGCGCGCGTAGTCGTAGAACGTGAAAAACGAGGCGACCACGACGGGGCCGTCCCCGCCGGCGTCGCCGTTGCCCCCGTCGGCGTCCCCGTTGTTCCCGCCGCTACCGCCGCCGGGATTCGCCGATCCGCCGAGACAGCCCGCGAGCCCGCCGACGAGTCCGCCGGCACCGACCGCGAGGAACCGCCGCCGCGAGGGTCCCGTCGGTCCGGTTCGTTCGGAGTTCATTACCGACCCGTCGGCGGGGGACGACCATATTTCTTGCGGCTCTAATCGAATTCTTAGACTAATCTAATTCTTGGCCCGGACCGGGCGCTCGTCGTCGTCGCGGGGCGTCGCGGGCGAGCCGCGAACCTCAAGGTTCAATGCGGGCGAGCGAGTGTACCGGATATGACCGATCAGGAGCTCCGAAAGGAGGCACACGACCTCGACGTCACCGTCTGGGTCGGCAAGGGGGGAATCGAGGCGGTCGTCGACGAGCTGTCCGACCAGCTCGACGACCGGAAACTGGTGAAAGCGAAGTTCCTGCGGGCCGCCCGCGGGGGCACGTCGACGGACGAGCTCGCCGAGGAGCTCGCCGAGGCGACCGGGGCCGACCTGGTCGAGACGCGCGGGAACACGGCGGTCTTCCACTGATGGCGGGGACGATACCGGTCGTCTCCGGGGCCGTGGAGCCGTACCTCGGTCCGGCGACCGACGCGGCGCTCGCCGCCGCGACCTTCCTCGCGGTCGTCGCCGCGGCCTACGTCGTGAACAAGGTCGTCGTCGGGCCGCTCCTCTCTCGCGTGTTCGACCGGCAGGGGCTCGACGACCACGCCCGCCGGCCGCTCAGGAAGATCGTCACCTTCGTCGTGCTCTTCGTCGGCGTCACGGTCGGGTTCGGCGCGGCCGGCTACGGCGACTTCCTCCGGTCGGTGGCGACGATCGCCGCCGCGGCCACGCTCGCGATCGGTCTCGCTATGCAGGACGTGCTCAAGAACTTCGTCGCCGGCGTCTTCATCTACACCGACAAGCCGTTCCGCATCGGCGACTGGATCGAGTGGGACGGGAACTCGGGGATCGTCGAGGACATCTCCTTCCGCGTCACCCGCGTCCGCACGTTCGACAACGAGCTGCTCACGGTGCCGAACCACGTGCTCACCGGCGGCGTGATCAAGAACCCCGTCGCGAAGGGACGGCTCCGCCTGAAGTTCGTCTTCGGGATCGACTACGACGACGACATCGACTCGGCGATCGACATCATCGTCGAGGAGGCCGAGGCACACGAGGGGATCCTCGACGACCCCGCGCCGTCGGTGCGGCTGAACGAGCTCGCCGACTCGTACGTCGGACTCCAGTCGCGGATCTGGATCGACGACCCCTCGCGCGCGGACTTCGTGCGGACCCGCGCCGAGTACGTGAAGGCGGTCAAAGAGCGGTTCGACGAGGAGGACATCACGATCCCGTTCCCGCAGCGGACCGTCTCGGGCCGCGACGCGTGGTCCGAACCGGCGTCGTTCGGCGGCGAACCGTAGGTGCCGCCGGCGGGGGAGCCGTCCCGCGTCGCCGATAGTAATCCACTTGTAAGTCCGCCGAATGGATGTCCCCATGCACGTGGTCATCGTCGGTGCCGGCGAGGTCGGTACGAGCATCGCCGCGAGCCTCGCCCCCGACCACGAGGTCGTCGTCGTCGACGTCGACCCCGACCGCGCCGAACAGCTCAAGTACGAACTCGACGTGCTCACGATCGCCGGCGACGGGACGGCCTCCGGGATCCAGACGGCGGCGAACGTCGGGGACGCGGACATGGTGATCGCCTGTACCGACGACGACCGGACCAACCTCGTGACCTGCGGGACGGCGAAGACGCTCGGGGACGGGTTCACCATCGCGCGGGTGAAAAGCACCGAGTACCTCCGGACGTGGGAGGGCAACGAGGGAGCCTTCGGCGTCGACTTCATGGTGTGTACCGATCTCCTGACCGCCCAGAACATCGTCCGCGTCATCGGGCTCCCCGCGGCGGTCGACGTCGACCCATTCGCGAGCGGGCTCGTCCAGATGGCGGAGTTCGAGATCGGAGCCGAGAGCCCGGTCGCCGGCCAGACGGTCTCGGAGGCCGACCGGTTCGAGTCGCTGACGTTCGTGGGGATCTTCCGCGACGGCGAGATGATCATCCCGCGCGGCGACACCGGCATCGAGGCGGGCGACCGCGCCGTGGTGATCGGCAGCCCCGAGAGCGTCCAGTCGTTCGCGAACGACGTCGCGCCCGCGGCCACCCCGGACGGGGCCGACGAGATCGTGATCGTCGGCGGCAGCGAGATCGGCTACCAGACCGCCCGGCTGCTGGAGGAACGGGAGTTCTCCCCGCGGCTGATAGAGCGGGACGCAGACCGCGCCCGGACGCTCGCCGAGGAGCTGCCGAACACGGTCGTGATGGAACACGACGCGACCGACACGGAGTTCCTCTCGAGGGAACACGTGGACGAGGCCGACATCGTCGTCGCCGCGCTCGGCTCCGACGAGCAGAACCTGCTCGTCTCCGTGCTCGCGAAGCGGCTGGGCGTCGACCGCGTGATCGCGGTCGTCGACAGCCCCGACTACGTCACCGTCTTCGAGGAGATCGGCATCGACATCGCGATCAACCCCCGAACCGTCACCGCCGAGGAGATCACCCGGTTCACCTACGAGAGCATCGCCGAGAACATCGCGGTGTTGGAGAACGACCAGGCCGAGGTGCTTGAGCTCGAGCTCACCGAGGGGTGCCGGTTCGCCGGCCGGTCCATCGCGGAGCTGGTCGACGAGATCGACGTGCGGTTCGTCATCGGCGCGATCACCCGGAACCACGCGCTCGTCACCCCGCGCGGCGACACCGTGCTCCGACCGGGCGACCACGTCATCCTGCTCGTGGACGCCGACGCCGTGAGCGAGATCGCGTCGATGGCCTGAGATGTCCGCCGGGACCCGGATACGCGTCGGCTGGCGGGCGAGCGTCGGACTGACCGGCGACGTCCTCACGTATCTCGTCGTCCCGCTGTCGTTTCCCCTCCTCGTCGCCCTCTACTACGGCGAGTCGCCGCTGCCGTTTCTGGCCGCGATCGGCGTCACGCTCGCGCTCGGGACCCTGTTCCGACGGCTCGGCGACCCCGACGTGAACCTCGGTCCGCGGGAGGCGTTCCTCGCGGTGGCGCTGATCTGGCTGCTCGTCGCCGCCGTGGGCGCGGTCCCGTTCGTCGTCGCCGGCGTCGGGACGATAGCCCACCCGGTGAACGCGATGTTCGAGGCGATGAGCGGGCTGACGACGACGGGCGCGACCGTGCTCCGCGACTTCTCCGTTCACTCCCGGTCGGTGTTGATGTGGCGGCAGGTGATCCAGTGGCTCGGCGGGCTCGGGATCCTGATCCTCGCCACCGCGGTGCTCTCGGAGATCGGGGTCGGCGGAGCCCAGCTGATGGAGACGGAGTCTCAGACCCAGGACGTGAACAAGCTCACGCCGAAGATCTCCGAGACGGCCCGGCTGATCTGGAGCCTCTACCTCGGGCTCACCGCGCTCGCGATCGCGGTCTACTTCGCGCTCGGGCTCGCGTTCGACCCCCGGATGGACCTGTACAACGCGGTCGCCCACGCGTTCACCTCCGTCGCGACCGCCGGCTTCTCGCCCGAGCCGCTCTCCGTCGGCGCGTTCCACCCCGTCATCCAGTGGGCGGTCGTCCCGTTCATGGTGGTCGGGTCGACGAGCTTCGTCCTGCTGTACTTCTTCATCAACGGCGAGCCGATGCGGCTGCTCCGCAACGAGGAGTTCCACTTCTATCTGGGCGCGCTCGCGTTCTTCTCGGCGGTCGTCGCGGGCTCGCTGTTTCTCGATCCCGCGACGACGTTCGGGGCCGAGGCGACGCTGCGACACGCCGTCTTCAACGTCGCGTCCATCGTGACCACGACGGGGTACGCCAGCACCGACTACGTTCAGTGGGCTCCGGCGGCGAAACACATGCTCTTCGCCTGTATGTTCGTCGGCGGGATGGTTGGATCGACGACGTGTTCGATCAAGTCGCTACGGTGGCTCGTCGCGCTGAAGGCGTTCCGGCGGGACCTCTACACCGCGATCCACCCGGACGCGGTGCGGCCGATCCGCGTCACGGGCAAACCGGTCGACGAGACCGTGGTCCGCGACATCTACGGGTACCTCCTGTTGAGCATCGTGATCTTCTTCCTGCTCACCGTCGTGATCGTCGTCGACGCCGAGCGCGCCGGACTGCGCGTCACCGAGTTCGAGGCGATGGGCGCGGCCGCGACGACCTTCCTCAACATCGGTCCCGCGTTCGGCGATGCCGGGCCCTACGGGACGTTCGCCTCGTTCTCGATGACGACCCGCGGCGTGATGATCGTCCTGATGTGGATCGGTCGGATCGAGATCGTCCCGGTGCTCGTGTTGTTCACGCGGGCGTTCTGGACATCGTGACGGGGGTCGCGTCGTGACGGCGATCGATTCGACCGACGGGGACGGTCGTCGCCCGGCGCGAGTGGGCCGCCGGCGTCCCGTGTCGGCATCGACGCCTACTTATCGCCCCCACGAACACTCCCGATCCGTCCACGGCCGAGGACGCCAGCCATGACGCGAACCATCGACAAGCGGGCGACGTTCAGCTACATCGGGAGCATCCTCAAGTACCTCTCGGCGGCGATGCTCGTCCCGCTCCTCGTCGGCGTGATATACGGGGAGGACGCGTGGGTGTTCGCCGCGTCGATGGCGTTCGGCGTCGCCGCCGGTTTCGCGCTCGAACGGCTCGATCCCGATCCCGATCTGGGCCCCCGCGAGGGGCTCGCGGTGGTCGCGCTCGCGTGGCTCGCGGCGGCGGCCCTCGGCGCGATCCCGTACGTCCTCGCGGGGTACGGCACCGCCTCGTCGCTCGCACATCCGGTGAACGCGCTCTTCGAGTCGACGAGCGGGTTCACGACGACGGGAGCGACCGCGCTCGCGGAGATCAGCTTCGATCGCCACTCGCACGCCGTGTTGATGTGGCGGCAGCTCACCCAGTGGCTCGGCGGGATGGGGATCATCGTGTTGATGATCGCGATCCTGCCCGAACTGGCGGTCAACGGCGCACAACTCATGCGCTCGGAGGCGCCGGGGCCGGAGCTCCAGAAGCTCACGCCGCGGATCGCCGAGACGGCGCGCGCGCTCTGGGTCATCTACGTCGGGTTCACCGCCGCGCTCGTCGTCGTCCTGTACGCGCTCCACCTCGTCGGGCTCGCGCCGAACATGGACCTGTACAACGCGATCGCCCACGGCTTCTCGACGCTCCCGACCGGCGGGTTCTCGCCCGAGGCCGACAGCATCGCGGCGTTCTCGCCGGTCGTCCAGTGGACGTTCGTCCCGTTCATGGTCGTCGCCGGGGTGAACTTCGCGCTGTTCTGGTACGTCCTTCGCGACGAGGCGATGGAACTGCTCGAGAACACGGAGTTCCGCGTCTACGTCGGAGCCGTCGCCCTGTTGAGCGCCGTCCTCTCCGTCGCGCTGTTCCGCGGCGGGGCTCCACCGACGGAGATCGGCGGCGTCACCGCGGGCGTCACGGAGAACGCGCTCCGACAGGGGGTCTTCCAGATCGCGTCGCTTCTGAATTCCACGGGGTTCGCGACCGCGGACTTCGCCCAGTGGGAGACGCACACGCAGTTCCTCCTGCTGTTCGCTATGTTCGTCGGCGGCTCCGCGGGATCGACCGGCGGCGGGATCAAGGTGATCCGGTGGCTCATCCTGTTCAAGACGCTCCGGCGCGAGCTGTACACCACTGCGAACCCCGACGTGGTCCGGCCCGTCCGGCTCGGCGGCGAGGTGGTCGACGAGGAGGTCATCCGCGGAATTCTGGTGTTCACGCTGCTGTACTTCCTGGTGTTCGCGTTCTCCGCCGTCTTCATCGAACTGGACACGACCCGAGTGGGAGAGCCGCTCACCGGCATCGAGGCGCTCGCCGCGTCGCTCGCGACCATCGGCAACATCGGGCCGGGGCTCGGACCGCTCGGCCCGTTCGGGACCTACGAGATGCTTCCGGACACGACGAAGCTGCTCATGGTCGTCCTCATGTGGCTCGGCCGGTTGGAGATCGTTCCGGTGCTCGCGGTGTTCATCTCGGCGGTCGACGATCGGTGAGCCGCGGCCCTCGGGCGATGGAACCGTGGGGGCATCTTCTTAAACGCCGCCGGGACTATTGTCGTGTATGATCGGAACCGACTCCGCCGGACGGAACCTGCTCGGCCACGTGCTCGTCCCCGTCGCCAACGAGGAGGACGCGCTCGCGACGGCGCGGGCGCTCGAGCCGTACAACCCGGATCGAGTGACCGCGCTCCACGTCGTCGAGAAGGGCGAGGGCGTCCCGGACAAGACGCCAGTCGAGCAGTCCGAGGAGCTCGCCGCGGAGTCGTACGCCGCGGTTCGGTCGGTGTTTCCCGACGCCGACGAGCACACCGCGTACGACCGGGAGGTCGTCGACGCCATACTCGCCGCCGCCGACGAGGTGGGTGCGACCGCCATCGCCTACCGAACTCGGGGCGGGAACCGGCTCGTACAGTTCCTCTCCGGGGACCTCACGGTGAAGCTCGTGACGAACGCGGACGTCCCCGTGATCGCCCTCCCTCACGGGCCGTCGGAGGAATGATCGCCGCCGACTCGGCGGCGGACCGCTCGCGTCCGAGGTAAGGCTCGGTTCGACACATGAACGCCGAGGACGGACCGACGGTCCTGGTCGCGCTCTCGAACCCGCGGACCGAGAGCGCGCTCGTCACGCTCGCCGGCGCGCTCGCCGAACGCGAGGGCGGTCGGGTGCTCGCGACGCACGTCGTCACCGTGCCGGACCAGACGGCGTTGGAGAAGGCGGCCGAGAACAGGGCCGCCCTCGACGACTCCTCCGAGGAACTGCTGGCCGCCGCGGCGGCCGACGCCGAAGCGTTCGACGCGACGGTCGAGACGAGGACGATCCTCTCACACCGCGGGATCGAGGAGGTGTTCGACGCGGCCCGGACGAACGACGCCGACGCGGTCGTGATGGGATACGGTGGTGCCCGGTTCGCCGGCGGGCGCGTCGAGGGCTCGCTGGACGAGCTCGCTCGCGACCTCCCGTGTGACTTCCTCGTCCTCGACGGCGGGCGGCTGGATCCCCGAGCGCTCTCGGACGTGCTCGTCCCGACCGCGGGCGGTCCGTCATCCGACCTCTCCGCCGAGGTCGCGAGAGCGCTCCGGGAGGTGCTCGACGTCGACGTCTCCCTGCTGTACGTCGCCGACCCGGGAGACGAGGAGGCCGGCCGCGAGTTCCTCCTCGAGTGGGCCGAGAGCCACGGGCTGGACGACGCGACGCTGCGCGTCGAGATCGGCGACGTCGAGGAGACGATCGGTCGTCTCGGGGAGGCGTACGACCTCGTGATCGTCGGGGCGACGGAGCGCGGGCTGCTCTCGCGGATCGTCCGCGGATCGCTCGCGTACGACGCGATCGAGGCGCTCGACGCGCCGGTGTTGCTCTCGGAGCGACCGTCGTCGCGGACGCTGTGGGAGCGGCTGCTCGGATGAGACCGACCGCGCGACGGGGTCCGTCGGTCGGCGGCACTCGAACGCCGGAGCTCACGTGAACGCCCGGTTATCGCGTGAATCCTCCTGCCTCACGTGAACGCCCGCTCGAAGGTCCGGATCCCGTCGTCCGTTCCGACGACGACGAGCTCGTCGTCGCGCTCGATGCCGGTGTCGGGCCCCATCTCCGTGATCACGTCGTCGTCGCGCTCTATCGCCAGCACCGTACACCCAGTTCTTCCCCGGATGTCGGCCTCCCCGAGCGTTCGGCCGACGAGCCGGGGTGCCTCGAGTCTGACGACCTCCACCTGTCCCTCGACGGCGAGCACGTCGCGACCCTCCAGCAGGCGTGCGGCCGACATCCGCCCGGTCACCGTGGCGAGCGAGAGGACGTAGTCGGCACCTGCCCGGTACGTCTTCGAGACGTTGGCGTGTTCGTCGACGCGGGCGACGATCTCCGCGTCGGGCGCGGCGTCCCGGACCACGAGCGTGGCGAACTCGGTCGTGGTGTCGTCGGGGAGCGCGATCACGACGGTGTCGACCTCCGTTATCCCGGCCTCCGAGAGCGTCTCCGACTCGGTCGCGTCGCCGACGACATCGACGCCCTCGGCGTCCGTCCGGTCGACGACCGTGTACGGGATCCCGGCCTCGTCGAGCTCCGCGGCCACCGTCCGGCCCACCTGGCCGTAGCCGGCGATCACGGTTCGTCCGGGTGAGAAGCGTCGCACCGACGAGTGAGTCATCCCGACCAGCCGCTCCAGCTGGTCCGACCGACCGGAGACCAAGAGTACGGTCCCACGCTCCAGCGTCGCGTCGGGCGACGGCGAGGCGTCGAACTCCCCCTGGAACCACGCGCCGACCACGTTGACGCCGGCTCGCTCGCGGATCCCGCTCTCCCCCAGCGTCTCACCCGCGAGGTCGCTCCCGTGCCGGACCGAGACCTCCGCGAGCCGGAGGTCGTCGCCGATGGTGATCGTCTCGTCGATCTCCGTCCGGAGGGCCGTCGTCACCTTCGCGGCGAGGCCGCGGCCGAGCAGCGGCCGCGGCGAGAGGACGTGGTCGGCACCGGCGAGCCGGTGGTACCGCTCGAGGTCGGGGTCGTCGACGACGCTGACGACGGGGACGTCCTCGGCGAGCTCCTTCGCGGCGAGAACGATGCTCGCGTCCACCTGGTCGGAGAGGTCCGCCACCAGCGCCCGCGACTCGGCCAGCCGTGCCGCGGTCAGCCCCTCGGCGGATTCCGGATCCGCCCGGATGACGCGGTGGCCGTCCCCGTACAGCTCGTCCGCCCGCTCGCGGTCCGACTCGACGACGACGTACGGAACGTCGTGCGCCTCCAGCTCCTCGATGAGCACCTCCGCGCGCGTCGTGTACGAACAGAGGATCACGTGTCCCTCGACGCCGTTCTCGAGCGCCGTCGGGGCGGTCTCGGTGAACGCCGCCTCCAGGAGCGGCGTCGCGACGACCGGCAGCGCGCCGACGAGGAGCGCCATCCCGAGCAGGTCGGTCACGACGATGAACGCCTGCATCTGCGGGCTGTGCCAGGGGGCGTCCCCGCCGAACCCGGTCGTGGTGAACATCTCGACGGTGAACTGAAGCGAGTCGAGGAACGTCTGCGGGCGTCCCTCGTAGGTCGCCATCCCCCAGCGGTAGGCGAGCGCCGTCCCGACGAGCGCCAGACAGAGGAGCAGGAAGTAGCCGACGACCCGCCGCTGCCATCCGTTCATGGGCACGGAAGGGACGGTGTCGTGAAAAACGTGTGTCGTCGGGCCCTCACGTCTCGACCGGCTGTGCCGCCTCCGCACACCAGGCGTTTCCCCGACGGCCGGCCCGCCGGAGGTCGAGGTGGACGACGGAACCCGTCTCGAGGTCCGCGAGCTCCTCTCTGAGTTCCGGGTCGTCGTACTCGACGACGTAGAGGGTCTCGTTCCGCGGGTGCTCCCGGAGCGTGATGGTTCCGTGGTCGTTACACGCCTTGACGACGGTGTACTTGCCGGTCCGGTCCATCACGGTCGGCGATACGCGTTCGAACCACTTAGTAGTCGACCGGCTATCGCGGCATCGACCCGTTTCCCCGTCGCGCAACGGACCGCCCCGCTCGCCGCGCTAACGCGTCACTTTACTCGCCGCGGCGTCAACCCCGGCCATGACCGGGACGGAGATCCCCGAGGATCACCCCAGACACGCGTCGCTTCTCACCAGACACCGGATCGAGGCGGGCGTCGAGAAGGGGATCACCTCGAAGCAGGGGCTCATCGCACAGGGGCGCGGCGAGGCGTTCGACTACCTGTTGGGCGAGCGAACCCTCCCGAGCGCGGACGACGCCGCGCGGGCGGCGGCCGCGACGCTGCTCGCCGCGGACCGTCCCGTCTTCTCCGTGAACGGGAACGTCGCCGCGTTGGTCCCCGACGAGATCGTCGAACTCGCCGACGCGGTCGACGCCGACCTCGAGGTGAACCTCTTCAACCGCACCGAGGAACGGATGGAGGCGATCGCCGACCACCTCCGCGAACACGGTGCCGGGGAGGTGAAGGGGTTGACCGGCGACGGCGAGATCCCGGGGCTCGACCACGCCCGCGGGACCGTCGACGCCGACGGGATCGGCGCGGCGGACGTGGTGGTGGTGCCGCTGGAGGACGGCGACCGCGCGGAGGCGCTCGCCGCGGCGGGCAAGACGGAGATCGTGATCGACCTCAACCCCGGAAGCCGGTCCCCGCGAACCGCCGCGATCCCGATCGTCGACAACGTGCTCCGGGCCGTCCCGAACGTGACCGCCCACGCCCGCGATCTGGCGGACGCCACGCCGGCGGAACGCCGCGCGATCGTCGACGACTTCGACCCCGACGCGGCGCTCGAGGCGGCGGAGCGGGCGATCCGCGAGGGATCCTTTTCCGACGGCGAGGAGTGAGACGGGCGGAGCGGACGGGAACGAGACGAGCGGAGCGAACAGGGACGGAGACGAGACGGACGGAGAGCGGACGGACCGAACGGGGGCGGGGCGGACGAGGGCCTATCGCCCGAATCCGGGTCCGGCCCCGTCGTCGGGGTCGTCGTCGGCCGTGGAGCCGCCGCCGGACAGCAGGTCGTCGTGAACGGCGAACAGGTCCTCGCGGGTGGGCGTCGCGTCGACGACGACGGTCCGCCCGCGGAACCCGACCGTCGCGTCCTCGAGGGCCCCCTCGGCGTCGACGCCGCCGGAGAGCCGGCGGACGCGGTCGCGGGTGAGCCGCGTCGGATCGAGCGTCGCCGCGTACCGGAGACCGGTCCCGTCGCCGCCGCCGACGTCGAGCGCGACGCCCACCGATCCGGCGGCCTCGACGCTCGCGCGGAGCGCGTCGGGCGCGCCGGAGAGGGCGGACTCGAGTCGGCTCCGTCCCGACTCGCCGAGGTCCGCGGACACCGCCACGTCGCCCGACAGAAGCCCGGGTATCGAGGCGTCGACCGCCGCCGCGCCGTCGGTCGGTTTCCCGTCCGACGTTCCGGCACCGCGCGAACGACCGAGCGCGGCGTCGACGCGGGACCCCGCGCGGTCGACCGTGGGCGCGTAGCCGACGACGAGTTCCTCGTCGCTCGCGGCGACCGCGTACGGCTCCTCGCGACCGTGGAACCGGTGGACCGTTCGGCCGCTCCGGCGCGTTCGCGCCGTCGACCAGCGCCCGCGGTCCTCGACGGCGGCGGCGAGGGCGTCCGGATCGAAGGAGCCGCGGACGACGACGGTTCCTTCGCGTTCGGTCCCGGAGAGCCCGGCGCTCCCGGCGATCGAGTCGGCGTCGTCGAGGGCGACGTTCGCGCGGGCCATCGCGGCGGAGAGCCGCGTCGACCAGGGTTCGGGGAGCCCGACCGTCGCGACGGCCGCGGGGTCGACGACCGCGCTGACGACGGTGTCGCCGTCGACGGGGGCGACCGCGTCGGCGGCGGTTCGGCTCCGAGCGACGCGTTCCCCGTCGGTCGGATCGGTCGCGGCGGCGGCGTCGACCGCGTCGGCCGACGCGACGCCGACGAGCGACGTTCCGAGGAGTCCGAAGGTACCGAGGCGTCCGAGCAGCGTGCGTCTGGAGGGCATCGTTTTCCGGTCGCGCGGAGGGTACTTAATTCACCGACTTCGAGGACCGATCCGGCACTCGGCTCCGTCCGCGGAGCCGCCCGAGATCCGGATCGCCGGCGGGGGCAAGTTCAAAGTCCTCCGGCGACTACCGCCCCGCATGGAACTGGACGACACGGACAGGGCGATCCTCCGGATACTCCAGGAGGACGCCAGGACCCCGTTCTCGGAGATCGCGCGCCGGATCGACATGTCGAGCGCGACGGTCCACGACCGTGTCGGCCGGATGGAGGACGCCGGCGTCATCGAGGGGTACCACGCCTCGGTGGACCCCAAGGCGGTCGGCTACGGCGTCAGCGCGCTCGTCGGGCTCCGGGTCGAGCAGGGCCGCGAGGAGGACGCGCTCGAGCGCCTGCGGGAGATCGAGGGGGTTCGGGAGATCCACCTGACCACCGGCGAGTGGGACGTGATCCTCCGCGTGGTCGCCGAGGACACGGACCGGCTCCGGGACCTGATGTTCGACCGGGTCGCGAACATGGACGGCTTCTCGCGGTCACAGACCATGATCATCCTCGGAACCGACTACGAGACCGAGGGGCCGCCGATCTGAGCGTGCCGGCGATGTTTCCGTTCGAAACGGGCGACGCCGCCGGTCGTCCCGTACCGGAACCCTCAACTCGCGAACCCTCCGAACCCCTGGTATGAGCGCACGGTTCGAGGACCGGCTGGGACTCTCGGCGGAGCGGGCGTGGGCGACGGCGGTCGCCGCGGTCTCCGCCGTCCTCGTCGTCGGATCCGTCCTCCTCCCGCGGGTCGTGTACGACCGGTTCCTCTGGCGGTACTTCTGGGGGCCGGTCGCCGCCGACGGACAGGTCGCACAGTGCGCGGTCCGCCCCGCCGACGGCGGGACGGAGCTGCTGACGAGCGCGGCCGCGTGTGCCGACGCGGTCGCGGCGGGCGAGGTCGTCGCGTACCCCGGCTACACCACCGTCTCGACGGTGAGCTACATCGTGGTCCTGCTCGCGATGCTGATCGGGGTCGTCTTCCTGCTCCGGCGGCTCGACATCGCCACCGAGTTCCGGTTCTTCTACGCGCTGTTCCCGTTCATGCTGTTCGGCGGCGCGCTCCGCACCGTCGAGGACGCCGGCATCGCGGCGATCCGGGCCGGCGTCGATCCCCTGATCCCCTTCCCCTGGAGTGCCCTCATCATCAGCCCGTTCATCTACTTCACGGTCTTCGGGGTGACGCTGCTCTGCGTGATGGCCGCCTACGCGCTCGAGGACCGCGGGATCGTCGACGACTACGCCCCGCCGCTGTTCGGAGCCGGTTCGCTGGCACTCGCGCTGTCGGTCGGCTACCTGGCGTACCTCGCGGCCGCTACCGACTACGTGACCTTCTACCCGCAGGTGATCGGGTCGATACTCCTGATCGCCAGCGCGGCGGCGGCGGTCACGTGGAAGCTGATCGAGCGGTTCGAGCCCTCGATCAACCGCGGGACGGGGCTCGTCGGCCTCGTGATCATCTGGGGGCACGCGATCGACGGGGTCGCGAACGTGATCGGGCTCGACTGGATGCCGGCGCTGACGGGGACGCCGAACCTCGTCCCGAAACACGTCGTCAACGAGCTGGTCGTGAACGTGACCGGCCGGGTGCTGCCCGAGTCGGTGCTCGCGGTCACCGGCGACGCCTGGCCGTTCCTACTGGTCAAGCTCGCCGCCGCGACCTTCGTCGTCTGGGTGTTCAACGGCGAGCTCTACGAGGAGTCGCCGCGGTACACGCTCTTGTTGCTCATCACCGTCCTCGCCGTCGGGCTCGGGCCCGGCACGCGCGACATGCTGCGGGCGACGTTCGGGGTCTGATCCGGCGCGGTCCGACCGCCGATCGCCGCGCGAACCGGACGCGCCGTCGACTCACGCCCGCACTCCACCTCACTCCCGCGGGTCGATCCCGTCCAGTCTCGCCACGTCGTCGTCGGTCAGCTCCAGCCGCGAGGCCGCGACGTTCGACTCGAGGTGGCCCACGCTCGACGTGCCGGGGATCGGGAGGGTCACGTCCGAGTGCTCGAGCAGCCACGCGAGCGCGACCTGCCGGGGCGTCGCGCCGTCGTGGTCGGCGGCGACCGCCTCGAGCACCTCGGCGACCTCGTCCTCCTCGACCGCGTACATCGGTCCCCACGGGATGAAGCCGACGCCGTGGCTCTCACACGCCCGGAGGACGTCCTCCTCGTCGCGGTTCCCCACGTCGTAGCGGTTCTGGACCGTCGCGATCTCGACGATCTCCCGTGCGGTCTCGAGCTGCTCCACCGAGACGTTCGAGAGCCCGACGCGGTCGATCTGGCCGGCGTCCTTCATCTCGGCGAACGCGTGGACGGACGCTTCGAAGTCGGCGTCGGGGTCCGGGCGGTGGTACTGGTAGAGGTCGATGGAGTCGGTTCCGAGCCGGTCGAGGCTACACAGGACCTGGTTCCTGAGGAAATCCGGGTCGCCGTGGGGGATCCAGTCGCCCTCGCGGTTCCGGAGCAGCCCGGCCTTCGAGGCGACGACGACGTCGTCGTCCGCGCCGAGCTCCTCGCCGATCAGCCGCTCGCTGACGCCGGGGCCGTAGGAGTCGGCCGTGTCGACGAAGTCGACACCGAGGTCGACCGCTCGCCGGATCACCGACTTCGCCGCCCGTTCGTCGGCCGGTCGTCCGACGATGTCCTCGCCGGTGACGCGCATGCCGCCGAAGCCGAGTCGGTTGACCGTCAGGTCGCCGCCGAGGTCGAAGGTGTCGTCCGGATCGACGTGTTCCGTGACCATACGGACGCCTCGTCCGCCAGCGGCAAAGCCGTGGGGGTCGGCGTCCAGCGAGGGATCTTCCACTCGAAGCTTTATCACGCGTCCGACCGCACTCGGCGCATGGCCGAATTCGAGCGGTTGGTATTGACAGGCACGCCACGCGAACGGGGGATCGAACACGGCGAGCGGTTCGCCGAGGAAGTCGCGGCCAACGTCGAGACGTACCGCGAGCGGTTCGCCCACGAGGGCGTCGACATCGACGCCCTTCGGGAACAGGCCGCCGAGTACGTCGAGTACGTCGAACGCGAGAGCCCCGACTACGCCGCGGAGATGCGCGGGATCGCCGAGGGCAGCGGCGTAGACCTCGTCGATGTGACGATGCTCAACGTCCGGTGGGAGGTGATCTATCCGGCGTGGAAGGCGCAGACGGAGAAAGCGAACGAGCCCCCGCGGAGGGCTCGTCCGCCGCCGGGGAGCCGAGCGAGTCCGGCCGGGCGAGCGAGCCCGACCCGCCGGTCGACGGCTGTACCAGCTTCGGGGTGATGCCGTCGGCGACCGCGGACGGGACGACCTACATGGGCCAGAACTGGGACTGGCTCGCCCCGGTCGCGGACACGCTCTTCCTGATGGAGCTGCGCCGCGAGGACGCGCCCGACGCCCTGGCGATGACGGAGGCGGGCATCGTCGGCGGGAAGGTCGGCGTGAACGAACACGGCATCGGGATCGCGGTCAACGGCCTGATCTCCGGCGACGACGGGGAAGACGGGTTCCGGAAGCCCTACCACGTCCGGTTCCGCGAGGTGCTCGACGCCGAGCGGTACGACGACGCGCTCCGGCCGATCCTGGAGACGGACCGGGTCTGCTCGGCGAACGTCCTCGTCGGCCACGCCGACGGCGAGCTGATCGACCTCGAGGCCGCCCCCGAACTGGTCAACACGATCTACCCCGAGGGAGGCGTGCTCACGCACTCGAACCACTTCGAGACCGACGCGGTCGAGAGCGTCAACGAGCGGCGCGGCCCGAGCACGCTCTACCGCGCCGAGCGCCTCCGGCGGCTGCTCGCCGAGGAGGTCGACGCCGGCGACGCGGGACGGGAGGGGATCGGCTCCGGAGCGATCCGCGACGCGCTGCGGGACCACTTCGGCCGCCCGTCGAGCATCTGTAGCCACGTCGACGAGTCGCTCCCCGAGGTCGAACACGGGCAGACGAACGCCAGCCTCGTCATCGACCTCCGGGAACGGCGGATACTCGGCCAGCGCGGCCCGCCCTGCGAGGGCGAGTACCACGAGTACGCGCTCTGAGCCGGGAGCCGTCGCGAACCGGCCTGAACCGGGCCGATTCCGCTCGCCGAGTGCCGGTCCCCCCGGACCCCAACACGTATCTCTCGCCCGTGAGTGGATGTCGCATGGTACGGCACATCTCGACGGACGCCGGCTACGACAGCGACTTCCCGTTCTCACAGGGCGTGATCCACGGCGACACCGTCTACACCGCCGGACAGATCCCGAAGGACCCCAAAACGCGCGAGATCGTGGGCGAGACGATCGGCGAACAGACGCACGCGACGTTCGACAACCTCGAGGCCGTCCTCGAGGCTGCGGGGACCTCCCTCGAGAACGTCGTCAAGGCCACGGCGTTCCTGACGGACATGGACGACATCGAGGATTTCAACCGGGCGTACCGCGACCGGATGCCCGCGCCGTATCCCGGACGGAGCACCGTCGAGGTCGCCGCGCTGGCCATCGACATCACGGTGGAGATCGAGATGGTCGCGGCCATCGAGTAGGCCTGCAGGGAGCCCCGACGACCCCGGCATCCCCGCTCAGCCGGCGATCCGCCGGTATCCCGATCGGGCCAGCCTCCCGGACCCGATCAGGGTCAGGACGGCCGCCCCGAACACGACGCCGGAGTGAACGAGATCGAACGACTGGAGCGGGGTGTACCGCCCGGCGATGAGGAGGACGACCAACGACAGCCACACCAGATAGCCGCCGACCGCGATCCGATGGAGGGCGCTCATGGGGCCGGATCGTTGACCTCGTCACTTATCGCTACCGTGTTCGGCGGACCGATACCCGCTTGACGAGTCGGGTTCCCTCCCGATCCTGATCGGCCGAAAACTGCCAGCAGAAGCTCCAAAACGTATATATAGGAAACGGGCCGGGCGCGATTTGAACACGCGACCGACGGATTAAGAGTCCGTCGCTCTCCCTAACTGAGCTACCGGCCCTCGAACTCTCGTACCCGAGTCACGGTAAAAGGCCTTTTCATTCGCCGGGCGACGCGCCGGCGACGACGACAACCTCACCCGACCGACCGAAGACGCCGATATCGGGCGAGAACACGTGGAAACCGGACGATCGCGACGGCTCGTTTCGCCGAGGTCCCGTGACGAGAGCGCACTCGTTAAGTGTCGTCCCGCGGAAACTCGCTCCAATGAGTGGCGCATCCGGCTCGGCACGCACGCGGTACGCGATCCTCGGCTGCGGGAGCGTCGGCCACGCGGTCGCGGAGTCGCTCTCCGATCGCGGCAAGGACGTGCTCATCCTCGACCGCGACGAGAGCCGCGTCGAGGCGCTGCGGGACCAGGACCTCAACGCCCGCGTCCAGGACATCGCGGAGCCCGACGTCGTCGACGCGCTCGACGACCGGGACATCGTGTTGATCCTCGCCTCCGACGTCGAAGCCAACAAGGCGGCCGTCTCCGCGATCCGCGAGGTCGACGGCGACCAGTACGTGGTCGTGCGGGCGTCCGACCCGGTGAGCGAGGACGAGCTGCGCGAGCGCGGCGCGGACGTGGTGATCAACCCCTCGACGGTGATCGCCGACAGCGCCCTCCAGTCGCTCGAGACGGGCGAGCTGGAGTACATGGCCCGCCAGCTCGCGGAGATCATCGAGGGCGGCGGCGACCGGATGGCGATCCTCACCCACGACAACCCCGAGCCGGACTCGATCGCGTCGGCGACCGCGCTTCAGGCGATCGCGGGCGCGTTCGGGGTCGAGGCGGACATCCTCTACTCCGGCGACGTGGGGCACCAAGAGAACCGCGCGTTCGTGAACTTACTCGGGATCGACCTGCGCTCGCGGGCCGATGCGCCGCCGCTCTCGGAGTACGACACGGTCGCCGCGGTCGACCTCGCGAAGTCCGCCGAGGACGACGTGGACCCCGAGACGGGGATCGACGTCTACATCGACCACCTCGAGTCGGACGCACCCCCGGACGCGCGGTTCGTCGACGTCCGGACCAACGTCTCCTCGACATCGACGATCCTCACGAAGTACCTCCAGGAGTTCGACCAGTCGCCGACGGAGGCGGTCGCGACCGCCCTGTTGTACGGGATCCGCGCTGAGACGCTGGACTTCAAACGCGACACCACGCCCGCGGACCTCACCGCGGCCGCGTACCTCCACCCGTTCGCCAACCACGACACGCTCGAGCAGGTGGAGTCACCGTCGATGAGCCCCGAGACGCTCGACGTGCTGGCCGAGGCGATCCAGAACCGGCAGGTCCAGGGGAGCCACCTCTTCTCGACGGCCGGGTTCATCCGCGACCGCGAGGCGCTCGCGCAGGCGGCCCAACACCTCCTCAACCTCGAGGGGATCACGACGACCGCCGTGCTCGGGATCGCGGACGACCACATCTACCTCGCGGCCCGCTCGAAGGACATCCGGCTCAACATCGGCAACGTCCTCCAGGAGGCGTTCGCGGAGATGGGCGACGCCGCCGGCCACTCGACGCAGGGCTCCGTCGAGATCCCGCTCGGCATCTTCACGGGCATCGAGGCGAGCGGCGGGAACCGCGACACCCTCCTCCACCTGACCGAGGAGGCGGTCCGCCGGAAGCTGTTCGACGCGCTCGGCGTCGAGGGCGCGACAGAGGGCGGAAACGGGTCGTAGGCGGCGTCCGCGCCCTCGCGAGCCGATGCGTCCGTCGCACACGCCGGGGACGGCTTTTTATCCGCGGTCGGCGACTCCCCTCGCATGACCGACCCGTTCGTCGTCGTCGGTGCCGACGCGGCCGGACTGAGCGCCGCCAGCAAGTTCCGCCGCGAGGCCCCCGACCGCGACGTCGTCGTCTTCGAGAAGGGCCGCTGGATCTCCTTCGCGTACTGCGGGATGCCGTACTTCATCGAGGGCCGGATCGAGCGCATCTCGAACCTGCTCTCGCTGTCGCCGAGCGAGGTGGACGAGCGGGGAATCGACCTCCGACGCGGCCACGAGGTCGTCGGCGTCGATCCCGACGACGGAAGGGTCGCGGTCGAGACCGCCGACGGCGACCGGCTCGAGCAGGCGTATTCCGACCTGCTCGTCGCGACCGGCGGCCGCGCCGTCACCGGCCCCTTCGACGTGCGGGGGAAAGACGGCGCGTTCACCCTCCACGACATGGACGCCGCGGCGGCGATCGACGCGTACGTCGCCGATCCCGACGAGTACGACCCCGGCCGCGCCGACGCCCCGGCGGTCGACCGCGAGCGCGTCGACCGCAACGCGGCCCTGCCAGCCCCCGAGACCGCCGCCATCGTCGGCGGCGGGTACGTGGGCGTCGAGATGGCGGAGGCGCTCGCCGGCCGCGGGCTCGAGGTACACCTCTTTCAGCGCTCCGAACACCTCCTCCCGCCGTTCGGCGAGGCGGTCGGCGAGCGCGTCGAGGCGGAACTCGAAGAGCGCGGCGTGACCGTCCACACGGGAAGTCCCGTCGAGGAACTCGTCGGCGACGGCCGGATCGAGGCGGTCGCGGTCGACGGCGAGTCGATCGCCGTCGACCTCGCGGTCGTCGGCGTCGGGATCGAGCCGAACGCGGAGCTGCTCTCCGGAACCGGCGTCGAACTCGGCGAGGGCGGCGCGATCCGAACCGACGAGTACGGGCGGACGAGCCTCCCGGACGTGTACGCCGCCGGCGACTGCGCGACGGCGACCCACGCGGTCACCGGCGAGGAGGCGTGGATGCCGCTCGGACTCACGGCGAACCGGTCCGGCCGCGCGGTCGGCGCGACGGTCGCCGGCGATCCGACGCCGGTCGGCGACATCGTGGGAACGGCCGTCGTCAAGGCGTTCGACCAGGAGTGCGGCCGCGTCGGGCTCGTCGAGGAGAAGGAGGCGGTCGAGGCCGGCTTCGACCCCGTGAGCGAGACGGTCACCGCGGGGTCGCGCTCGGGGTACTATCCCGGCGCCGCCGAGACGGACGTGACGCTCGTCGCCGACCGCGACACGAAGCGACTGATCGGCGGGAGCATCGTCGGCCCCGATCGGGCGGCCGTCCGGATAAACACCCTCGCGACCGCGCTGGAGGCGGACCTCACCGTTCCCGAACTCGAACGGCTCGATCTCGCGTACGCGCCGCCGTTCAGCCCGGTGTGGGACCCGGTACTGGTCGCGGCGAAGGTGTTGAACGGGTCGCTCGAGGGGTAAGGGGGACTCAGTCGTCCGCGTCGGCGCTCGAGGAGCCGGAGTCGGGTCCCGCGTCCGGACCCGTTCCGCCGATCGCCGCCAGCCCGCGACCGGCGAGGAATCCGACGGTCCCGAGCGCGACCGCGCCGGCGACCGCGAGCGCGAGGGGTTCCGCGACCGCGAGCCCGGTCGAGAGCGGGCCGCCGGCCGCACCGCCCGCCCCACCCCCCGCGTCGACCGCGATCCCGCCGCCGGCGACGAGGCGGATCCGGGGGCCGACAAGTTCGAGGAGCGCCGCCGCGACCGGTCCGTACGCGAGAAGCACGCCCGGGAGGAGGCCGCCGCCGACCCGCGTGAAGCCCGCCACGCCGATCGCGGCCACGGCCGTACAGGCGGCCGCGACCGCGACCGGGTCCGCTCCCGCCGACGGCGCGGCCCGGAGGCCGACGAGCGAGAGCGCGAACCCGGTCGCGCTCCAGACCGCGGCCCGCTCGAACCCCGCCTCCCCGAGGAGGACCCGCGCGAGTCGCGTCATTCCGGTCGCGTCGCGCCCCGCCCCTCCCGGTCGGGGGTGAGGTTCCCGTGTTCGTCTATCTCGCCGGCGACGATGCGCGTCGAGGAGATCCGCTCGCCGTCGGCGGCGGGAACGTGGTCGACGACGACGATCTCGAGGGGATCGTGGCCGCGGGACTCGCGGATCTCGTTGATCCGTTTTCCTCCCTCCTTCGTCTCCGGCGAGACGATCAGCGCGTCGAACCGCGGCTCGACGGCGATCCCCGTCGGTTCCTCCAGTTTCCTGACCGTGAACTCCCGGTCGTGCGCCGCGGCGAGGGGTTCGAGTTCGGCCTCCAGGTCGCGTTTCCGCCCCTCGTAGGGGCGGACGTACCGCTCGACGTGTCGGGTCTTCGGGGCGAGCTCGTCGGATGTCAAGCCGACGGTCACGTCACCCAGCTCGAACGCCCGTTCGAACAGCTTCCGGTGGCCGTCGTGAACGGGGTCGAACGTGCCGCCGAGCGCGACGTTCATGTCCGTGCGTTGCGCGGCCGGGACTTAAATCATCCCGAACCGGCCGCGGCGTCGGCCGGTCTCGGTAGGTCTCGGTCGGTTCGACTATTCGTCGTCGGAACCGTGACCGGTCACGTCGTCCTCCCCGTCCGCACCCCCACTGTCCGCGTCCGCCTCGTCCGCGTCCTCGTCCGTCCCGGCGACGGAGATCTGAACGGGTTCGTCGTCGCCCTCGGCGGACTCGCCGCCCAGCCGCCGGTCGAGGTTGAAGACGGCGTTGAGCTCGGCCTGGACGTCGCCGACGACGCCGCGAACCAGCTCGCTCGGCGCGATCGCCTCGTACTCGTAGGGGTTGTTGCCCGCCCCGTCGGCCTCGCGTTTCCCCCGCGAGACGGTCCCCTCCTCGTGGAGCTCCGCGAGCGCCTCCCGGACGGTGCTCGGATAGAGGCCGGTCCCGTCGGCGACCTCGTCGCTGGTGCTGTCGGGGTTCTCGCGGAGGTAGACGTAGATCCGCGCCCGCGTCTCGGTGTCGAGCAGCCACGCCAACAGGTCCACGACGTTGTCGTCGAACCCCTTGACGGCCTTGTCGGCCCCCTCGCCGAGCCGCTCGCGGGTCTTTCGGAGCTCCTCTTTGGTTCGCTCCGCCGGCGATTCGTCGTCGCCGTCGCCGACGATGTCGTCTCCGCGTTCGGCGTCGTCGTCCGTGGTCATGTCCGAAACCTCGCTCCGCGCGCTGAAAAGGGTTTCTCGTCGCTTTCGTTCCGACGGAACGCGGATCGGGCGGCGTCCGGATCCGACTCCCGTCCGGGCTCAGCTCCCGTCCAACACGAGATCCGCACACAGCGCGTCGAGCCCGCCCTCCTCGCGGATCCGGCGCTGGCGCGCGGTCCCGCTCTCGGCGTCGTACAGGTCCCGGATCCCGTCGACGCCGAGCCGGTCGCACTCCCGCTCGACGAGTTCGCCGAGCGAGACCGTCCCCTCGCCGTCGCGCGTGACGAACGACGCGTCGCGGCCGTGCCGGATCGCGCGCCACTTGTTCTCGTCCAACAGCTCGCGGCGGAGGTCCGGATCGGGCTCGGAGCCGGAATCAGGTTGGGAGCCGGAGTCGGGTCCGGAGCCGGCCGCCCCGTCGTCGTACCGCTCCGCGAGGTCGACGACGAGCGCGTGGACGTACTCGACGAACGCGAGGGTCCGCTCCGGGTCGCGCTGGGCGTCCGGCGCGCGCACCTCGACGGTGCCGTGGCCGGTGTGGGGGCGCACGTCGAACCAGAGCTCCCCCCGGTCCTCGATCGACCCCTGCTCGACCATGCGGCGCTCGAACCGGTCGAACGACTCGAAGTCCGCGAACGCCGAGGGGATCCCCGTGTTCGGGAGGTTCTCGAATATCTTCGCGCGCGCCGACGCCAGCCCGGTGTCGTGGCCGTTCCAGAACGGGGAGTTCGCCGACAGCGCGAGCAACACCGGACAGTACCACCGGAGGCGGTTGGCGATCCACACCGCCTTGTCCGCGTCGTCGACGCCGACGTGGACGTGGAGCCCCGCCGTCGTGTTCCGGTGTTGGGGGTACTGGATCCGGTCGAGCTGCGAGCGATAGCGCGGCTTCTCGGCGTGGTCCAGCTCTCGCCACCGCGCGGCCGGGTGGAGTCCCGCGGCCGCGATCCGGTAGCCGTCGGCGGCGGCGTGGTCGACGAGCGCCTCCCGGACCGACCGGAGCGCGTCGCCCGCCTCGGCCGGGTCCTCGATGAGCGGCGTCTGCGCCTCGATCGTACACTTGAACAGCTCGTGGTCGAACCCATCGGGGACCGCCGCCGGCGGGTCGCGGCCGTACACGAGGTCGTCGGTCCCGGAGGTCGGGCGACCGTCGGCGTCCACGATGAAGAACTCCTCCTCGATGCCGAGCGTCCCCGTCCGGGTGAACGCGTCCCGCGAACCGAGTTCCATTACGGGCCGATTAGCCCGTGCGTTATTATAAGGATTGGATGGGGGAAATCGCTTCGTGGCGGTCCCGTGTCCGGGTCGTCTCGAGAAACCGTCGAGACGCCTCGAGAAACCGTGCCGGATCGCGTGTACTCGCCCGCGAGAAACCGAACCGAAAGCCGGATCGTGAACGGAGGGAACGAACCGCCGGAAAACGAGTCGGACCGGGGGTTCGGGGCGTCCGCGTCCCCGGCTCAGCCGAGGAGGTAGCGGGCGGCCGGGAACCGCTCGATCAGGGGGGTTCCGCCGACCTCGATCCGCTCGATGTAGGCGTCGAGGCCGAGGATCCGGCCCGCGCCGAAGGCGGCGACCGTGAGGAACACGGCCGCGTAGATGAGCGTCGAGTCGAACAGCGCGAGGAACTCGCCCGCCCAGCCGCCGAGGTAGAACATCGTCATCTGGACGGCCCCGCCGAGGGCAGCCAGCCGGACGAACGCCCCGGCGATCAGCGCCGCGCCGATGAGCACCTGCGTCACCGGGACGACGACGTTGACGACCTCCATGAGCGCCGGCATCGACGCCATCGCGGCGTAGAGGCCGCTGACCGGGCTCGCGGGGTCGACGTTCGCGAGGTAGCCGCTCGCGTCGAACGGCCACTCGCTCACCTTCCCGATGCCCGCGAACAGGATCATCCCGCCGATGAGTGCCCGGAGCACGACGATGAACAGCGCCGACAGCGAGTGCGCCTTCCCCAGCAGCGTGATTCCGCCGAACTCCCCGCCGAACTCGTTCGTGGTTTTGGTGGACATAGTGTCTCTCTCCACTTACGGATACGCCGGGTGACCACATAAGCGGAGAAGGGCGTTCCACGCCGCAGGGAAGGGAATCACCGACTCCCCCGGTCGGCGGGGTCTTTATACCTGATCGGGCCATGCTCGGGCCGCGGCGGGGGCTCCGGCTCCGACCGGTCTACCACTCCTCGCCGCTCGCCAGGTCCACGGCGGCGTCCGGTTTCGCGGAGGGGCAGACGTCGCCGAGCACGCACTCCGCACACTCCGGGTTCCGGGCGGTACAGACGGCGCGGCCGTGGTCGATCATGAGATGTGTGAACTGCTGCCAGTCCTCCTCCGGAACGATCTCGAGGAGGTCCTCCTCGATCGCCTCGGGCCGCTCCTCCTCGGTTATCCCGAGCCGCCTCGTGAGCCGCTGGACGTGCGTGTCGACGACGATCCCCTCGACGACGTCGTGGCCGTGCTGGAGGACGACGTTCGCCGTCTTGCGCCCCACGCCCGCGAGGTCCGTGAGCTCGGACATGGTGTCGGGGACCTCGCCGTCGTGTTTCTCCGCGATGTCCGCGCACGCGGAGCGGATGTACTTCGCCTTGTTGTTGTAGTAGGTGATCAAGTCGATCGCCTCGGCCAGCTCCTCCTGTGGCGCGTTCGCGTACTCCTCGGGGGTCTCGTAGGTCTCGAACAGGTCCGCACAGACCGCGTTGACGCGCTCGTCGGTACACTGCGCCGAGAGGATCACGGCAATGAGCAGCTCCAGGCGGTTCGAGTAGTTGAGCGAGATCGTCGAGTCGGGGTACTCCTCGTAGAGCCTCTCGAGAACCTCCTCGACCTGCGCCTCGCGCGTTTCGAGCGGCGTTCCCATACGCGTCGCAGTCGCCGGTCGGCATAAAGCGATCCGGAACCGCCCGGTTCCTCCGCGTGGATCGGTCCGCCCCGGCGGCGGAGCGACAGCTTCAGGGGCCCTCCGGGCGACGGACCGACGTGTCACGCTCCCGCGACCGGACCCGACGCCATCCGGCGTACCTCCGGCGGCCCGAGGAGTTCTACAGCCTCTGGATCGCCGCCACGTCGACGTACGGGGTCGGCGACATCGTCTCGACGATCGCCTTCCTCACGTACGTCCCCGCCATCGAGGAGGCCAACCCGGTGGTCGCCTTCGCGCTGGACTCCTTCGGGCTCGCCGGGCTCGTCGCGCTCAAGATCGCGGTGTACCTCGTCATGCTGTGGATCAGCGTCCTCGGAGCCCGGGAGGGCGACGGCCTCCTCTATTATTTCCCGCCCGTCCTCCTGACCGCCGTCGGGCTCTACCTCACCGGCTCGAACGTCTGGCTGATGTGGATCGCGACGTGAGCAGGGCTCCGCCCGGATCCTCGGCGAGTGAGACGTTCAGAACGGCTTTCGGTCGATACAGGCGAAGGAGTGAACGATCGCCGGAGCGGTGGCGCGCCGGTGAGTGGTCGCCGTAGGCGACCGCGAACCGCCCGCGAGGGACGCGATGAGTGCTCGGAGAGCGCGAATCGCGAGGTTGGGGAGGCGTGAGGTGCGGTTGCGGGGCGGTTGGGTGGGACTCAAAGGGGCAGTCGCGAGGGCGAAGACGCGCGACGCAAGCACCGCAGGGAGCGAGTGAAACGAGCGACCGAGGAGCACAGCGAGCGCATCGAGTCCTCGCGACTGGGGCTTTGGAGATGTTCATCGCGCCAACAACGATCCCATTCTACTCACCTCGATCACTCACGAAATAGCCGTTCTATAAGCACTCCTCAGCCACCAGTCGTTTCGGACGGGAATATATTCGAAGAAGCGAATTCGACCGCGCCGACGGACGGATCCGGGGGAAGCGAAGAGACAGGTCTACGCCGACAGCTCCTCGACGACCTCGCTCACCCGTTCGATCGCGTCGTCGACGTCCTCGCCGTCGATCCCGAGGTTCGTCGTGAACCGCGTCGTGTACGTGTCGAACTCGCCGCAGCCGACGCCGGCGTCGGTACAGGCCTCGACGAAGTCGCTCGCCTCGATCCCGGCCGCCTCGGTGTCGGCGACGACGATGTTCGTGTCCGGTTCGGGAACCGAGACCCCCGGAAGCGCGTCGAGGCCGGCGGCGAGTGCGGCGGCGTTCGCGTGGTCCTCCGCCAGGCGATCGACGTTCTCGAGCGCGAGCAGGCCGGGCGCGGCGATCATGCCGGCCTGTCGCATCCCGCCGCCGAACAGCTTGCGAACCCGCCGAGCCTCGTCGATGAAGTCCTCGTCGCCGGCGAGGATCGAGCCGACCGGCGCGCCGAGGCCCTTCGAGAGACAGAAGGTGACGCTGTCTACCTCCTCGAGCAGCGAGGGCGCGGGCTCCTCGAGCGCGACGCTCGCGTTGAACACGCGCGCGCCGTCGAGGTGGACCGGAACGCCGGCGTCGTGTGCGGCCGTCGCGGCCGCGTCGAGCCGCGCCTTCGGCACGGCGACCCCGCCGCGGTAGTTGTGGGTGTTCTCGAGGCTCAGGAGGCCGGTCCCCGGCCGGTGGAGGTCCTCCTCGACGATCTCCCGCTCGACCGCCTCCGCGGTCGGGACGCACCGCTCGCCGGCGTCGATCGTCCGCGTCTGGAGCCCCGAGAGCGCCGACGCGCCCGCGAGCTCCCAGCGGTAGACGTGCGACTCCCGCTCGAGGAGGACCTCCTGGCCGGGCTCGGTGTGGACGTTGATCGCGATCTGGTTCGCCATCGTCCCGCTCGGCGTGTAGAGGGCCGCCTCCATGCCGACGGCCTCGGCCGCGCGGCGCTCCAGCTCGTTGACCGTCGGGTCGTCGCGGTACACGTCGTCGCCGACCTCGGCGTCGCGGGCGGCGTCCCGCATCGCCTCGGAGGGTTTCGTGACGGTATCCGACCGCATATCGATGAACTCGTCCGTGGACATTCCTGTACCGGCGTTTCGCGGCCGGCGTCATATAGTCCGCGCTCGCGGAACGGTCGCGTTCGGGGCTCGGAACGATCCCACGTCCCGAGGATCCGCGAGCGCGTCCTTCTTAACGCACCCGGCCGTTTCACGGGGTATGGCAACGGAAGCCGCATCCGACGACGGGTCCGACGCGCCGGACGCGTACGACGCCCTCCTCGAGCGCGCGAAACGCTGGAACGCGGTCGGCAGCGCCGCCGGCGTGCTCGGCTGGGATCAGCAGGTGATGATGCCCGAGGGCGGCACGCCCGCCCGCTCGAAACAGCTCTCCGCGCTCTCGTCGGTCCGCCACGACATGCTGACCGACGACGAGACCGCCGCCCTCCTCGACGAGCTCGCCGACGCCGACCTCACCGACGAGCAGGCGGCGGTCGTCCGCGAGATCCGTCGGGAGCACGAGCGGGCCGACGCGGTCCCCGTCGAGCTCGTCGAGCAGATCTCCGAGGCGAGCTCGGAGGCGCTCGCGGCCTGGGAGGAGGCGAAAGCCGAGGACGACTTCGAGGCGTTCGCCCCGCACCTGGAGCGACACGTCGAGCTCAAACGCGAGTACGCCGAGCACGTCGACCCCGACCGCGACCCCTACGAGGTGCTCTTCGAGGAGTACGAGCCGTGCCTCTCCATCGACCGCGCGGAGGCGATCCTCGAGGAACTCCGGGAGGCGCTCGTCCCCATGATCGACGCGATCCGCGAGTCCGACCGCGACCTCGCCGTCGACACCTTCGAGGGGACCTTCCCGACGGACGACCAGGAGGCGCTCGCGCGCGACGCCCTGGAGACGGTGGGGTACGACTTCGACCGCGGCCGGCTCGACGTCTCCTCGCACCCGTTCACCTCCGGCAACCAGTTCGACTGCCGGGTGACGACGCGGTTCGACGAGTCGGACCCGCTCGCCGCGGTGGGCTCGACGATCCACGAGTTCGGCCACGCCCAGTACAACCTCGGGCTGCCGCAAGAGGAGTGGGGCACGCCGCTCGGCGAGTCGCGCGACCTCTCGGTCCACGAGTCGCAGTCGCGGCTCTGGGAGAACCACGTCGGCCGGAGCCGGGCGTTCTGGGAGCACTTCCTGCCGACCTTCCAGGAACGCTTCCCCGACACCGCGGACGCGACCGTCGAGGATGCCTACGAGGCCGTAAACCAGGTGTACGAGGACAACCTCATCCGGGTCGAGGCCGACGAGCTCACCTACCACCTCCACATCGTCGTCCGCTTCGAGATCGAGCGCGACCTGGTCCGCGGCGACCTCGCCGTGGAGGACGTGCCCGAAACGTGGAACGACAAGTACGAGGAGTACCTCGGGATCCGCCCCGAGAACGACGCGGAGGGCTGTCTCCAGGACATCCACTGGAGCCACGGCAACTTCGGCTACTTCCCGACGTACTCGCTCGGCTCCGTCATGGCCGCCCAGCTGTACGCGGCCGCCGAGAGCGAGATCGACGACCTCGAGGGCTCGGTCGCCGACGGCGACTTCGACCCGCTCCACGAGTGGCTCGGGGAGAACGTCCACCGGCACGGCTCCCGCTACGAGACGAACGAGCTGGTGAGGCGGGCGACCGGGGAGGACTTCTCCGCCGACGCGTTCCTCGCGTACGTCGAGGGGAAGTACGGCGAGCTGTACGACCTCTAAGGGGCGCGCGACTCGCCAGTAACTCGCCGCCCGGCTCAGACCTCGCGAGCGATCCGCTCGCCGACGTCGAGCCCGTTCGCGAGCGCGGCGTGGAGCCGCCCCTCGCCGGCGACCCAGTCGCCGCAGACGTACAGCCCCTCCTCCGCCGCGGCGTCGACCGGATCCTCGCCGTCCGCCGGATCGCGGTCGAGTTCTCCTTCCGGGATCGCGTAGCGCCACCCCTGGTGGTCCGTCCAGTCGGGGTCCAGCAGGCGGTCGTCTCCGACGATCTCGGCGGCGTGGCCGGCCAGTTCCGCGACGTTGTCGGCGGGGTCGGCGTCGTAGCGCTCGGCCGACCACTCGCCGCCGGCCTGGACGACGAGCAGCGACTCGCCGTCGGGGACGTGGCCCGCCTTACACTCCTCGCGGGAGATCCAGCCGACCGCGTGTTCCTTGTCCGTGTTCACGAGCCCGTAGTACGGCCGGTCGAGCGCGAAGGAGTAGTGGAGGACCGCGGTCCAGACGGTGCGGTACGGCACGTCGGCGGCGGCCGCCCGGAGCGACTCGCGGGCCGGCGACTCCCATTCGGCGTCGGCGAGGAGTTCGGCGGTCTGCGGGGCCGGCGGGTTCACGAGCAGGACGTCGAAGGGACCCCAGGAGTCGCCGTCGGTGTCGACGAGGGTCCAGGCGGGGTCGTCGCCCGCGCCGTCCTCAGTCCGCCGGACCGTCTCGACTCGGGTGCGGCGGTGGACCGTCGCGTCCGTCCCGCCGAAGAGCCGCTTCGCGATCTGGGTGAGCCCCATGCGGTAGCTCCACTTGTGGTCGTCGGCGTCGCGGCCGGACGACACCTCGCCGGACTCCTCGAAGGTGTGGATCGGCTCCGTCACGTCGACCATCCCCTCCTCGTCGAGCGTCTCCGTCACGAGGTCGACGACGCGCTCGTCGTCCGATTTGAGGTAGTTCGCGCCGTAGTCGTACACGAGGTCCCGCTCGTCGTTCCGTCGGGTCGCGGCCCGACCGCAGAGCCCGCCCGACTTCTCGAGGACGGTCACCTCCGCGTCCGGGACGGCCGAGTCGAGGACGTGCGTCGCCGCCGCCGCCGCGGCGCCCGCCCCGATGATGCCGATGGTGGTCATCGATGTGTATCAGGTACGGCCGCGGAGGCATAACGGTTGCCGGGGTCAGAAGGCGATCTCGAAGCGCGCCCCGCCGTCGTCGCCCTCGGTCGCCGAGACCTCCCACCCGTGTCCCTCCGCGATCTGCGCCACGATCGAGAGCCCGTAGCCGGTCCCCTCCTCGCTCGTCGAGTAGCCGTACTCGAACACCTCCCTGCGCACGTCTTCGGGGATCCCGGGACCGTCGTCCGCGACGTACAGCGCTCCGCCGTCGGGCGTTCTGCCCACGCTGACGGTCGCGTCGTCGCCGCCGTGATCGACCGCGTTTCGAAAGAGGTTCTCCAACAGCTCCCTGAACCGGCTCTCGTCGGCGTCGATCCCGCCCAGGTCGCCGTCGACGCGAAGCGTGGCCTCGCCCGTCTCCACGTTCCGCCACGACTCGCGGACGACCGCCTCGACGTCGACGGGTTCGGTCTCGCCGATCGACCGGCCGTCCTTCGAGAGCGCGAGCACGTCGTCGACGAGGTCGTCGATCCGCGAGAGCGACTCCGCGATGCTCTCCAGTTCGGGGGCGTCGTGCTCCTCTCGCGCGATGTCGGTGTAGCCGATCGCGACCGAGAGCGGGTTGCGGATGTCGTGTGCGAGGATGTCCGCGAACTCGTCGAGCCGCTCCTTCTGATCGCGGAGCTGTTCCTCCCGACGCTTCCGCTCGCTGATGTCGCGGATGATCCCCGTGAAGTACTGCTCGCCGTCGTACTCGTGTTCCCGGAGGCTGATGAGCGTCGGCACCTCGTGGCCCTCCTTGTGGCGGGCGGGGAGCTCGATCCCGTCCCAGTCGATGTTCCGCTCGCCCGTGTCGACGTACGACGCGAGCGCGGCCGCGTGGACGGGCTGGAGCCGATCGGGAATGATCTTCATCTTCGAGCTGCCGATCAGCTCCTCGGGCGCGTACCCGAGGATGTCCTCGACCGCCGGGTTGGCGTAGACGATCTCGCTTTCCGCGTCGATCGTCAACATCCCCTCCGAGGCGTTCTCGACGAGCGTCCGGTAGAAGTCGTCGGAGTCGGTGGGAGGGGGTGAGCTCATCGCGTACGAAAACCGGTAGTAGACGCCGGTAATTAACGTTTGGTTCCGCCGGCTTACTTCTCGATGATGCTCTCCTCGACAGCTTCGCCGAAGTGGCGCGCGACGTCCTCGTAGTAGACGAGCGCCTCGTCGCCGGCCTCGAGGTCCGTGACCGCCTTCCGCCCCTCGCTCGTGGCGACCTTCACGGTCTCGGCGTTCTGGATGAGCGTCTCGATCCGGTCGACGCCGTCGTCGGTCTCGAGTTCGGCCTGGACCCGGAACATCGGCCGCTTCTCGATCTTCACGCGCCCGACGATCGCCTCGCGGGTGTGCCCGTCCGTGTCGACGACCTGGACCTCGTCGCCGCTCGACAGCTCCGCGAGGTAGTTCGTGCCGCCCTCGGGGTTGCGCACGTAGGCGTGGACCGCGCCCGCGTTCACGCGGAAGGGTCGCGACTCGACGTACGGCGACTCCGCGGTCTCCGCGTGGACGAAGAAGAGCCCGCGGGACATCGACCCGACCAGCATTCCCTCGTCGCCGTCCATCAGCGACCCGGTGTCGATACAGACGCGGTCGGCCATGCCGGTGGCCTCGACCGCGGTCACCTCGGCGTGCCGCAACTCGAGCGTCTCGCGGTCGGCCGCGTCGCGGGCCTCGACCGCGCCGCGGATCTCGTCGGGCGAGTCGGCGTCGATGAGCACGCCGTCCGCGCCGATCTCGAGCGTCTCGAAGGCGGTCCGCGCCTCGGCGGCGGTCGTCGCGCCCGCGATCAGGTGCGTCTCCTCGCCGACGCGCGCGATGAGGTTCTCGAGGGGAATGATCGACCAGTCCTCGCCGACGACCACGGTGAAGTCGGCCGCGTCCGCCGCCTCCTCGGCGAACGCCTCGTACTCGGTGCCGAGCACGCGGACGTACGCGCCCTGCGCGCGGTCGTCGCGCCGGCGGAGCGTGGTGAGGTCGGCCGACCCGGAGAAGTCGTCGGGGAGGTCGATGGTGCCGTCGCCCTCGCCGCCCTTGCCGACGAAGTAGGCGTCCGCCTCCGCCTCGTCGTCGTCGCCGTCGACGACGTCGGCGTCCGCGAGGAACGCCGCCACGTTCACGTCGCCCAGTTCCCTGACGCTCGCGACGTCCGCCTCGTCGACGAGCACCCAGTCCGCGCCCGCCTCGATGGCGGTCGTGATCCGTCGCTTCCGCGCCTCCCAGTCGCCGACCGCGCCGTCGGCTTTGACCCAGACCGTGCGTGTCATTACCGGAACCTCACGGGGACGGTGCTTGAAAACTGCGGAAGGGACATGCGGGCGACGAGGTCGCCGCCCCGTTCGAACCCGCTCTCCCGGACTCAGGCCTCGAGGAACCCGCCGGCTTCGAGCGCCGCCTCCACGTCGGCGTCGTCGTGGACGACCGCCGACACCGCGCTCGCGATCCCCTCGGGGTCGTCGTGCTGGAAGATCGACCGGCCCATCGAGACGCCGGCCGCGCCGCCGTCCATCGCGCCGCGGACCATCTCGACGGTCTCGCGGTCCGTGCCCTTCGAGCCGCCGGCGATGACGACCGGGAGCCGGGTGGACTCCGTGACGCGCCCGAAGGTGTCGCCGTCGCCGGAGTAGCCGGTCTTCACCACGTCCGCGCCGAGCTCCTCTGCGAGCCGGACCGCGTGCCCGAGCGACTCCGGGTCCGTGCTGTCGACGCCCGGGCCGCGCGCGTACGCCATCGCGAGCACGGGGAGCCCGAGCCGCGAGGCCTCGTCCGTGAGCTCCGCCAGCTCCTCGATCTGTTCGGGCTCGTGGTCGGAGCCGACGTTGATGTGGAACGAGACCGCGTCCGCGCCGGCGCGGACCGCCGCCTCCGCGCTCGCGGTGACGCGTTTGTCCTGCTCGTCGGGTCCGATCGTCGTCGAGGCGTTGACGTGGACGATGTAGCCCGCGCCGTTCTTGTTGTCGTGGACGCGCGGGGCGATCCCCCGCTGGGTGAGCACCGCGTCCGCGCCGCCGCTCGTGACGCCGTCGATGGTCGACTCGATGTCGACGAGGCCCTTCACCGCGCCCATCGTGATCCCGTGGTCCATCGGGACGATGAGGTAGCGATCGTTCGTCGAGATCCGGTCGAGTCGTGCCGAGAGTCCTGCTGTCATTGTGGATCGGTCTTATGTGACCCTGTGTCAAAGGGAGGTAAGTCGGTTTCGTTCCGGGAGGAATTGGCTCCGATCCCGGCGGCGGGCCGGACGCCGAACGATGCGGACCGCCGCGCCCTCCCGCTCAGCGCGACTCGGCCGCCCCGGTCCGCGCCGCGTAGCCGCGCTCCGCACCCGCCTTCAGCTCCCGCGAGAGCGACTCGAGCCGGTCGGCGACCGCCTCGGTCGGGAGGTCCTCCTCGACGCCGTCGGCGACGATGTCCACGAGCGCGGAGCCGACGATGATCCCGTCCGCCCCGCCCGCGACGATCCGCTCCGCGTGCTCGCCCGTCGAGATGCCGAAGCCGACCGCCTTCGGCACGTCGTACTCGCGGAGGCGGTCGAGGCTCTCGGTCGTGCTGTCGGCCACGTCGCTCTTCGCGCCGGTCGTCCCGAGCCGCGCCTGGACGTAGACGTACCCCGAGACCCGGCTCATGATGCGCTCGAGCCGATCGCCCGTCGTGGTCGGGGCGACGATGAAGACGAGGTCGAGCCCGAACTCGTCGCAGGCCTCCCGCAGCGGGTCGGCCTCCTCGGCCGGAAGGTCGGGGACGACGAACCCCTCCAGACCGACCTCGGCCGCCTTCTCGACGAAGGCGCGGGGACCGCCGCTCGCGGCGTCGCCGCCCGTCTCCGAGGCGCTCCGCGCCTCGCCGTCCCCGTACTGATATATCAGGTTGTAGTAGGTCATACAGACGAGCGGCGCGTCCACGTCGAGCTCCTCGACGAACTCGAAGAAGCGGTCCGGCGTCATTCCGCCCTCGAGCGAGCGCACGACCGCGCCCTGGATCGTCGGCCCCTCGGCGATCGGCTCGGAGAAGGGGAGCCCGAGCTCGATCACGTCCGCGCCGCCGCGGTCGAGCGCCTCGACGTACGCGAGCGACGACTCGTAGTCGGGGTCGCCGACGGCGAGGTACGGGACGTAGGCGGGGCCGTCCGCGAACGCGGCCGCGAGCGCCTCGCTGTTGCCGGTCGTCGCGGTCCCGTCTCCTCCCGCGGTGCGTTTCGCCATCTCAGATCCCCTCCGAGAACATCGACATGTCGGGCGCGCCGGCGATCTCGCGCTTGTCGGTCTCCTCGATCACCGACTCGAGGTCCTTGTCGCCGCGACCGGAGACGGTCACGACCACCCGCTCGCCGAGGTCGTCGGCGTGCTCCTCGAGGTAGCCGAACGCGTGGGCGGTCTCCAGGGCGGGGATGATCCCCTCGGTGCTCGAGAGCCGGTGGAACCCCTCCAGGGCGGCGTCGTCGTCGACCGCGACCGGCGTCACTCTCCCCTCGTCGACGAGGTAGGCGAGCTCGGGGCCGACGCCGGCGTAGTCGAGCCCGGAGGAGACGGAGTGGCTCTCCATGATCTGGCCGTGGGAGTCCTGGAGCAGCTTCGTGCGCGCGCCGTGGAGCACGCCCTCCTCGCCGGCGAAAAGCGACGCGGAGTTGGGCGCGACGCCCGCCTCCTCGTCGACCTCGAGCGTGGAGCCGCCCGCCTCGATCGCGTGGAGCGCGACCTCGTCGTCGTCGACGAACCCCGCGAACGACCCCATCGTGTTGGAGCCGCCGCCCGCGCAGGCGACCACGTCGGTCGGGAGCCCGCCCGTCTTCTCGATCGACTGCGCGCGCGCCTCCTCCGAGATGACCGCCTGGAAGTCCCGGACCATCACTGGGAACGGGTGCGGTCCCACCACGCTGCCGATCACGTAGTGGGTGTTCTCGACGGTGGTCGCCCAGTCGCGCATCGTCTCCGAGATGGCCTCCTTCAGCGTGCCGCGGCCGGCGGCCACGGGGTTCACCTCCGCGCCGTTGAGCTTCATCCGGAAGACGTTGGGGCGCTGGCGGTTGATGTCGCGCTCGCCCATGTAGATCTCACAGGGCATATCGAGGTGGGCGGCCGCCATCGCGGTCGCGGTGCCGTGCTGGCCCGCGCCGGTCTCCGCGACGATCCGCTCTTTCCCCATGTACTTCGCGAGGAGGACCTGTCCGAGGGCGTTGTTCAGCTTGTGTGCGCCGCCGTGAAGCAGGTCCTCGCGTTTGAGGTAGATCTCCCGGTCGTAGCGCTCGGAGAGCCGCTCGGCGCGCTGGAGCGGGGTCGGTCGGCCGCCGAAGTCCGCGAGCCGCTCGCGGAACTCGTCCATGAACCCGTCCTCGTTGCCGAGGACGTAGCGCTCGTAGGCGTCGGTCAGCTCCTCGATCGCGGGCATCAGCGCCTCGGGGACGTACTGGCCGCCGTAGCGGCCGAACTTCCCGTCGTCGCGGCCGCGCTCGCGGCCCGGTCGCCGCGAGGGCTCCGGCGCGTCGGTCGTCGTGGGCTCGGTTTCGCTCATATGGATGTCTCCGCGGGCTCGTCGGTGGAGTGGGTGTCGGTTTCCGCGCGAACCAGCGCACGCGTGTTCGCCTCGACGTCGCCGTCCATGATCGCGCTGCCGACGAGCAGCGCGTCCGCGCCGGCCGCCCGCATCCGGCGGGCGTCGGCGGGCGAGGCGATCCCGCTCTCGGCGACCAGCGTCGCGTCGTCCGGGGCCGCGGGCGCGACCGACTCGAAGGTAGAGAGATCGACCGTCAGCTCGGCGAGGTCGCGGTTGTTCACGCCGATGGTCGTCGCGCCCGCGTCGACGGCGGCGGCGAGCTCCTCGCGGTCGTGGACCTCCACGAGGACCTGGAAGCCGCGGTCGCGAGCGGCCGCGAGCAGCTCGGCGAGGTCGTCGCCGACGAACCGGGCGATGAGGAGGACCACGTCGCTCTCGACGGCGTCGAGCTGCGACTCAGCCACGACGAAGTCCTTGCGGAGGACCGGCACGTCCACCGCCTCGCGCACGCGTTCGAGCGTCTCCGTGCTCCCGCCGAAGTGCTCCGGCTCCGTGAGCACGCTCAGCGCGGCCGCCCCGCCCGCGACCATCGACTCGGCCAGCTCCACCGGGTCGTCCTCGCGGGTCCCCTCCGTGGTCGGACTCGTCGGCTTGACCTCCGCGATCACGGGGACGCGGCCGTCCGCCTCCGCGCGCTCGAAGGCGGCGCGCAGATCGCGGGGCTCGACGGCGACGCGGTCCGAACCGGCCGGATCGCCGTCCTCGTTTCGTTCCCCGCCTCTCCCTGCGCCGTTTCTCCCTCCGCCGTCTCCCCCGTCTCGCCCGCCCGCCTCCGCCCGCTCGCGGGCCGCGGCGAGGATCGACCGTACCGCCGGATCCAACTCCGCTGTATCGTCCATTACTGTACACTAATGAACGTATCTGTACATAAGACTTGCGGGGACAGAGGCATCGACGGCGGAGAGTCTCGATCCGATCGGATCGAGGGCTGCCTCGGTCGGTTTATCCGTCGCGGGGACACACCGGGGCGTATGGCCACGAGCGGTACTTCCGGCGTCTTCGCGCGCGAGTACGACGCGATCGAGCGGGCGGTCGAGGTCGGCTTCGCCGGCGGGCGAGTGATCGCGGTGTCGTTCCCGGAGGAGGTCCCGGCCGACGCGGACGGCGACCACGACCTCCTCGATCGGGTGGGAGAGTACCTCCGGGGCGACCGCGAGACGTTCGGCGACGTCGAGGTGGGGCTCACCGTCCCCACCGATCGGCGGCGCGTCCTCGAGGCCCTCCGCGAGGTGCCGTACGGGGAGTCGACGTCGGTGAGCCGGCTCGCGCGGCTGGCCGGACTCGACGACAACGACGCCGAGGACGTCGGTCTGGTGAAGGAGGCACTGCGCGAGAACCCGATCCCCGTTCTCCTCCCGGACCACCGCGTGGAGGGCGGCCCGTACGCGACGCCCGGGGACGTGCGCGAGTCGCTCCGGCGCGTCGAGGGCCTGTAGTTCCGCCGCGTCCCCTCAACGGCCGACGACCGGGTCCGCCTCCTCGCCCTCCGAGACCGGGGCTCCGCCGTCGCCGCCGACCGGATCCGCCTCCTCCACGCACCAGGCGTTCCCCCGGCGGCCGAGCCGGCGCAGCTCGAGCCGGACGGCGTCACCGGGCTCCACCGCGTCGAGGAGCGTCTCCAGCTCCTCGCCGTCGCACTCGACCACGTGATACGTGCCGTTCCGGTCGGCGTCCCGGACGGTCATCGCGTCGTGGTCGTTCCGTGCCCTGACGACGACGTACCTATCGCTCCGTGCCATCACATGTTAACATGCTCAACTTCCGGCAATAAGTGTTGGGGACGAAAGCGGTCAGGAGACACGAGCGGATCGAGGGGCGCTCGGCGGACGGTCGGACAAAGTATACGGTCCTCCGGTCTGGAGTACACACATGGACGACGCCGGGGCCGACGGCCGGCACGCGGGGGGCGCGTCCGGCGACGAGGAGGCCATCGATCCGCCGGAGGCGTTCCGCGAGTCGGCCGCCGTCGCCGATCCGGACGTGTACGACTCGTTCGCGGCCGACTGGCCCGACGCGTGGCGGGCGGCCGCCGACCTGCTCGAGTGGGACCGCTACCCCGAGACGGTGCTCGACGACGACGACCCGCCCTTCTACGAGTGGTTCCCCGACGGCCGGCTCAACGCCGCGGCCAACTGCCTCGACCGGCACCTCGCGGACCGGCGCAACCAGCTCGCGATCCGGTGGTTCGGCAAGCGCGGCGAGCGCCGGTCGTACACCTACGCGGACCTCCACCGCGAGGTGAACGCCGCCGCGGCGGGCCTGCGGGAGCTGGGCGTCGGCGAGGACGACGTGGTCACGATCTACCTCCCGATGATCCCGGAGCTGCCGGTCGCGATGCTGGCGTGCGCCCGCATCGGCGCGCCACACAACGTCGTCTTCGCGGGACTCTCCGCGGAGGCGCTCGCGACCCGGATCGACGCCGCCGACTCGGCGTACCTGATCACCTGCGACGGCTACTACCGTCGGGAGGACGCGTTCAACCAGAAGTCGCGCGCCGACAACGCCCGGATCCGGGCCGACGCCGACCTCGAGGCGACGGTGGTCGTCGACCGCCTCGGCGACGCCCTCGAGACGCCGCTCGGCGCGGACGAACACGACTACGGCTCGCTGGTCGACGCCCACGACGGCGAGACGGTCGAGCCGGTCGCCCGGGACGCGACCGACCTCCTCTTCGTGATGTACACCTCGGGGACCACCGGCCGGCCGAAGGGGGTCGAGCACGCCACCGGCGGCTACCTCGCGCACGTCGCGTGGACGACGCGGAACGTCCTCGACGTGCGCCCCGACGACACTTACTGGTGTGCCGCCGACATCGGCTGGATCACGGGGCACTCCTACGGGGTGTACGGGCCGCTCTCGGTCGGGACGACGACGGTGCTGTACGAGGGGTCGCCCGACTACCCCGACCGCGACCGCGTGTGGGACCTGATCGAGCGCAACGCGGTCAGCGTCTTCTACACCTCCCCCACCGCGATCCGCTCGTTCATGAAGTGGGGCGCGGAGTACCCGGACCGCCACGACCTCTCGTCGATCCGCCTCCTGGGGACCGTCGGCGAGTCGATCACGCCGAAGGCGTGGCGCTGGTACCGCGAGCACGTCGGCGGGGGCGACGCGCCCGTCGTCGACACCTGGTGGCAGACGGAGACGGGCGCGATCACGCTGGCGACCCTGCCGGGCGTCACCCCGATGAAGCCCGGCAAGGTCGGCCCGCCGCTGCCGGGGATCGACGCCCGCGTCGTCGACCGCGACGGCGACCCCGTCGATCCGGGCGAGACGGGCTACCTGGCGATCGCGTCGCCGTGGCCCGGCATGCTCCGCGGGCTGCGCGAGGGCGACGAGCGGTACCGCCGGGAGTACTGGATCGAGGGCGAGGACGGCTGGCGCTACCGCACCGGCGACGGCGCGACCGTCGACGAGGACGGCTACGTGACGATCCTGGGCCGCGTCGACGACGTGATCAACGTCCGGGCCCACCGCTTCAACACCGCCGAACTGGAGTCGGCGATCGTCGCCGTCGACGGCGTCACCGAGGCGGCGGTCGTCGGCGACGACGACGGCGGCGTCGTGGCGTACGTGACGACCCGCAGCGACGTCGAACCCGACGCCGCCCTCCGCGAGGCGATCACGGAGGCGGTCGCCGGCGTCGTCGCCGAGGTCGCCCGCCCCGACCGGATCGTCTTCACTCCAGAGCTCCCAAAGACCCGCTCGGGGAAGATCATGCGCCGGCTGCTGGAGGACATCGCCCGGGGCGAGGAGTTCGGCGACGTGAGCGCGCTCCGGAACCCCGAGGTCGTCGGCGAGATCGAGTCCACCGTCCGCGAGGAGTGAGGTTCCTCCGAGGCGATCCACCCAAATATTGATTCCGTCGAAGCGTCAACGCCGTCAACAAGGATGTCACACCAGATCCGCCTCGACGACGACGTGTACGAACGGATCAAGGCCAACAAACGCGACGACGAATCATTCAGCGACGCCGTGAAACGGCTGATCGGCGGACGGTCGCTCCGAGACCTTCGCGGCGTCTTCGACGAAGACCAAGTGAGCGAAATGCGGGACGCCATCGAGGCGGCCGACCGGACCGACCGCGACGAAGTTCGCGACGTTGCGGAGCGGTTCGAATGATCGTCGACACGAGTTTCGTTTTGGACGTCATCGACGACGTCGACGCGGCCGTCATGAAGGAGCGCGAGCTCGAAGCGGAAGGCGTTCCGCTCGTCGTGCCGTCGATGACCGTGCTGGAGCTGTACATCGGCGTCGGAAAGGTCGCCGGCACACGCGAAGAGCGTCGAAGGGTGGAGGCCGTGCTCGACTCCTACCCGCTCGTGGATCTGACCCCGAGTATTTCCCGACGTGCCGGACGGCTGCTCGGCGAGCGGATGGCCGATACCGACGGCGACGAGGGGTCGGGGATCGGAAAAGCCGACGCAGTGATCGCCGCGACCGCGCTGGAGCGTGACGAGCCCGTTCTCGCCGGTGATCGGCATTTCGGAGACGTCCCGGGCGTCACACACGAAACGTATCGATAGCGTTTCGCTTTCACGAAAATATCCGAAACAGAACTCGAGATCGAACGAGTACGTCGAGAAAGACCGAAACAGGGTCGTCGAGACGTCTCCGTACTGGCGCGAAACTCGCCGTTTCAACCCCCACCACAAGAATTACCTTTCGCGTTTTCGAACGAATACGAAACTATGAGCGAGGCGCTCCCCGCCGACTCGTACGACGCGCTCGTGACGGCGGCGGGGACGTACCGCGCCGCGGTCGTCGTCCGACTGGCGGGAGAGGCCGGCCTGCGGACCGCCGAGATCACCCGCGTCCGCCCGTGCGACCTCGGAGAGTCGCCGGCGGCCGAGGGGACGTTCCTCCTCGCGGTACCGGCGGAGGGGTCCGCGGAACCGGAACGCGCGGAGACGGACGTCGACGCGGCGGACGACGCCGTCCCGATCGACCGCGAGACGGTCGTTCCGGCGTCGCTCGCGGCCGACCTCCGACGATACGCGGAGAGCGAGGGACTCGCCGCAGGCGACCCTCTCGTCGGCGTCTCCCCGCGCCGCGTCCAGATGCTGGTGCGCGAGACCGCGGAGCGGGCGCGGGAGCGCCGCGACGACCCGGCGCTGTCGTCGGTCACGCCGCGAACGCTCCGGCGGACCTTCGCCCGACGCCTCCTCGTCGACCGCGGCGTCGACCCGCACGTCGTCCGCGAGGCCGGCGGCTGGGAGACGCTGGACGCGCTGGACGCTCACCTCGACCCGCTCGACGGGGAGGCCATCGCCGCGGCCGTCGCGGGCGGGTCCGGCGACGACGGCGGCAAGGACGACGACGGTGACCGCGACGACGACGGCGACCGCGTCGGTTCCGGTGACCCGACCGAGGACCGCGAGGGTCCCACCGACCGCGGAACTCGCGAGGATCCGACGCTCACGCTCGTAGGCGCGTTCGAGGCGGTGGCCCGGGTTCCGGACCGGGAGGCCCTGTTCGAGACCGTCGTCGATCGGGTGTCCGAGACGGACCGGTGGCGGGAGGCTCAAGTCCGTCGCGGACCGTCGACGGAAGAGACGGGGCCGACCGACGAGCGATCGGAGTCGGTCCTCGAGGACGACCGCTGGCTCTCCGTCCCGATCGGTCACCGGGAGACGACCTACGGGACGCTCCGGCTCCTCCCGGACGGCGCGCCGGCGCGCCCCGCGGAGCGTCGGGAGGCCGAGGCGCTCGGTCGGTGTCTCGGCTGGGCGGTCACGGCGGGGCGCTGGCGGGACCTGCTCCACTCCGACGCGGTCACCGAGGTCGAGTTCCACACCGCGGCGGCGGACGCGTTCCTCGCGTCGACGAGCGCCGCGCTCGACTGTCGGATCGAACTCGAGTCCACGGTCGCCGTGTCGGGATCGGCCTCGCGGTGGTACCTCTCCGTGATGGGGACGGGCCCGCAGGCGGTCGCGGACGCGGTCGACGACGCAGAGGGCGTCGCCGAACTGCGCGTGATCGAGACGCGCGAGGACGGCTGTGCGGTGTCGGCCCGAGCGACCGGCGGGTCGATCGTCCGCGCGCTGACGGGCCACGGCGCGGCGGTCCGGGAGGCGGTGGCCGAGGAGGGCCGGGTCCGGGTCGTCGCCGACCTGCCGGACGGGACCGACGTGCGACCGATCGCCGACGACCTCCGGGAGGCCTTTTCCGACGCCCGGCTCGTGAGCAAGGAGTCGATCGCGCGATCGCCGCGGACCGAGTCGGCGTTGCGCGAGGGGGTGATCGACCGGCTCACCGACCGCCAGTGGGCGACGCTGTCCGCGGCGTACCACAGCGGCTACTTCGACTGGCCGCGCGGCAGCACGGCCGAGGAGGTCGCGGACGCGATGGACGTCTCCTCGCCCACCTTCCACAACCACCTCCGGAAGGCGGAGCGGGCGCTCCTCGAGACCCTCTTCGAGGAGCGCGACGCGCGGGATCGCCCGTGAACTCCCGCGATACCGACTCGGATCTCGACCGTATCCTTCACGATTTTTCCTATTTAGGGTGGTTGTTTATGTAGGGGTGTTCGGTGTATACGATCGTACCCATGACCGAGGACGACGGACAACTGGAAGCACGGCTACAGGAACAGGAGGTGTTCGAGCCGTCCGACTCCTTCGTATCGGGGGCGAACGTGAGCGATCCCGGGATCTACGAGGAGTTCGAGGAGAACTGGCCGGAGTGCTGGGAGGGGGCGGCCGATCTCCTCGACTGGGAGACGGAGTACGACCGCGTGCTCGACGACGACGACCCGCCGTTCTACGAGTGGTTCACGGGCGGCGAGCTGAACGCCTCCGCGAACTGCCTCGACCGACACCTCGACGAGCGCGGCGACGAGGCCGCCATCGAGTGGGTCGGCGAGCCGGTCGACGAGGAGGACCGGACGTACACCTACGAGGAGCTCCACCGCGAGGTCAACGAGTTCGCGGCCGCGCTCCGGGAGATGGGCGTCGAGGAGGACGACGTCGTCACGATGTACATGCCGATGATCCCGGAGCTGCCGGTCGCGATGCTGGCGTGCGCTCGCATCGGCGCGCCACACAGCGTCGTCTTCGCGGGGTTCTCCGCGGAGGCGCTCGCGACCCGGATGAACTCGGCGGACTCCGAGTACCTCGTCACGTGTGACGGCTACTACCGCCGCGGCGACCCGCTCGATCACCTCTCGAAGGCCAACGAGGGCCTCGAGGACGTCGAGCACGGCACCGAGACGATCGTCGTCGACCGGCTCGGTCCCAACGACGACGACTTCGGCCACGACCTAGGCGACGACCAGCACGACTACGACGCGCTCGTCGAGGCGCACGCCGGCGCGGAGGTCGAGCCCGTGACGCGGGACGCCGAGGACATGCTCTTCCTGATGTACACCTCGGGGACGACCGGGAAACCCAAGGGCGTGAAACACACGACGGGCGGCTACCTCTCGTGGGTCTCGTGGACCTCGCAGGCGGTGCTCGACATCAAGCCCGAGGACACCTACTTCTGTTCGGCCGACATCGGCTGGATCACGGGACACTCCTACATCGTGTACGGGCCGCTCGCGCTCGGCACGACGACGATGATGTACGAGGGGACGCCGGATCACCCCGACCGCGACCGCCTCTGGGAGATCATCGAGGAGTACGAGGCGACCCAGCTGTACACCGCGCCGACCGCGATCCGCGCGTTCATGAAGTGGGGCTCGGAGTACCCCGCCGCCCACGACCTCTCCAGCCTCCGGCTGCTCGGAACCGTCGGCGAGCCGATCAACCCGCGCGCCTGGAAGTGGTACTACAAGCACATCGGCGACGAGGAGTGTCCGGTCGTCGACACCTGGTGGCAGACGGAGACCGGCGGGATGATGATCACGACGCTGCCGGGCGTCAAGGACATGAAACCCGGCTCCGCCGGGCCGCCGCTCCCCGGACTCGACGTACAGATCCTCGACACGGCGGGCGAGGAGATCGAGCCGGGACAGGCCGGCTACCTCACGGTCCAGAAGCCGTGGCCGGGGATGTTGCGGACCCTCTATAAGAACGACGAGCGGTTCATCGAGGAGTACTGGGCGGAGTACTCCGACACCGACAGCGACGACCCCGACGACTGGGTGTACTTCCCCGAGGACGGCGCGAAGATCGACGAGGACGGCTACATCACCGTGCTCGGCCGCGTCGACGACGTGATCAACGTCTCCGGCCACCGGCTCGGGACGATGGAGATCGAGTCGGCGATCGTCGGCGTCGAGGGGGTCGCCGAGGCCGCCGTCGTCGGCGGCAACCACGACATCAAGGGCGAGGCCGTCTACGCGTACGTGATCACGGAGGACGGCTACGAGGGGGACGACGACCTCCGCGAGCGGATCGTCGCGGGCGTCGAGGACGCTATCGGCCCGATCGCCCGCCCCGAGCGGATCGTGTTCAGCCCCGACCTCCCGAAGACCCGCTCCGGGAAGATCATGCGACGCCTGCTCGAGAACATCGCCGACGGCGAGGAGATCGGCAACACCAGCACGCTTCGTAACCCCGAGATCGTCGAGGAGATCCAAGCCAAGGCGGCCGACGACTGAGCGCCCTCCCCGCTCCGGCCGGACCTTCCGGACCGGTTCGCGATCGAGGATCACCGACTACCGATTACCGACTACGGACGACCGATCACCGATTCACGACGACCATCCGCGGAGACCGAACGGACCACGTCATGACAGATAACGACACCCACGACCGAGCGAACGCCCCCGAGACGGACGGCGGCGTCGCGACCGGAGCCGCACAGGCACACAAGGAGACCGACTACCTCGGCTCGGAGGTGAACATCCTCAACCCGAGCACGCCGTACATGCGCGATCACCTCCGTATCGTCTGGACGGGGTTCGCCGTGTGGGTCCTCGCGATCTGGGGGCCCGTGACGCTGACGCGGATCGCGCCCGGCCCGATGACGAGCCAGATGCCGATCTTAGGCTTCCCGCTCCACTACTTCCTCGTCGCGTTCGGCGCGCCGACCAGCGCGCTGATCTTGGCGTTCTGGTACTCGCGCAAGCGGGACGCGCTCGACGAGAAGTACGGGATCGACCACGGCACCGAAGCGGACGCCCCGAGCGGGGCTGACGTCGCGGCGACCGACGGGGGATCCGACGAATGACGGGGAGCTCCCTCCTCCTCCAGAGCGACCTCCTTCCGGAGGCGCTCGACATCTCGTTCAAGATCGGCCCGGCGATCCTCGTGATCGGGATGTTGGGACTGTTCCTCACGATCGGCTTCATCTTCCGCGTCGCCGACACCGACGACATGTGGGTCGCCGGCCGGTCCATCGGGAACGTCGAGAACGGGATGGCGATCGGCGCGAACTGGATGTCCGCCGCCTCGTACCTCGGGATGGCGGCGTCCATCGCGCTCGCGGGGTTCTACGGGCTCGTGTTCGTCGTCGGCTGGACGACGGGGTACTTCATCCTGCTCATCTTCCTCGCCGCGCAGCTGCGCCGGTTCGGGAAGTACACGGCTCCGGACTTCGTCGGCGACCGGTTCAACTCCGACACCGCGCGCGCCATCGCGGCGGTGACGACGTTCCTCATCGGCTTCGTCTACGCCATCGGGCAGGCGAAGGGGATGGCGCTCGTCGGGCTGTACATCTTCGGCGACTACGGCGGGCTCATCCCCGGCCTGGACGGGTACCAGGTGATGGTGGTCGCCATGATGGTCGTCACCGTCGGCTACCTGACGCTGTCCGGCATGCTCGGCGCGACGAAGAACCAGGCGGTCCAGTACGTCATCCTCATCCTCGCGTTCGTCGTCGGACTGTTCGTCGTCGGCTGGACGAACGGCTACTCGACGGTGCTGCCCCAGCTCGAGTACGGGATGTTGATAAGCGAGCTCGGCAGCGAGTTCTCCGAGCCGTTCGCCTCCTCGAGCTACTACCTCTGGGTCGCCACGACGTTCTCGCTGATCGTCGGCACCTGCGGGCTGCCGCACGTGCTCGTCCGGTTCTACACGGTCGAGAGCGAGCGGACGGCCCGCTGGTCGACCGTGTGGGGCCTCTTCTTCATCTGTATCCTCTACTGGAGCGCCCCGGCGTTCGCGGCGTTCGGGACGGACCTGTACAGCCAGAACGTCGGCGCGACGTACGGCGACCCCGGAATGTCGAGCGCGGCCAGCGAGGTCATCGTCGTGCTGGCGGCGCAGCTGTCGGGGCTCCCGGACTGGTTCGTCGGCATCGTCGCGGCGGGCGGCATCGCGGCGGCCATCGCGACGGTCGCCGGGCTGTTCATCGCCGGCTCGTCGGCCATCAGCCACGACATCTACACCAACATCATCAATGAGGACGCGACGCAGCGCCAGCAGATCCTCGTCGGCCGCCTGTCGATCGTCGCGCTGGGCGCGTTGACCACGCTGGCCGCGCTCAACCCCGCGTCGTCGATCGCCGCGCTCGTGGGGTACGCGTTCTCGCTCGCCGGCTCCGTCCTGTTCCCGATGTTCTTCCTGGGGATGTGGTGGGAGAACGCCAACCGGCAGGGCGCGCTCGCGGGCATGACGACCGGGCTGACGCTCTGGTCGATCCCGATGATCAACCAGATCGTCCCGACGTACATCGGCTCGCTCGACGCGCCGCTGTCGGCGGGGCTGGCCCAGTGGATGCCCGCCATCGGCTCGGCGCTGATCACGCTCCCCGTCGTGTTCGCCGTCACCATCGTCGTCTCGATGGCGACCGACGAGCCGTCGCTGGAGACGAAGCGGATCGTCCGGCAGTGTCACAGCCCCGAACCGATGGGGCAACAGGAGACCGCCGAGGACGTCGTCGCCGACGGCGGCGAGGAGATGGCGACGGACGGGGGCCACACAGTTGACGACGCGGCCACGGAGGAGTGATCATGTACGAACGCATTCTCGTTCCCACGGACGGTAGCGACGTCGCGGAGGCCGCCGTCGATCACGCGCTCGACCTCGCGGAGAAGTACGACGCCGAGGTCCACGCGCTGTACGTGGTCGACATCGACTCCGTGAACTTCAGCCTCGGAACCGAACAGGTCGACCGGCTCAAACAGGGACGGTTCGACGAGATGGAGGAGCTGAAAGAGCAGGCGGACGAGGCGACCGGCGTGGTCGCCGACCGCGGCGCGGAGCGCGACGTCGACGTGGTCGAACACGTCTCCGGCGGCCGCCCGCACAAGGTGATCGCGAGCTACGCCGAGGACAACGGGGTGGACCTCATCGTCATGGGGAGCCACGGTCGCGCCGGCGTACGGCGTGCGCTCCTCGGGAGCGTCACGGAGCGCACCCTGCGCTCGACGCACGTCCCCGTCCTCGTCGTCGACTACCTCGAGGAGGACTGAAACCCCGACCGCGCCGGACCGGCCGGCGCGCCGTCGTCACGACCCCGCACCGCTCCGTTTCCGGAACGCCGACGTATCCCGACCGACACGCTCACCCATGACCGAGACCGACCCGACCGATCCGATCGATGACTCGGAGGAGAACGCCCTCGTCGACCGCCTCAGATCGCACGTCAGCGAGAACCGGACCGGCATGTTCCAGGACCTCGTGTTCGCGGTCGCGTGGGTGACGGTCGTCTCGCTGCTCTTCGATCACGTCTTCGTCGGAGCGCCGAAGTGGGCGTTCTACCTGGCGATGATCGGCGGTATTCCGGCGTACTTCGGCTTCTTCATCTCGCTGGAGGCGGCGAGAGAGCGGTAGCGCGTCCAGTTTTCGATCGTCAATCGTCGAGCGTCTCGGCGGACGTCTCGGGACCCTCCTCGCCGTCTCCGGCGGCGTCCGCGTCCGGGGGAACCGTCGCCCTCTCGGACCCGTCGACGACGCCCTCCGTCCACGTTCCCCGCCGGAACCACGCCGCGCCGAGGACGAACGAGACGACCGCGGCCGTCGCGTACGCCCACCAGAGCCCCTCGACGCCCCAGCCGAGCCCCGTGTAGCCGACCTCGACCGCGGGGACGGCGAGGGGACCGACGGCGAACCCGCCGAGGGTGAGGCTCACGGTCCCGAACGCCAACAACGCGGCGACGGGGATCCGGAATATCCACCGCGAGAGCAGCGACAGCGCCATCGCGGCCTTGGTGTGACCCGCGCCGCGGAACCCGCCCTGGATCACCATCAGCCCGCCGAAGAAGGCCCACGAGAGCGCGACGATCCGCAGGAAGCCGATCCCCTCCGCGATCGTCGCCGGGTCGTCGACGAAGACGCCCATCGCGACGCCGGGGAAGACCCAGACGAGCCCGCCGGCGACCGCGAGCAGCCCCATCGTGCCCGCGGTGGCCGCGCGCGTGACGGCGGCCGCGCGCTCGGGGGTCCGCGCGCCGAGGTTCTGGCCCACGCCGGTCGCGGTCGCCTGCCCGACCGCGCCGGCGACGCCCCACGAGATCGACATCAGCCGGACGCCGATGCCGTACGCCGCGGTGGCGGCCGGGCCGAACCGCGCGACGAGCGCCGCCATCGCGACGGCCGCGAAGGACCGGGCCCAGCCGTCGAGCGTCCCCGGGTACCCCACGTCGATGAGCTTCCGGAGGATCTCCGGGTTCGGGATGAGGTCGCGGACGTACAGCTTCACGCCCCAGTCGCCGCGGAGCAGGATCCAGATCCCGACCGCGGTCGCGAACAGGCGGGCGATGAACGTCGCGATCGCGGCCCCGCGGGTGCCCATGGCGGGGACCGGTCCCCACCCGAGGATGAAGACGGGGTCGATGACGATGTTGAGCGCGGCGGAGATGGCGACGAGCCACATCGCGGTCCGGGTGTCGCCCGCGCCCTGGAGCGACGCGCGGAACGCGAAGAAGAGGAACGTGAGCGGCAGCGTGAGGAAGATCACCTCGATGTACGCGAGCGACTCCGTGAACACCGCGTCGCGCGCGCCGATCCAGTAGAGCAGTCGGTGGCGCGCGAGGAAGCCGACGATCGCCAGGACGACGGAGACGACGACCGCGAGCAACACGGTCTGGCCGACGATCTCGTCCGCGCGTCGGTCGTCGCCCGCGCCGACGTGTTGGGAGACCAGGGCGATCGTCGCGGCGGTGAGCCCCATCGCGGTGGAGACGAACAGCCACGACAGGGGGAACATGAGCGAGACGGCGGCGACGGCGTCGGTGCTCACGCGCCCCACCCAGAACATGTCCGCGAGGTTGTACAGCGTCTGGAGGAGGTTGCCGAGCACCAGCGGCCACGCGAGGTCGAACAGCTTCGGGGAGATGGCTCCCGTCGTCATGTCGACCCTGGCGTCGTCGTTTCCCACGGGGATCCCGTCCGAAGCCTGGGCCCCTCCGGACCTAACCTTTCGGGAGGCGGCGGGCGAGGCAAGCGAGGTAAGCGAGGCCGAGGGAGCGAAGCGACCGAGGCCTCGTGGCGGAGCGGAGAGCGGAGCGACCCGCGAAGCATGGCGGTTCGGAGAGGGAGCGAAGCGACCGAGGCCTCGCTCACCTCCCGGAGACGGGTGCCGCGACCGCAAGGACGACCACCCGGGCCGCCGTCGGGGTCGGCATGGTCGAGAAGCGCGCGGACGGCGGGGAATCGGACGCGAACGACGCGCTCGCTGCGACGATAGACGACCGGGTGGAGACGTATCGGGACCGGCTCTTCGACCTGCTCGCCCAGTCGAGCGTCTCGACGACCGGCGAGGGGATGGAGGCGGCCGTCGACCTCGTGATCGACGTCCTCGAGGGATCCGGACTAGACGCGGAGCGGATCGAGACGGAGCGGTATCCCGTCGTCTACGCGGAACGCGGGCCCGAGGGCGGGGAGAGCGCCGGCGACGACGGGGACGCTGTCGGAAACGACGCGCCGACCGTCCTGTTTTACGGCCACTACGACGTCCAGCCGCCGGGCGACGTCGACGCGTGGGAGTCGCCGGCGTTCGAGCCGACGGTCCGGGACGGCTCCATCTACGCCCGCGGCGCGGGCGACAACAAGGGACAGTTCGCGGCCCACGCCTTCGCGGTCGACGCGCTCGTCGCCGCCGACGCGTTCCCGGACGCCACGGTGAAGCTGCTCGTCGAGGGCGGCGAGGAGAGCGGGAGCGCCGGGCTCCGCGAGTACCTCGAGAGCCAGCCGGCCGAACTCGCCGACGTCGACCTCGTGTACGTCGCCGACGGACCCCGTCACGCGGTCGCCGGCGACGACGGGGTCCGGACGGGCGTGCCGACGCTGATGTACGGCAACCGCGGCGTGCTCTCCATCCAGGTCGACCTGCGGACGGCGAACACGGACCTCCACTCCGGCAACTTCGGCGGACCGGTGCCGGGCGCGACGAACCGGCTCGTCGAACTCCTCGCGTCGATGCGCGCGGACGACGGCGACGGGATCGCCGTCGACGGCTTCCACGACGGGACCGCGATCACCGACGCGGACCGCGAGCTGGTGGCCCGGATTCCGGACGACAGCGAGGCGATCCGCGAGGAGCTGGACGTCGACCGGTTCGTCACCGACGACCCCTACTACGAGCGGCTTTTGACCCGGCCGAGCATGACGGTGAACGGCCTCTCCGGCGGCTACCAGGGCGAGGGGATGAAGACCGTCCTGCCGGCGCGGGCGTCGGCGAAGCTCGACTTCCGGCTCGTTCCGAACCAGGACCCCGACGCGGTCTTCGAGGCGGTTCGGGACCACCTCCGCGAGCGCGAGCCGCGGGTCGAGGTGGCGAAACACGGGACGTTCCCGCCGATGAAGACGCCGGTCGACACGCCGATGGCGGACCCGGTTCGGGAGTCGCTCGCGGCGGTGTGGGGCGAGGACGCCGTCGAGCTGCCCGTGTTGGGCGGAAGCCTTCCGGCCGCCTACTTCCGGGAGGTGGAGGCGCTCGCGGACGTGCCCGTGCTCGTCGTCCCGTACGCCAACCACGACCAGGGGAACCACTCGCCGAACGAGCACCTCGACGTCGACTGCTTCGAGAACGGGATCCGGACGAGCGCGCGCGTCATCCGGGCGATCGCCGAGAGGTGACGCTCGCCGAAGGGCGACGCTCGGTCGAGGGCGAGTAGCCCGAGTCGCCGATCGCGGATCGGTGGGATCGGCGGTCGAATCGGGCACGAGCCGCCGATGCCGGTTTCGACACCAAACACTTATTGCCCGGTTCCGCCTCTATACGGTCGCGATGGCGACAGGCAAGGTCGACTTCTTCAACGACACCGGCGGTTACGGATTCATCGAGACTGACGACGCTGACGAGGACGTGTTCTTCCACATGGAGGACGTCGGCGGCCCGGACCTCGAGGAAGGCCAGGAGGTAGAGTTCGACATCGAGGAGGCGGAGAAGGGTCCGCGCGCGAAGAACCTCACTCGACTGTAAGCGGCGGTACGACGACCGCTCGGACAGCCCGCGAAACGCGTCCTGCGTATATCATCCTCGCCAGCGGCGGTGCCGGCCGACCAAGGCGACGGGAACGTTGAGCCGTCAGGCGTCGTCGACGGCCTCGACGGTCTCGTCGTCCCCCTCCCGGAACGGGAACGTCACGCCCGTCGCCTCGACCGAGTACTCCCAGAGCCGGCGGGCGTCCGCGCGGTCGTAGGAGGCGTCGTTCGACCGTCCGACCGTCGGGTGGCCGCGCATGTTCATGAACCCGCCCGGCTCGACGTACGCGCCCCCGTCGGCGTCGGCGGTCGCAGCGTACAGCATCGGCTCCGCTCCGACCGCGGCGTCCTGACCGAGCACCGCGTTCGCGAGCCGCATCCCGACCTTCAACAGGGGATTCCCGCTTTCGCGGGCGGTGCGCAGCTGGAGGTTCGTGTCGGTGTATCCCGGGTGGCAGGCGACGCTCCGAACGCCGAGGTCCCCGGCCGCGTCGATCCGGCGCTGGAGCTCGTAGGCGAAGAGCAGGTTCGCGAGCTTGCTCCGGCCGTACGCCTTCCACTTCCCGTACGACTTCTCCCAGTTGAGGTCGTCGAAGTCCATCTCGCCCTGCTCGTGGGCTCCCGACGACTGCGTCACGACGCGGGCGGTTCCGTCGACCCCGTCGGCCGCGAGGAGGAGGTCGAACAGCCGGCCGGTCAGCGCGAAGTGGCCGAGGTGGTTGACGCCGAACTGCGTCTCGAAGCCGTCCTCGGTCTCGCTCCGCGGGATCGCCATCACGCCGGCGTTGTTACAGAGCACGTCGACCGCGTCGTAGTCGGCGGCGAGCCCCTCGGCGAACGACCGGACCGAGTCGAGCGACGCCAGGTCGCACTCGCGGACGTCGAGATCGGAGTCGGCCGACGACGACTCCCGAACTTCGGCGGCCGCCCGTTCCCCGCGGTCGACGCTCCGGCACGCCATCACGACGGTCGCGCCCTTCCGGGCGAACGCGCGCGTCCCCTCGAGGCCGAGGCCGCTGTTGGCTCCGGTCACGACCACCGTCGTTCCCTCGAGGTCGGGCATGTCCGCGGGAGTCCAGTCGGTCATGGGCGATCGACGGGAGCCACGGAAAGAAAGCTGTCGGCGGGAGGAGAGAGTCAGACTTCCTCGAAGTCCTGAATGGTCACGACGACGGCGTCCTTCGCGGGGACGTCGCGGACGCTGTAGCCGGTCGGATGGTGGGTCGGCTCGTCGTACGGGTACTCCTCCGGCTGTGGTACGTCGTAGTTCTCTGTTCCCGAGTGGTCGCGCAGGAACTTGCGCGTGATCATCGGCTCGACGAACGCCAGTCGCGACGTTTCGGCGTCGGCGACGAACCCCTGGATGAGAGTGTTATCGAAGGCCTCCGGATCCCCCGGTTCCCCCGGTGCGTCCGGGAGCTCGGGCGCGTCCGCAGGGGCCGTGTGCTCGCCCATATCCGTGATGTATCGCTGATCGGCGACCGGCTCGGGCGACCGCGCGTATCCCTCGGGAAGCTGATCGGAATCGAAGTTCGTTTCCGTAACCTCTCCGTCGGGGTCCGGTTCCGGGCTTTCGGGCTCGTAATCCTCGCCAGTGTCGTACGGCGGGAGTCCCGGCCCCTCGATGGAATCGACCGTCGCCGGGTCGAGCATATGGAAGTGGACGTCGAAGTGCGGCTTGAGCCACGCACCCGCCCCGCCGTAGTGGCCACCCGGATTCCAGTTGAGTCCGAGGAACGTGAACGGCGTTTCCTCGGCGTCCGGGAACGGGACGAAGAACTGTAGGGACTGCTTGAAATGGACCTTTGTCGCCTGCCCACCGGCGCGGTACTTGTCGGTCTCGTCCCGGTTGTCGGCCGTTTCGAGATCGTCGGCGCTCGGCAACCCCTCGAGCGCCGACCGATCGAACTCGACGCCGTGGTACTTCGGGTTCCCCGACGGCGTCTCCGTCGTGAAGGTGCGCACCTCGCCGTCGCCGAGATCGACGCTGTCTCCGTACTCGGTGATCCCGTCCGGCGGAAATCCCTTTCCGCCGCCGTTGCCGTTTCCGCCGCCCTTCCCTCCGGAAGCATTCCCCGAATTTCCCGGTTGTCCCGCGACGACGCCCGACCCGCCGACGAGGGCGGTTCCGGCGACCGTGGCGCGAACGAAGCTCCGCCGTCCGGTGGTTCGCTGACGATCCGACTCGTCGCTCGTGTGGTCCTCGTTCATGGATCCCCCCGTTGTCGGCCCGGTTACGACAGTGTAACCAGTTACCGTACAACACACGTCGACTTTCCGAAACTATATGAACGTATTGGATGAAAACACTGTTATCCGGAGTGAAACGACCGAACTCAACGGAGTTCGGTGAGTTTCGGCGGATCTCGTCGATCTCGACCGTCGGATGTCCCGTCCCGCCGTTCACACTCAGTCCGTCGATGCCGGCGGCACGGCCGGTGTGCGGGATCGTTCGTTAAAGACTTATGATGGTTCCCGACGTATCATCGGTCGACAATGACGAAGGAGATCCTGATGATCGTCGGCGACTTCGGCGAGGACTACGAGATAATGGTCCCGTTCCAGACGCTCCAAGCGGTGGGCCACCGGGTCGACGCGGTCTGTCCGGACAAGGAGGCCGGCGACCGGGTCAAGACGGCGATCCACGACTTCCGCGGGGACCAGACGTACCTCGAGGAGCGCGGCCACGACTTCGAGTTGACCGCGACGATGGACGAGGTCGATCCCGCCGACTACGACGCGCTCGTCGTTCCGGGCGGGCGCGCGCCGGAGTACCTCCGGACCCACGAGGAGGTGCTCGACGCGGTGAGACACTTCTTCGAGGCGGACAAGCCGGTGGCGGCGCTGTGTCACGGCCCGCAGATCCTCGCGGCCGCGGGCGTCCTCGACGGCTACGAGATGACCGCCTACCCCGCGGTGCGTCCCGAGGTCGAGGCCGCGGGCTGCTCGTGGGTCGACGGCGTCGTCCGCGACGGCAACCTCGTCACCGGGCAGGCGTGGCCGGACCACCCCGAGTGGCTCGCCGAGTTCATGGACCTCCTCGGCGACGAGATCTCCCACGGCGACCCCGCGGTGGCCGCGGACGACTGACGATTTAAGCCCCCGCGGTACCGATACCCAATAACCATGAGTTCCACCCGCGCCGACGGCAAGACCCTGTTCGTCGTCCGAAACGAGCCGAACCCCGACCGGGAGTACCACTGCGACGCGCTGGCGTCGTGGTTCCCGGAGGCGACCGAGATCGACTTCGTCGCTGGCGAGCGCGTCCCGGTCGAGGAGGCCGCCGGCGTCGTCTTCACCGGGAGCACCGCGGGCGTCTACGAGGCCGAGGACCGCCCGTGGATCGCCGAGGAGGAGGAGCTCGTCCGCGAACTCGTCGACCGCGGGATCCCGACGCTCGGCGTCTGTTTCGGCCACCAGGTCGTGAACTCGGCGCTCGGCGGGACCGTCGAGCAGGTCGGGACGACCCACGCGCTCGTCGAGGCGGAACTCGACGACGACCCGCTCTTCGACGGAGTGGCCCCGGTCGTCGTCGCCCTCCACGGCGACGCGGTCACCGAACTCGGCGACGGATTAGAGGCCATCGCCTCGGCCGATCACGCCCGGATATTCGGCACCCGCCACCGGAGTGCGCCGCTGTGGACCGTCCAGTTCCATCCGGAGATAGAGGCCGACCACCGCGAGGCGATCCGGGAGGGGGGCGACTGGGACGAACGCGAGTTCTCCTTCGCGAACGTCACGCCGGGGCGCGTCTTCGAGAACTTCGAGCGGCTGGTGGCCGGCGCGGACGAACGCGACGAGATCGCCGGCGCGATCGAGACGCCGGAGTGAGGACACCGCGAACGCGCCCGTGAGCCCGCCACGGCGGTTCGATCGGCGTTCTGCTTCCCTGTCACTCGTTGACAAAATACTTTATGACACTTCTCCAGAAACGCGTACCGGAGGTTCCGTCATGGATGACCGGAGCCGGATTCCACGGCTGTCAGCCCGTCGGATCGTGGCCATCTACCTCGCCTTCGGCATGCTGTGGATACTGCTGTCGGACCAGCTCGTCGCCGTCGTCGCCGACCCCGACCCGGTCTCCACGGTCATCCAATCGGTCAAAGGTGCCGCGTTCGTTCTCGTCTCCGGAACGCTGGTCTACGTGCTCTTGCGGTACCGTGAACGACAGTTAGTCGAAACCCGAAACGAGATGGAAGCCAGGTCACAGGAGAGCCAGGTGTTACAGCGGGTTCTGAGACACAACATCCGCAACGACTTGAACATCATCTCCGGGAACCTCGAGCTGGCGAGCGAGTCGATCACGGATACGGAGGCCAAGAAATGCTTGCGTACGGCCGAAGAAACCGCGAACGACCTGCTCGTGATGAGTGAGAAGGTGCGGGCGCTCGACGGGCTCCAGCTGGACGAGACGGTTCCCGAACCGGTGGACGTGATCCCCCTCGTCGAGGGCGCGATCGAGCAGGTCGCGAGTCCCGTTTCGATCGAGACGGACGTTCCCGATCGGTGCGTTGCCATGGCCGGTCCCTCCCTGAGATACGCCTGTAGCGAGGTGTTGGAGAACTCGGTTGAACACTACGATGATCCCCTGGAGACGCTGGAGATAACCGTCTCGATCGACGAAACGGCGGATCGCGTCCGCATCGAGATACGAGACAACGGCTCCGGTATTCCCGAGACCGAACTCGAGGCCCTGGAGCGCGGGCGGGAAACGCCGCTGGCACACGGGAGCGGGATCGGCCTCTGGCTGGTCAAGTGGGTCTGTGACCAGTATCGCGGGGAGACGTCGTTCGACACCGAGCCGGGCGTCGGTTCGACCGTCACGCTCACGCTTCGACGACCCGACTCGACGTAGCCCACGGATCGACCCATCCACAGGCGACCGTCCCGCCCGCGGCGGGGTCGGCACGAGACGGCTACGACAGGAACCGGTCGCTGACGTCCTCGTCGGGGATCATACACTGGTCCTTCCGTCCGAACCAGTCGTACCGGTTGTCCGCCACGAACTCGTACAGCCGGTCGCGGATCGGCCGCGGGATCGCTCGCCCGACCCCCGCGATCCGGTAGGGCCAGCCGAGGATCTCCGCGATCCGGATCGCGGCCCCCGACTTGGTGTAGGTCCTCTCGCCCTCCACGAGGACGAACGAGTCGAACTCCTCGGTGGGGAAGTCGTGGCGCTCCAACAGCGCCTGGCCGGCGTCCGACTGGAGCGCGGCGTACTTGAGGCGGCCCTCGGGATCGCGCGGGATCAGGAACTGGATGACTCCGTTACAGAGGTTACAGACCCCGTCGAACAGGACGACGGGCGTCTCGGGTGGGTCGGCGGGTTCAGCGGGGACATCGGACTCGGCGGACTCCTCGGGGTTGGCGGGGTCGTCGGATTCGTCGGGTTCCGCGGCCATCTCAGTTCACCTCCCCCGACCGCTCGCTCCGCGAGGCGGTCACGTCCAGACCGGGACTGTAGTAGCGCACGGGCTCCGCCTCCGGCCGCCGGAACCCGTTGGCCCGGAGCAGCGTGTCCGTCTCGACGCTCGCCTCCGCGGGGTACAGCGTCCATGGGTCGTGGCGCACGTCGGTGTGCCGGACCGACCCGTCGGGGGCCTCGGTGTAGAAGCGGTAGCGCTCGACGAGGAACTCGGCGAGCGGGTCGTCGCCGGCCGCGAACGGCTCGCCGGTCGGCCAGTAGGTCGCCTCGTAGCGGGCGGGGCGGTCGCCGGGGTGTCGCCGGCGGCCGTCGAAGGCCACCCTGCCGTCCGCCCACTCCAGCGAGATCCGGGCGTAGTAGTACGGGAGGTGGTGGAACAGCCGCGCGCCGGCGACGCTCGCGAGCCCCTGCGCGTCGAGGCTGAAGAAGTAGACGCTCGGCACGCCGTCGCGGGTCACGTACGTCCGGACGTTCACCTCCGGGAGCCGCACGCCGAGCGAGCGCGGGACCCCCTTCGGGCGCACGTCGACGTTGGTGAAGGGGATCACGGAGAGCCACGCCGAGCCGTCGTGTTCGTCGGGCTCGAACCCCTCGGGGAGGTGCTCCGCCAGCCGGTCCGCGTCGACCGGCCAGCTCTCGAACAGCAGGTGTCGCCACCCCATCTCCAACGGGAGAACCATGGTCAAACTCGGCGGCGCGGAGGAAAATACCTTCTGGCCGCGGCGGACGGCGATCGTCCCCGCCTCCGCGACCACGACCTCGACCCCGCCTCACCGGGCGAACTTCCGCTCGAGGAACGTGACGAGGAGGTACGCCGCGAGCCGCTCGGTCCCCTCGGTGGCGTCGTATCGCGGCGCGACCTCCATCAGGTCGACGGCCCCGACCGCGTCGTGCGCGCCGAGCACCTCCATCGTCTCCAAGGCCTGCCCCGAGGTCAGCCCGCCCGGACACGGCGTTCCGGTTCCGGGCGCGACGCTCGGGTCGACGGCGTCGACATCGAACGTGACGTACACCGCGTCGGTGCCTTCCGCGGCGGCCTCGACCGCGTCGGCGACGACGGGACCGATCCCGCGCTCGTCGACGTCGTTCATCGTGAACAGGTTCAGCCCGGTCTCGTCGGCGAACTCGAAGAAGTCGGGCGACTCGTAGCCGCGGATCCCGACCTGGCTGACCGAGTCGTACTCGACGCCGGGCAACTCGGCGATCCGTGCGGTGCTCGACCCGTGGAAGTCGGTGCCGAAGACGGGGCTCTCCGAGACCGTGTCGGTGTGGGCGTCGATCTGGACGAAGCCCACGCTGTCGTGGCCGGATCCCTCGAGGAAGCCGCGGAACGCGGGGAACGTACAGTAGTGGTCGCCGCCGAGCATGACCGGGAACGCCCGCGCGGCGAGCGTCGCGGCGTGCGCGGTGACGCTCTCGGCGGTGGTCTCGTGGTCCATCGGGAAGACGGGAGCGTCGCCCACGTCCGCGACGGAGAACTCGTCGAAGTCGACCTGGTCGCCGGTCCGCATGTTCGTCAGCGCGCCCTTGTACTCGGAGAGGTACGCCCACCACGCGCTGGCCTCGCGGATCGCGCCCGGTCCGTACCGCGCGCCCGGCCGGTTGGAGACCGCGCCGTCGTACGGGACGCCGAAGACCGCGACGTCGACGTCGTCGAGGTCGTCGACCGCCCGCGGCTCCCCCTTGAGGAACGTGTCGAGCCCGGCGTACGCCATCTCGACGTCCGCACCCGGCGTCGACTCCCGGAAGTCGGCGGCCCGGTTCGTCGGGTCGGTCACGCTCGTCGGACCTCCCCGGCGTCGTCGCTCGTCTCCTTGCCGTCGTCGGTTCTCGCGTCGCTGCGGGCGGGCTCGGTCGTGCGATATGCGTGGTGTGTCATGTGTCGGACCGCGAAGCGTGCGGCTCCCGTAGGCAGTCGCATCGTCCCCAATTAAACGTTCGCGCCGGCGCTCACTCGCTTCGAATCGCGACCGTCTCCCGGTCGAATCCCGACTCCTCGCCCCGCCAGCGCCACGACCCGACGAACGGGTGGCCGTCCAGCGCGCAGATGGCGTAGGAGTACCCGACCCACGTCGCCCGCGCGACGTCCATCCCGCTCGGCCGCGCCGGTCCCGCGGGATGCGAGTGGTAGAATCCCACGACCTCGTACCCGTCGCTCTCGAGCGACTCGACGACCGCGACCGCCTCCTCGGGGTCGATCCGGTAGCGGGTCTCCGGCGTCTCCGCGGCGTTCTCGGTCGGGCGGATCTCGGTGACGAGGCTCCGGTCGCGGGCGTCGTTCGCGAAGTCGCCGTCGCCCCCGCCGCCGGCGTCCTCGTCGAGGCGCTCGCCGGCCAGCACGCCGCAGACCTCCGCGTCGCCGCCGCGGACCGCGTGGTCGACGACGGCGTCGTAGGCCGCCCGGGTGAACTCGATCACGGTCGGGATCACGACGGACCGGGGGATAAACCTCTCCCCGCCGCGTTCGGCCCGAGCGGCCCGGGATCGACCGGATCTCCACTTTCACCTCGCTGCCGGTTCGTTTTTATCCCCATCGGCGAAAGGTACGGGCACCGAATGACGTCCTTCCAGTCGAGCCTCGGCGAGGACGAGGGGATCGCGGAGGAGCTGGCCGAGAGCCAGCGCGAGATCTCCATCGCCGAGTTCTTCGAGAAGAACAAACACATGCTCGGGTTCGACTCGGGCGCTCGCGGGCTCGTCACCGCCGTCAAGGAGGCGGTCGACAACGCCCTCGACGCGACCGAGGAGGCCGGGATCCTCCCCGACATCTACGTCGAGATCACGGAGGTCGGCGACTACTACCGACTCGTGATCGAGGACAACGGACCGGGGATCACGAAAGAGCAACTCCCGAAAGTGTTCGGGAAGCTACTGTACGGTTCGAGGTTCCACAAGCGAGAGCAGAACCGCGGTCAACAGGGGATCGGCATCTCCGCGGCCGTGCTGTACTCCCAGCTCACGTCCGGCCAGCCCGCGAGGATCACGTCGCGGCCGAAGGGGCAGTCGGAGGCGCAGTACTTCGAGCTGATCATCGACACCGACACCAACGAACCGGAGATCAGCGTCGACGAGACGACCTCCTGGGACCGCCCGCACGGCACGCGGATCGAGCTGGAGATGGAGGCGAACATGCGGGCGCGCTCGCAGCTCCACGACTACGTGAAACACACCGCGGTCGTCAACCCACACGCCCGGATCGAGCTGCGGGAGCCGGGGCTCGACGAGCCCTGGAAGTTCGAGCGCGCGACCGACGAGCTGCCGGCCGAGACGAAGGAGATCCGGCCGCACCCGCACGGCGTCGAGCTCGGCGCGCTCATCAAGATGCTGGAGGCGACGGAGTCGTACTCGATCTCCGGGTTCCTCCAGGAGGAGTTCACGCGCGTCGGCAAGAAGACCGCCGACTCGGTCGTCGACGCGTTCCGCGACCGCCACTACGGCCGGGAGCTGGCCTGGTCGCCGCCCTCGTCCCGGTCGACGGTGACGGGCGCGACGAACGACGACGTCGCGGACGCGATCGAGGCGGCGGTCGCGAACAAGGGCGCGGCCGCGACGAGCGCGTTCGCGGAGGGGGTCGCGGAGACGGTGGCCGAAAACGACCGCCTCTCCCGCTCGGAACTCGAGGCGATCGTCGGCAACGTCGCGGACGCGGTCGAGGACGACACCGGCCGGACGTTCGGCTCGACGGTGCGCGAGAACGCGACGACGGCGGCGTGGCGGGTGATCGCCGGCGTCGGCGACGCCGACGACGCGGACCCGGCGGACGCCGACTCGGCCGGCTCGGCGGAGGCGACCGACGACCCCGACTCGGCGGACGCGAGCGCCGACGGCGACTCCCCGATCGCCGCCGACCTGTACGCGCTCGTCGACGAGGCCACCTCGACGCGGAAGGACGACGCGGCGATCCGGGCGATGGCGGAGGCGCTCGCCTTCCGGGTCGCGGACCTCGAGGGGGACGCGTTCCGGATCGCCCGCGACGACCTCGAGCGGCTCGTCGCGGACGCGGCGAACTTCGTCGCCGAACAGCACGACGCGACGTTCGGCGAGACCGCCCGCGAGAACGTCGTCGAGGCGGTCTGGTCGCGGGCGCGGACCGTCCCGGACGACCCGCCGAAGGTGCGGGAGGTGGCGGGGGACCGCGACGCCGCGGCCGACCTCCTCGAGGCGATGCGGGGCACCGACATCCTCGCGCCGCCGACGGACTGTCTCGCGCCGATCACGGCCGAACTGGTGGAGGCCGGGCTCCGCAAGGAGTACGACGCCGACTTCTACGCGGCGGCCACCCGCGACGCGGAGGTCCACGGCGGCGACCCCTTCATCGTCGAGGCCGGGATCGCCTACGGCGGGGAGATCCCCGCGGACGGCTCCGTCGAGCTCCTGCGGTTCGCGAACCGCGTCCCGCTCGTCTACCAGCGCGGGGCGTGCGCGACCACCGACGTGATCCGCACCATCGGCTGGCGCAACTACGGGCTCGACCAGCCCGGCGGCTCGGGGATGCCCAACGGCCCGGCGGTGATATCGATCCACGTCGCGTCGACGAACGTCCCGTTCACGAGCGAGTCGAAGGACGCGATCGCGAACGTCCCCGCGATCGAAGACGAGATCGAGCTCGCGGTCCGGGAGGCGGCCCGCGAGCTGAAGTCGTACCTCAACAGGCGGCGCTCGATGCAACAGCGCCGGGAGAAACAGGACGTGCTCGGCCGCATCCTCCCGGAGATGGCCGACAAGGTGTCGGAGGTGACCGGCCGCCCGCGACCCGACATCGACGGCGCGCTGGCGCGGATCATGAACAACGTCAGCGTCGAGCGCGAACGCGAGGACGGCACGGTCCGGCTCGTCGTCGAGAACCACTCGGACGTGAACGAGCAGTTGGAGATCACGGACATCGTCTCGGCCGAGCCGACCGACGTCTCGGAGGGAACGGTCGTGGACATGGACGGCGAGTGGTTCGTCCAGTGGAACCCCGAGGTGGCCTCGGGCGACGAGCGGGAACTGACATACAGCGTCGACGGCGACGCCGACTTCGAGATCAGCGTCGGCGGCGTCGAGACGGAGAAACTCACGGTGAACGAATGACGACGAACACGGACGCACGAGACCAGCTCATCGACCTGGCCGCCGACTTCTACGACCAGTTCGCCGCCGGGGAGATCCCGGAGATGGAGCTGCCGACCCGGACGAAGAGCAACATCGAGTACGACGAGGAGAGCGGGGTGTGGACCTACGGCGACCGCACGTCGGTCCGGAGCGCGAACTCCGTCAACGGCGCGCGGAAGCTGTTGAAGGCCGCCTACACCATCGAGTTCCTCGCCGAACAGCTCGACGAGGACCGCTCATCCACGCTGCGTGAGCTGTACTACCTCTCGGAGTCGTGGAACAACGACGAGGCGCAGTTCTCGAGCCAGGACGAGTCGAACGACCTCGTCGAGGACCTCGAGATCGTCACGGGGGCGACCCGCGAGGACTTCCACATGCGCCCGGAGGAGTCGGGCGCGAAGGTGATGGGCCCGCTGCGGCTCCGCGAGCAGACCAACCGCGGCGACCGCGACATCCACTGCCAGCTCGACGTGGGACAGGGCGGCTACCAGATCCCGAACAACCCCGACACCATCGAGTTCCTCGAGAACGACGCCGAGTTCGTCCTCTGCGTCGAGACCGGCGGGATGCGCGACCGGCTCGTCGAGAACGGCTTCGACGAGGCGTACGACGCGCTGATCGTCCACCTCGGCGGCCAGCCCGCCCGCGCGACCCGGCGGCTGACGAAGCGGTTCCACGACGAGCTCGACCTACCGGTGGTGGTGTTCACCGACGGCGACCCCTGGTCGTACCGGATCTACGGCTCCGTCGCGTACGGGTCGATCAAGTCCGCGCACCTCTCGAAGTACCTCGCGACGCCGGAGGCGCGGTTCATCGGGATCCAGCCGGCGGACATCGTCGAGTACGACCTCCCGTCTGATCCGCTCTCGGACTCCGACGTCAACGCCCTCGAGTCCGAGCTCGAGGACCCGCGGTTCCAGACGGACTACTGGGAAGAGCAGATCGAGCTCCAGCTCGAGGTCGGCAAGAAGTCCGAACAGCAGTCGCTCGCGAGCCGCGGGCTCGACTTCGTCACCGAGACGTACCTCCCCGAGCGGCTCGAGGAGATGGGCGTGGCGTAGGGGTCGAACGTAACCTTATAAGCCGCCGGGGCGGGAACGCCCGGTAATGTTAGCGGGGGTCAACGTCGCGCTCGGCGTCTCGGGCAGCATCGCGGCGGTGAAGGTGGTCGAACTCGCCCACGAGCTGCGGCGTCACGGCGCGAGCGTTCGCGCGGTGATGACGCCGGCGGCGACGGACATCGTCCACCCGTGGGCGGTCGACTTCGCCACCGACGAGCCCGTCGTCACCGAGATCACCGGCGACGTCGAGCACGTCGAGCTCTGCGGGCGCGACGGCTGGGCGGACGTGCTCCTCCTGGCCCCGGCGACCGCCAACACCGCCGGGAAGGTCGCGGCCGCCGTCGACGACACCCCCGTCACCACCTGTGCGACGACGGCGCTCGGCGCGGGCGTGCCCGTCGTGATGGCCCCGGCGATGCACGAGCCGATGTACGACCATCCGGGCGTGCTGGCGGCGCTCGACCGGCTCGAGGCGTGGGGCGTGACGTTCGCCGATCCCCGGATCGAGGAGGGGAAAGCCAAGATCGCCGCGGAGTCGACGGTCCTCACGGAGGTCGCCCGCGCGACGACGCCGGACGTCCTCTCGGGGAGACACGTCGTCGTCACGGCGGGCGCGACCAAGGAGCGGATCGACCCGATCCGGATCCTCACGAACCGGGCGTCCGGCAAGACGGGCCGGGCGGTCGCCCGCGCGTGTTACGTCCGCGGGGCGGACGTGACGCTCGTCCACGACGGCGGCGAGGTCCCCTACGCCGACGCCGTCCCGGTCGAGACCGCCGACGAGATGATCGCGGCCTGCCGGGAGGCGGCGACGACCGCGGACGCGCTGGTGTCGGCGGCGGCCATCTCCGATTTCACCGCCGACGCCGTCGACGAGAAGATCCGGTCCGGCTCCCCCCTCTCCGTCGACCTGCGGCCGACGCCGAAGCTGCTCGATTCCGTCCGGGAGGCGCACCCGGACCTTCCGCTCGTCGGCTTCAAGGCCGAGACCTCGGGCGACGACGACACGATGGTCGGAGAGGCGGAGCGCATCCGCGACCGCGTCGGGCTCGCGTTCGTCGTCGCCAACGACGCGAGCGTGATGGGCGAGGACCGTACCCGCGTCCTGCTCGTCGGCGCGGCGGGAACCGACCCCGAGCCGGTGTCGGGATCGAAGGACGCCGTTGCCGGCCGGATCGCGGACCGGCTGGCGGCGATCCTCGATGGCGACGAGTGAGTTCGGATCGGCGCGGCGGACGACGACCACACTCGGCCGCGACCGACGGCGGCGCGAGGGACCGCCGCCGGATCGCGGGACGGAACCCGGAGCGATCCGACCGGGATACAAACTGTTTTGGGGCGGTAGGGCCACGCCTCGGGTAGACATATCCATGTGTAGCCAGACGGCCATCCCCGACGCCACGGGAGGTGAATCCGGTGGCTGACGGCGGAGGTCCCGGTCCGACGGGCGGTTCCGTCGTCGTCCCCATCGAGTCGACGCCGACGCTGCGCGCGACGGTCACGCACCTCGTCGAGTCCGCGGCCGACGGCGAGTTCTCCGCGATCCACTTCGTCGTCTTCGCCACGTGGCGCGACGGCGACCCGGAGGCGGCGGACCGCGAGGCGAGCGTCGACCGGCTCCTCGAACGCGTCTCGACCTGGGCGGAGGCCGACCTCGCGGACGTCGACGAGGTCGACGTCGGGGACGTGGAGGTCGTCACCACCGTCGTCGGCGGCGACGAGTACCTCTTCGGCGCGGACGACTACGTCCGCGAGCTCGTCGCGTACGCCGACGACCACGGGATCGAACACGTCGTGTTGGACCCGGAGTACACGCCCGTGGGCAACACGACGCTGCTCCAGTCGCTCGAGTTCGCGCTCTCGCGGACCGACCTCGTCGTCCGCGAGGCACCGGTCGCTCGGCCGACCCGCCGCGAGCGGCTCCGCAAGGAGGCGACCGGGATCCGCTTCGCGGCGATATTCGGGCTGTCGCTCGCCTTCTACCTCGCGCTCGGCGACCCGTTCTACCCGTTCGACGTCGTGACCGGGGTCGCGAGCGCGACGGTCGTCGCGGTCACGCTCTCGCGGGTCAGCCTCGACGCCGACCCGTCGCTCACGCGGACGCCGGTGCGGCTGCTCCGCGGCGCGGTGTACGTCCCCGTCCTGCTCTTCGAGATACTCAAGTCCAACATCGTCGTCGCGCGGGTGATCCTCGACCCGCGGATGCCCATCGAGCCCTCGCTCAACCGGGTTCGCGTGATCGTCGGCAGCGGGCTCCCGGTGACGACGCTCGCGAACTCGATCACGCTGACGCCGGGGACGCTGACCGTCCGGGCGCGCGACGGGAACCTCTACGTCCACTCGCTCATCCCGTGGGCCCGCGACGGCCTCTTCGACGGCTCGCTCGAGCGCTGGACCCGCTTCGTCTTCTACGGCCGTGAGGCCGCCCGGCTGCCGACGCCCCGCGAGCGCGACGACGTCGGGATCTTCCAGGGGCCGGACGCGACCGAGGAGTACCCCGGCGCGCGGGCCGACGGCGGCTCGGAGCGGGAGGGCGCTCCCGTCGCGGACGGTTCGGTCGCCGACGCGGACGGTTCGGCCGCCGACACAAACTCGACCGGCGACGACTCCGACGGCGCGGACGCGACCGCCGACGGCGACGGGGAGGTGACGACGGAATGAGCGTCGTCGACGCGTCCCTCGCGGCCGGCTACACGGTCGAGGACTTCCTGCTCGTCGTGGCCGCCGGGTTCGTCGTCCTCGCGATCGGGATGCTCTACCGGGCGGTGAAGGGCCCGACGATGCAGGACCGCGTGCTCGCGGTCAACGTGCTCGGCACGAACACCGTGGTGATCCTCGCGATCCTCGGGGCCGCGCTCGGGGAGCCGACGTTCCTCGACATCGCGTTGGTGTACGCGCTGTTGAACTTCCTGATGGCGATCGCCATCTCGAAGTTCACCGTCGAGCGGGGTGGTGTCCTGTGATCGACGCCCTCGGACCCGTCAGGCTCGCGCTGATCGTCGTCTTCGGCCTCTGCGGGCTCTTCTTCACCTTCGTGTCGATGACGGGCGTGCTCCGGCTTCCCGACGTCTACTCGCGGGCGCACACCGCCTCGCAGGCGGACACGCTCGGCGCGGGCTTCACGCTCGCGGCGGTCGCGCTCGCGGCGGGCTGGGACGGCGCGGGCTTCAAGACCGTCCTCCTGCTGTTCTTCATCTTCGTGACGAACCCGACGGCGGCACACGCCATCGCGCGCGCCGCCTTCGAGGAGGGGATCGTGCCGTGGACCGAGGGGGACGAGCGCCGATGACGGGCGCGACCCCCCTCGTCGACGGGACCGCTCCCGTCGTCGCCGAGATCTCCGCGATCGAGGCGAGCCTCTTCGCCTTCGTCGTCCTCACGGCGCTGGCGACCGCGTTCGCGCGGGACGTGCTCGCCGCGGTCATCGTCTTCGGGGCGTACAGCCTCGGGATGGCCGCGCTGTACACCTTCTACCGCGCGCCGGATGTGGCGCTGACGGAGGCGGCGGTCTCGGCGGGCGTGACGACGGTGCTGCTGTTGTTGACGCTCGCGAAGACCACCCGGATCGACCACGAGGCCGCCTTCGAGTCCGTGAACTACCCGGCGGCCGGCGCGGTCGGCCTGCTGTTCGCCGGGCTCGCGGTCACGATGGTCGACGTTCCCGCCGTCGGGTCGCCGGACGCGCCGGTGTGGAGCAACCCCGACGTGAGCCAGTGGTACCTCGCCGAGACGTACGCGCGGACCGGCGTCGAGAACACCGTGATGGCGGTGTTGGCCGCGTTCCGCGGGTTCGACACCTTCGGCGAGGCGGTCGTCGTCTTCGCGGCCGGGATCGCGGCGCTCATCGTCCTCCGACGGGAGGTGTTCGCATGAGCGGCACGACCGACGGCGACGCGAGCGACCGCGACGACGACGCCGGGGGCGGCGACGCGGGGACGGCCGACGGCGACGACGGGTCCGCCCGCGCGAGCGCGGGCCGGCTCGACTCGGAGTCGCGGCAGGGGCCGCCGTACACGGAGAGTCAGGTGATCATGTCCACGGTGAAGGTGGTCGCCCCGTTCGCGTTCACCTACGGGCTGTTCGTCACCTTCCACGGCGGCGGCTCGCCCGGCGGCGGCTTCCAGGGCGGCGCGATCGCGGCGGCGGTCGTGTTCATGATCGCCTTCGCGTTCGGCATCGAGTCCACCCGGCAGTGGCTCGCCAACACGGTCGTCGTCGCGCTCGCGGTCGGCGGGACGCTCGTGTTCGCCGGGCTCGGGCTGGTGCCCGTCGCCCGCGGCGGCGCGTTCCTCCAGTACGATCTCCTCCCGCTGCCGTACCTCGATCCCGTGAAGTACGGGATGGAGGCCGTGGAGATCGTCGGCATCGCGCCCATCGTGAGCGGCGTGCTCGTCGGGCTGTTCTTCGTGCTCGCACGGGGGTTCAACGGCGAGGGCTCCGGACCGCCGATCGGCGAGCGCGGCTACCTCGGATCGACTGGCGACGCCGCGGCGGCGACTCCCGATGAGACCGAAGGATCCGACGAGACGGACGAGAGCGACGAGAGCGACCCCGACGCCGGATCGGCCGGCCGGCCGGCGACTGACGGGGGTGCGCGATGACGGCGGCGTCGACCGTGATCGCCGCACAGTCGGCGCTCGACGTACTCGGGACGCGGCACGCGTACGTGGTGTTCGCGTTGCTGTTGTGTATCGGACTCTACATGATGATCGCCAACCCCAACCTCGTGAAGAAAGTGATCGGACTCAACCTGTTCCAGACGGCCATCTTCCTGCTTTTCATCGCCTCGGCGTACGTCGACGGCGGGGCGATCCCCATCGTCCCGTCGGGCGGCGGGGGCGGACCGTACGTCAGCCCGCTCCCGCACGTGCTCGTGCTCACGGCCATCGTCGTCGGCGTGAGCCTCACGGCGGTGGCGCTCGCGCTGTGTATTCGGATCTACGACGAGTACGGGACGCTCCGGGTCGACACGCTCCGCGAACTCCTGCGCGAGGAGGGGTCGCTGCCCGCGAGACCGGACCTCCCCGGTTCGGAGCCGGGGAGCGACGGGGGTGACGGCGATGACTGACGTGTTGTTGCCGCTCTCGATCGCGGTCCCCATCGTGGCGGCGACGCTGCCGCTCGCGCTCGGGCTGTGGTACGACGAGGTCGGCTGGCCGGTCGCGGCGGTCACGACGCTCGGGCTGGTCGGGTCGGCGGCGGCGGTCGCGGTCGAGGTGTACACCGGCGGCCCGTTCGACCACGAGCTGGGCGGCTTCGCGCCGCCGATCGGGATCGAGCTCGTCGCCGACGAACTGTCGGCGGCGGTGTTCCTCCTCGTCGCGCTCGTTTCCGCGGCCACGCTCGTCCTCTCGCGGGTCATCGGACCGCGCGGGAACGCCTTCTACAGCGCGTATCTCCTGCTTTCCGGCGGGCTGGTCGGCGTCTCGCTCACGGGCGACCTGTTCAACCTGTTCGTCTTCCTCGAGATCGTCGGGCTGACCACGTACGCGCTCATCGCGGCCGACCGGTCGGGCGCGAGCGCGTACGCCTCGCTGAAGTACCTCGTCGTGGGGACCGTCGGCGCGTCGCTGTACCTCGTCGGCGTCGGCTACGTCTTCCTCGCGACGGGGACGCTGAACATGGCCGACGTGAGCGTCCAGATCGTCGAGCGGGCGAGCTACACCGACCCGCTCGTACAGGCGGGATTCGCCTTCATCGCGGCCGGCTTCGCGTTGAAGATCGCGCTGTTCCCGGTCCACACCTGGCAGCCGGACGCCTACCAGCGCGCGCCGGACGCCGTGACGACGCTCGTCGCCGCCCTGGTGTCGACCGCGAGCGCCTACGCGCTGATCCGCGTGACCTACTCCGTGTTCACCGTCGACTTCCTCGCGGCCAACGACGCCATCGTGACGGCGCTCCTCCTCGTCGCCGGCGTCTCGATCCTCGCGGGGTCGGCGCTCGCGGTCATGCAGTCGGACCTCAAGCGCATGTTCGCGTACTCGTCGGTCGCGCAGTTCGGGATGGTCGTCGCCGCCGTCGGGATCGCCGACGAGACGGCGCTTCTGGGTGGGATCGTCCACCTGGTCGGCCACGGCCTGTTGAAGTTCGGGCTCTTCTGCGGGCTCGCGCTGCTGGCCGCCGGCTACGGCGCGCGCCGCGTCGAGGACCTCGCGAGCCTCGCTCGCGACGCGCCGTTCGCGTCGGGCGCGCTCGCCGTGCTCGGCCTCGCGCTCGTCGGCGTTCCCCCGTCGATCGGGTTCCTCGGCAAGTGGTACATCGCGCTCGGCGCGGTCCGCTCCGCCGGCGCGACGGGCGGCGTCGTCGGGGTCGGGATCGCGGCCGTGATCCTCGCCAGCACGCTGTTCACGCTGGCGTACGTCGCTCGCGTGATAGAACGGCTCTACTTCGCTGGCGTCGACCGCGAGGACGCGGAACGCGGGAGTGCCGCCGGTCACGCCGGCACGACGAGCGGCGGACCGGACGGTGACGCCGGAACCGCGGTCGCCGACGGCGGCAGCGGCGACGCCGTCCCCGGGACGATCCCGACCGCGCCGCTCGCCGTCCTCGTCGCCGCCGCGCTCGTCGCGGTCGGACTCGGCTTCGCGGGGGCCGGGTTCGAGACGCTCCTCGACCCGTACCTCTCGGAGGTGTTCGCATGACAGAAGCCATCGTACAGGACCCACGTCCGCTGCTCGCCGTTCTCGTCTCGCTCGTCGCGGCCGCGCTCGTCGTCGCGTCGTACCGCTCGCCGAACGTCCGCGAGGGGTGGACGATCCTCGCGGCGGTGACGAAGTTCGGGATCGTCGCCTCGATGCTGCCGCGCGTGCTCGAGGGGACCGTCTTCGAGTGGACGATAGTCGAGATCCTCCCGGACATCGCGCTCGTGTTGCGCGCGGACGCGCTCGGGATGCTGTTCGCCTTCCTCGCGTCCGGCCTCTGGATCATCACCTCGTTTTACAGCATCGGCTACATGCGCGGGCTCGACGAGGCCAACCAGACCCGCTACTTCGCCGCGTTCGCCGTGTCGCTGTCGGCGACGATGGGGATCGCGTTCGCGGGCAACCTCGTGACGATCTTCGTCTTCTACGAGCTGTTGTCGATCGCGACGTACCCGCTCGTCGCCCACGACGAGACGCCGGAGGCACGCTCGGCCGGCCGGAAGTACCTCGCGTACACGATGTTCGGCGGCGGCGTGCTCGTCCTCGCCGGGACGGTCATGGTGTACTGGCTGACCGGGACCGTCGCGTTCACCGCCGGCGGCATCGAGGAGCTGGCGAGCGCCGACCCCGGGTTGGCGATGCTCGCATTCTTCCTCCTCGCGATCGGCTTCGGCGTGAAGGCCGGGATCATGCCGCTCCACCAGTGGCTCCCCGAGGCGATGGTCGCACCGACGCCCGTCTCCGGGCTGTTACACGCGGTTGCGGTCGTCAAGTCCGGCGCGTTCGGCGTCTCGCGGGTCGTCCTCGACGTGTTCGGGCCGGAGCTGGTCTTCGACCTCTCCTTACCCTTCGGCTTCACCGCCGGGCTCGTCCTCTCGACGATCGGCGCGATCACGCTGACCGCGGCCTCGCTCATCGCCCTCCGGAAGGACCACCTGAAACAGCGGCTCGCCTACTCGACGGTGAGCCAGCTGAGCTACATCGTGCTCGGGCTCGGCCTCTTCGGCTGGTACGGACTCGTGGGCGCGCTCCTCCACATCCCGGCGCACGCGTTCATGAAGCTCACCCTGTTCTTCTGTGCGGGGAACCTCCACGTCTCGACGCACACCGACTACATCTCGGAGATGGCGGGGATCGGAAAGCGGATGCCGCTGACGATGGGGGCGTTCACGATCGCCTCGCTCGGAATGGCCGGGATCCCGCTTCTGGCCGGGTTCGTGAGCAAGTACTACATGCTGATCGGCGGGATCCGGATGGGGGCCCAACTGACCCCGGTCGCCTACTACCTCGTCGGCGCGCTACTGCTCTCCGGCGTGCTCAACATCGCGTACTTCTGGCCGGTGATCTACACCGCCTTCTTCGAGGCCGAGGACGCTCACGACGCGAAGCCGCTCGTCGACTTCCCGATGGGCGGCGAGTCGCGGTCGACGCTGGCGGCGACGGACGGCGGCCGCGCAGGCGACGACGCGGCCACCGACGGGGGCCGCGCGGGTGACGACGAGAAGGAGGAGGCAACCGACGACGAGACAGCCGACGACGACGAGGACGTCGTCGACGAGATCGTCGAGAGCGCCGAGGGCGACGGAGAGGAGTCGGCGACCGTCGACGACGACCCCGGCGTTCCGGACGACGCCGAGGTCCCCGACGCCGAACTCGACGACCTGCCGACCGACGAGGAGGGCGTCGTCCGGCCGGAGTTCGACACGAGCGAGCGGGACTTCTCGGAGCCGGCCGAGCGGGTCGACACCGGCGACTACGCGGTCGACCAGCGACCCTCCGACGTCGACGTACCGTTCGGGGTCGGGCGCGGAGGGTCGGTCCCGGCGGAGGAAACGACGGCCGACGACGACGACGACGGCGACGCGGCCGACGGTGACGACCACGCGGTCGACGACGGCGATCACGCTGCCGTCGACCATGAGGCCGACCACGACCACCACGACCACCACGGCGGCCCGCCGCCGGGCGGCTGGGAGCACCTGCGCGGGCTCGACGCGCTCCGGGGGAGCGAGTCCACGTGGTTCACGCTCGCGCCGATCCTGACCGCGATGACCCTCGCCGTGCTGCTCGGCGTGATCCCCTACGAGATGGGCTTCCTGGAGCTGATCGAGCTCATCGTCGACACGCGGCTCCCCGAGGAGGTGGCTCGCCCATGACGGGCGCGACCGCGGCGCTGACCGCGATCCCGCCGTACCTCGTCGTCGCCGTCGCGTCGCTGCTCGTGCTCGCGCTGCCGCGCGCGCTCGGGCACGGCCTCGGCGCGCTGGCGACGGCGTTCGTCTTCGCGCAGGCGGTGTTGCTCGGCGACGGCGGGACGGGCGCGCACCTGGCGACGCGGTTTCTGGGCTTCGACGTGGTCTTCTTCAACGTCGACCCGTTCTCGCTTCTGATGGGCGTCGTCGTCGGCTTCCTCGCGACGGCGGCGGTGCTGTACGCGTACGGCAGCGACGCGCCGCGGTGGGTCACGTCGTTCGCGCTGCTCTACGTCGCCACCACCCTGGGGACCATCTACGCCGGCGACTGGCTCACCCTGATCTTCTTCTGGGAGCTGACGGCCGTCACCTCGACGCTTCTCGTCTGGCAACACGGCGGCGCGGCGGTGCGGGCCGGCTACCGCTACGCGCTCTTCCACGGCACGGGCGGGACGATCCTGCTCGCGGCCGTGGTCGTCCACTTCGCGAACGCTGGGACGTTCCTGTTCTCGGAAACGGCCGGGATCCACCCGGCGGCGACCGTGCTGGCCGCGATCGGGATCGGGATCAACTGCGGGTTCATCTTCCTCCACTCCTGGCTGCCGGACACCTACCCGCGGCCGCACGTCGCGGCGTCGGTGTTCCTCTCGGTGTTCACGACGAAGACCGCGGCGTACGTGATGTACCGCGCCTTCCCGGAGGGCGGAATGTGGCTCGCGTACCTCGGCGGCTTCATGGCGGTGTACGGGGCCTTCTTCGCGCTGCTCCAGTACGACCCGCGCCGCCTGCTGTCGTACCACATCCAGGCGCAGCTCGGCTACATGCTCGCCGGCTTCGGGCTCGCGACCGCGGTCGGCGAGTTCGCGGTGGTCGGCGGCTTCGCGCACCTCTTCAACAACGTCCTCTACAAGAGCCTGCTGTTCATGGCGGTCGGCGTCGTGATCTACCGGACCGGCGTGGAGGACATCCGCGAGATGGGCGGGCTCTGGCGGGTGATGCCGGTCACCTTCCTCGTCTACGTCGTCGGCGCGGCCTCCATTACGGCCGTCCCCGGCTTCAACGGCTTCATCTCGAAGGGGATGGTGCTCGACTCCGCCCACGAGGTCCACGAGTACGTGCTGCTGTTGGATAGCGGACTGCTCTGGTGGCTGCTCGTCCTCGGCGGCGTCGGGACGTTCATGTCGTTCATCAAGCTCGGCTACTACGTCTTCTTCCACGGGTCGGCGACGCTGTCGCCCGACGACGCCACCGCGTTCCAGACCGCGGGGATGGTGCTGGCCGCGGGCGCGTGCGTCTTCTTCGGCGTCTTCTACACCCAGCTGATCGAGCTGATGCCATTTACGGAGCTCATCCTCAGCGACGAGGTGTACTTCAAGCCGTACAGCACGAGCCACCTGACCGAGAGCGCCGCGCTCCTCGTCGCCGGCTTCGTCGGCTTCTTCGCGCTCAAGCGGCCGCTCGGCTGGCTCGCCCACCACATGCGCGACGTCGACGCGGTCCTGTTCCCGGCCGCCTTCTACGCCGGGCGCTGGTCGGTGTGGGGCGTCACGGAGTCGTGGGCGGCCGTCGACCGCGCGACGATGCGGGTCGTCGGGGGCGCGAAGTGGGTCGCGATGAACCCGCGGCGGCTGCTGGCGAACGCCGGCGTCGACGCCGAGATCCGGGCGGGGATCGGCCGGAGCGTGCTGCTGTTGACGCTCACGGCGGCCGTCGCGCTGTTCGCGCTACTCTTGGGGTGAACGGGTCGATGCCCGTCGCGCTCGACGCGCTCGTGTTGCCGGCGTTCGAGGAGCTCGATCCCCTGCCCGCCGCGGGCGAGACGGAGCCGTGGCACGACGCCTACGACCTGGCGGAGCGGGTCGACGTTCCGGGCGTCCCCGTCCCGCTGCGCCACGACGGGGCCGGCCTCGGGGTCGTCCCCACGGGGATCGGTAAGGCCGCGGCGGCGACGACGACCGCCGCGCTCTGTGCCGACGACGCCGTGGACCTCTCCGACGCCCTCGTCCTCTCGGTCGGGATCGCCGGCGCGCCGCCCGACCGCCCGATCGGGTCGGTCGTGATCGCCGACGAGATCGTCGACTGGGACGACAAGTGTCGGTTCGATCCGGGTGACGGCGACGGCGGAGCCGACGGGAACCCGGGAGACGTGCCGGTCGCGCCCGACCCCTACACGGAGGGCCAGGGCGTCGTCGACCTCGATCCCGACCGCGTCTCCGCCGCGGCCGACCTGGCGGCCGGCGTCGACCTCGAGAACGCCGGGGGAGGAGCGGACCCGACCGTGACCGTGGGAACCAACGTCTGTGCCGACGAGCTGTGGCACGGCCGGACCGTCGCCGAGCACGTCTCGCGGTTCCTCGACGCGCTCGACCGGGGGCCCTACCGCGCGACCGAGATGGAGGACGCCGGGACGGCCGCGGCGCTCCGGCGCTTCGGGCTCGCGGACCGCTACCTCAGCGTCCGGGGGATCTCGAACCACGACCGCCCGGACCCGGGCGAGTCCTCGCGCGAGTCGTTCGAGGGATCGCTCACCGAGGAGGGACTCGAGATCGGGCTCGAGAACGCGGTTCGGGTCGCCAGAGCGGTCGTCGACGACCGGCGGGCGTGAGGACGACGGGAGACGGAGGACGAGAGAAAGCGGCCGACCGACTCAGTACTCCTCGTACGCGAGGTTCATCAGCCACTGCGAGAACGCGTCGGACTGCGGGTCGATCTCCTCCTCGCCGATGAACGGCGAGAGCATGTCGCCGGCCATCAGCAGCGAGAAGTCCAGGTCGCGCGGAGCCGGCTCCAGGTAGTAGGTGTTGTGGCCGTCGTACACCGTGTTCTCGCGCTGGATCAGCCCGGACTCCTGTAACGCCTCCGCGATGCGGCTCCCCTTCCGCGAGGAGACGTCGAGCCGCTTCCAGAAGTCGCTCTGGTGGATCCCGCCGGTCTCGCGGATGAGCTCGAGGCCGGCGCGCTCGTCCGCCGACAGCTCGGACTCGAGTTCGGACACGCTCATACCCACACAGCCGCCGGCGAGTCGCTTAAAACTGGCTTTCCGTCCGGAAGTCCGCCGGAACCGCGACCGGTTCGGTCGGCGTCTCACAGGGCGGGCCGTCGGCGAACGCCACCGCCGGGTCGGAGCCGGTCCGGATCCGGGTGTGCGAGCGCGTCCCGTAGCCGTCGCCGTGGAGACACGCGCCGTAGGCGTGGTCGGCGAGGACGTCGCCCGCGCGGTCGAGCCAGGCGTCGCCCGTCTCGCCCGGTTCGGGGACCAGAACGCCCGCGATCCGGCGGACGCTCGACGCGCGCTCCTCGCCGAACTCCGCGCGCCGGTCGGGTATCGCGAACCGCGCCTCGCCGTTGACCACGCCGCCGACGTTGCCGACGACGTGGACACCGGGGTCGAGACGGGTGAGGTTCAGCCCGCCGTCGTACGAGAGCAGGAAGGCCGCGGCGTCGTCGGCGACGACGAGGTTGAACCCGTCGTACTCGCGGTCGGCGAGTTCCCGTTCGACCGCGCGCACGGCCGCCTCCGCGGACGGCTCGCGAAGGCAGTCCTCAACGAGCAGACCGCGAGAGCGGTCGCCCTCGCGGTCGCTCTCGAGCCACCGGTTCGTGACGGCGACGACCACGCCGGCGTCGTTCACGCCGATCCAGGTGCCGCCGGCCTCGGCGTCGCGCGGCGCGAGGAACCGTCGCTCGCCGCCGCGGACGGTCGGCGGCTCCGAGGCGCGCGCGAGCGACTCGTCGCGGTTGGCGGCCAGCGCGACCGGGGCCTCCGGGAAGACGCGCCAGGCGAGCGTGAGCGTACACACGGCTCCGAGTGAGGGCGGACGGACCAAAAAGTCGCCGCCGGGAGGACGGCCGGGCGGGTCGGCCGACGCCGATCAGGTTTACTCGGGACAAAAGAAATCTTTTGGTGACGCGGGTTCTCGGATCCGGTATGAAGGCGATCGCCGCGCACGAGGACGGAACCGAGCCGGTCGTGATCGAGAAACCGCGTCCGGAGCCGGCGGCGGGCGAGGCGCTCGTCCGCACGCTCCGCGTCGGCGTCGACGGGACCGACCACGAGGTCATCGCCGGCGGCCACGGCGAACGGCCGGACGGCGAGGACCACATCGTCCTCGGACACGAGGCGGTCGGCGTCGTCGAGGACCCGAACGACACGCCCTTCGAGGTCGGCGACGTAGTCGTCCCGACGGTCCGCCGGCCCCCGAACGGCGCGAACGAGTACTTCGCGCGCGGCGAGCCGGACATGGCCCCGGACGGCGAGTACCACGAGCGGGGGATCGTGGGCGCACACGGCTTCATGGCCGAGTACTTCACGAGCCCCGCGGAGTTCCTCGTCGAGATCCCGCCCGAACTCGCCGAGTGGGGCTTCCTCGTCGAGCCCGCCTCGATCACGGAGAAGGCGGTCGAACACGCGTTCGCGAGCCGGTCGGCGTTCCACTGGGAGCCCGACTCGGCGCTCGTGTTGGGCAACGGGTCGCTCGGGCTGCTCACCGTCGCGATGCTGGACTCGACGTTCGACCGGATCTACTGTCTCGGCCGCCGGGAGCGCCCCGACCCGACGATCGACGTCATCGAGTCGCTCGGGGCGACGTACGTGAACTCGAACGACACGCCCGTCTCGGCGGTTCCGGAGGCACACGAGCCGATGGACTTCGTCTACGAGGCGACCGGCCACGCGCCCCACGCCTTCGAGGCGGTCGAGGCGCTCGCGCCCAACGGGGCCGCGGCGCTGCTCGGCGTCCCGGGCGACTGGACGTTCGAGGTCGACGGCGGGCGGATCCACCGCGAGCTCGTCTTACACAACAAGGCGCTCGTGGGCAGCGTCAACTCCGGGTACGAGCACTTCGAGGCGGCCGTCGAGTCGCTGTCGGGGCTCTCCGAGGCGTTCTTGGCCGACCTCGTCACCGGCGTCCACCCCCTCGAGTCGTTCGAGGCCGCCTTCGTGGATGACGACACGACTATTAAAACGGCGGTCGAATTCGCCGCGTATGAAGAACGTTGACGACCTGATCGACAGCGCGGCCGAGCTCGCCGAACACGGGCTTTCGAAGGGCGAGATCGCCGACGAGCTGAACGTCTCGCGCGAGACGGCGAGCTGGCTCGTCGAGCGCGCCGGCGGCAACGACTCGAGCGCGGCGGAGACCGACGCCGACACGACCGCCGACATCCACGTGGACTGGTCGGCGCTCGGCCGCGACTCGACGCGGCTCACCTACGCCGCGAAGGCGATGGCGGACCTGCTGGCGAAGGAGGGCGAGTCGGTCGATCTCACCGTCGGCATCGAGAAGGCCGGCGCGCCGCTCGCGACCGCGGTCGCCCGCGAGCTCGACACCGACCTCGGGACGTACGCCCCGGCGAAACACCAGTGGGAGGAGGGGGACATCGCCGACCACGGCGGGGGCTTCTCCCGGAACTTCGCCGCGATCCGGGACCGCGACTGCTACGTCGTCGACGACATCGTCACCTCGGGGACCACGATGCGCGAGTCGATCGACGCGATCCGCGAACACGGCGGCGAGCCCGTCGCGTGCGTCGTGCTCGTCGACAAGGTCGGCTACGACGACATCGACGGCGTCCCGGTCTACTCGCTCGTCGACGTCGTCAGCGTCGACCGCGAGTGAGGGCGTCGACTGCGAGCCCGATCACGCGTCGCGGGAACGACCGCGACCGGGCCGGCCGGAACCCCTTTGCCTCGTCGCCGCCTATCGGGGCCCATGACGTTCCAGCCCGAAAGCGACGTGGACCCGGACGCGGTGCGCGAGCGAGTCGACGAGGCGATAGCCGAGAACGACGTGGTGCTGTTCATGAAGGGGAACCGCCTGATGCCGCAGTGCGGCTACTCACAGCGGGCGATCGAGCTGATCTCCGGCCACGTCGAGGAGTTCGAGACGGTCGACGTGTTGCCCGCGCTCCCGGCCTACCGCGAGGCGCTCGCCGACCACAGCGGGTGGGAGACGATCCCGCAGACGTTCGTCGACGGCGAGTTCGTCGGCGGCAGCGACGTGCTCGCGGAGCTCGAGGAGCGGGGCGAGCTGGCCGCCGAACTCGGCGTCGAGTAGCCGCGCCGTCGGGCGAACTCGGCGCTCGTCTTCCGCCGCCTCTCGAAGAGTAGCCCATATAAGCCTACGTCACCTAGGTGGGGTAGGTGCAGTCGTTTACCGCCCGCGTCGCGACGACCGGTCCGACCCACACCCACCCCAGTAAACAATGACAGGCCGCGTGTTCCGACTCCATTCGACGCTCGAACTGCCACTCGAAGACGTAGAGGCGTACTTCGACGAAGACCCCGACCTCCCCGCGGAGATCGACGACATCGACATCACGCGTCGAAACAACACACTCATCATCAAGGCCCTGTCCGACGACGAGTCGATCAGCAAGTACACGCCGACCGCCCAGCTGAAGGCGTCGGTGACGGAGACCCGCGTGTACGAGGAGGAACCCCCGCGAGCGGGCGGCCCGCAGTGGATGGACGAGGAGGAGGAGGAGATCCCCTCCGAGCTCGTCGAGTTCGCGTGTTTCAAAGGCGACCGCGAGACCGTGCTCCAGAACACCGCGCTCCAGTACCCGATGTTCCTGGTGCTCCGGGAGCTCGCCACGCGCGCCGAGAAGGGGACGCTCACGGCCATCACGGAGGCCGACGGCGACCTCGAGGCGACCCGGATCGTCGAGGGCGAGTCCCGCCCCGCGAGCATCGAGGTCGTCGAGAGCCCGCAGGGTGCGGGCGACGGCGACGGCGGCGTGAACTGGCGCGACAACGAGTTCATCTCGGACTGAGTCGGGCGGTGTCGTGGCGGTTTTTGGGGCGCAGACCGACCCGCAGTGGCGACGCCGGCATCGAGTCGCTCCCCGCGCTCCGGCCGGCCGCGAACCGCCGGCGCTTTATCGGCGCGAACCCGATCCCGGGTATGACCGACTGGGTGAGCCTCTTTTCGGGCGGCAAGGACTCCTCGTGGGCGCTCTACCGCGCGCTCGAGGAGGGGTTGGACGTCTCGCGACTCCTCACCGTCCACCCCGCCGGCGACTCCTACATGTATCACACGCCGGCGACGCACCTGGCGGAACTCGCCGCCGAGAGCGTCGGGATCGACCTGATCGAGGTCGAGCCGGACGACTTCGGGGCCGACGACGTCGACGACGCGGGCGCCCAGGGCGACGCCGAACTGGAGCCGATGGAGGGCGCGCTCCGCGAACTGGCCGCGGCGGACGGGGTCGACCTCGCGGGCGTCACCGCCGGGGCGGTCGAGAGCGAGTTCCAGACGAGCCGGATCCGCGGAATGTGCGACCGCCTCGGGATCGACCTCTTCGCGCCGCTCTGGGGCGAGGACCCGGTCGAGCTCGCGGAGGCGATGTTCGAGGCCGGCTTCGAGATCCGGATCGTCCAGGTGGCCGCCTACGGCCTCGACGAGTCGTGGCTCGGCCGACGCTACGACGCCGAGGCGCTCGCGGAGCTGCTCGAACTCCGGGAGGAGTACGGCGTCCACCCGCTCGGCGAGGGCGGGGAGTTCGAGACGTACGTGGTCGACGGTCCCCACATGGACCGCCGGATCGACCTCGAGTACGACGCCGTCTGGGAGGGGGACCGCGGCCGCCTCGAGGTGACGGACGCGACGCTCGAGTAGATCCGTCCCCGGGGACCGGTCGGGAACCGAAGAGGAGACCGACGATCCGCCGCCCGCAGGTGTGTCATTTTTTATCACGTGGCTCCTTCGTCGGTGACATGGACTTCGACCGGTACCGGGAGGCGGTCGCTGCGAACCGACGGAAACACGGCTTCGAGGTCGTCGATGAGGGGTTCGACGGCTTCGAGCGGGTCTGGCACGCGAACGAGGAGGATCCCACGGTGGGACACGTCTCCGTCTTCGCCACGGTCGTGGACACGACCGACGACGACGGAGACCTCGTCGCCGCCGCGGACCGGTTCCGGGAGCTGATCGCCGAACTGAGCGACGGAACGGACTCCGCGACGCCGATAGGATACGTCGCGTTCGCGGTCGGGTCGCCCGGCGACGACCTCGTCTCGGCGGCCACCTCCTACACCGTCGCCGAGCGCCGAACGAACGTGTTCCCGCTGGTGTACGACCTCGGGAACGAACGCCTTCACACGCACCCGGTCCCGCGGCTCAAGGGACGCGGGATCTATCGGAGACAGCGCGAGGACGCCGAACGGCTCTTCGACGTGTGAGGTCGGTCGGGACGAAGGCGTCGAAGCCGCGGTCAGGGCCAGTTTCCGCCCTGGTCGTAGGCGTTCACGACCCGTCGGATCGCGACGACGTACGCGGCGGTCCGGAGGTTCGGGAGGTCCTCGCCCTCGTACGCCTCGACGATCCCGTCGAACGCCTCCGTGATGGTGCGTTCGAGCTCCTCGTTGACGCGTTCCTCGGTCCAGTGGAACCGCTGGCGGTTCTGGACCCACTCGAAGTACGAGACGGTGACGCCGCCCGCGTTCGCGAACACGTCGGGGACGACCCACGTCCCGCGCTCGGTGAGCACGTCGTCCGCGCCCGGGGTCAGCGGCCCGTTGGCCGCCTCGACGACCACGTCGGCCTCGAGGTCCGCGGCGAGGTCGGCGTCGACCGCGTTCTCGAGGGCCGCCGGCACGAGGAGATCCACGTCGAGCGTCAACAGCTCCTCGTTGGTGATCGCCTCCGCGTCGCCGTAGCCCGAGACCGATCCCGTCTCCCGCTTGTGCGCTTTGACGCCGCGGGCGTCGAGCCCGTCCGGATCGTGTATCCCGCCGCTCGAGTCCGAGACGGCGACGACGTCCGCGCCGAGGTCCTCGAGGAGCGCGGCCGCGACCGATCCGGCGTTGCCGTACCCCTGGACGGCGACGGTCGCGTTCCGGACGTCGCGGTCGAGCCACTCGAACGTCTCGCGGGCCGCGAGCATCGTCGAGCGACCGGTGGCCTCGACGCGCCCCTCGCTGCCGCCGGAGTCGAGCGCCTTGCCCGTGATCACGCCGGGGGCGGTCGTGTTCTCCAGCGTCTCGTAGGTGTCCTTGATCCAGTTCATCTCCCGCTGGCCGGTGTTCACGTCGGGCGCGGGCACGTCCCGGTCCTCGCCGATGAGCGGGCGGAGCTCCGTCGCGAAGCTCCGGGTCAGCCGCTCAAGCTCGTCGGCCGAGTAGTCGGCCGGGTCGATCGCGACGCCGCCCTTCCCCCCGCCGTAGGGGACGTCGACGACGGCGCACTTGTACGCCATCCAGCCGGAGAGCGCCTTCACCTCGTCGCGGGTGACGCCGGGGTGATACCGGATCCCGCCCTTGTAGGGGCCGCGGTCGCCGTTGAACTGCGAGCGATAGGCGCGCACGGTCTCGAGCGAGCCGTCGTCGCGCTCGAACGTCAGGTTCGTCTCCAGCACTCGCTCGGGGTTCTTCAGGCGCGTGAGGACCCCGTCGTCGGCGTCGATGTACGCTGCCGCGTCGTCGATCTGCTCTTTCAGGCTCTCGTAGGGGTTCGCCTCGTCGCTCATACCCGAACGTCCCTACCGCGTGAGTTAACGGTGGCGGCTGCGCCCGCGGTCGCGACCGCGCCCCGGTCAGCGGTCCCCGTCGTCCCGAAGTCCGGCCGCCTCGGCGCGCTCGAGCACGCGTTCCGCCTGCGCGACGAGCGGCGCGTCGATCATCTCGCCGTCGACCTCGAAGACGCCGCGGTCCTCCCGGGCCGCCGCGTCGCGGGCGTCGAGCACTCGCTCGGCCCACGCGATCTCGTCGCTCCCCGGCGTGAACGCCTCGTTGATCGGCGCGACCTGGTCCGGGTGGATCGCCAGCTTCCCGTCGTACCCGAGCGTGGCCGCGAACTCGGTCGTCTCGCGGAGGCCCGTCTCGTCGGCGAAGTCGGTGTGGACGGTGTCGAGCGAGTCGACGCCCGCCGCGCTGGCCGCGAGGACGACGTGCTCGCGGGCGTAGAGCACCTCGGTCCCCTCGGCGGTCCGCGTCGCGCCGAGGTCGGCGGCGAGGTCCTCCGCGCCGAAGACGAGCGCCGTCGTCGCCCCCGCACCCGCGATCTCTCGAGCCGCGAGAACGCCCTCGGCGGTCTCGACGAGCGCAAAGACGACCGGGTCGAGCCCGCGGGCCACACAGAGGTCGGCGACGCGCTCGACCTCGGCGGAGCCCTCGACCTTCGGGAGCATGACCGCGTCGAGCCGGAGCTCGCCTCCCCCGTTCGACCCGCCGCCGTCACCGACGAGCGCGTCGAGATCGGCCTCGGGGTCGTCCGCGGTCAGGCGCACGCACACCTCCGCGTCGGGGTCGAAGGCGGGGTCAGAGAGGACCGATCGCACCGCCGCGCGAGCCTCCCCTTTCCGGGCCGGCGCGACCGCGTCCTCCAGGTCGAAACAGAGGACGTCCGCGTCCGTCTCGGCCGCCTTCCGCAGCAGTTCCGGTCGGTCGCCCGGCGAGAACAGGAGGCTCCGTCGAGGCATGTCGACCGCTCCTCGCCGGGACGCATTAAATCGGTCGCGGGCGACAGCGATATGTGGACGCCCGTGGAGGGGTTCGGCATGACGGGACGCTACTACGAGGAGTTCGAGGTCGGCGAGACGATCGAACACCGGCGGCGGCGGACGGTGAGCGAGGCCGACAACCAGCGCTTCTGTGACATGACGATGAACCAGCAGCCGCTCCACCTCGATTCGTCGTTCGCCGCCGACACGCAGTTCGGCGAACGGCTCGTCAACGGCCTCTACACGATGTCGCTGGCGGTCGGGATCTCGATCCCCGAGACGACCGACGGAACGATCGTCGCCAACCTCTCGTACGACGACGTGGAACACCCGAATCCCGTCTTTCACGGCGACACGATCCGGGCGCGGTCGACGGTGGTCGACAAACGCGAGACGAGCGACGGCGAACGCGGGATCGTCACCATGCGCGTCGAGGCGTTCAAGGTGGGAGGAGAGGGGGAGGACGATGACGGGGGAGACAGCGGCGGAAACGATGGTGACGACGATGGTGGCGACGATGACGGTGACGACGACGGCCACGACGACGTCCTCGTCTGTTCGTTCGAGCGGACCGCGCTCTCGTTGAAACGACCGGAGGGGGACGACGGCGCGGAGAGCGTCGACGCCTAACCGTCCGAGAGAAGCAGCCCGAGATACGACGTACGGACCTGGTCGTCCGCGTCGAGTCCCAGCCTCGCGAGCGTCTCGGTCGCGGCCTCCCGAGTCGGACCGATCGCCTCCTCGGCGTCGACCTCGCGTTCGATCTCCACGAACTCGCCGACCCGGTCGACGGCGTCGAGCGCGACGGTGAACCCCTCGAAGTGCCAGTACTCGCGCCGCTTCTCGACGGTCGCGGCGGGGTCGAACCCGAGACCGTCGAGGATCCCCGATATCGCCTCGCCGTCCGCCACGCCGGTCTCGTGTTCCGCGCGGGTCTTCGACCCGTCGTCCAGCAGGGGCCCCTTGTAGGTGAGCCGGATCGACTCCCCGCCGTCCGCCGTTTCGTCGTTCGAAGCCGGTCCCTCGACCACCGTCTCCCTTCGGACCCGCAGCGCCTCGTCGGTCTCGGCGAACTCCCGGTGGGGCGCGTCGTAGTAGACGTCGCGCTGTCGGCGGGTTTCGCCGGGATCGGCGTCGAGCTCGCGGAGCCGACCTCGGACGGTCTCGAGGTCCGCCGGGACCTTGATCTCGACCTCGTACATACGTCCGCGTCGCCGGCGGCCGTCAAAAGGGCGACGGGACGTTCCGACCCGAACCGTGCGCCTTAAGAGTGTAACGGGTGATGTTCCGCTATGAGCGATCAGGAGCAGGCGGACGCGGCCGAGAGCGCCGAAGAGGCCGACGCCGAACCGGAGACCGAGGACGCCGGACTCGCCGACGGCGACTTCGTTCGGCTCGCGTACACCATTCGGACGGCCGACGACGGCGACGTCATCGACACGACCGACGAGGCGGTCGCCGAGGAGGCCGAGATCGACACTGAGGAGTACGAGTTCGAGCCCCGGATCGTCGCGCTCGGCGCCGGCCACGTCTTCCCCTCCGTCGAGGAGGAACTGATCGGGAAGTCCGTGGGCGATAAAGGGACGGTCGACGTGCCCGCAGACGACGCCTTCGGCGAGTACGACCCCGACGAGGTCGAGACGGTCAAGGCCGACAAGATCCCCGAGGACAGCCGCTACCCCGGCGCGCAGGTCCAGATCGACAACCGCCAGGGCCACCTCGAGACGATCATCGGCGGCCGCGCCCGCGTCGACTTCAACCACCCGCTGGCCGGCGAGGACCTCGAGTACGAGTACGAGGTGCTCGAGGTCATCGAGGACCGCGAACAGAAGGCCGCCGGCATGCTCGGGATGTACCTCCAGGACGCGCCCGAGGTCCGGATCGAGACCGTCGTCGAGGAGGAGGAGAGCGTCACGGAGGACGACGACGGCGAGGAGGTCGTCGAGACCGAGGAGGTCGAGAAGGACGTGCTCTACGTCACGGCGACGCAGGCGATGCAGATGAACCAGCAGTGGATGTTCCAGAAACAGCAGATCGCCCAGGACCTCATGGGCCGTCTCGACCTCGACCGCGTCGTCGTCGAGGAGGTCATCGAGGGCGGCGGCATGGGCGGTCTCGGCGGCATGATGGGCGGCATGGGCGGCGGCGGTGCCGGCGACATCGAGGAGGCGCTCGAGGACATCGACGTCGACGCCGACGAGATCGCGGACGAACTCGACGACGAACTCGACGAGGAGTAACCGCCCGTCGACGACGCGTCGAATCGATCCCCTCGGCTCTCGAGAGACCGGCCGACCCGCGGAACGAACCGATCCTTTTGCGTACTCCCGCGTCCAGGCTCGAGTATGGAGATCGAACGGGCACGCGAGGACGTTCTCGTCGCGGCCAGCGCGGGCCTTTCCACCGTCGCCGTCGCCCTCCTCTCGAGGGTCGTCTCGGGGATCGCCGTTGGGACGCTGCCCGCGCTCGCGCCGCTCGCCGTCTACCTCGCGTACCTCTTCACTCGGAAGGGCGGACCGTACGGATCGATCGACACGCCGCGGAACTGGGCGGTCCTCGCGGTCGCCGTCGGGATCGTCGTGCTCGCGATCGGGGCGACCGGGGCGATCTGAGCGGGTCGGCCGTCCCGACCGCGGGCGACGGCTCTCCTCGCGCGACCCCGTCACCGGCGACGCTCGTCACGCGACCCCGCCGTCGGCGACTCCTCGGGGTGGATCCGTCGATACCGACACCCGTCACGCGATGTCGCGGCTCGTGTCGACGGAGACGGTGTCGGTGAGCTTGAGCTTGACCGGCTCCTCGAGGGCCGCCCCGCCGCGGAACTTCGGCACCGCGAGGCGGTTCTCGATGGCGGTCCCCGTGACCACGGTCCGGAGGTCGAAGACGACGTCCGCGACCTGCTCCGTGACGACGCGGTTTCGGGACCGCTCGCCGCCGGTCTCGAGCGCGTGGAGCACGGCCGTCGCGTCCGTCTCCTCGATTCGGTCGCCGAGGTCCGAAAGCAGCGATCGGTACCTGAGAGGGGAGGCGTCCTCGAGCGGCTCCGCGGAGTCGACGATCAGCGTTCCGTCGTCGGGAACGGCGGGGAGAAACCCGCGCGCGTCCTCGATCGGGTCCTCGCCGTCGACGGCCTCGACGACGGGATCGCCGGTCTCGACGGACGACTCGGAGAGGCCGCTCTCGACCGCTTCGGCCGACCGGACGGTCGTGAGATACAGCGTCTCCCGGACGCCCGCGAAGGTGTTCAAGAACAGCTCGGACTGGCTGGCCGGGTCGGCCGTCAACGCCACCACGCTCCCGGCGGGGAGCCCGCCGTCGAGCTCCCTGTCCAACACCGGGATCCCGGTCGGCAGCCGCTCCATGCGCGCAACTGACTCGCGTGGACGTTTGGCTCTGTCGATGGCGGAGACGCGACGGCCGCCCGACGCCCCGCGTCGGCGTCGGTTCACGCGATCCGCCACCGGTCGCCGCGGTCGTACGTCTCGACGAGCGCCGCCGCGGCCGCGTCGTACGCCGCCTCGACCGACGCGGCCGCGAGCGGCACGGGGAACGTCGGCGGGACGCGTCCGAGCACCGGACAGCCGAACAGGTCGGAGACCGCGTCCGGGACCGACCGTGCGCGGGTGACGACGATCCCGAGCGGCGGGCAGTCGAGCCGCCGAGCGATCGCCGCGGTCTTCACCGCGTCCCGGAGCGCCGGGCGGTGGAGCGACGTCACCAACACGCACCGGTCGGCCGCGCGAAGCGGGGCCGCCACGTCCGGCGACGCGCCCGCCGGGCAGTCGAGGAGGAGCGGGGTGTCCTCGGGAACCACGTCGTCGAGGTCGTCGAGGACGGTCGCCGCGTCGTGTTCTCGTGGCTCCTCCGGCGCGTCGAGCACGACCGGTACGCGGCGATCGACCGGGACCGGGCGTTCCCCGCGCGCGACCCGCGTGACGGTCGGGCGGTCACCCGATCCGGGCGCTCCTCGATCCGGGCTCGTCTCGGGGGTCGCGGCCGGCTCCCCGGTCTCCTCCGCCAGTTCCGCCAGGTTCGGGAGGTCCCAGTCCGCGTCCGCGGCGACGACAGGCGCGCCGCGCCGCGAGAGCGCCCGCGCGAGCCCCACGGTCGTCGTCGTCTTTCCGCTTCCGCCCTTTCCGCCGGCGACGGCTATCACGCGACTGGATGTGCCGCTATCCGGGATAAAGGGACGGTCGAGGTCGGAATCGACGGGCGGATCGGCGCGATCAGTCCTGACAGCAGCCGCCCGCCTCGCCGCCGAAGTCGACGGCGAGCGGCTCCGAGATGGCCTCGTTGACCGACTCGAGGCGGTCGGAGAGTGCGTCCTGCGCGTCGAGGAACTCGCTCATGGCGGGCATGGAGTGAAGCTCCTCCTGGGCGTTCTGGACGCGGTGGAGATCTGACTGCGTCGCGTCGCCGGTCTGGCGCGCCTGCATGAACTCGGCGCGGATCCGCTCGAACTCGTCGATCCGTTCCTGGACGTCCTCGTCCCGTTGAACCGCCTCGCGTGCCTCCTCGAAGCGCTCGTATTCGGGGGTGGCGGCGATCCGCTTGCCGAGTTCGCGTCCGAGCTCCTCGATGGGGGCCTGTTCGACGCTCATGGCTCCCGTTACGGGGCGATCGGTTTCAACCTGCCGGAGCGGGCGGATCGCGCGCCCGCCGGCCCTCTCCGGGACGAGCCGTCCGCGCGGACACGAGGCTTTTGACCGATCGCGTCCAACGGACGACCATGTCCGACGAGCCGGCGGAGAACATCAGCGGCGGTCCGGACGGCGGCGGCGAGCCCGACGAGTTCGTGCCGGGCGACGGCGACTCCCGCGCCGAGGCGGTCGTGGACGCGCTCGGCGAGCTGTACTGGCGGAAGGCGTACGGCGGCCGCGACGGCTTCGAGTGTCTCGTCCGGACGATCCTCTCACAGAACACCTCCGACAAGGCGAGCCAGCCGGCACACGACTCGCTGATGGATCGGTACGGGCCGGCCGACCGGCTGGCCGAGGCGCTCGCGGACGCCGACCGAGACGAGCTCGCCGAGACGATCGCCTCCGCGGGACTGTACAACCGGAAGTCGGAGGTCATCGGCGAGGCGGCCGCGTGGGCGCTCCGGGAGTTCGGCTCAACCGAGGCGTTCGACCGGTTCGTCGCCGACGGCGACCCGAGCGAGGTCCGCGAGACGCTGTTGTCCGTCGACGGGGTCGGCCCGAAGACGGCGGACTGCGTCCTCCTCTTCGCCGGCGGCCGGGGCGGCGTCTTTCCCGTCGACACCCACGTCCACCGGATCGCCCGACGGATGGGGTTGGCCCCGGCCGACGCAGACCACGAGGCGGTCCGCGAGGCGATCGAGGCCGAGGTTCCTCCCGAGAAGTGCGGTTTCGGACATACGGCGATGATACAGTTCGGTCGGGAGTATTGTACTGCCCGCAAGCCTGCTTGTCTCGATGACCCCGAGGCGTGCCCGCTGTACGACCTGTGTGACCGGGTCGGGATCGACGAGTTCGACGGCACCGTCGTCGACCCGGCCGAGACGGCCGTGGCCGGCGACGACTGACGTCCCGGCCGGGACGTGAGGCCGATCGATCGGCGAAACGGCGGAGCGAGGACGCTTCCGACCCACCAAGCACTTACCGCGTCCCCGACGACCGACGGGCATGTCGACCACTGACCGTTCGAACGCGACGCGCGACCTCGCCGTCGGCGCGGCCGGCGGCGTCGCGGCGTACGTCCTCGGCTACCTGATCGTGTTCGTGACACAGCGCGGGCGGGTCGGCGAGTCGCTTCGCGGGATCAACTTCGTCGCCGAGCTGATCGGCGGGGACCCGATCCCGGCGTGGAAGGCGGTTGGGTGGGTGTTCTACAACGCACACGTCGTCGCCACGCAGGTGCCGACCCCGCTCGGCGGGACGCAAGTGGTGAACTTCATCGCCGAGTCGGACGCCGGCTCGCTCGCGGCGATGTACCTCGTTCCGCCCGTCCTCCTGCTCGTCGCCGGCCTCCTCGCCGGGCGGCTCGCGGGCGTCACCGAACCGATCGAGGGAGGCCGGGCCGGGGGATTCGTCGTGGCCGGCTACCTCCCGCTCGCGCTCGCGGGCGTGCTCGTCTTCGGCTACTCGATCGGCGATGGCTCCATCGCACCGATCCTCCCGACGGCCGGTCTGCTCGCGGGGATCGTCTATCCCGCGGTCTTCGGTGCCATAGGCGGCGCGGCCGCGACGCTGCTCGCGGACGGGTAGAGGTCGAAGAGAGAGCCGGAGAGCCGGACCGCTCGCTCGGGCGTCAGTACGCCCCGTCCTCGGGGTCGAACCGGTCGCCGTACTCCCGAACGGGGTCGACGGGCCGCCCCTCGTCGGTCTCCGGCGCGACGTAGTCGATGAACGACTCGACGTCCGGCTCCCGGACCCGAACCTCGACGTCGATGTCGCCGAGCTCGTCGGGGTCGCCGACGGCGAAGTTGACTATTCCCTCGAAGGCCGCCTGTTTCTTCAACGCGAAGTCGAAGCCGTCCTCCGTCGAGTTGCGCAGGAACACCCGGCGGGCGGTGTCGAGGATCTCCTGTTCGTGGAGCACGTCGGAGAAGGCGTCGAGCGTGTGCGTCTCCGCGACGAGGCGGCCGTCCTCGTGGGTCGGCTCGGCGTCGGGGAACACGTTCCGCACCGCGTCGGCGACGCGGTCGGTCACCTCGGTGTCGTTCACCGGCGCGACGATCCGGACGTCGACGCTGTAGATCACCGGCGACCACCGCCCGCGGGCTCGGCGTTCGACCCGGTCGCTCCCGACCCCGTTCCGGCGTCCACGTCGAGCACCTCGCGGACCCGCTCGCGGAACGCCTCGAGGGTCCCGGTGTTGTCGATCTCGACGTCGGCGCGCTCCAGCGTCTCGCCGAGTCCGAGGGCGATCTCGCGCTCGTCGCGCTCGCGGAGCGCCTCGAGGTCGGAGTCGGAGTCGTCGCGGCCGCGCTCGCCCAGCCGCTCGGCGCGGAGTTCGAAGGGCGCGTGGACCGCCACGAGCGTGAAGCCGTCGCCGAACGCCTCGCGGAAGCGCTCGAGTTCGACCGTGGAGCGGAGGCCGTCGACGAGCACCGTGTCGGCGTCGCTCTCGGCGGCCGCGGCACGGATCCGGGGGATCGTCCGGGCGGCGATGGCGTCGTCGCCCTCCTCCTCGCGGAGGAGTCTGGCGATCCGTCCGTGGTGTTCGGCCGGGTCGAGCCCCCGTTCGCGACACTCCTCGCGGATCACGTCGCCCATGACGACGACCGGGACGCCGGCCGCCTCGGCGACGTTCGCCGCCTCGCCCTTGCCGCTGCCGGGGAGGCCGACGGTTCCGATGACGTTCATTACCGGGAGTACCGGCGTCGCGGACTTAGGCTTGCTGTTGCGGGGTCGACGCCGGCGCGGCGGCGTGAACCACGACGGTTTTTACCCGCCCGCCCGGATAGTCGGGGCGAGGGCACGTAGCTCAGCCAGGATAGAGCGTCGGACTTCTAATCCGACGGTCGTGGGTTCGAATCCCACTGTGCCCGTTCAGTTCCTTCACGACGATCCCGCCGTGTTCGTTATGCCTGGGTAGTGTCGTCGAACCGACTCGAACAACGTATTTATCGGTCGGTCGCGTCATCGCCCGTCATGAACCCTCCAGCACGACTCCTCGCCCGACAGCGGACGGTCGCCGTCCTCGTGACCGGCGCGCTGCTGGCGCTCGGAATCGCCCTCTACCCAGCCCTTCCGGACCGGATGGCGATCCACTGGAACGCCGCCGGCGAGCCGGACAACGTCGTCTCGAAGCCGGTCGCGATCCTGGCGATGCCGGCGGTCGTCGTGTTCATGAGCGTGCTGTTCGAGGTCTCGAGCACCGACGTCGGCGAGCGGATCGTCGGATCGCTGGCGATGCTCCTGCTTCTCGTCGTTCAGGTGATGGTGTTCGGGGCAAACCTGGGGTACCCCGTGCCGATCGTCCCGATCACGCTGGCGCTGGCCGGCGGAATGGTGGCCGTGGCGGTCTGGGTCGAGACGAGGTAGCCGTCTGCCGATCAACGACTCCCGGATCCACGCCGCGACCCGCCAGACCGACGGATCCGCCGTAGTCGTTCCTCCCAACGTCCGTGGTGTTCCGCTCTACGCCCCGGACGAAGCGGTGAACCGAAGTCGATACTCGTAGTACTCGTCGGCGTACAGTATCGTCCCCGAGCCGCGTTCGGCGTCGCTGAAGGCGTCCTTCTCGACGTTACCGTCGAGGTAGGCGCGCTCGTGAAGCGTTTTCAACACGCTCCGGAACGCCTCGGAGTACGGATGCGTCTCGTCGTACCCCTCTCCACGCGCCGACCGAAGGACCTCCGTTTCCTCCGTGGAGAGCGCGTCGCGGGCGATCCGCGCGTCGACGAACTTGGCCCGGAGGATCGCCTCCATTCGTTCCGGACTCGTCGCGACGGGTTCCACGGTCGCGCGGTACACCGGCTCGTGGAACCGCTCTTCGGCGACTTCGATCTCGTACTCCGTCTCGCGGTAGACGACGCGGTCGGGACCGTCATCGGACAGGATCCGGCTCGTTTCGACGGCCTCCTCGGGGCGGTACACGTAGCCGCCGCGCCGTACCAGCCCCCACGGGACGCCGCCCTCGTTGCCGCGGGCTCGGGCGGCCATATGTGCGATCTCGACGGCTCGTTGGTCGCTTCGGGGAAGTTCCTCGGCCGCGACCGCGTCGGTCTCGGTATCGGCGGTCTCAGTACCGGCGGTGTCGGTCCCGGCGTCGCCGTCGTCGATGCGGGTTCCGTCCCGGAGTCTGAGGACGGGACGGGTCTCGACGGCCTCGTCGACCACGACCGACCCGAGCAGACGGTAGGTCCCCTCCTCCCTGACGTACGTGGGGTCGTCGGGCGTCGAGAAGAACGGCCTTCGGTACTGCGTCGTGTACGTCGACCCCTCGAGCGTCGTCCGGAATGCCTCCTCGGCGTCCGGCGGGCGGGCGTCGGCGAGGTCGATCACGTATCGCTCCCGGAGCGAATCCTCCAGGGGAGACAGGGAGAGACGGAGCGAGCGATCGCCGGATCCGTCGGTTTCGCCCGCCCCGTCCCCGACCGAACCGAACGGGCCGAGACAGCCCGCGGCCGCGACGGCCGCGGTCGCGCACCCGGCACCCAACAATCGTCGTCTGGTCGTCGACTGCCGTGCCATACGTGAGGGGCGTCCGGACCGAGTAAAGACGTTGGTATGGCTCAAACGGCGACTTGTCTCTGCGTCCGCGGGCGTGGGTTCCGGATTCGTCGAGCGGACCGGCCCCGTGCGCGCCGGTGGTCTTATGCCCGTACCCGCGACATCGCTCGTATGGACGACACCCCGGTCGCGATCGTGACGGCGGCGGGAAGCGGCATCGGCGAGGCCTGCGCGCGGCGGCTGAACGACGACGGCTACCTCCCGGTGTTGCTCTCTCCCTCCGGCAGCGCCGTCGACGTCGCGGACGACCTCGGCGGCGACGGCTACGAGGGGTCGGTGACCGAGCCCGACGACCTGGCGGCGCTCGTCGAGACGACCCACGAGCGCTACGGCCGGATCGACGCCGTGGTGAACAACACGGGCCACCCGCCCTCCGGCGATCTGCTGGAGATCTCCGACGAGGAGTGGTACGAGGGGATGGACCTGGTGTTGATGAACACGGTCCGGATGGCCCGGCTGGTCACGCCGATCATGGAGGAGCAGGGTGAGGGAGCGATCGTGAACGTCTCGACCTTTTCGGCGTTCGAGCCATCGCTCGACTTCCCCGTCTCCTCCGTCCTGCGGGCCGGCCTCGGGAGCTACACGAAACTGTACGCCGACCGGTACGCGTCGGCGGGGATCCGGATGAACAGCGTCCTTCCCGGCTTCGCCGACAGCTACGACGTCGACGAGGAGACGAAGGCGGAGATCCCGATGGGGCGGGCCGCCCGAACCGAGGAGATCGCGGACGCGGTCGCGTACCTGCTCTCGGAGGAGTCGAGTTATATCACCGGCCAGAACCTCCGCGTCGACGGCGGGATCACGTCGTCGGTGTAGGCGATCGATCGGGGATCGCGGAGCGTTGACGCGGTACTACGCTGATCGAAACTCGTCGTTTCCGGCGCAGTGAACGCCGCCAAAGCCCCAGTCGCGATTCCCGCGAGCGTGAGCGAGCGGGAATCGCGACTGCCCCTTTGAGTCCCACCCAGCACAGCGCCGCACCTCACGCCTCCCCAGCCTCGTCAGTCGCCGCCGGCGACTGACTCCCTCGTGCGGTCTGCTCGCGCCCTTGCGGGCGCTCGCAGGCGCACGCCACCGCACTGATTGATCAATCACTGATCGCACCTGATCTCTGATCACTGATCACTGATCGCACTGGTCTCGTTGCGGAAGCGATCCGTGTCGGCAGGAAAGCCTCAGTCCGCGACGCTCGGGGTTCCGAGGTACTCCTCGTTGATCTCGTACTCGCCGTCGTCGTTCTCGATCAGGTACTCGCCGTAGTAGGGGACGCGGTTGGCGACGACCGCCTCGAACGTCTCCGCGATCTCCTCGCGGCTCATCTCGCCCATCGACCGGAGGTCGTCGTTGCGGTTGAGACACCCCTTCAGGTACCCCTCGTGGGTGACGCGGACGCGCCCGCAGTTGGCACAGAACTCCTCGTTCTCGACGGGGTCGACGATCTCGACCATCCCGCCGCCCTCGCCGGGCGCGTCCTCGCCGACGAAGTACCGCTTCCGGTCGTGCATCTCGCGGCGCTCGACCCGGTCGGCCGTCTCGGCGAGCCAGTCGTGGACGCGCCCGATGTCGACGTTCCACTCGGGCTTGCCCGTCAATTCGGGCATGTACTCGATGAGCTGGAGCTGGAGCCCCTCGTTTTCGGCGACGTGCTCGACCATCTCCTCCACGTATCCCGCGGTATGGGTGAACACCACCATGTTGAGTTTCACGGGGTCGAGTCCGGCGTCGACGGCGGCCTTGACGCCCTCGAGCACCCGTTCGTACGCGCCCGACTTCGTCACCTCCGCGAAGTCGTCGGGGTCGAGCGCGTCCTGCGAGACGTTGACGCGGTCGAGCCCCGCCGCCTTCAGGTCCTCGACGCGTCCGGGCAGGAACGTCCCGTTCGTCGTCATCGAGACCTCCATCGAGTCGGGGGTGCGCTCGATGATCTCCTCTAGGTCCTGGCGCAACATGGGCTCGCCGCCGGTGAACTTCACCGAGTCGACGCCGTACCCCTCGACGACCTCCAGGAAGCGGACCACGTCGTCGGCGCTCATCTCGTCCTCGCTGGGCTCCATCGGGCCGCGCGTGTCGCCGAGACCCTCGTTGTGACAGTAGATACAGTCGAAGTTACACCGGTCGGTGAGCGAGACTCGCACGCCCGTCACCTCCCGTCCGAAGTCGTCCGCGAGCGGCTCGGCCATACCACCAGATACCCGCACGAACGTTTAAACATCCGGGTCGATCCGGCCGCTGCGTAACTTCACGACGTTACGCTCCGCCGCGATCGTGGTCGTGGCCGCCGTCGCGATCGCCGGCCGGCCACGTCTCGCCGGCGTACGCCATCTCCCAGAACGCCGCCTCGAGGCGGGCGCTCGTGAGGAACGCCTCGCGCATCGCGTCGCGGTGGCCGGGGTACGACTCGGCGTACCCGTCGAGGAGGTCGCGCATCGAGGCGGTCTCGGCGCGGAACTCGTCGCTCGTGTACGTCTCGATGAACGGCGTGTACCGGTGGTCGCCCTCGGCGAGTTCGGCCATGTGGTCGGCCACGTCGAGGTAGCCCTTCATACACGGGAACAGCGCGGCGACGGCGACGGGGACGGGCCGGTCGTGGGCCGTCCGGACGAGAAAGCTCGTGTACGCCTCGCAGGTCGGGGCCTTCGCCGTCTCCCGGAGGTCCTCCTCCGTGACGCCGTACTCGGCCGCGAAGGACCGGTGGAGGTCGAGCTCCTCGTTCAACACGGCGTCGGCCCCGCCGAGCAGCGTCGCCATCGCGGCCTCCTCGCGTGCCTTCGCGCCGGCGACCGCGTACGCCCTGGCGTAATCGAGGAGGTAGCGGTAGTCCTGTTCGAGCCACCGTCGAAACGCGGCCTCCGCGAGGTCGCCGGCCGCGAGTTCACGCACGAAGGGATGCTCGAACTGTACCGCCCAGATCTCCGATCCCGCGTCGAGGAGCGTATCGCTGAAGACCATGGGATCGCGTTCGGGCGAGCTGTGATAAGTCTGTGGTAAAACTTGGTTATACGATCGATACCGCGCCGACGCGTGGACGCCGCGGCGGAGGCCGTCACGGGATCCGAACGGTGAGCCCGTCGACGGCGACCCGCACCTCGCCGTCGAAGCCCGCCTCCCGGACGCTCGCTTCCATCTCGGCCTCGCGCCCGCCGGTGTGCGGGTAGAGGTGCGAGAGCAGCAGCGTCCCGACGTCGACGTCCGCGAGCGACTCCCCGAGCGACGCCGGCGTCGGGTGGTTCGAGACCTCGGTTCCGTCCGGGAACGAGCAGTCGTGGACGAGCACGTCGCTGCCGTCCGCGAAGCGCGCGAGCCCCGCGAACGCCTCGGAGTCGCCCGAGAGCGTGAGCGGGCCGTCCGCGGGGTCGGCCTCGCGACTCGGCGGCGAGAACCGGTACGCGAGACATCGCATGGAGTGGCGCGTCTCGCGGCCGACGACGTCGAACCCGCCCGCGGTAAAGGACCGGCCGGCCGGCACCTCCCGGAGCGAGAGGTCGATCCGCCCGTCGAGGTAGTCGTGGACGTCGAACAGACCGTCGACGAGCGCCTTGGTCCCGGTCGGACCGACGACCTCGAGGTGCTCCTCGCCCGCCAGCCACCGCGCCTTCACGAGCGGGAGGAGCGCGGCGACGTGGTCGAGGTGGTGGTGCGTCAGGAGGACGGTCGAGACCCCCTCGTAGCCGGGGTCGGTGTCGGCGAGCCGCTGGAGCACGCCGCTGCCGCAGTCGACGAGCAGCGACCGGTCGGCGTCGCCGTCCGAGTCCTCGAGGAGGTATCCCGACTGGACCCGGTCGGGAACCGGCATCGCGCTCCCGCTGCCGAGGACGGTGAGTTCCATGCGTGGCCCTTCATCGCCGCGGGCAAATACGTTGAGGACCGGAACCGCCTACTTGATCAGGAACACGGGTACCGTCGAGTCGTCGGTGACGCGGTCGGAGACGCTCCCGAGCGACTGGATCCGCTCGCGGGGCGACTTCCCCTCCGGACTCATCACGATCACGTCGATCCCGGCCTCCTCCGCGTAGGCGACGATCTCTGTGTCCGGGGTCCCGTGTTCCACGTGCGTCTCGACGGCGAGTCCGGCCTCCCGCGCGCGCTCCGCGACCGCCTCGACGGCGGCCTCGCCCTGCGATTCGAGGTCCGCGACCACCTCCTCGTGGAGGTCGCTCGAACTCGCGTTCGCCACCCGACGGTCCACGACGTACAGCGCGTGAACGGTCGCGCCGTGATCGCTCGCCAGCGGGATCGCGTGATCGAGCGCGCGGTCGACCGCCTCGCTGCCGTCGGTCGGAACCAGGATGTCGTCGTACATACGCGACCGTTCGCGGGGGAGGGGAATAAGAATGGGGTCGGGTCCTCACCGCGTGGGGTTTCCCGTCGTCGATCGGTCGGTTCCCGACCGGTCGGACCCCTACTCCGCCCGCCAGGGACCGCCGATCTCCTCGCGCGTCGACGACTCCGCCTCCCCGCCCCTGAAGACGCTCACGCGACCGGTCTCCTCGCTCAGGGTGACGGTGGCGATCACCTCGGGCCGGACCGACGTCTCGATCGCGCTCATGTGTCGCGACCCCATCCACGGCTCGTAGGCGATGTCGTCGGCGAGGTCGGCCTCCCCGCTTCGGGTTCCGAGATCCCGGAACCGGACCATCTGCGATTCGACCTCGCCGTCGACGGCGACGACGATCCCGCCGTCACACTCGAGGCTCACCGACTCCGCCGCCTCGACGAACGCGTCCTCCTCGAAGACGGAGCGACAGCGGTCCCGCGGCCACCGATTGTCGCCCATGGCGTCCGCGTACGAGCCGTACTCGCGGTCGGCCACGACGGCGAAGTACAGCCCCGGCCCCTTCACGTGGGGCTCTCCCCACCCGTCGAAGTCGACGCTCACGTGTTCCGCACAGAACGTCAACCGGTCTATCACCTCCCGAACGCGCTCGTGAGTGCCGTACTCGATGGCGAGACTACTCATCGGTCCTCCGTTCGAAACCCGTCTCGTCGCCGACGACCGTCTCCATGTCTCAAGGATGGACGGCCCGCATATAAGGGGTTTCGAGTCGGAGCCGCGGGCGACGCCGCCGACCCGACCGGTCCGGGCTCACGGCCGCAACAGGCCGGCGTCGAACCGGTCCGTCGCGAGGAGTCCGAGGCCGAACGCGACCGCGACGAGCGCGGGGAGGACGTTGCCGAATCGGACGTTGATCCCGCCCCAGAGGATCACGAAGCTCACCATGTCGTCGAGCATGAACTCGCAGTCCGCCAGCCGCTCGCGGACGGCGTCCGTCTCGAACGCGCGATCCAGCGTGAACACGGCGACGACCGCCGACAACACCCAGCCGGCGTAGTTGGAGAGCGGCACGCCGTAGAACGCGCCGCCGCCGAACGTCCAGAAGCCGACGGCGACCGCGCCGGGGTCCAACACCACGTCCATCGCGACCACGGTCGCGCTCACGGCGACGAGCCGGACCGCGGTGCTCGAGGCTCGCCCGCCGAGGAGCAGCAGACAGAGCAGGTAGGCGTTGACCACGAGCGGGATGAAGAAGACCGGCAGCGCGAGGGGAACACCACCGAGCATCGGGCCGAGGTCGATCGCGTACTCGAAGCTACCGTAGGGCCACCCCGTCGCGACCCCGACGCTCTCGATGGCGTAGGTGTACGCGACGAGGACGCCGAGCCAGCCGGCCGCCCGCCGGTCGAGGAGCGGGAGGACGCCGACGGCGAGCGGCGACCGCATCACGCAGACGCCGAACAGCACGAACCAAGGGTGGAAGGCGAACGGCTCGGGGATCCACCCCTCCGCGCTCCCGACGAGCGTGACCGCGCCGACCGCCGGGAACAACACGGCGATGGTGAACCGGTTGTCGCGGACGATCCCGTCGAGAAGGCGCTCGGCCCCCTCGCGGGTGTTCGGTAGCCGGTCGCGGACGGTGCCCGACTCGGAACCCGCGGACGTCTCCGGGCTCGCGTCCGTCGTCGAGGGAGCGTCGTCGCTCATCCGAGGACCTCCCAGACGGGATACACCCGCCAGAGCCCGCCCATCGCGAGCAGCGTCCCGACCGCGGTGTTGAGCGCGGGGAACCACCAGTAGGCGCGGTCGACGGGGACGGCGGAGACCGACACCCACGCCACGAAGACGGGATAGACCCCGAGAAGCGCGCCGATCCGGGCGTCGACCGCGGTGAACGAGAGCGCGGCGGCGGCCCAGCAGACGAGACAGTAGGCGTAGGTTCGCGACTCGCCGAGCAGGGTCGCGGTCGTCCGGATCCCGGCCTCGCGGTCGGGCTCGATGTCGGGGATCGCGGAGAACGTGTGCATCCCCATCGTCCACAGCCACGCGCCCGCGAGCGCGGCGGTCGGCGGGACCGCCCCGGCGACCGTCGCGTACGCGGCCGCCCCGGGGAGGATATAGAGCCCGTTCGAGACGGAGTCGGCGAACGGGGTCGTCTTGAACCGCAGCGGCGGCGCGCTGTACCCCGCGGCGAGGACGAGGAAGCCGGCGAGGAAGGGCCACGCGACCCGTGGCGTGATCGCGAACGTCCCGGCCCCGAGGACCGCCGAGACGACCACGGCGGCGAGCGCGAGCCGGTTCCCCCGCCAGCGGGCCTCCCGGTCGTCCTTCTTCGGGTTGTGTTCGTCCACGTCGGCGTCGAAGAGGTCGTTGACGCCGTAGAGGAACACGTTGGCCGGGACGAGGAAGTAGCCGGCGAGCGCGACCGTCGTCGGCGTGAACAACCCCCCTACCCCGTCGATGCCGTACGTGACCCCGACCGCGACGGGGCCGGCGAGGTAGAGCCAGAAGCGCGGCCGCGAGAGCACGAGCAGGTACCGGAGGTGGTCGGCGAGGTCGGCCGCCCCGTCGCCGGCGCGGTCGAGGGTGGTCCCGTCGCCGGCGCTGTCGGCGTCGTCTCCGACCTCGTCGCCCGCGGCGTCGGAACCGGTCACGGATCCGGGATCGTGTCCGCGATCCGTTCCGCGGTCAGTCCGCCGCTTATCAGACACATCGGGACGCCGATGCCGGGCGTCGTGGTCGCGCCGGTGAAGTAGAGCCCGTCGACCGCGTTCGATCGGTGCGGCGGTCGGAACAGCGACGTCTGCCGCAGGGTGTGTGCGAGCCCGAGCGCGCTCCCGTCGTAGCTGTTGTAGCGGTCCGCGAAGTCCTCGACGCAGAACGTCTCCTCGAAGACGATCCGGTCGCGCAGCTCCGTCCCGGTGTTCTCCGCGATGTCGTCGAGCACGACCTCGCGGTACTCCTCGCGCAGTTCCGGGGTGTCCTCCAGACCGGGCGCGATGGGGACGAGCGCGAAGAGGTTGCTGTGCCCGTCGGGGGCGACCGTCTCGTCGGTCTTCGAGGGGACACAGAGGTAGTAGGCGGGGTCCTCGGGCCAGGCGGGGTCGTCGAATATCTGCGCGAAGTGCTCCTCCCACCGCGTGGGCAACACCAGGGTGTGGTGGGCGAGCTCCGGCACGTCGCCCTCGACGCCGAGGTACAGGAGGAACGCCGAGGGCGCGAACGTCCGCGACTCCCAGTACTCCTCCGTGTACTGGCGTTTCCGCTCCGGCAACAGCGCCTGCTCGGTGTGCGCGTAGTCCGCGTTCGAGACGACGACGTCGGATAGATAGCGGTCGCCGCCCGCGGTGTCGACCGCGAACGCGCCGTAGCGTCCCTCGATCCCCGTGACCTCCGCGTCGACGGCGAACTCGACGCCGAGCTCCTCCGCCAGCTCGACGATGCCGTCGACGACCGCGCCGATCCCGCCGTCGGGGTAGTAGACGCCCATGTTGAAATCGACGTGGCTCATCAGGTTGTACAGCGCGGGCGTGTTGGTCGGCGATCCGCCGAGAAAGACCAGCGTGTACTGCATCAGCTGCTGGAGCTTCGGGTGATCGAAGTACCCCTCGACGTGTCCCTGCATCTTGCCGAGCAGCGAGAGCCCCCAGGAGTAGCGCAACACGTCGCGGTCGACGTAGTCGCGCAGGCGGGGCCGGTCCTCGTAGACGAAGTGTTCCATCCCGATCTCGTAGGTGCGTTCGGCCTCCTCGAGGTAGGCGTCGAGCGCGTCGCCCGCGCCGGGCTCGTACGCCTCGAACAGCTCCCGGTTGTGCTCCATGTCGGGGAGCACGTCGACCCGGTCGCCGTCCTTCCAGAACACGCGGTAGTGGGGGTCGAGGTGGGTGAGCGTGTAGTACTCCTCGGGCGAGCGATCGAAGTGGCCGAAGAAGCGCTCGAAGACGTCGGGCATGAGGTACCACGAGGGCCCCATGTCGAAGCGGAACCCCTCGGCCTCGAGGCGGCTCGCGCGCCCGCCGAGCTGTTCGTTCTTCTCGAGGAGGGTGACGTCCGCGCCGGCGTCGGCGAGGTAACAGGCCGTCGAGAGGCCGCCGAAGCCGCCGCCGATCACGACGACGGACTCGCCGGCCACGGCGTCGGTGTCGGGGGCCGCGTCCATATCCGATCCTCGGACGGGATCGGTATAAATACCACCACGACGACCGCGGTGGGTACCACTAAGTCGCACCCCTCCCTATAGATCCCCGATGGAACGGACGGTCGCGATCACCGGGGCAACGAGCGGGATCGGGCGGGCGGTCGCGGAGGCGTTCGTCGACGCGGGCGCGTTCGTCGCCGTCTCCGGCCGCGACGGCGCGGCCGTCGACCGGACGGTCGCCGAGTTGAACGGGGAGACGAGCCGGGACGGAGCGACCGCCTCCGACGACGCCGTCGGGGTCGGCGACGAGGCGGCGGCCGACGCCGGTCCCTCCGACCCCGACCCCGCCGGCACCGCGTGGGGCGCTCGCGTCGACGTCCGCGACGAGTTCGACCTCGAGCGCTTCTTCGAGCGCGTCGCCCGCGAGGCCGGCCCCGTCGACGTCGTCCTCGCCAACGCGGCCGTCTTCCACGGCGCGCCGGGCGAGTCGCCGACCGACGAGGTCGGCTACCGCGAGTTCGACGACGCGGTTCGGACGAACGCCCGCGGCGTGTTCGCCACGGTACGCGAGGCGATCCCGCACCTCGCCGACGACGCGCGCGTCCTCGTCCCCTCCGGGTCGGTCGCCCACGAGTCCAAGGCCGGAATGGGCGCGTACGCCGTCTCGAAGGCCGCCGCCGAGGCGGTCGCTCGCGGCTTCGCCGCCGACCTCGACGCGACGGTCGGCGTCGTCGACCCGGGGCTCGTCGCCACCGACCTCACGGGCATGGAGCGCGCCCGCGACCCCGACAGCGTCGCGCCGCTCTTCGTCTGGGCCGCGACCGACGCGCCGGCCGAGGACGTCGACGGCGAGCGCGTCGGGCTCCGCGAGTGGAAGAAGGCGACGCGGTAGGTCCGCTGCCCGCGTCTGATGGGGAGTTCCGATCGGGTAGAGAGCCCCGCTCGCGTCGAGAATCAGACTCGCGACATGCGATCGTCGACGCCGACCGCCGGCGGGTCCGCGGCCGTCGCCGCCACCGCGTCCATGAACGCGGTTCGGTAGCTCGACGGTCCGGGCGGGTTCGTCTCGGCCGCGCGCTCGCCGGCCAGTCCGTACGCCGTCGTCGCGACCAGCGCCGCCTCCGTCGTCGTCCCGACGGGCGCGTCGCTCCCGCGGGACGTCGCCGCGACCGTCCCGAGCGTGCTCGCGAGCATACATCCCGAGCCGACGAACGAGCCCATTCGCTCGTGGCCGACCGCGAGTTCGTACGCGCTCCCGTCCGCGTCGGCGACGACGTCCGTCGGTCCGGACGCCACGACGACGGCGCCGGTTTCGGCCGCGAGCGCGGTCGCGGCGTCCGCGACGCCCGACGCCTCGCCCACGGACTCGACGCCCCTGACCGTCGCTTCCTCCCCAGCGAGCCCGCGGACTTCCCCGGCGTTCCCCTTGATGACGTCGAACGCGACCGCGTCGAGCAGTCGACCGACGGACTCGACGCGGTGTGGGGTCGCGCCGTACCCGACCGGGTCGAGAACCACCGGAACGTCCGCCTCGTTCGCCCGCCGACCGGCGTCGATCATCGCGTCGACGTCGGCCCGATCGGCCGTGCCGGTGTTCACCACGACCGCGTCCGCGCCGGCGGCCATGTCGCCCGCTTCGGCCGGCGCGTCGGCCATCACCGGGAGTCCGCCCCAGTGAAGGGTGACGTTCGCCGTCTCGCTCGTCGTCACGTCGTTCGTGAGGTGATGGACGAGCGGCGCCGTCTCGCCGACCGCGGACAGCGTCCGGCGGAGGGAGTCGGCGTCGAGGGCGGTAGCCGGGTCCTGCTCATCGGGCATCGGAGACCACCTCCCGGAGCGACTCGGTCGCGGCCTGCGGGTCCTCGGCGGCCGTGATCGCCGAGACGACCGCCACGCCGGCCGCGCCGGCCTCGACGACGCTCGCCGCGTTCCCCGCGTCGATCCCGCCGATCCCGACCGCGGGCACGTCGACCGCGTCGGCGACCGCGGCGATCCGCTCGGTCCCGATCCCGTCGCGGTCGCCGGAGACGTCCTTCGAGTCCGTTCCGTAGACGGCCCCGACGCCGAGGTAGTCCGCGCCCGCGTCGACCGCCGCCGTCGCCTCCGCGACGGTCGACGCCGAGACGCCGACGATCGCGTCGGAACCCAACCGCTCGCGGGCGACCTCGACCGGTAGATCGGACTGTCCCAGGTGGACGCCGTCGGCGTCGACCGCCGCCGCGAGGTCGACGCGGTCGTTGACTATCAGGGGAACGTCCGCGTTCGCGGTCAGCTCGCGGAGGCGGCGGCCGAGGTGGTAGCGACTCCGCGCGTCGGTCCCCTTCTCGCGGAGCTGGACGACGTCGATCCCGCCGGCCAGCGCGTCGGCGACGATCGTCGGCGTCTCCCTGCCCGCCGAGTGCTCCGCCCCCGTCACGAGATACGTTCGCCACGACGACGGATCCGAGCGTGTATTCATCGGTTGTACGTTTCGGTGGTCGCCCAAAACGATTGCGGGAAGCCGACGGGAGGAAGGTGCCGCCGGGAACGGAACGGGATGGGGGTGAGGGGAACGGAACGGAACGGAACAGAACGGGGACCGAGGGCGAAACCGACCGGAGAACGCGGGACCGAGACGGAGGGAGCGGGGACCGAGACGGAGGGAGCGGGGACCGAGACGGAGGGAGCGGGGACCGAGACGGAGGGAGCGGGGACCGAGACGGAGGGGGCGGGGACCGAGACGGAGGGGGCGGGGACCGAGGTTCGGACGACGCTACTCGCCGTCCGCGACGTCCTCGATGACCTCGACGCTGCCGGTGAGCTGCCGGTGGACGTACGGCATGTCGATGCCGGCCTCGTCGAACGCCTCCTTCACCGCGGTGACGTACTCCGAGCGCACTCGGACGAAGTCGCCGCGGTCGGGCTCGTCGATCCACCAGCGCGACTGGAGCCCCACGGCGGAGTCGCCGAGCTCGACCACGCGAACCGACGGGGCGGGGTCGTCGAGTATCTCCGCGTGCGCCTCGGCCTTCTCGACGATGATGTCCGTCGCCTGGGCGATGTCGTCGTCGTAGCCGATGCCGAAGACGAACTTCTGGCGGAGCGTCTCGTAGGCCACGGGGTTCGTGACGGCGTTGTTCGCCAGGTCCCCGTTCGGGACCGTGACCCGCTCGTTGTCGAAGGTGCGGACCCGCGAGACGCGCAGGTCGATGTCCTCGACGCGGCCCGCGTTGCCGTCCCACTCGATCCAGTCCCCGACCTCGAACGGCTTGTCCTTCAGGATGAAGACGCCGGCGACGAAGTTCCCCAGCAGGTCCTGTGCGGCGAACCCGACCGCGAGCGCGATCGCGCCGCCGAAGACGGCGAACGCCGAGAGGAACGCCCCGTACCCCGCGAGCGTGAACCCGATCGCGACCGCCGCCACCCAGACGACCGCGTTCGCGACGCTCGAGCCCAGGCTCTTCACCGCCTCGTCCAGCCCTCGGGACTCGATCGTTCGCTCCACGCCCGGCACGAAGAGGACCTTCCCGAGCAACAACACCGCGACGAAGCCGGCGACGAACAGGAACGCGGTGAACAGGAACCCCGCGATCGCCGCCGCGATCCCCGACAATCCGAACTGAAGTGGTACCATCGTCCACCCATTCGGATGGGTATTTAAAGAAGCTACTGGCAGCGCAGTTGTTTATCGCCGCCGGATCGGGATCCGCCATCGCGGTCGCTCGCGGCGACTCCTCCTCAGTCGCCGCGCGCCGGTCGCGGGTCGAGCGGCCCGTCGTCGCGGGCGACCGCCCGGAACCGCCGGCCGTGGACGTCGTCGGCGCGGATCCGGTCCGCGACCGCGGGCGGGATCCACGCGTCGCGGTTCTCCGGGGCGGGTGCCGGTTCGACGCCGGGAGGCCGAACGCCCTCGGGAAGGTACCTGGCGTACGTCGGGAGTCGCTCGCGGAGCGGAATCTCTCCCGCGTCGGCGACCGCCCGGAGTCCGTCGAGATCGGGCCACGCGTACTGCGGGTTGACGTAGTCGTCGGTGACGGGGGAGACGCCGCCGAGGTCGTCGATCCCGCAGTCGACGAGGTCGGCCGCGGGCGAGAGGTTCGGCGGCACTTGGACGGACACCTCGGGGGGTAACGCGGCCCGCGCCATCGCGACGACCCGCCGCATCGTCTCCAGATCCGGCTTCGCGAAGTCCGACCGCTCGTTGGGGACGACGTTCTGGACGATGACCTCCTGGACGTGGCCGTGCCGCTCGTGGAGCGCCCGGATCGCGAGCAGGCTCTCCGCGCGGTCCCGCCACCCCTCGCCGATCCCCACGAGGATCCCGGTCGTGAACGGGACGCCCTGCCGACCCGCCGCCCGGATCGTGTTCAGCCGCTGACCCGGCGTCTTCCGTCGACCCCCGCTGTGAGCGTCGACGTCGGCGGTCGTCTCCAGCATCACGCCCATCGACGCGTTCACCTCCCGCAGGTCACGGAACGTCTCCTCGGTGAGGTCGCCGGGGTTCGAGTGCGGGAGGAGCCCCTCCTCCAAGGCGATCTCGCAGGCCCGGTGGAGGTAGTCGTGGATCGAGTCGAACCCCCACTCGTCGAGCGTCTCGTGGATCGCCGTGTAGCGGTCGTCCGGCTCGTCGCCGAAGGTGAAAAGCGCCTCCGTACAGCCCGCGTCCGCGCCGACCCGGCACCGCTCGCGCACCTCCTCGGGCGAGAGCAGCGACGCCTCGCCCGGCACGTCGTAGTAGGTACAGTACGTACAGGTGTACCGGCAGGCGGTCGTCAGCGGCACGAAGACGTTCCGGGCGAAGGTGAGCCGGTCCGCGGCGTCGACGTCGGCGGGGCCGATCGAGAGCAGCCGCTCGACCGCCCGATCGTCGACGTCGACGTCGATCCCGTACCCGTCCGCTCCGGCGAACACGACCGTCACTCGCGGTCGGCGTTCAAAAAGGATCGCGGTTGCGGATCCCTCGAAGATACCGGATTCGGTTACGGGTGGTCGGCGTAGTCCGACGCTTACGCTTCGCCGGCACCGTCGAGATTCGCCGGCGGCGATCGTGTGGTTCAGCTCTTATACTGGAGCCCGACCTCGAACCGGTCGTTCCGCAGCCACACGCTTGCGGCTCCGACGGGGACGACGTACGCCAGCAGTACGATGGTGTCCCCGTACGGGAGGGCCGCCGTCGACTCGACGTCGAGCAGGAGGATCAAGGTGACCCCGAGCGCGGCGGTGACCGGCGCGACGACGTACAGCGCGATAACGATCAGTCGGCCTATCGGACGTAGCGCGAGTCCGATCGCGTCCGCCGGCGACCGGTCTCGGTACGACTCGCCCGCGATACACTGTCGCCAGACGCGCGCCAGCTGGGAGCCGCAGACGGCGAGTACCGTGACGCCGATCGACGTCGAACGCAGCGACGAGAGCGTCCAATCGAAGAGCGACAGCGCTATCGCGGCGAAGAAACAGAGGAAGAACCCGCCCCTGAACAGTTCGCTCGCGACCAGTCGGACGTTCCTCCCGTACAGCGGCGGGAGGAACGGAGCTATCTCGATCGGGGTCGGCTCCTCCCGCCACTTCTCGGCTTCGCCGTCCTCGATCGGCCGTGCCGCGAAGAGTGCCGCGGTCCCGAACAGGACGAGGGTGACCGCAACGTCGACCAGGTAGACGAGCACGATCTCGCCGAGGTTCCAGCGAAAGAACACGATCCCGACGACGAGAAACAGGTGCGTGACGAGGACGGAGAGGTCGTCCCGTGCGACCCCGAACGCGTCCGACGACGTCCCTTCGACACTCTCCGGCATGTCTTCCGGCGTGTGGAAGGGCCGTCGCTCACTTGTCGGTATCGGCCGAGCGGCGGCGAGCGCGTGGACACTCACTCCCGAACGACCGTCACGCGACCGCCGGACGCGTCGAGCGCGAAGCCGGCCTCTCGGAGCCACGTCGCCGCGCGACCCTCGCCGTGGATCAGCACCTCCGCGAGGTCGCCGGGCTCGTCGACGTCGGTACCGAGCCGGTGGGAGTCGACCGCGGCGAGCTCCGCGCCGATATCGGCCGCGATCCGCCGGTGGTCGAGGTACGACGCGCCGTGGTAGTCCACCCGGAACTCCGGGTGGGAAGCGACGAGGGCGTTCGTGCCGCCGCCGCGGCCCGGGGCGATCGCGACGTCGGCCTCGCGGCCGGCCGCGAACAGCCGGTCGAGCGTCTCGGGGGTCGCGAGCGCGAGATCGGCCATCACGACCGCGAGCGGGCCGACTTCCTCGCCCGGTCGACGCTCCTCGAGGACGGCGTTGACCGCCTCGGTGAGCGGTCGGTCGTCGACGACGACCGGCGGATCGAGAGGGACCGTCGGCTCGTCGGTCGGGTCGAACGCGTCCGTGGCGAGGAGTCGCGGGTCGCCGCCGGCGTCGACTACCGCCGTCAGCACGTCGGCGAGCATCGCCCGCGCGAACGCGGCCCGCTCGGAGGGAGAGAGGGCGTCCGCGAGCCGCGATTTCGGTCGGTCGGCGGAGAAGGGGACGAGGACCTCCATCCGGCCGCGCCTAGAACAGCGACTCGAGCTCGTCGCCGTCGTCGCTGACGAGGTTGTCGAGGTTCTCGTCGCTCTCCTCGCGGATCTCGTCGAGGTTGTCCTGCGCCTCGATGGCGACCTCCTGGAGCTCCTTGATCCGCGGGACGTTCGTGACGCCCGCGAGCAAGATTACGGTCGCGACGAAGCCTGCGCCGCGGTACGGGTAGTCGCCGCCGCGGACCTCCATCGAGCCGGTCTGCTCTTCGAGCCACTTGCGGCCGCGCTCGATGCCCTTCCGGTTGAGGTACTCCGGCGGGCCCGCGAGCACGAGCAGCGCCCGCTCCGCGCCCTCGATCTCACAGGGGAGCGTGAGCCGGCCGAGCGCCGCCTTGCGGACGAGGCTCGTGATCCGGTTGGTGGTGTGTGCGCTGTCGAGCTCGTCGCCGCCGTCGTCCTTTCGGAGCCGCGAGAGCAGGCCGCCGGAGCTGCGCTCCTCGACCTCCTCCTCGGCGTAGCCGACCGTGGAGACGCCGCCGCCCGAGAGCGTGTTGATGATCTCCGAGGAGTCGACGACGCTTTCCGCGACCTCCTGGCCCTGCTGGATCTCGCCCGCCCCGAAGAGGATCCCGAAGCGCCGGACGATCTCCTCGTTGATCTCCTCGTAGCCGCCCTGGACGGACTCGCCCGTCTTCCGCCAGGCGTCGTTGTCGAACACCATCAGGTTGTCCACCTCGCGGACGAACGTCTGGAACGACCGTGCCGCGTTCAGGGTGTAGATGCCACCCTCGTCGCTCCCCGGCAACACGCCGAGCCCGTAGACGGGCTCCGTGTAGATCCGCTTGAGGTGTTTCGCGAGCACCGGCGCGCCCCCCGAGCCGGTGCCGCCGCCGAGCCCCGCCACGACGAGGAACGCGTCCACCTCGTGGACCGGGATCGAGTCGATCGCGCCCTGTACCTCGTCGATGTCCTCCTCGGCGATCTCCGCGCCGAGCTCGTTGTCCGCGCCGACGCCGTGCCCCTTCACCCGGGACTGCCCGATGAGCACGCGCTGGCTCTCGGGGACGTGTTCGAGCCCCATGAGGTCGGCCTTGGCCGTGTTCACCGCCGCGGCGGCGCGCACGATCTCCGAACCCGTCCGTTTGTCGTACTCCAGGAACTTGTCGACGACTTTCCCACCCGCCTGTCCGAATCCGATCATTGCCAGTTTCATGTTGAACTCCCTCCGTCTTTGAAACGACCAGAGTGGGATCTGGACCATAAGGCTTCTGATGGCGTTACCAGTCCTGAGATCCACACGGGTCGTCGGTTCCCGAACGTCCCCGCCGGGTCGGGCGATCCCCGTGAGATCGCCGCGGCGGCGGTCTCGACGCTCGGGGAGGGGATCGCGGTCATTCGACCCCCAGATACGCCGCGAGCGTGGTCATCTCCGAGGCGTCGACGCCGAACGCGCCCACGTCGTTGTCGGCGGTCGTGTTGTCGAACTTCAACGACCGGTACTGGTCGCTCCCCATCGGGAACCCCGGAACCGCACCCAACACCGCAAGCCCGAGTCGCGCCACCGGCATCGGCAGCGGGACGATCGTGACTCCCTTGCGCTCGGCCTCGTAGACGAGGTCCGTCACCTCCCGGAGCGTCAGCGTCTCGGGGCCGCCCACCTCGTACACCTCCCCGACGTGCTCGTCGGACTCCAGGGCGGCCGCGAGCATCGGGACGAGGTCCTCGACGTGGATCGGCTGGAACCGCGTCTTGCCGCCGCCGGGAAGCGGGTACAGCGGGACGCCCGGCGCGAACATCCCCTTGAGCCGCTTCGTGAACGAGACGAACTCGCCGCCCTCGCCGAAGACGACCGAGGGCCGGAACACCGTCCACTCGAGGTCGCTCTCCCGGACGATCTCCTCCGCCTCTCCCTTCGCCCGGATGTAGGCGGTGTCGCCGTCGGGGTCGGCCCCGAGCGCGCTCATCTGAAGGAACCGGTCGGCACCCGCCTCCTCGGCCGCCCGGACGAGGTTCTCCGTCCCGGCACGGTGGACCCGGTCGTGCATCACGTTGCCGCCCTTCGGCTCGAAGAGCGGCGAGAGCGCGACCAGGTTCACCACCGCGTCGTGACCCTCGACCGCGGGCGCGATGGAGTCGTACGCCGTGACGTCGCCGACGGCGGAGTCGACCCCCTCAGGGATCTCCGCTGGCGACCGCGACATCGCGGTCACCTCGTGGCCGTCCTCGGCGAGCGCGCGACAGAGGTACGACCCGATGAAACCGGTTCCGCCGGCTACCAGGACCTTCATATCCTCCCGATTGGCGAGGAACGAACGTAAACCTACCGCGGCGTCAGACGCCCGGACGACACGTGTCAACGAGGAGCATGATACGCGGTGCGACGGAAACGTGGTCGCGAGGGTGACGCGGGGAGGCGAGTCCGATCACGCCACGCCCGATCGAGCCCGGTCTCACCCCGTCATCGAGCCCGATCTCACGTCCAGCGGTCGAGCCCGGTCTGGACCTGCGACTCCCGGATGCGCTCGAACCCGCGGGCGACCTCGTCGGCGTCGACCCCCCACTCGTCGACGACGTACGCCCGCGCGGCCTCGACGTCCGGTTCGATCGCCGGATCGAAGTCGGCGTCCGAGACGGGCGGGTCGAGGAGGAACTCGCGGACCGCCTCGGCGTTCGGGATCGAGGCGTCGCGCGCCTCGAGGACGGCCCACAGGTCGCCATGTTCGCGCACCGCCGACACCGCCGTCTTCGGCCCGATCCCGCGGACGCCCTCGTTGAAGTCGGTGCCACACAGCATGGCGACGTCGACGAGCCCCTCGCGGTCGAGTTCCAGGTCCGCGAGCGTCGCCTCCAGGTCCATCAGCTCCGGGTCGCCCTTGCTCGTCAGCTGCCGGAGCGTCGTCGGCGCGCCGAACAGCAGGGTGTCGTAGTCCTCGCTGCCGGCGTGGTCGACGCTCCCCGTCGCGGCCATGTGGGCGCACTGCGCCTCCCCCTCGGCGGGGGCCTCGACGACCGGCACGTCGAGCAGCGCGAACAGCTCCCGGGTCGTCTCCTGGATCGTGTCGGTGAGCCGCTGGGTCCGCGCGGAGAGGCGGGCGGCCTCGACGGCGTCGCCGCGCTCGGCCGCGGCCGCCTGCCGCTTTTCGGCGCGCTCACGTTTCTCCCGGCGGTCGGCCACCTCGTCGGCCTTCATCTCGGTCACCTCGCCGTCGAACACCATCACCGGCGTCAGGTCGTGTTCGAAGAACTTCGGGAGCCCCTGGACGACCCCGATCAGGTTGGCGACCTCGGTCCCGTCGGGGGTCGTGTAGGCGGCGTCGTTCGTCCACTTCACCGTCGTCGTGAGGTAGCGGTACAGCCAGTTGTGCGCGTCGACGGCGACGACGCTCCCCTCCAGTTCCTCGAAGGCGACCTCCCGTATCGACGCGAGGTCGCGTAGGTCCGCGTTTCCCATTGTCCCTCCGAACGCCGCCCGGCGTATTAAACGGTCGAGACCGGCGTCGAGGACGGGGCCCGCCGCCCGCCGACCGATCTCCGTTCACGGCTTCCGACCGGTCACGTGGGTGTAGATGGCGAACCCGCCGGAACCGTCGTCGTACACCGCGTTCTGGAGGAGGAACTCTCGGTCACCCTCCGCCGTGCGGCGCACGACCTCCACCGATTCGAGGCCGCCGCCGGCCTGGACGCGCCGGTTGATCCGCGAGGCCCCCTCCTCTCCGCCCGGCGGAACGATGTAGGCGTCGAGGGAGTCGTCGACGATCTCGGACGCCTCGTAGCCGAACACCTCCTCGAAGGCGGGGTTGACGCGTCTGACGATCGGCTCGTCGTCCTCGTACTCGACCTCGACGGTCGGCTGGGTGAGCCGCTCGAACAGGAGCTGAAACCGCCGGCGCTCCTCCCGCAGTCGGCGCTCGGCGCGGGCCTGGTCGACCGCGTTACTCACGCGGTTGGCCAGGACGGCGTACTGGTGGGTGCCGGACTGCTTTCGGAGGTAGTCGGTCACGCCGGCCGAGATGGCTTCGCTCGCGACCTCCTCGCTGCCCTTGCCCGTGTAGAGGACGAACGGCAGGTCCGGATGCTCCTCCCGGACCGCCCGGAGGAACTCGATCCCGTTCATCCCCGGCATCTCGTAGTCCGAGACGACGCAGTCGGGCGGGTCGTCCTCGATCAGGTCCAGTCCCCGTTCGGGACTCGTCACCGTCTCGACGGCGAACCGGTCGTTCCTGCGCTCGAGATACGTCGCCGTCAGATCCGCGAACTCCGGGTCGTCGTCGACACACAGGACCCGGATCGGGTTCGGCATGGGATAGCATGGAATAACGAGCAATTATGTGTTGTGGTGATTCCCCCGCCGAATCGAACGGCGATCGAACCGCGGCGTCGGCGACCGAACCGGCTACGTCGAACTCGCCGGGGCCAGCTCCGCCGCCTTCGCACGCGCGCGTGAGACGATGGACGGTTTGGCCTCGAAGGCGAGCGTGACGTGTTCGTCCGCGTACGTCTCCTCGTCGACGTGCGCGTGGTCGTGGACCCACGAGACGAGGCTCATCGCGTCGTCGGAGACGGGCAACATCAGGCGCTCGCGCTCCCACTCCGGGAGCTCCGCCTCCACCCGGTCGCGAAGCTCCGCGACGCCCGCACCCGTCCGCGCCGAGACGGCGACCGGGTCCGGCGCGAGCCCGGAGAGCGCGGCGCGCTTGTCCGCCAGCTCGCCGGGCTCGAGCCGGTCGATCTTGTTGAAGACGGTGACGATGGGGGCCTCGTTGCGCTCGTAGAGCGTGTCGTGGCTCGTCACGAGCTTCTCGCGCATCTCCGGGACCGGCTCGCTCGCGTCCACGACGAGCAACACCAGGTCCGCGCGGTACACCGAGTCCAGCGTCGACTCGAACGACTCGACGAGCCAGTGAGGGAGGTCCGCGATGAACCCGACCGTGTCCGTCAAGAGGACGTCCCGCTTCTCCATCTCCGCCCGCCGGGTGGTCGTGCCGAGCGTGGTGAACAGCATGTCCTCGGACTCGGCGGTCCGCGCCAAGTCCGGGTGGCGGTCCTCGTTCTCGTCGACGTCGAGCTCGGCGGCCAGCTGGCGCATCAGCGTCGACTTGCCCGCGTTGGTGTAGCCCGCGAGCGCGACGAGGTCGAACCCGGAATCGCGGCGCTGCTCGCGGCGGGCCTGCTCCTTCTCCGCGATCGACTCCAGCTCGTCGCGGATCTCGGAGATCTGGCGTTTGATGTCGCGCTCGACGCTCTCGTCGTACTCGCCGAGCCCCATGAATCCGGGGCGCTCGTCGCGTTTCGCCAGGCTGGCTTTGGCCTCGGCGCGCGGAAGCTCGTACCGCAGCTCCGCCAGCTCGACCTGGAGCTGCGCCTTCCGCGTGTTGGCGCGCTGGCCGAAGATCTCGAGGATGAGCGTGAAGCGGTCGATCACCTCGACGCCCTCGGGCAGTTTCCCGCCGATGTTGAACGTCTGGTAGGGTCCCACGTCGTTGTCGATCACGACGCAGTCGGCGTCGCGCTCGCGGACGAGGTCGCGGAGCTCCGCGACCTTCCCCTCCCCGAACATGAACGCGGCGTCCTCGGTGCGGGTCTGTGTGAGTCCGCCGACGACCTCGTAGCCCGCGGCCTCCGCGAGCCGGGATATCTCGGTCAGGTCGGCGTCGCCGGCGTCGACGCGCTTCGCGACGATCGCCCGGCGGTCGCCCGGCTCCCCGCCTCCGGCTCCTCGATCCGCTCGGTCCGTCGGGCTCGGCCGATCGGGGTCCCCCGTCACAGGAGCAGCCCCCGAGCGGCGTACGCAGCGTGGTGTGCGGCCTGCACTGTTTCGCGTTCGCCTATGCTCTCGACGTATTTAAACTCGGGCTGGAAGCTCAACCCGATCCGCTCCGCGGGTTCCTCGTAGAACTCGCCGTGCTCGGAGACGATCGGGCACGCCGGCGGCTCGGGGAGGTTCCCCACCGCCCGGGCGACGAGTTCGACGGTCGCCTCCAGGGTCGGTCCCTCGCGCGCGCTGGCGAACCCGATCCCCTCGATCGAGCGGATCCGGCTGGAGTCGATCGCGGCGTGGACCGCGGCCGCGACCATCAGGTACTCGCCGTCCTCCTCGTGGCGGCCGCTGATGTCGACGCCGACGACCTCAGGGACGGGTGCCGTCCACCTCGGTTGCGTGCGTTCCGGCCGCGAGCGCTCGAACCATACCGCGGCGTAGGTCCCCCCTCGGCTTGAAGTTCCCGACCGGATCGTTCCTTCAGCTCGAACCGCGCCGCCACCTGAACCGTGCCGTCCGCCCGAACCGCGCCGCCCGCCCGAGTTATGTGTCCCCGGACGCGTGGTGACACGTATGTCGAAGTCGTGGCTGTACGCGTGGGGGCTGGCGTCGGTCGCCTTCGGGGGCGCGTCGCTCGTCGTTCCGCTGTACGTCGTCGAACTCGGCGGGTCGGCGGCCACGCTCGGCACCCTCGCCGCGGTCGCGGCGGCGGTCGGGGTTCCGGGCGCGCTCGTCTTCGGTCGGCTCGCCGACCGAACGGGACGGCGACGGGGGTTCGTGCTCGCCGCGCTCGCGCTCCTCGCGGCGACGCTCGGGCTCCTCCCCGCCCTCGAGTCGATTCCGGCCGTGATCGCCGCCAACGGCGTCGTCTGGTTCGCCTCCGCGTCCGCGACGCCCGTCGTCACCCTGCTCGCGGTCGCCGGCGCGCCCGAACCCGAGTGGAGCGCGCGGATCGGCGAGCTGAACGAGTACCAGGGGATCGGCTGGGCGCTCGGGCTGCTCCTCGGTGCGGTGTGGACCGGGGTCGCGGCCCGCCTCGGCGGCGGGAGCGGCGTGGACGGGCTCATCCTCGCGCTGGCCGCCGTCGCGGGCGTCGGCCTCCTCGCCTCGGTCCGGTGGCTCCCGCCCGACGCCGAGTCGGCGGACGTGTCGCCCCGGCGGCTCCGACGCGCGCTCCGGCAGGCGAATCGCTTCAGCGTCCGGGCGGCGACGTTCCCGTTCGCCGTCGGTCGCGCGGACTTCCGGCGGCTCCACCCGGAACGGATCGCCGACCGCTTCACCCCGACGCTCGCGCTCTACTTCGGCGCGCTTTCGCTGTGTTTCACCGGCTTCGCCGCCTTCTTCGCGCCGCTGCCGGCGTACCTCACGGACGTCGGCGTCGGGTCGGACGGGGTGTTCGGTCTCTACCTGGTCAGCAGCGTCGCCTCGGCGGCGTTCTTCGAGCGGGTCGGGGAGCTCTCCGGACGGCGCGACCCGATGTCGATACAGGTCGTGGGGCTCACGGCGCGGGGGATCGCGTTCCCGCTCGTCGCCGTCGTCGGGGTTGCGCTCGGGGTCTCGACGCTCGGCTATCTCGGGATGGGGGCCGTGTTCGGACTCGTCGGACTCACCTGGGCCGTGATCGCGGTCACCGCCGGAACGCTCGTGACCCGGCTCGCGCCGCTCTCCGTTCGCGGCGAGGCGCTCGGCGTGTACGCCGCGTTGAGCGCGCTCGCCGGAGCCGCAGGCAGCGTGATCGGCGGCCGACTCGCCGCCGCGAGCTACGAACTGGGCTTCGCGGCCTCCGGCGCGCTGGTGCTCGTCGGCGCGGTCCTCGTCCACCTGCTCGGGCGACGGGTGCGCCGGAACGCCGACTCCGCGACGACCGAATCGACCGCGGCGGCCGCGACCGACCCGGCCGAGGAGTCGCCGACCGAGAGTCCGCCGACGGAATCCGGGGCGACCGAGACGCCGACGGGCGACGAGTGAGTTCGGGCGATCTCCGCCCGGACGGGCCCCTGAGCCCCGCTACCGCGCCAGCGGCATGTTGTAGCTCGTCTCCTCCGCCATGACGACCTCCCAGGTGTCCTCACAGGCACACGAGACCTGATCGAAGACGCTCGGGTCCTGGCGTTTGTCGAAGTCCTTGATCGCGGTCTGGACCCGGTCGTCGCACTCGCCGCAGTTGTGCGCGCCGCGGTCGGAGCCGTGGCCGACCGGGTCGGAGACGACGATGGCGTCGACATCGGCGGTCTCCTCGAGCACGTGCGCGACCGTCCAGAGCCACGGCGGGCGGTAGCCGCCCTCGAAGAACAGCTCGTCGACCATGGTGTACCGCTGGACGTTGGTCGGGTTCATCGAGACGGTGTGACAGCCCTCGACGGCGGCACACCGGCGGATCGAGTCGACCATGTCCGCGGCGGCCTCGGGCTCCGCGAGGAACGGCGGCTTCAGGAGGAGATACGCCTTGACGCCCACGTCGGCGTCGAAGGCGTCGTCCGCGGCGGCCGCCTCGGCGCAGGCGTCCTCGAAGTCCGCGAAGTCGAAATACTTGTTGACGCAGTCGCGCCGGACGCGGTCGGTCGCGGTCTCGAGCCCGACCGCCACGTCGGTCGCGATCCCGTGGTCGGCGAAGTCGCCGATCTTCTCCCGACTCACGAAGTCCGGCAGCGACTCGACGACGATCCGGTCGCGGTCGGCGAACGTCTCCGCGATCGCCCGCCTCGTCTCCGCCGGGACCTCGCGCTCGTCGAGGAAGGAGCCGGAAGTGTAGATCTTGATCAGCTCGGCGGGCTCCGCGGCGTTCTCGCGCTCGTGTTCCAAGCAGGCCTCGATCTGGGTGATCAGGTCCTCGTGGCTCACGCTGCCGCCCTCGACGGACTCGGCGACGTAGCCGCACATCGTACAGCCGCCGGCGCGGGCCCAGCGGCAGCCGCCGGTGTTTAAGATGATCGTGAGCGAGTTCACCACCCCGTCGGGGGTGTTGTCCTCGTCGATCCAGACCCTGGTCGGCTCCGTCGGGTCGTACGTCTCCGAGCGCTCGGCGCGGATGTCGCGCATGACCGCGTTGTGCGCGTCCATGCCGCGCCCCTGCTCGTAGGCCTCGGGGCTCGGTTGGCTCATTGGCGGGGGAAGCGGCCGAGCGCGTAAAGCCGTGTCGTCACGTCGGAAGGGTGACGCTCACGCCGGCGGGTCGGCGATCACGTCGGGAGGTTCACGAGCATGATCCCGAGCGCGAACGCGAGGAAGGTGACCGACGCGACGACCGCGTACCAGCCCACGCCGACCGCGAGCGCGACGCGGCCACCGACGCCGGCGGACGAGTCGGGCGTCCAGACCCCACGGTCGGGGAGAAACCGCAGGCAGGCGACCGCCGCCGCGCCGGGAACGAGGACGTTCGCGGCGATCACGCCCGCGACGATCCCGGCCGCCTCGCCGCCCGTGACGGAGCCGGTGCCGGCGACGAGGAGGGCCACGACGAAGTACGAGAGGACCTGAACCACGACCACGACCGCCCCGACGACGAGGTAGTTCGCGAGGAGGGTGCGCGTCGGCCAGACGAACAGCGCGCGGAGCCGTTCGACGGCCAGGAGCGGCGACCAGGCGAACAACACGACGGCGGCGAACGCGGAGAGGACGGTCAGCTGGGTGGGGACCATGGCCGGGACTTCTCTCTGCCCGTCACAAATATTCTCTCCATCGGCGTCCCTGGATCCGCCTCATCGACGCTCGGCGGCCCCGACCGCGCCGCGCGCGGACCGCACCGCGACGGCGACGACGCCCGCCGCCGCCCCGACCGCGTTGACGAGCGAGTCCCGCCACGCGAACGTCCGCCACGGGACCGCGGTCTGGAGGAGTTCGACGCCGAAACCGACCGCGACGGCGAGCGTGGCCGCGAGGAGCAGCCCGCGGCCGTCGCGACCCGTCGCGCGCGCCGACAGCGCCGCGAGGACCGCGTAGCCGACGAGGTGGAACGGGTCGGTGAGGCCGACGACGCCCGCGACGCCGCCGCTCCCGCCGGCTCCGAGACCACCGCCGCCCCCGCCTCCGGGAACCGGGACGACCGACGCGACGACCACGAGCGCGGCGAACGAGACCGCCGGCCGCCACCGGTCCCACGCGGTGCGTTCCGGCGGATCGTCGGAGACCGGGTCGCTCGTGGGGGAACGAGGAGCGTTCACGGAGGCGTGGTTCCCCGCCCGGGCGGTTACGTGCTTCGGTGGACCCGTCCGTCGCTCGGCGGTCGGTCGGTCAGCGATCGTTCGCGGGTGGGATCGCGCGCCGCTCCGCGCCGGCGACTCGCGTGCGGGCGTAACCGGTTTCGGTTTCCGTCTCACGTGAAGGCCTAACACGCTCTGGACCGTATATAACGAAAGAGCATTACATGACCGAAATGGGCGGCTACAGAGACCGAGTTGCACAGGTCGATCTCACCGACGGAGCGGTCGAGTACCGCGGGATCGACGACGAGGACGCCGAGAAGTACATCGGCGCGCGCGGGCTGGGCGTCAAGTACGTCTTCGACGCCGGCCCCGACGTCGACCCGATGGGCCCGGAGAACCGGCTGGCGTTCATGACCGGGCCGCTGACGGGCACCCAGACCGTGATGAGCGGCCGGATCGCCTTGGTGACGAAGTCCCCGCTGACGGGGACCGTCACCGACTCGCATCACGGCGGCTGGTCGGGCGCGCGGCTCAAGTGGGCCGGGCTCGACGGCATCCTGCTCGACGGCGCGAGCGACGACCCCGTCTACCTCGTCGTCGAGGACGGCGACGTGGAGATCCGCGACGCCTCCCACGTCTGGGGGAAAGGCGTCCACGACACCATCGACGAGCTCGGCGAGGAGGTCGAGGGGTCGGTCGGCAAGAACCTCTCGGTGATGGCGATCGGGCAGGCCGGCGAGAACGGCGTCCGGTACGCCTGCGTGATGAACGAGGACGACCGCGCCTCGGGCCGCGGCGGCACCGGCGCGGTGATGGGCTCGAAGGGAGTGAAGGCGGTCGTCGTGAAGAGCGGCACGGACATGCCGAAGCCGGCCGATCCCGAGACGTTCAAGGAGGGGTACCAGCAGGCGATGGAGGTCATCCGGGAGTCGGACGTCACCGCGCCCAACGAGGGCGGGCTCTCGATGTACGGCACCAACGTCCTGATGAACGCGACCGAGGAGATGGACGGACTCCCCACCAAGAACGCGAAGTACACCTCCACGGAGTCGTACAACGGCACCGAGGGGATCGACGTCGACGCCGAGCGCGTCTCCGGCGAGAACGTCCGCGAGAACATCCTCGTCGACGAGCCGACGTGTCACTCCTGTCCCGTGGCGTGTAAGAAGGAGGTCGAGGTCCAGCTCCACCACAAGGGCCAGGACATGAACGTCCGCACGGAGTCGTACGAGTACGAGTCCGCGTGGGCGCTCGGCCCGAACTCGGGACACACCGACCGCGACGAGATCGCCCTGATGCTCGAGCGGTGTAACGACGTGGGCGTCGACACCATCGAGGTCGGCAACACGATGGCGATGGCGATGGAGATGACCGAGGAGGGCAAACTCGACGTCGGCATCGACTGGGGCGACTCCGAGCGGATGATCGACCTCATCGACGAGATCGGCAACCGCTCGACCGAACTCGGCGACCTCCTCGCGGAGGGCCCCGATCGGATCGGCGAGCGCAAGGACGCCCACGACAACAAGCTCTCGGTCAAGGGCCAGAGCATCGCGGCGTACGACCCGCGCTGTATGAAGGGGATGGCGATCGCGTTCGCCACCTCGAACCGCGGTGCGTGTCACCTCCGCGGGTACACGCCCGCGGCGGAGATCCTCGGGATCCCGGAGAAGGTCGATCCCTACGAGTGGGAGGGCAAAGGCGAGCTCACCGCCACCTTCCAGGACCTCCACGCGATCTCCGACTCCTTCGACATCTGCAAGTTCAACGCGTTCGCGGAGGGGATAGAGGAGTACGTCCTCCAGTACAGCGGCATGACCGGCCGCGACGTGACGGAGGACGACCTGTTCGAGGCGGGCGAGCGGATCTACAACCTCGAACGGTACTTCAACAACCTCGCGGGCTTCGACGGCGAGGACGACAGCCTCCCCGGCCGGTTCGTGGAGGGCCACCCCGACGCGATCCCCGGCCAGGGCGCGAGCGAGGGCGAACTCGCCGAACTGGACCTGATGAAGGAGGAGTACTACGAGCACCGCGGCTGGGTCGACGGCGTCGTCCCCGACGAGAAGCTCGACGAGCTCGGGATCGACATCGGCCCCGGAACGGGCGTCTCCGCCGGCGACTCGGCGGCACCCGCCGACGACTGATCCGACGAGCGATCCGGCGACCGCCGCGCGACGGATCACCCGCCTTCAGTTTTTAAGTAGCCGGCCGCGGTAGCCGCCGGCATGGTCCACGATCCGCTCTCTCCCTCCGAGGCGTTGCGCACTCGAGTCGGGGCGACCCTCGCCGCCCTGGGTCTCCTCGTGCTCGTGTACGGCGTCCTGATCGTCGCGGAACTGCTCCTCGCCGTCCTGGTCGCCGGATCCCTGACGGCGGGCGCGTACCTCTCGTACCGGACGTTCGCCGTCCTCGATGCCGTCGCCGACGCCGCCCAGCGGGTCGCCGACGCGAAGGAGCGCGAGTCGGATCGATCCGCCGACCGCGACGCGTCGAGCGGGACGGAGCCGAACCGTCTCACGGAGCGCGAGCGGTAGCCGCCCTCGGCGGGACGGTTTATATTCGATCGCGGCGAACTCGGCGGTATGACCGGACGCGCCGTCGCGACAGTGGGAACCGCGCTGACGACGTTTCTCGTCGTCGCCGCGCTCCTCACCGAACTGCTCTCCGCCAGGATCGCCTTCTCGGCGCTCGTCGGACTTCCCGTCGGCGTCGTCGCCGGCGCGGTCGCGGGCGTGGTGACGTGGGTCCGCCTCTGGGATCGTCACGGCCTGCGTCCCGTTCTCCTCGGCTGCTCCGCGGTCGGCTACGCGCTGCTCGCCGCGGCCGCGGTGTCGTATTCCATGCCGCCGGCTCGTCCGTTCGTGAGCGCGGAGAGCGCGGTCGGGGTCGCGGTCGTCTGCGGCGTCGCCGTCCTCCTCCTCGCACGGCGGTATCCCGAGCGGTTCTCGGCGTGAGCGGATCCGGGATCGGGGCAGTTCACGCGAGGACGACGAACCGGAGCAGCCACAGCGCGCCCATGCCGGCCGCGATGGTCGCGAACACGTTCTCCGTCCGCCACGCGACCGCGCCGGCGACGACCCCGGCGAGCAGGCGCTCGTCGAGAAGCGTCGCGGCGACCGAGGGTCCCACCGTCACCAGATCGGGGAGGACGAGCGCCGCCAGCACCGCGGGCGGGACGTACCGCAACGGTCGCCTGACGCGCGCCGGGACCTCGTCGATCCGGCCGAACAGGTGAATAAACGAGAGCCGGATCCCGTAGGTGAGCGTCCCGATCACGAGGATGGCCGCCCAGACGCGCGGGTCGCTGACGACCGCGCCGAGCCCGCCCGTCACGACGCCGTCACCTCCGTCACCATCCCGGCGGCGATCCCGAATAGGGCGCCGACCAGCAGGCCGAGGTTGAGCGGGAGCCCGGCGGCGACGACCGCGACCGAGCCGCCGACGGCCCCCGCGACCGTCGTCGGTCGGTCCTTCATCGCGGGGACCAGGAGCGCGAGGAACACGAGCGGCACGGCGAAGGTGAGCCCCCACGCGTCGGGGACGCCCGCGCCGACGACGACGCCGACGACCGTCCCGATCTGCCAGACGACCCACAGCGACGCCGCCGCCCCGAGGTAGTAGCGCCAGCGGCTGCGGTCGTCGTTCCGCTCGTACTCGGCGATCGAGAGCGCGTACGCCTGGTCGGTGAGCAGGTACGCGAGCCCGGCCCGCGTCCGACGGGCGTAGTCGGCGAAGTACGGCGCGATCGACGCGGAGTACATCATCATCCGGAGGTTGATCACGACCGCCGTGCCGATCACGACCGCGAGCGGCGCGTTCGACCCGAGGAGGTCGATCGCGGCGAGCTGGGACGCGCCCGCGAACACGATCACCGAGAGGCCGACCGCCTCCGCGAGCGTGAGCCCGGCGTCGACGGCGGCGATCCCGGCGACGAGCGCGAACGGGACGATCCCAAGCATGAGCGGCGTCACGTCGCGCACGCCGGCGGCCAGGTCCTCGTGGATCACGTCCCCGTCCGTCCGGGTCATTCGCGGGGGTAGGCCGGCTCGTCGTGTTTGGCGGCGAGGTAGTCGGCGTGTTCCAGCTTCGTCGTCGCCTTCCGAACGGTCCCTAGGAGCGAGTGGACCTCCCGCTCGGTCGGGTGCGCGCGGCCGAGCAGCCGACGCAACAACAGTTCGTTCTTCTCACGGCGGTGCTCGCGCTGGCCCGTCGCCGCGAGGAAGTCGCCGAAGAGGTCGTGGAGCCGCTCCACGTCCTCCTCCGGCGCGCGGGTGACCGCGGTGTCGGGAAGCTGCGTCTCCTCGACGGTGAGGTCGCGGAGCTCGTAGAGGAGCACCGTCGCCGCCTGCCCGAGGTTGAGCACGGGGTAGTCGTCGGCGGCGGGGATCGAACACACCTCGTCGAGCCGCGAGAGCTCCTCGTTGTTGAGCCCGCGGCCCTCGCGGCCGAAGACGATCGCGGTCGGCGCGTCGACGGTCGCGAGCGACTCCCGCAACTCCTCGGGCGTCTTGAACGGCCAGCGCTCGTGGCGTCGGTCGTCCTCGCCCGTGATCGCGGTGGTGCCGACGGTGTGGTAGTTCTCGACGACCTCCTCGAAGGTCACCTCGTCGGCGTTCGGCAGCACGTCCTCGCGGGCGTGGCCGGCGAAGCCGTACGCCTCGCCGTCCTCGTCGAGTTCGGGGGGATCGACCAGCTTGAGGTCGGAGAGCCCGAAGTTCTTCATCGCCCGCGCGATGGTGCCGACGTTGCCCGGCGTCTCGGGTTCGACGACGACCACGACCGGCTTCCGGCGGGTCGAGCTCTCGTCGGGAGCTCCCTCCCCTCCCGCGTCGTTCGCGTCTTTCGCGTCGTTCGCGTCTCCCTCGCTCATCGGTTCGATGGGTACTCCGTCGAGAGGTCGACGTCGGAGTCGGCCAAGTCCTCCTCGCTGAGGCGGTCGTCCTCGGCGTCCGCGTCCTCGTCGTCGGACGTCTCGCCGGCGAGCGCTCGGATGTCGATCCGCTCGCCCTCGAAGTTCTGCTCGAGGCGCTTCTGGACCTCGTGTTGGTCCGGGAGGTCGGGGAGCCCCTCGGGGTCCTCCTCGACGTGTTCGACCGACGCGTAGCCGTCGGGAGCCTCGTTGCCGGCGGCGACCCACTCGTGGAACTGGTCGCCGAACTCCTGGCTGCCCTTGTGGTCGCTGCCGCCGGCCTCGCGGAACCAGTAGATGAAGTCGGGCTCGTGGTCGGGACAGAGCAGCACCTCCCCGCCCGGCTCGCCGTAGACGATCTCCGCCTCCTTGCTGCGGTGGACCTCCTCCTCGCCGTACTCGAGATAACAGACGTCACACGGCTCCTCGACGAGCCCGACGAGCCGCACGAGCCGCTCTCTCGGCTCCTCGGGGATCTCCTCGAGGGGCTTCAACTCCCCGTCCTCGGAGATGATCACCTCCTCGTCGAACCGCCAACCGCGGAGGCCGATGCTCACTTTCGCCATGTCCGCGGCTTGTCGCGGCGCGGATAAAAGCGCGTCCTTCCGGGCCCGCGGTTCCGGTACTCGGCGGACCCGCGGTCGCTGGGGAGGCGCTGGCGGAGAGGTGTCCGAAACGGAACGCGGCGGACGGTTCCCGAGCCGTCAGGACCGGTCCCGGTCGAGCGCGCGCTCCCGGTCTCGTTCCTGCTCACGTTTCCGCCACTCCGCCGCGTCCTCCGGCGTCTCCGTCTCGAGCAGCTTGTCCAGCTTGCGCTCGAACTGCTCGTCGGTCAGGTCGCCCTCCGCGTACCGGGTTCGGAGGCGGTCGATCGCGTCGGCGTTGCCCCCGGTGACGCCGTCCTCGTCGATCCCTCGGGCTCTCGTGTCCTCGCGTGCGGTTTCCGTGGCGGTCTCCGTCGCGTCGTCCGTTTCCTCTTCCTCCTCGTCGAAGAGCATCGAGACCACCGGGACGACCACGACGTAGCCGAACAGCATGAGCGGGAGCCACCACCCGAAGTCGAGGAAGAGCGCGACCAGCCAGACGCCCGTGACCACGGTCGAGGCGATCTCGGTCGCGTTCTCTCTCGCGCGCTCGAGCGGGGACGAGTCGGTCATACTATCGCGTTTCACCGGAATCGTACAAAACGGTGCCGTCGGATCCATAGGTGGGTGTCGTTGCTGACGCGGTGAACACGTCCAAAGCCCCAGTCGCTCGGCTGTACGCTGCTGAAAACGTGACTGCGATGCACACCTCCAAAACCCCAGTCGCAAGGACTCGGGGGCCTCGCTGCGCGCTTCAGTCGTTCGCTCCTCTCACTCCTTCCAGTGCTTACTTCGGCCACCTTCGCCCTCGCGACTGCCCCTTCGAGTCCCACCCAACCGCGACCGCACCTCACGCCTCCCCAGCCTCGCGACTCACGGTTTCACCGTTCGTCGCGTCCCTCGCGGGCGGTTCGCGGGCCTCCGACCCGCTCACCGGCGCGCCACCGCAATCGGTCGTTGCGGCGGATCGTCGGTCCCCTCGCCCGCCGGTTCCGGGCGGGCTTTAAGAGTCGCGACCCTCGATCCGGTATGCGAAACGTGGACGCCGCGGGCCTCGGGATCGGCGACGACCACCCGCCCCGGATCATGGGCGTGTTGAACGTCTCGGCGGAGTCGCCGTACGACCCGAGCGTGTACGACGACCCCGGCGAGGCCGCCGAGTACGTCGACGAGGAGCTGATCGGCGAGGGGGCCGACATCGTCGACGTGGGGCTCGAGTCCGCGAACAAGGACCTCGACGTGCTCTCCGCGGAGGAGGAGCTGGAACGGCTCGACGTCGCGGTCGAGACGCTCGAATCCACCTCGGGCGACGCGGTCTGGTCGATCGAGACGCGGTACCACGAGGTCGCCGACGAGGCGCTCTCGCGCGGGTTCGACATGGTCAACGACGTCTGCGGGTTCGCCGACCCGGAGATGCCCCGCGTCTGCCGCGAACACGACGCCGCCGTCTCGAAGATGGCCTCGCCGCCGGACCTCGAACGCCCGGGCGCAATCGAGGACGTCGACGACATCTACGACGCGCTCTCGATGAACGGCTTCACCGACAAGACGATCCTCGATCCCGCCTTCGGCGGCTGGTCGGAGGCCAAGACCCACGCCGACGACCGCGAGACGTTCCGCCGGCTCCGGGAGTTCCGCGGCTACGGCCGGCCGCTCCTCGTCTCGATCAACCGCAAGAGCTTCCTCAAGACCATCGCCGGCCGCACCACCGAGGAGGCGCTCCCCGTCTCGCTGGCGGCCACCTCGATGGCGGTCGAGCGCGGCGCGCACGTGATCCGCACCCACGACGTGGCCGAGACGCGGGACGCGGCGCTGATCGGCGAGGCGTTCGCCAGGAGACGCCCGCGCCGCGACGGCCCAGTGGCGGTCGAGGAACTGGACGTGACCACGGTCCGAGAGGCCGAGCGCCACCTCGACCGACTCGGCGTCTCCCGCGAGGTCGCCGACGAGACCGTCGTCCACACCTACGAGCTGTCGGGGCTGTCGCCGGAGGCCGTCGGCGCGCTCCGGGCGGCCACGAACGAGGGCGACGCCGCCTTCGCGGTCGGTCGGGGAGACGACGGAGACGGCGAGAGGGGAGAGACGAGCCGAGGCGTCCTCGTCGGTACGGCCGACGGTCTCTCGTCGGCCGTGGCGGCCGTTCACGGCGTTTCGGAGGCGCTCGACGCCGCTCTCTCGACGATCGGCGACACCTAGAAGTAAGAGAAAGTTTATGCCGTCGTGTGGACAACGCTTCAACCGGACGCCGAAGGGGCACGCGGGTAGGGGTACTCTGTGCCACTTCGGCCCATACCATATTCACCACCGCGAGCGGCAGCGCCGTCCCGACGGGTCGGTCCCCCGACCGTCCGACGCGACGCCGGAGGTGATCCCGTGAACTTCGAGACGTTCGAACCCGTCTACGAGGCGATCCTGGCCGACTTCGGGTTCGACCGCCACGCCGACGAGGAGGCCCGCGACGTCGCCGCGTCGCTGTCGACGCCGTTCGACCTCTCGCGGTTCGACGGCTGGGAGGGCCGGACCGTCGCCGTCGCGGGGGGCGCGCCGCGTCTCCGCGAGGACGAGGAGATCCGCCTCGCCCGCGAGGCCGACGTCGTCGTCGCCGCGTCGACGGCGGCCGACGTCCTCCTCGAGGCGGGCGTCGCCGTCGACTGCCTGGTCACCGACCTCGACAAGAACCCCGAGACCGCGGTCGAACTGACCGCGCGCGGCGTGCCGGTCGTGGCGCACGCCCACGGCGACAACGTCCCCGCGGTCCGCGAGTGGCTCCCGCGCTTCGACGCCGACCACACCCTGACGACGACGCAGGCGGCCCCCGTCGGCCCGGTCCGCAACGTCGGTGGCTTCACCGACGGCGACCGCGCCGCGTTCCTCGCGGACCACGCCGGTGCCGGACGGCTGACCTTCCCGGGCTGGAACTTCGACGACCCGGACGTGGGCCCGATGAAGGAACGGAAGCTCGCGTGGGCCGCCCGGCTGCTGGGCTGGCTGGAGCGGCTTCGAGGCGAGCAGTTCGCCGTCCTCGACGACCGGCGCGATCGGGTCCGTCGCGAACTCGACGCGCTGCTCGCGGAGTGAATCGAGCGGAAGGAACCCGCCTCAGAACTCGAAAAGGAGTCCGTAGCCGAAGAGCGCCAGGAGCCCGGCGAAGAGCGCCAGGAGCACGCGGCGCTTCGTGATCCACGGTCGCGTCCGGAGCGCCGACAGTCGTTCGGGTCGGTGACCGTTCCGCCGGGGTAAGGCGGTTCGGCGACCCTCCGGAACGCAGCGTTCCTCACGCCGATCGCCCATCGTCACCTCCGGTGTCGGTGCCGGCGTCGCCGCCGGTGTCGTCGCCGGTTCCGTCGTCATTCGCGTCGTCGCCGGTCTCGTCCGCGTCGCCGTCGTCACCGTCGACGTTCCCGTCTTCGGACGTCTCCGTTTCGCCGGCGCCGCTCTCGTCGCCGTTACTCCCGTCACCGTCGCCGCTGGTGGTTTCGATCTCCTCGGTCTCACCGCCTTCGGTGTCCGTCGTCCCGTCATCACCGTTCTCGTCGGCCCCGCCGTCGGCCCCGTCGGAGCCGTCCTCGGTGTCAGGGTTCTGCGCGTCGTCGGTGCCGTCCGTCTCGTCGTCACCGTTCTCTCCGTCCGTCTCGTCGTTTTCGCCGCTTTCGTCGGCGTCGCCAGCGTCGTCGGCGTCGTCGCCGTCGGCCTCATCGGATCCGTCTTCGGCGCCGTCACCGGCGGCATCCTCGTCGCTTCCGGCCGTCTTCTCGCCGTTCCCGACGTCGCCGTTCTCGCCGCTCTCCGTGTCGTTCTCCGGCTTCGTCGGTTGGTCCGACTTCGGCTCGGAGTCCGTCTCCTTCGCCGGTTCGTCGTCGCCGGCGGCTCCGTCGTCGGTGTCGCCGTCGGCGTCGGCGGCGTCACTATCGGCGTCGCCGTCGACGCTCTTACCGTCGTCTCCGTCGGATCCGCCGTCGATCTCGGGCGTCTCACCGTCCCCGTCGACGGAGGTTCGGGTGAGCCCGACGCCGTCGCCCTGGCCCACGCCCTTCTTTTCACCCTTGTCGGCACCGTTTCCGTTGCCCCCACCGGGAGCGGTCTCGTCGTTCTCAAGCGTCTCGGTCTCGCCCGACGAGTCGTCCGTCTGTGATCCGTTCTCCGCGGATTCGAGCTGCTCGAACTCGTCGACGCTCGCGAAGTTCCCCTGGACCGTGACCTCGTCGGAGAACACCGCGAGCGTCCCGGCTCCGCCGCCGAACCCCGCGAGCAACACGAGGACGGCGACCATCACGACCGACGCGGGGTGGGTCATCGTCCCACCTCGTCGGCCTTGGCGGACTCGGGGATCTCGTCGGCCTCGACGATTTCGTCAGTCTCGTCGGCCTCGACGACCGCCTCCGATCCGCCATCCGTGGCGGACGCGATCACGGGCCGCTCGAAGATCCCCATGGGATTCCCGTCGTCGATTCCACTCGGTCCTTCGACGCGGTCGTCCTCGTGGCCGTCGAGGTCCTCGTCGCCGGCGTCCGTTCCGGCGTCGTCGCCCTCGGCGGGCGCGTCGCGGTCGGCGTCGAGACCTCCGTCGTCGCCGCGGTCGCCGTCACCGTCGTCTCCGTCACCGTCCGTCGAGCGGGACGCTTCGTCGGACGATCCCTCGCCGTCTCCGGCCGTGACGAGGAGGACGGCCGCCATCAGGAGCGTCATGCCGGTTCCGACCGCGACCGCGATGGTCAGGGCGGTCTGGAGCGTGTACGCCGTGTACGCCGCGTACGGGACGAACGCCAGGAGGACGCCCACGGCTCCCTCCACCGTCCGGTTCGTCACGACGAATCCCGGCTCGTCAGCCGCGTCGGACTCGGTTTCGGTGGATCCGGTCGCGGCCGCGGCAGTCGCGGCCGTCTTCTCCGTGTCAATCGCTTCCGAGTCCATCGCTTCCGCGTTCGCGTCGGCGTCGACCGCGTCCGGGTCGGCCGCCGTCGAGCCCTCGCCGCTCCCGGTTCGGGAGCGGTAGAGGCTCCAGACCTCCGAGAGCGCGAGCAGGGCGAACGGCAGGACGACGAGCAGGGTGAAGCCCGTCGCGGAGTCGGTGAACTGGACCACGTACCCGATGTACGGGATCGAGAACGCTACCGCGCCGAGGACGTTCGATCCGGGCACCAGCGCGGAGTCCGGGTCCTCATTGGCGTCGCCCTTCGTCTCGAAGGCGACCTCGCCGCCCGATTCCGTCACCCCGATCACGCGGTGGGTCACCGGCACCTCGCTGTCGCCGCGGACGAACGTGATCACGTCGCCCTCGCCGATCGCCGCCGGATCGCGTTCGTCGACGATCACCACGTCGCCGGGGGCGATCGCGGGCGTCATGCTCGCCGTCAGGACGACGAAGCTGTACTCCGCCCCGACGACCGCCGGCACCGCGTACACCACGAAGGGCGCGACGACCGCGATCAACAGGGCGATCCCGAGCAGGTTGGCAAATCGTTTGAGTGTGATAGGTGAGTTCATTATAGGTCCTCCGAGTCGCAGAGCGGATTCTCGTCGGTGAACGTTCCGCCGACGAGTTCGTAGAGCGTTCCTCCGGATCCGTCGGAGCCGAACGTGTCTCCGATCGCGAGCACCTCCGAGCAGCTGGTGTGGATCTCCACGCTCTCCGAGGCACCGTCGTCGCCGCCGTCGACGATCGAGATCGTCGTGTTCTGTCCGAGGCTCGTTCCGACGTTCCCCCACGTTTGGGGGACGTCGCTGCCGTCGGCGGTGAACGTTCCACCGGACGCGATCGTCGCGTCCTCGAACACGACCTCGTTTCCGCCGCCCGTCCGCTGCGTGGTGGCCCGGATCGTGGCGTCGGATCCGCCGTCGTATCGGAACGTCAGGTCGCGGTAGCGGACGTTTCCGCCGCACTCGCAGTCGCCCGGATCGTCGTGGTCGTCTCCGCCGTCGTCGTCCACACAGACGTCGATCTGGATGTTGCTGATTCCGGCGGGGTTCCCGCCGTTGTTCTCGGGCGAGTACAGTATCTCGCCCGTGTCGTTGCTCGGCGGCTCGATCGGGTACGGCTTCGTGTCGTTTCCGCCCTTGATCCGGACCTCACAGAGCCGTCCGGCCGGGTCGCCGTTCTCGTCCACGAGTTCGAAGCCGACGCCGACGGCCTCGTTGCCGTCCTTGTACTCGACGTCGGTGACGAAGAGGTACGCGTCGCCGGCGAGCGGACCCTCGTCGATGGTCAACCACGTCGAGATATCGTTCGAGTCGCTGATGTCGACGTTTCCGTCGATCCCGTCCGCCTTTCCGCCGTCGTCGCAGTCCACACACTTCGGTTCGGGTTCGTCACACGGTCCGAACACCGCGTAGGGGTTCGATCCCGCGGCGTCGTCCTCGGAGACGTGCCGGCACTGCTCGGTGTAGAGCTGGAACTCGAACGCGGTCGTCTGCCCGGCCGCGGCGGCCGGAGCGTCCTCGGGAAGCTCCCAGGCGAGTTCGATCTCGAGCGCGTCTCCCTCCGGATCGAGACACGCACCGCCGTCGAGGTCGTCGATCCGAAGTCCGCCGGCGAACTCGCGGCGGAGTTCCGAGAGCGACCCGGAGAACTCCTCGTCGCCTTCTATGTAGAGCGAAACCTCCAGCGCGTTGCCGAGCGGGTCCCGCGTCGGCGGGCAGGTCGTCGCGAACCAGAGCCTCGCCGGGTTCGTCCGGACCGAGACGTCGAACGTCACGTACCCGGAGTCGCCGCGGTCGATCGGATTCTCGGGCGTGTAGCTCACGGTACCGTTCGAGACGGTACAGTTGCCTCCGTTCGAATCCGAACACGACACGTCGAGTTCAACCTCGCCGGCACCGATCTCGTTGCGCGGCAGCGTCTCCTCGTCGGAGAAGTACGCGAACGTTCCCGCGCCGCTCGCGGCACCGATCGCGCCTAATCCGCCGAGCCCCGCGAGGAGCCGGCGACGGCTGAGGTCGGCGAGGCCGGAGCCCCCTCGTCCGCTCCCGTCGGCGGTCATTCCGCCACCTCCGAGTCCGTCGAGTCCGTCGAGTCAGCCGATCCCTCCGAGTCCTCGCGGTCCGGCACCGCATCCGCGAACGGGTTGCCGGTCCATCCGCAGTCGACGGCGTAAAACGACACGTCGAAGTCGACGGATCCGCCCTTCCCGGCGTTGCCGCCCTCGCCGATCGGGAACCTCCAGTTAAACGCGAGACAGCGGCTCTCGTCAGGTTGTAGGCAGCCGTTGTCGAGGATGCTGGGATCGACCTCGATCCCCTCGGTCAGATCGTGGCCGTCGAGCTCCGCGAGGGTCCCCGAGAAGATCCCGTTACCGAAGGTCGGGAAACTCGGGAAGCTCTCGAGGTTCTCCGCGCCGGCACAGCCGCCGACGCCGAGGAACCCGGTGTCGTAGCGAACGGAGACCTCGATCCGCTCCGCGAGCGCCTGGCTCGCCGGATCGGTGCCGATCTCCGGATCGATCTTCATCCACACCCGGACGCCGTCCGGGACGTTCTGGCCCTGATCGTCGATCCGCAGACCGACGCTCGTCGAGCCCGTGTCCATCGGGAGGACGTTGTCCTGGTCGATGAGACGGACCGGCGCGCCGATCTCGTCGACGTCCGCGACCTCGTCGGTCGGGCTCTCCCGGACGAGCTGGTCGTTGTATCTGCTCCGCCAGCCGACCAGCAGGCTGGTCGGAACGTTCGACTGCGCGTAGGTATAGCTCGTGTACTGGTTCCAACTGCCCGTCGACCGGGTTCCGACGGCCATCCCGGCGGCCGCGAAGCCCACGGCTCCGATGCCCGCGAGTGCTTGCCGCCGAGTCAGGTGTGTGTCTCGTTTCGTCATTCGTGTCCCGTGGTCGGCTCCGGACGGCCGGTTCGTCGATAGTCTCCACGCGTTCTCGGTACGTATGTATGCGCCTCCTACCCAAACGGTTCGGACACCGAACCGCGTTGATTGAGTCATTGAACGACCGGCAGGGTGTGCCTAACCGGCCACTCGGCGACCCGGTTCGACGCCGAACCGTGGTCGTGCTCGTCGGCGTACGCCGCCGCCCCGTCGACGTTCGACGTACGCCGACGCCCTCGTCCGTGGGCGCTCGAACCGCCGTCACCGAGCGGAGAATCCGCCCGTTGATGCGCGGTGGCGTACCGTGTGGCTCCCGACCCCACGTTCCGACGTTCGGAACGCCGGGGTTTCAGCGGCTCAGGCCGGCGTCGGCCCGGAGCCGTCGTTGTGTCGCTCCTGTTCGGTGTAGAACCCGAGATCGAAGCCGAGCGTGTCGCCTTGGACCTCGTTTCCGACCTCGAACGGCAGCTCCCACGAAAGCGCGACACAGTGCATCACGCCGTCGCCGCGGAACGCGTCTCGGTTCGAATCGTCGGCCGGGTCGGCGAGCTCGTCGTACGGCGTCGCGCGGTTGCCGTCGAGCGGGATGCCGTTCCCGTCGGCGAGCGCGTCCAAGACGTTCCCGAGCGAGTCCTCCATGATGATCTTCTCCTGGCCGGTCTGGGCCGCGAGGTTGCCGAACACCGTGGGGATGTTCAGCGGGTCGTCGACGTCGTTGAAGTACGCCGAGTCGCCGCCCGATCCGCCGGCCGGCCCGGCCATCGCCTGGAGCGTGCTGGCGCTGCCGTCGACGTTGATCGTGTAGACGTCCGTGGCGGGGGCCGGTGAGGCCGCCCGCGCGTCGTCCGCGGCCGCGGTCGGCGAGGAGAACTGCGTGCTTCCCGTGCCGTTGAACGACTCGCCGTCCGAGAGAACGATGTTACGCTTCTCGGCGTTCGGGCGACCGTTCGCGGCGAGTTCGTCCTGAGCGTCGTCGACGCCTTCGCCGATGTAGGTACCCGTCGCGATGCCGCTCGCGTTCGAGAACGGGTTCGGGTTCCCGTCACCGTCGAACGGCGTCGAGCCGGGGCCACCGGTCACGAGGTTCGCGAGCTTCTGCCGGAGCCCCGAGAGCGCGCCGTCGACGACCGAAAGGTCGGTGGTCAGCGGCTGGAGGACGCCGGTCCGCGGCTCGGTGTCGTTGCTTCCTTCGCCGTCGAAGTAGGCCACGCCGACCTGAACGTCCGACCCCTGCGACTGGAGGTAGTCGACGAACTGTCGGGTTCCGAGTTCGACGAGATCGATCTTCGTCGTCTCCCCGTAGGTCGTCCCGTTGATCTGGATCGGGTCGCTACTGACCACGCCGCCGTACTGGTCGTACAGCATGGAGCCGGAGAAGTCCAGCGTCAGCATGATGTCGACAGGCTCCGCGCCGTCGTACACGTTGTCGCAGTCCTCGTCGTACCAGAGCGTCGCCTGGATGGCGTCGCCGAGGTCGCCGAGGTTGTCGGGATCCACCAGTAGTTCGGGTTCGGTTCCGACCCCGCCCTCGTCGGCGACGTTGGACGCCTGCATCCAGATGTAGCCGGGGTTGTCACACAGGTGGAGCGAGAAGGTGATCTCGCCGGAGTCGCCGGGCTTCACGTCGGTGAGCTGCACCAGCGTGTCCATCTCCTCGCCGGTGACGGGGTCGGTACCGAAGTCCGCCTCCGAGAGCGGCGGGATGGCCGCACAGTCGAGGTCCGGGATGTTCGCGCCGTTGCTGTCCTCGTCCTCCTCGTCCGGGAAGTCGCTGTATCTGAGGACTTCCCCGTCGATCTCGACGGACTGTTCGCCGTCGCCGTCGTGGTCGGGGTGGGCGCTGACGAACTGGTGGCCCTCGCCGAAGTCGTAGGTCTGTTGCCAGTCGACGAGCAGGTCGAGGTTCCCGGCGGTGAGCGTGTTGCCCTCGAACCCCTCCTCGTCGCTGAAGTACGCCGTGGTACCCAGTCCCGCACCCGCGGAGGCGATGCCCACCGCACCGAGGCCCGCCAGCATCTTGCGCCGCGAGAGTCCGATCGTGTCGATTGAATCGTTGTCTGTCATGATTGTGAATCCCCGAAGGGAGTCCCACCGACGGAGTCGAACCGTCGTCGTCGGCCGCCCTCGCGGGCCCGACGTGGGTGGCGGTCAGCGCGTCGGACGAGTGGACCCGAGGCGGGTCACCCGGCCGGCGTCACTCGCTGAACACGACCGCGTCGCTGCTGTCGTAGAAGTCCGGTCCGACCGCGGGGTCGGCGTTGACCTTCGCGATCGGTCCCTCGCCGCCGGTGCTGCCGTAGGCGAGCAGGCGGAACGTCGAGGCGATCTCGCTGCGCGGGACGCCGAACAGGATCGTGTTCCCGACCTTCTGCGCGGAGAAGCCGGCCGGAAGCGACTGAGCCGCGCCGTAGCTGCCGCCGGTGTTCTCCACGTAGCCGAAGGGGGCGTCCGGGAGGCCCGCGTTCGGCTGCCAGATGAGCTGCCAGTCGTGCGTGCCGTCGTCGTCCGCGTCGACCGCGACCGGGAGGTTCGTGCTGGAGTAGTCCGCGGTGTCGAGGAAGTCCATGCCGTCGCCGTCGTCGACGAAGGTGAAACCGAGGACGACCTGGTTCTGGCCGTAGGCGACGCTGGTGTAGACGTTCCCGTCGGTGGGGTTCGCCAGCGTCTGGCCCTTCCAGTCGTTGTCGTACGCCGTGACGACGACCTCGTCGACGCACGGGTTGTTCGTGCCGTCGTTGTGCCGCGACTGTTCCGCGTAGAACTCGAAGTCGAAGGTGACGGAGTCGCTCTGGATCTCGTTGCCGACGTCCGTCGGGACCTCCCACTCGACGCAGACGCACTGCTCCGCGACGTTCGGTTCGTCGTCGAGGAACGCCTCGGTGACGCCCTCGAACGGGTCGCGTCCGTCGAGGGGCACGCTCGCGTCGCCGTCGCCGGAGAGCGGGACGCCGGCCTGAAGCGCCAGCATCACGTCAGCCAGCGAGCCGGAGACGATCTCGTTTCCGACCTCCCCGTCGGCGGTACAGTACGAGACGGTCACCTGCATCGCGTCGGCGAGCTCGCCCATGCCCTCGCCGGGGTCGCCGCCGGTCGTGTCGGCGTCCGTCTCGGGCTCGGTCTGGCCGTTCTCGTCGTTCGCCGTCAACTCGCCGCACATCCACATGTAGGCGGGGTTGTCGACGATCGAGAAGCAGAACTCCCCCTCGCCGGAGTCGCCGGGCTTCAGGTCGGAGACCTGAATGCTGAGGGGTTCGCCGTCGCCGCCGCCGACGACGTTGCCGTGGATGAAGGTTCCGGACGGCGTGGAGTACTGCGCGTAGCTCCCCTGGTCCTCCGAGTAGTCCACGTGGACGAAGAGGTCGAGAGTCCCGGCCTCGAGCTGGTTGCCGGTGAAGCCCTCCTCGTCGCTGAAGTACGCCGTCGTTCCGAGACCCGCGCCCGCGGAGGCCACGCCGACCGCGCCGAGTCCGAACAGCATCTTGCGCCGCGACAGTCCGATGGTATCGTCGTTCATTGTATATCGTCCCCAGTGGGGAACTCCCGTCGGCGGTCGCGAACCGCCGCGTCGGCCGCCCCGAAGGGTGCCGGATCGGGAACCGAACGAGCGTGTCGTTCGGAGAGAGCGGACGTCCCGCTCGATGTGTCGTGTCAAATGTTTAATTGGACACGTTTCCGGTGCTGTTGCTGGTCACGTTCGTCCCGTTGAACGAGACGTCCGGGTTGTCGTTGTGGCGGAACTGCTCCGCGTAGAGGCCGATGTCGAAGGAGACAGAGTCGCTCTGGATCTCGTTTCCGACCTCCGCGGGGAGCGTCCACTCGAAGCCGATACACTGGGTCGTCGCGCCGGGGTACGGCTGCCTACCCGCCTCCTGGCGGTTGCCGTCGAGGGCGACGCCCTCGGAGAGCGCCTCGAAGACCTCGGTCATCGTGCCGGAGATGATCTTCTGTTCGCCCGCGAGGACGATCTGCGCGATCTCGGCGTAGACGGTGTCGAGGTCGGCCGGGTCCGGCGCGACGAAGGCGTCGTCCGGGCTGGAGGCGAGGCTCTCGAGCAGCGAGGTGTTCGCGCTGCCGAGCGCGATCGTGAAGACGCGGATGCCCGCGTTCTTCGCGGCGTTCGCCGCGTTGGTCGCGGCGCTCGCGCTGGAGTTCCCGTCACTCAGCAGGATCATCACCTTGGACGCGCCGGGCGTGGCGTTGGTGCCGTTGAGGAGCTCGTCCGCGCCCTCGTTGATGCCGGCCGCGATCGAGGTGCTGCCGCCCGCGGTGTAGTTGTTGATCGCGTTCTGGACGCTCTGGTAGTTCGTCGTCAGTTCCTGATCCGTCGACGCGCCGCCGCTGAACGAGATCGCGGCGGCCTCGTCCGGCGAGGAGAGGTTGTCCACGAAACTCGTCGCGGCCGTCTTCAGCGCCGAGAGCGGGGCGCCGCTCATCGATCCGGAGACGTCGCTGACGAGGGCGACCTCCAGTTCGTTCTGCTGGCCCGTGCCGGTGGGCTCGTACACGTTGTCACAGTCCTCGTCGTACCAGACGCAGACCTCGATGGCGTCGGCGAGCTCGCCGATCCCGTCGGTGTCCTCGCCCTCGTCCTCCATCTCGGGCTCGGTCTGTCCGTTCTCCGCGTTCTCGGTGAGTTCGCCCGAGAAGTAGAGGTACGCGGGGTTGTCACAGATGTGGATGCTGATCGTGACCTCGCCGGAGTCGCCGGGCTTCACGTCGTCGAGGGTGAAGACCGGGATCCCGTCACCGTTGACGAGGTACTGGTCCGCCTCGGGCGAACAGAAGTCGAACATCTCGTCGTCCTGCACGTAATTCTCCCATTCTTGCATGTCACCGGGGCTGGGAGCCTGGTCGAGCAGGTACCGCCCGTCGCCGAGATCCTGGGCATCCGGGTAGCCCATCGACTGAACGTCAGCCAGACGGCCAGGGCCGCCGAGGTACGTCGATTTGTAGTCGAGCTTGAGGTCGAGGGTCCCGGCCTCGAGCTGGTTGCCGGTGAAGCCCTCCTCGTCGCTGAAGTACGCCGTCGTTCCGAGTCCCGCGCCCGCGGAGGCGACGCCCATCGCCCCGAGGCCGACGAGCATCTTGCGCCGCGAGAGTCCGATCTTTTTGTCGTCCATTGTGTATCATTCCCGGTAGGGAAACTCCCACCGACGGAGTCGAACCGTCGTACGCCAAGTGGGTGGACAGCCGACGTCGGCTGTCGTGATCGCGGCCGAACGCCCGGATCTCCGGACGAACGCCGCGCGGCCGATCCGGGGATTATTCGACGCTGACGTCGAACGCGACCCCCTCGTCGGAGCCGGAGTAGTCGCCCTGTACGTCGACGGTCACGTCGCCGCTGACGGTGAACGCGTTCGCGACGTCCGCGGCATCGGTGTCGAACACGAGGTAGGTGACCTCGCGGCCGGAGCCGTCGTTGGTCGCGGAGACGGCGTCGGGGCCGCTGAGGGCCACGGTGGTGCCGTCCAGGTCGAGCGTGAGGTTCGCGACGGAGACGGTGGCCTCGTCGGCCTTCGTCGTGATCGCCAGCTTCCCGCTGGGGGCGGGGATCGCGCTGGAGACGGTCGCGCCGTTGAGCGTGAACGAGGCGTTGCCGCTCCCATCGTAGGTGTAGCTGAACGGAACCGTGTTTCCGGGCGTCCACGCGTAGTTCGCGGTGTCGGCGCTCCCGACGTCGGGGCCGACCGCGACCTCCCAGGCACCGGCGGTGCCGTTGTTGTCACCGTAGCGGCCGCGGGCGAAGGAGGTCTCCTGCTGGGTGGCGAACTCCTGTTGCTTGGCGAAGCCCTCGCCGGTCCGGGTCGTGACGGTGGGAACGCACGGGTTGTACATCCCGTCGTTGTGGCGCGACTGGATCGCGTGGAACTCGAAGTCCATCGTCAGCGTGTCGGACTGGATCTCGTTGCCCACCTCGATCGGCACGTTCCAGAACAGGCACACGCACGGGCCGGTGATGTACGCCTCGCCCTCCTCGGGCTCGACGACGTCGGCGTACTCCGCCTGGTCGCCGGGCGCCATGCCGGGCATGCCCTCGCCGTCGAGGGGTACGCCGCCGGTGATGGCCGCGATGACGTCAACCAGCGAGCCGGAGACGATCTCTTCGCCCTCGATGAGTTCGCCGTCGTCGCGCTCGCAGTAGACGAGCCGTGCGTCGATGGCGTCGCCGAGCTCGCCCAGGTCGGGCGTGTCGTCGACGATCATCTCGGGTTCGTTCATGCCGTTCTCGGTCTGCGAGAGGTCGGCACACGCCCACATGTAGGAAGGGTTGTCCACGATCCGGAAGCAGAACTCCACGTGGCCGGAGTCGCCCGGCTTCACGTCGTCGAGATCATAGAACATGCCCGCGGGCTCGCCGTCCTGCGTGCCCATCGCCACGTCGGCCATGTTCTCGACCGCGCCGTCGCTGTCGTAGGAGGCCTCGTAGTCCACCAAGAGATCGAGGGTCCCGGCCTCGAGCTGGTTGCCGGTGAAGCCCTCCTCGTCGCTGAAGTATGCCGTCGTTCCGAGACCCGCGCCCGCGGAGGCCACGCCGATCATGCCGAGGCCGCCGAGCATCTGCCGCCGCGAGAGTCCGAAGTTGTTTTTGTTATCGTCCATTTGATCATCCCTGGCGTCTCGGCCAGTACCCCTCCCTTAGCGGCAGGGGGGATAGTTACGACTCGACACGTCGGATCCTAACGCCGCCATCGGCGCGACGAACCGCGCCATCGACCGAACTAACCGCTCGTTCGACCGAATTCGGCGGTTTCGGACGGTTTCGAAGAACGCCCGGAAGGGGCGGATGGCGGGCCATACCGTCCGCGTGGTGGTGCCTACCGCCCCGCACGTGGCCCCCTACCGCCCCGTCTGTGACTCCCTACCGGATCTCGTGGGATCGCCTACCGTGGTTTCGCCCCGAGATCCGGTTTCGATTGCTAACAAGTGACACGGAAGTACGGGGCGCATACATATACCCTCATCCGTCCTTCACGTTCTCAGACGAGGTGTTCTCCATTCCACTCCAGATCCGATCCGACTCGCTCCCGGAGAACGTCATTCACGACGTGCTCTCGAACAGCCGCCGAAAGAACGCGCTGCGGGAGCTTCGGACGCGGGGCGGGGCCGTCTCGGTGAGGGAGCTCTCGGAGGCGATCGCCGCCGACGAGACGGGCGAGTCGCCCGCGCCGCGCTGCGTGCGCGAGAGCGTGTACGCCTCCCTCCACCAGACGCACCTGCCGCGGCTCCACGAGCTCGGCGTCGTCGAGTACGACCGCACGCGCAAGGAGGTCCGCGCGTGCCGGGGCGCACGCGACGTGGAACGGTACATGACCGTCGTGACCGGCTACGGGTTCACCTGGACGGAGCTGTACCAGCTGCTCGGTATCGTGACGCTGTGTGTCGTGCTCGCCGCCCAGCTCGGCGCGCCGGTCGTCGGCGCGGTCGATCCCTTACTCTGGACGAGCGGCGCGCTCGCGGCGTTCGCGGTCGTGACCGTCGCCCAGCTGTGGGCGGCCTATCGGCTCTCGATGCCGCTTTCGCGGTGATATCCGGGTTTTACTTCTCTTTGTTCGTTACGCCACGATTTTTGGGCGTGTAGTCGGCTGAAACCGCCGTTATATTTCGAGTGCTAGTGGTGCGGGTGTTACATGTAATCTTACTCTGATAGAAACGCGATCGTTGCTGGCGCGGTGACGATCTCCAAAGCCCCAGTCGCGAGGACTCGATGCGCTCGCTGTGCTCCTCGGTCGCTCGTTTCACTCGCTCCCTGCGGTGCTTGCGTCGCGCGTCTTCGCCCTCGCGACTGCCCCTTTGAGTCCCGCCCAACCGTCCCGCAACCGCACCTCACACCTCCCCAGCCTCGCGGCTCGTGGTTTCACCACTCGCCGCGTCCCTCGCGGGCTCCTCGCGAGCCGATGGCTCGCTCGGAGGCGCGCCACCGCAATCGGTCGCTCACTCCTTCGGCTGGAGTGAGCATCCGCGAGCGAAGCGAGCGGTTCACCGACGGAGCCGTCGAAGACGGCGGAGTCGGCTTTTTCCCTCCAGGTTTTTCGAGGAGCGGTTCCCGAAGCGAACGCAGTGAGCGAGGGCACCCGACGATGAAAAAGGTGGCTGTACTGACCAAACGCGTCCTCGAGCGCTCACTTCACTCGCGGCTCGGGCATCAGCGTCTCGAGTTCGCGGGCGTCGAGCCACTCCAGGAGTTGGACCAACTGGTCGGCGGCGGCCTCGAACAGCCGCTCGGCCTTCTCGGGCGTGACGTCGGTCGGGTCGCCGAACGCGCCGTTCGCGGAGTTGTCGACCGCGTCGTAGAAGGTTCGCGCGCCGTGGACCATCGTCTCCGAGTCCTCGATGTCCGTGAGACCGCCGTCGCGGGCGGCCTCGAACTCCTCGGGATGGACGAGGTCGGGCGCGAGGTGGGTGATCATCGCGGTCTCCTTGGGGCCGGCGTGGGGACCGTTCTGTTCGAACAGGTCGTCGACGAGCTCCGGGATCGACTCGTCCCACATCCACTCGATGGCGTACATCGTCCCGTCCTGGTGGAGCCGGCGGCCGACCTCGCGGAGGTGGTCGACGTTGCCGCCGTGGGCGTTGACGTAGACGACGCGGTCGATCCCGTGGTACGCGAGGTTGCGCGTGAGGCTCTCGACGTAGTCGCGGAACTCCGGCGGATCCACCCAGAGCGTCCCGGGGAACTGGCGGTGGTGCGGGCTGACGCCGATGTCGACGGTGGGCGTGCGGGGGATTCCGGTCTCCTCGGCGGCCGCGGTCGCGAGTCCTTCGGCGATGAGGTGGTCGGTCGCGAGCGGGAGGTGCGGCCCGTGCTGTTCTGTCGATCCGAGCGGCACGATCGCGGTGGAGGCGTCCTCGAGTCGATCGCCCAGTTCCGGCCAGGTGTGGTCCGCGAGGTACATACGACTCCCAGAACCCGGAGGTGTATCAAACTCCGTGAGGAGGCAGGCGAACGGGGGGAGCGAGGGCGGCGACGGTCCCGCGACCCTTCGTCACCCTTTTTGTGCCGCCCGGGCGAATTCCGGGACATGTTCGGAGGAGGCGGCATGAATCCGCGAAAGATGAAACAGATGATGAAACAGATGGGGATCGACGTCGAGGAGCTCGACGCCGAGCGGGTCGTCGTCGAGACGGCCGACGGCGACCTCGTCTTCGAGGACCCGCAGGTCACGCGCATGGACGCGCAGGGCCAGAAGACCTACCAGATCGTGGGCGACCCCGACGAGGTCGCCGACGCGGGCGCGGGCGGCGCGAGCGCAGTCGAGGCCGCCGACGCCGACGAGGAGACGGAAGCCGGCGGGATCCCCGACGACGACGTGGCGCTCGTCGCGGAGCGCGCGGGCGTCCCCGAGTCGCTCGCCCGCGAGACGCTCGAGGCCCACGACGGCGACCTCGCGGCCGCGATCGCCGAACTCGAGTGACCGACGCCGCGTACCTCCTGGTCCACGAGGACCGCGAGTACCTCCTCGAGCCCGGCGAGGAGTTCGGCACCGACCTCGGCGTGCTCGAGGTCCCCGAGGACGTCGCCGCCGGCGACACGGTCGAGAGCCACCTCGGCACCCCCTTCGAGGTCCGCGAGCTTCGCGGCCCCGACCTGTTCGACCACCTCGAGCGCACCGGCGCTCCGATGATGCCCCGGGACGTGGGGCTCGTGATGGGGCTGACCGGCGTCGCCGCGGGCGACCGCGTCCTCGACGCCGGCACGGGGACCGGCATCCTCGCGGCGCACCTCGGCCGGGTCGGCGCGGACGTGACCACCTACGAGGTCGATCCGGAGTTCGCAGACGTGGCGCGCGAGAACATGCGCGTCGCGGGCGTCGAGGAGCGCGTCGAGGTCCGGACCGGCGACCTCGCCGATGAGGTCGACGCGCTCGTCGGCGGAGGCGACGAGGACGGGGGCGGCGACGAGGCGGCCGACCCCTCGGCACCCTTCGACGTGCTCACGCTCGACACCGGCGACGCGCCGGCGATCGTCTCCCGCGCTCCCGACCTGCTCGTCTCCAGCGGGTTCCTCGCCGTCTACTCGCCGTTCGTCGAGGGGACCCGCGAGGCCGTGACGGCCGCGCGCGAGGCCGGGCTCGCGGGGATCGAGACGCTGGAGACGATCCAGCGCGAGATGGACTTCTCCGACCGCGGCTCCAGACCCTCCACCCGCGGCGTCGGCCACACCGGCTATCTCGTGATCGCCAGAGCGCCCTGAGCACGGGCACGCGAACCGATCGAGCACCCGCGACCCGCGGTTCGGCCGCGTCGACCCCGATATCGGGGGAAGCTTCATTCCACCGCGACCGCCAGAACCGGTATGTCCATCGCCGACGACGTCGAGGCCGCGCTCGCCGGGCGCGACGACGTGGTCGCCGTCGGCGTCGACGCCGATCTCCTCGCCGCGGTTCTCTCGGCGCGTCACGGCGACGGCGGCGGCCGCTGGCGGGCGGCGTGTCCGCCGGAGGTGGTCGACGACCTCGGTCGCGCGCTCGCGCTCGGGAGCGCCGCGGCCGAGGCCTGTGAGAGGGGAACGGTCGCACTGCGTACCGGGACCGGCACGCGGCCGGACCGGCCGCTGTTCGCGAGCGCCGGTCGCGTCGACGCGGTCGTGGGACCGGTCGACGACCGGACGCTCCTGACGGACGCGGATCCGGACCGGGTGACCGCCGCCGCGGAAGCCGTCGAGACGCGGTTCGAGACGGCCGACCCGGCGTCGATCGGGATGCCGTCGCGGACCCGGTTGGTGGCGGCGGCCCGCGAGGCGCTCGACGACCGGTTCGCCGACGACTTGGCGACCGTCCTCTCGACGCTGGGAACGGAGCCGACGGCCCTCGACCGCGCCGACGCGCTCGACGACCGGACGCTGCTCGTCGCGTTGGCGGCCCGCCACGACCACCTCTTCGCGGACGTGCGCGAGTGGGCCGACGACGTGGGGATCGCTCCGAAACAGACGTTTTCGGCAGCCCGCCGCGCGCTCGAGGAGCGCGGGCTGGTCGAGTCGATCAAGGTTCCGATGGGGATCGGCAGGCCGAACTACCGGCTCCGCGCCGTCGACGAGACGCTCTACCGCGTCGACGCCGAGCGGTTCCCGTCGGCGCTCCGCGAACTCTTCGAGGCGGCGGACGCCGGCGGCGGGGTCGGTCGAGTGCGAGCCGACGACCGGCCGGTGTGGGACAGGCGTCGGTAGCCGGCGACGGGAGCGGCGGCGGAAGGACCGATCCGCCCTCAGAGCCGCCCCTCGTCGACGGCGTCGACGAGCGCCGACCCCGCGGCGCGCCAGTCCGCCTCGGCGTCGGCGAAGACCCGCTCGGCGCGCTCGGTCGCGTCCGCGACGACCGCGTCGACGTCGACGCCGACGATCCCGCCCGCGGAGACGAGCTGGACGCCGTCGACGAACACGTCCCGCACGGCGTCGCTGCCGCCGCCGTACACGAGGTTCGGGATCGCGGTGTGGAACGGCTCCGTGACGGTCGGCGCGACCCCGGGGCGCTCCAGGTCGCAGACGACCACGTCCGCGCGCTTCCCGGGCGAGAGCGACCCGACGCGGTCGGCGATGCCGAGCGCGCGAGCGCCGCCGACCGTCATGAGCTCGAGGACGCCGCTCGCGTCGAGCGCGGTGGGGTCGGTCCGGTCGGCCTTCGCGAGCATCGCCGTCGTGCGCGCCTCGCGGAGCGCGTCGTGTCCGCCGGGGCCGGGCGCCTGATCGGTGCCGATCCCGACGGTCCCGCCGTGGTCGAGGTACTCGGCGACCGGCGGGACGATCCCGTCGATGGCGGTGATGGAGGAGGGACACCCCACCATCCGGACGTCGGCGTCGGCGAGCCGGGCGCGTTCCGCCGGGGTCGCGCCGTGGAGGTGCGCCGCGAGCAGGTGGTCGCCGAGCAGCCCCTCGCGGTCGAGGACGCCGACGGTGGTCTCGCCCTCGCCGTACCGGGCGGCGATCTGTCTGCGCTCCCGGTCGCCCTGCGCGACGTGCATGTGGACGGTGCGGCCCTCCTCGCGGGCCCGCTCGGTGATCGTCTCGAGGAGGTCGAGCGAGATCATGTCCAGCGCCTGCGGGCCGTACGCCGGCTCGACGAGCGGGTCGTCGTCGAACTCGGCGACGAGGTCGTCGGCGCGCTCGAGGCCGGCCTCGCCGCCGTCGCGGTCGAAGGGGTAGGGCTCGTCCGGGCCGACGTCGGAGCGATCCTCGGGGACCTCGTTTATCGTTTCGGTGGCGACGACCCGAAGCCCCAGCGGGCGGTACACCTCGCGCACGAGCTCGTCGACGCCGTTGGCGTACTCGCCGACCGTCGTCGTGCCGGAGGCGAGCGCCTCGATCGCGGTGAGCTCCGCGCCGACGATCGCGTCCTCGGGCGTCGCGTGCGCGGATATCGGCCCCAGCGACCGGGTCATCCACTCGATCTCCGGCACGTCCTGGGCGGCCCCCCGCAACACGGTGTGGTGGCCGTGGACGTGGGCGTTCACGAGCCCCGGAAGCGTGAGACAGCCGCCGCCGTCGACCGTTCGGTCCGCGTCCTCGGTGTCGACGTCGTCGGCGGGGCCGACGTAGGTCAGTTCGCCGTCGGCCCAGCCGACCGCGCCGTCGTCGACGATCCCGAGATCGCCCGTCGCGCCGGGGACGTCCGGGTCCATGGTGACGAGCAGCGTGTCGGTGACGAGCGTGTCCATGGGGCGTGATCACGACCGGACGGCAAGGAACTGTCGGTGGTCGGTGACGGACGGTGACGGACGGTCGGCGGCGGATGGAGGCGGCTCCGAGGGGGGCTCGACCGACCGCCGCGGGCGACGTGACAAGAACTAACTCCGGGCGGATACCTCGGTACGCCATGCCGACATTCTCCGACAGGGTCGAGCGGATCGCGGTGAGCGGGATCCGCGAGGTGTTCGAGGCGGCCGGCGAGGACGCGATCAACCTCGGGATCGGCCAGCCGGACTTCCCGACGCCGACGCACGCCCGGCAGGCGGCGGTCGACGCCATCGAGGCGGGAAAGGCCGACGCCTACACCGGGAACAAGGGGATCGCCCCGCTCCGGGAGGCGATAGCCGAGAAACACCGCGCCGACCAGGGCGTCGACCTCGACCCGGCGAACGTGATCGCCACCGCGGGCGGCAGCGAGGCGCTCCACGTCGCCCTCGAGGCGCACGTGAGCGCCGGCGACGAGGTGATCGTCCCCGACCCCGGATTCGTCTCCTACGACGCGTTGACGAAGCTGGCGGGCGGCGACCCGGTTCCGGTCCCGCTCCGCGACGACCTCACGATCGACCCCGCCGCGATCGAGGCCGCGATCACGGACGACACCGCGGCGTTCGTCGTCAACTCGCCCGGCAACCCGACGGGAGCGGTCTCCTCCGAGGCGGACGTCCGGGAGTTCGCGCGGATCGCCGACGAACACGACGTGCTCTGTCTCTCCGACGAGGTGTACGAGTACACCGTCTTCGACGGCGAACACTACTCGCCGATGGAGTTCGCAGAGACCGACAGCGTCGTCGTCGTGAACTCCGCCTCGAAGCTGTTCTCGATGACCGGCTGGCGGCTCGGGTGGGTGTACGGCTCCGAGGAACGGGTGGACCGCATGCTCCGCGTCCACCAGTACGCGCAGGCGTGCGCGTCGGCCCCCGCCCAGTACGCCGCGGAGGCGGCGCTGCGCGGCGACCGCGACGTGGTCGCGGAGATGACCGACTCCTTCGAGCGCCGCCGGGACGTCCTCCTCGACGGGTTCGCCGACGCCGGCATCGAGTGTCCGACCCCGCAGGGGGCGTTCTACGCGATGCCGGAGGTGCCCGAGGGGTTCGTCGAGGAGTGCCTCGAGCGCGACGTGATCGTCGTCCCCGGCGAGGCGTTCGGGGAGGGCGGACGGGGCCACGCGCGCATCTCCTATGCGACCGACGAGGAGGACCTCCGCGAGGCGATCTCGGTCATGGCGGACGCCTACGAGGCGGTCCGATAACGGATCGCCGAAACCCGGTGCGGCATCGATTACCACCGAGCATTATTCGATCTGGAGTGGTTTCCGCAAGTTATACTGCCGCCGGGAGACGACGGTACCAGCATGAGCCGGAACATCCAAGTCAGCCGCCTCGACCGACGGGCGGTCGAGGACCAGGAGGTCGAGATCGTCGAGCGAAAGGGTATCGGACACCCCGACTCGATCTGTGACGGTCTCGCGGAGTCGGTCTCTCGCGCGCTCTCGCAGCTCTACCTCGACCGCGTCGGCAAGGTCCTCCACTACAACACCGACGAGACCCAGCTCGTCGCGGGTCGCGCCGCCCCGGCGTTCGGCGGCGGCGAGGTGATCGAGCCGATCTACGTCCTCATCGTCGGCCGCGCAACGAAGGAGTACGAGGGCCGGCAGCTCCCGGTCGACTCCACCGCGCTCGCGGCCGCCCGCGAGTACCTCGAGGAGGCCCTCCCGGAGCTCGAGTACGGGACGGACGTGATCGTCGACGTCAGGCTCGGCGAGGGCTCCGGCGACCTCCAGGACGTCTTCGGCGAGGAGACCCAGGAGGTCCCGATGGCCAACGACACCTCCTTCGGCGTCGGCCACGCGCCGCTGACCGAGACGGAGACGATCGTCCGCGAGACCGAACGCGAGCTCAACACGACCTACTACGCCGACCACCCCGAGCTCGGCCCCGACGTGAAGGTGATGGGCAAACGCGAGGGCGACCGCATCGACATCACGGTCGCGGCCGCGATGGTCGACGCCCACGTCGCGGACCTCGAGGAGTACGACGACGCCGTGAACGGCGTCCGCGAGTTCGTGGCCGACCTCGCCGAGGACCACACGGACCGGGAGGTCCACGTCGACGTCAACACCGCCGACGACTACGAGGAGGGCTCCATCTATCTCACCGTCACGGGCACGTCGGCGGAGCAGGGCGACGACGGCTCCGTCGGTCGCGGGAACCGCGCGAACGGCCTCATCACGCCCAACCGCCCGATGTCGATGGAGGCCACCTCCGGGAAGAACCCGGTCAACCACATCGGGAAGATCTACAACCTGCTGTCGACGCACGTCGCGGAGACGGTCACCGACGAGGTCGACGGGATCCGCGACCTCCAGGTCCGGCTGCTCTCGCAGATCGGCCGGCCGATCGACGAGCCGCACGTCGCCGACGCGCAGATCGTCACGGAGGAGGGCGTCGAGCTGTCGGCGATCGAGGATGAGGTCGTCGCCATCGTCGACGACGAGCTGGCGGACGTGACCGGCGTCACCCGCCGAGTCATCGACGGCGACGTCTCCACGTTCTGAGGTCGCGACACCCCACGCACTCGCGACTCGCCTGCGCGCTACTGGACTCTCGCGACTCGCCTGCGCCCTTCCGGGTCCTCGCGACTCGTCCGCGCTACCGGACCCTCGGGAACGTCATCCGGACGACCGTTCCGGTGGGCCGGTTTTCGACCAGTTCGAGCGTCCCGTCCGACGTCTTCAGCGTCCAGTAGAGTATCCAGAGGCCGAGCCCCTGGGTGTGGACGAGCGGCGTCTCGACCGAACTCTCGATCGCGTCGAGGTCGTATCTCGGGATGCCCGCGCCCGTGTCGGCGATCTCCAGGACCGCCTCCCCGTTCGAGTTCGTCCGGACGGTGACGGTGACCGACGCGTCGGCGGGCGTGTGCTCGATCGCGTTCTTCAGCGCCTCGTCTACCGCCGTCGGAAGGGAGGGGTGCGACCGGACGCGGAGGTCGGCCTCGAAGGACGTGGATATCTCGACGTCCGGGTACGCGTCCCGCAGCCGTGCGATCCGCTCTTCGACCATCGGCGCGAGGCGGTGTTCGACGGTCCGGTCGGCGTTCCATATCGTCACGATCTCCCGCGTTCGGTCGGTCGTCTCGAGGAGTCGCTCGAGGTGTTCCCGGATGATCCGGGCGTCCTCGCTCGTGTCCGCCGCGCCTTCCGCGGTCTCGATGTTGTCCAAGTGTCCGAGCGCGACCGAGAGCTCGTTGCGGAGGTTGTGCCGCAGGACGCGCTGGTTGATCGTCAACAGCTTGCTCAGGTCCTCGGCCTCCTCGAGCCGCTCGTCGGACTCGACGGCGTACAGGCCGCCCCGGATCCCCACCATCGCGCCGAGGGCGGCCGCGAAGGAGAGCAGAAACGAGAACTCGGTCGGGTCCCCCTCGATGGCCCAGATGGTCCAGACCGCGAACGCCAACAGCGTGAACGCCGCGGTCACGCCGACGCCCAATCGAACCGCCCGCCACCGCCCGGATTCGGAGATCGACCGGTCCGGAAACCGGTAGGCGGTGAGCAGAACGAACGCGGAGATCGACCCGATCACGAAGGTCTCGAGGACCGTCCCGAACTCCTCCCCTTCGGTGAGCAGGTGAACTATCCCGAGTCCGAAACAAAACGTCCCCAGCGCGTAGACGGCGTGTCGCGGCCGGACCCGGTTGGAGAGGGAGACCACGGGTTAGCGTCCGCGGAGAGACCTAAATCGTTTGCCCTGCCGACCGCAATCGATTTCCGAGAGCCTTCCGAGTTCACGGACGTGACGCGGGTGTGTCTCCTCGGCGAATCCGACGTGAACCTGAGCTACGAGCTGTTGTCCCGCGAGACCGCACGGGAGGCGCTCGCGACCTACGACATCGACGAGCCGTTCGCGAACAGCGTCGCCGTCGACACCGTGAGCCTTGGAACGGCGGTGTCGCTTCTGAACGACCTGGAATGGTATCTCGTCCGGTTCGTCGCCGAGGCCATCGTCCTGGAGCCATCGATCTCCCGCACCGAGTGGCTCTCGCGCGACCTCGCACGCGAGGTCCGCGACGGCGAGGTTCCGCCCGAGGAGACGGACCAGCGGCTGAAGGTGTTCGGCCTCGTCGACGGCGAGCCGGTCGAGCCGCTCTTCGTCCGGCGGACGCAGGGCGAGACGCCCGAGTACGACCTCCGCGACGTCGAGGAGACGCTCGTGGTCCGGGTGAGCGAGGCGGAGTTCTCGGGATGACGCCCTCGATCGATCCCGACCGCTCGAACCCGACGAGGTACCTCCTCGCGACCGTCGCCGTCTGGATCGCCGTGGCGGGCGTCGTCGAGTTCACGGTCGCCGGCGGACGGCCGACTGACGCGGTCGTCACGGGGACGTTCGGCGGCCTCGCCTTCGGCGTCGCGACCCTTCTGTTACGACGGAGCGGCGGGGAGTGAGGAACGGATCCGCTCCTCACAACGGGAGAACGCCGTCGTCGGATCCCGTCTCGTTTCCGTCGTCGGTTGATCCGTCGGTCGTGCTGCCGTCGGTCGTGCCGTCGGTCGTGTCGTCCGTGGTGTCGTCGGTCGCGCCACCGGTGGTATCGTCGGTGGAGCCGTCGTCAGTCCGGCTGTCTCCGTCCGAAGACCCGTCGGTAGAGCCGGAGTCGTCGCCGTCGGGCTCGGCCTCCCCGTCGGTTCCGTTCGCGGAGTCGCGGACGTCCTCGCCCTCGCCGAAGATATCGGTCTCTATCGTCTCCTCGTAGGTGAGTTGGTCCAGCGGGACGGTGACCTCTCCGCCGGAGGGGAACTCGACCACGGCGTAGAACTCGATCCGGAGGTCGCTCACTTGGTGACCGTTGACCGCCGGATCGAGGTGGGTGACCCACCACTCGTCGAGCCGCTCGTTGTCGAGGGCCGTCGTGAGTTCGACGGTCTCGGAGGTCCGCGAGGGGATCACGTAGCCCTCGTCGGTCCGTCCCGATCCCATCTCGACGCCGTTCATCGTGACGTCGTAGCCGATCTCGGTGACCGCGTACGGTTCGAGGTTCGGGTTGTAGACCACGAACGCCATGTCGATCGGCGTCTCCGACTCGGAGACCGACCCCCACTGGCCGCGCGTCTCGTTGACGTACAACACCGGATCGTCGACGAGGGCGCTGTCGGCGTTCACCGGCCGCGTCTCCTCGGAGTCGAACGCGGAGAGGAGGTCCGTCTCTATCTCGCGGCTCCGACTGAACGCCACCCCCCGCCCGAGCCGGTCGGAGGTGACGGTCGCGTCGATGTCGACGGTCGTTCGTTCGCCGTTGCGGACGTGGCTGGCCCACCACGGGGGGATCGCGTCGTTTCGCATCCGCGTCTCGAGCGCCACCGTCGAGTTCCCGGTCCCGATCCGGATCCCCTCGCGACCGCCCCGCGCCATCTCGATCGAGTTCATCGAGACGGTGTAGTTCACGGCCACGCCGTCGAGCCCGATCCCGACCGGGTTCGGGTTGGAGACGACGACGTCCGTCTCGACGGTCGTCGTCTCGTTCGTCACCTCGCCGAAGGAGTTGTCGACGGCCGCGACGCTCGGCGTTCCGAGTATCCCGAGCGCGAACGCTCCGCCGACGGCCCCGACGACGACCAGTACCCCGAGGAGCGCGATCCTGAGCTTCGACCCCGCGAGGACGGAACGGATGGCGCCCGTATCCATGGTCGGTCGAACCGGCGGATCGGTAAAACCGTACCGCTCCTCGGGCTATCGATCGGCCACCCGGCGGCTCACCGACCGATCGCCTCGCGCCGAGTTACCGACCGATCGCCTCGCGCCGAGTTACCGACCGATCGTCCCCTGCCGGGTGACCGGCGCGTCGGGGTCGACGCGGAACGCGACCAAGGTCGCGTCGGCGTCGGCGGTCAGCGTCAGGTCGGCACCGTCGCCGACGAGCAGGCCGCTCTCGGTCGACTCGAGGGTCTCGCCGCCGCCGGAGACGGTTCCGTCGAAGACGTAGAAGTACGTGTCCCAGCCGTCGCCGGCCGGAACGTCGACCTGCTGACCCGCCTCGAGGCGGACGTCGTGGAGGTGGACCTCGTTGCGGACCGAGAGCGGCGCGTCGGACCCCTCGGGACCGAACAGGTGCCGCCACTCGCCCGCGACCGGGTCCGGGAGGGGTTCGTGTTGGATCCCCGCCGGCAGGTCCAGCTCGTGCGGGCGAACGAAGATCTGGAGCATCCGCAGGGGCGGGTCGTCGGCGAGGGTGCGCTCCTCGTGCCAGAACCCCTCGCCGGCGTTCATGACCATGAGGTGGTCGGCGTCGGTCACGAGCTCGTTGCCATCGCGGTCGTCGTGACGCATCACGCCCGCGGGCACCCACGAGACGATCTCCTCGTTCCGGTGCTGGTGCATCGGGATCAGCGTGCCGGGGTCCATGAACGACTCGACGACGGTCGAGAGGGGACCGTACCCGTGGTCGTCGTGGCCGGGACGGAGCCGACCGGGGAAGTTGAACCGCGTTCGGAACGACCCCTGATCCTGTTCGACCGTCGACCGCGGGGCGGTGTGAAGCGTCGCCGCCGATCCGGTGCTCATGGGAACGGTACGGGCGCGACGCACAAATAGACCGCGTCCCGCCGCTCGGCGAGATCCCGCGACCCGGCCGCCGACGGTCACGGTCGCCGGATCCACGGTCGCCGCGTCCGGCGTCGACGCCGCGTCGCCGGGGTCACACCCGGAACGCCGTAAAGAGGAGAAGCAGAACCGAGACGATACAGACGAACGCGATCCAGCCGACCATGATGATCCCCGCGCGCCGCATCGTGAGTTCTTCTCCGCTGAGGATCTTCCCTATGCTCATGCGAGAGGCATCGATCAGCCGGAACATAAAACGTCGGCTTTCACGCCGGGGTGGAACGAACGGCGGTCGTCGGTCACTCCTCCCGCAACACCAGCGGCTCGATGGCGAGCGTCCGCTTCGCGACCGTCAGGATCCGGAGGACGTAGGAGACGAACAGCATGAACGGCAGGACCGTCACCGCGAACGCCGCGCCGACGACGAGCGCGAGGTGGGCGATCCCGAGCGTCGATCCGGACACCGCGGCGGCGTCGACGACCGCGAGCGTGACGCCCGCGACGACCAGCGCGGGCACCGCCGCGTAGAGGATCAGCTGGGAGAGCTCGATGAGCGCCCACTGGAAGTACAGCGTCTTGACGTGCTCGCGGGCAGGTCCGAAGAGCGACAGCGACCCTTTCAGCTCCTCGAGGAGTTCCCGGTCGCGGTCGGAGAGCGTCCCGTCGTGGTCGGCGGCGATCCGCTCGGCCCGCCCGAGCAGTCGGCCGTACTCGAACCCGAGGGCGGCGGAGACGACGGAAAAGGAGCCGAACCGCGCCCCGTCGAGCCGGTCGCTCACGGCGTCGGCGTTGCGGCCGACGTCCTCGGCGAGCCCCTCGACGGCCGACTCGAGCGACGCGTCCTCGCCCCCCGAAGCGGACTCGCGCAGCGTCTCCGCCCGGTCCGCGGCGGTCCGGACGAGGTCGTCGAGGAAGGCGGCCGGGTCGGTGGCGGCCGGCGAGCCGGTCAGCTCCGCGGTGAACTCCCGGACGTCCATCGAGTTGCTCATCCGGTCGCGCTGGTCGCCGAGCGGCCCGTTCTCCTGGGTGAGCACGAGCTGGCCGATCGTGACGACGAGGGTCGTGCCGGTCACGACGACCGTGATCATCGTCCCGAACATCGTCTCGATCGGGTCGCCCGACTCGACCCGCGCGACGAACGACGGCGAGACTCCGGAGGCGACCGCCACGAACGCGACGAACACGGCGAACGTCGAGACGCCGGCGACGAGCAGCCGGTTCGCGTCCACCAGGAACCAGCGCGCCGGGCGGGACGGCCCGCCGGTCATGCCCGTTCGTTCGACCGGGCCGGCCGTTTGAACACGAGGAACTTGCTGCCGCCGCCCTCGTAGTCGATCGTCGTCACGAGCTCCCACCCCTCGGCTCCCAGCTCGTTCAGCTCCGCCTCCGGGTCCGTCGCCTCCTTTCGCGTCTCGTCGCGGGGCGGCCGGAGGGTCTCGTACTCCCAGCGGACGCCGTCGGGTTCCGACATGCGGACGGCTACACGCCGGAGCCCCCTATAGCCTCGCGTCGCCGGGGATCGGTGCCGCGCCGAACGGCGGTGACGAGTGTCGATGACTTTTGGTCGTCCCCGCGGACGGGAGGGTATGCCCGCCGACCTCGCGGAGAAGACGGACCGCTACGAGCGAATGCTCGCCGACGCGCTCGACGCCGCGGAGCCGCGGCCGCCGGCGGACACCCCGCTCGGCGACGCCGCCGACGACGTCGCCGAGATGGCGGAGTCGTACCTGGAGGACGGGCGTCACTTCCGCGCGGACGACGACCCGGTCAACGCGCTCGCGTCCTACTCGTACGGCTACGGCTGGCTCGACGCCGGCGTTCGGCTGGGACTGTTCGCGGTCCCCGACGACACCGAACTGTTCACGACGTGACGGGATCGTACCGGCGTGAGCCGTCTCGGACGACCACGTCCTAACCGATACGAATTTGAAGATTCGCTGAACGATCCCGTCTATGAAGCTACGAACGTTGGTTCACGATCACCTTCCGAACGCCGTAGTTGCTGCGGCCATATTCACGCTCTATAACGCCTATACTGGCGGTCTTGCTGACCCAATCACGATCGGTACCGAGTTCATCGCCTACGTTGTCGCGATCTTCATCGGATTCGTAGTTATTACACCGGTTCTGGACAAGGCAGTCAGTAGCGTTACGACATGAGTGGCCCTGACCGCACCGGAACGGAACTCATCGATCCGTGAACGGTTCGCCGAAGCCTCCCGACCGCATTTAAGTACTCGACTCTCGACTCGCGTGTATGAGCGAACTCGCGGACCTGACCGAACGGCTGGTCTCGATCCCCTCCCACGAGGACGAGACCGCCGCCGGCGACGCCATCGAGGAGTGGCTCCGGGCGGAGACCGACGCCGACGTCGAGCGCGACGCCGTCGGCAACGTGATCGCGTACAGGCGGGCCGACGGAAGCGACGAGAGCGGGCCCGGAACCGACCCCGACGCCGAGACGGTCGCGCTCGTCGGCCACCACGACGTGGTCCCGCCGGCGGAGCGACAGACGACGGGCGAGGGCGAGTACGTGGTCGAACGTCGCGACGGCCGGATCTTCGGGCGCGGGACGGCCGACATGAAGGGCGCGGTCGCGGCCTGCCTGCTCGCGTTCCGGGACGCGACGCCGCCGGCGGGCCGCGAACTCGCGGTCGCCTCCTTCGTCGGCGAGGAGACCGGCGGCGAGGGCGCACGGCACGCGATAGAGGAGGGGTTCCGCCCCGACCACGCGCTCGTCGCGGAGGGGTCGACGAACTACTCGAAGCCGGGCGTGACCGACGTCGTCGTCGCGCACAAGGGCCGGCGGGCGTCGACGCTCGTCGCCGAGGGGTCCTCGGCACACGCCTCCGAGCCCGAGGCGGGCGAGAACGCGATCTACCGCGCCTGCGACGCGGTCGACGTCGTCCGCGACCTCGACGCGCCGGCGACGACGGTGTTCGGCGAGGACGTGACGGGCTCCGTCGTCGTCACGGAGTTCCACGGCGGCGACACCTGGAACGTGATCCCCGACCGGTGTGAGGTCACGATCGACGAGCGCACCGTCCCCGGCGAGCGGGCGGACCTCGCGCGCACGGAGGAGGTTCCGGGCGTCGAGTGGGTCGTCGACCAAGACCTCCCGCCGATGGGCTGTGGCGACGACGCGTTCGCGGACGCGGCGCTCGCGGCCGCACGCGAGGTCCACGAGGCCCGCGGGCTCGACCGCCCCGAACACGTCACCAAGCCGCACGCCACGGACGCGGGGTGGCTCTCGGAGGCCGGCACGGAGTGTCTCGTCTGCGGCCCCTCCGAACCCGGCGAGGCGCACACGGAGACGGAGAGCGTCTCGATCGACGTGCTGGAGCGGTGTCGGGAGGTCTACGCGGCGCTCGCGGAACGCGGGTGGTGATCGGGCGGCGAGCGCGACGAGCGACCGAACCGCCGCCGTGACGGTCCGACCGAACCGCCGCCGTGACGGCCCGCTCGTCGGGGTCGTATGGAAGGGGTTTTATGCGGTCCGGCGGAAGTGAGGCCCACTATGGGAGACAAATCGAAGGCCAAGAAGAAGCGGCTGGCGAAGGCGGAGCGCCAGAACACCCGCGTCCCCGCGTGGGTCATGATGAAGACCGACATGAACGTCACGCGAAACCCCAAGCGGCGCAACTGGCGCCGGAACGACCTCGACGAGTAGAGTAGATGAGCACGAGTGATTTCGAGGAGCGTGTCGTCACCGTCCCGCTCCGCGACGCAAAGGAGAAGCCCGTCCAGCAGCGCGCCGACTACGCCGTGAAGATCGTCCGCGAGCACCTCGCGAAGCACTTCTCGGTCGACGGCGAGGACGTGATCCTCGACGCCTCCGTCAACGAGGCCGTCTGGGCGAACGGTCGGCAGAACCCGCCGAGCAAGCTCCGCGTCCGCGCGGCCCGGTTCGTCGAGGACGGCGAGCCGGTCGTCGAAGCCGAGCACGCCGAGTAACGTGTTACGGGCGACCTTCACCGGCTCGTCGTACGTGGGGGTCTTCGCCCGCGTCGTCGACGACCTCCTTCTGGTCAGGCCGGACGTCGACGACGACCTCGCCGACGACCTCGCCGACGAGCTCGGCGCGGACGTGCTCGCGACGACCGTCGGCGGCTCCAACACCGTCGGGTCGCTCGCGACCGGCAACGAGAACGGCGTGCTCGTCTCCGAGCGCGCGACCGACCGGGAGAGAGAGCGGATCGCCGAGGCCGCGGACCGCGAGATCGCGGAGCTTCCCGGCCGGATCAACGCCGCCGGCAACGTCGTCCTGGCCAACGACTACGGCGCGTACGTCCACCCCGACCTCCCGCGCGAGGCGATCACGACGATCAAGGAGACGCTCTCGGTCCCGGTCGAGCGCGGCGACCTCGCGGACGTGCGGACCGTCGGCACCGCCGCGGTCGCGAACGACACGGGCGTGCTCTGTCACCCGAAGTCGCGGGAGTCGGAGTTACAGGCCGTCGAGGAGGCGCTCGACGTTCGGGCGGACCTCGGGACGGTCAACTACGGCGCGCCGCTCGTCGGCTCCGGGCTCGTCGCGAGCGACGACGGCTACGTCGTCGGCGAGGACACGACCGGCCCCGAGCTCGGGCGCATCGAGGAGACGCTCGGATTCATCGACTGATCGTCGTCTACGTCGCTCTCGCTCCCGATCTCGGCGGTCCGTTCCGTTCCGTCCCGTCGTCCGTTTTTAGGAAGATACTTCCCTGTCCCTGCCGGAAGTCGGAACATGAGTACTTACACCGTGAGCGGGCGGTTCCAGAGTAGAGACGGCTTCCAGCCGTTCACCAAGGACGTCGAGGCGGAGAACGAGGACCTCGCGCGCGAGCGCATCTACACGCAGGTCGGTAGCCAGCACAACCGGAAGCGCACCCAGATCGAGATCGAGGAGGTGTCCGCGGCATGATGGGCGGCGGACAACAGCAGCTCCAGCAGCTCTCCCAGGAGCTTCAGGCGCTTGACGAGGAGATCGAGGTACTCGAGACGGAAGTCGAGGAGTACCGCCAGGAGAAGGCCGACATCGACGACGCCGTCGAGGCGATCGAGACCCTCGAGACCGGCGCGACGGTTCAGGTGCCGCTCGGCGGCGGCGCGTACGTCCGCGCGGAGGTCCAGGACATCGACGAGATCGTCGTCTCGCTCGGCGGCAACTACTCGGCCGAGCAGGAGCAGGACGACGCCATCGACGTGCTCCGCCGCAAACAGGAGGCGCTCGACGACCGCATCGAGGAGACGGAAGCGGAGATCGCCGAGCTGGAAGACGAGAGCCAGGAGCTCGAACAGCAGGCCCAGCAGATGCAACAACAGATGCAACAACAGCAGATGCAACAGATGCAGGGGCAGGCCGACGACGAGTGAGGTAACGGACCGTGTTCGACGGACTGAAGGACAAGCTGAGCAGCTTCCGTGAGGACGTAGAGGAGTCCACGGACGCCGAGGAGGTCCCCGAGGGCGAGGACGCGCCAGACGCGGCCGCGGAGCCCGAGACCGCAGCCGAGACGGTCGAGACCGCCGACGCGGACGGGGCGAGCGGAACGGCCGAGTCCGCCGCGACCGACGCCCCGACTGACGAGGAGAGGGACGGCTCGGCGGAGCCGAGCACCTTCCAGCGCGCGAAGGCGTTCGCGACCGGCCGGATCATCATCGAGGAGGAGGACTTAGAGGAGCCGCTCTGGGAGCTCGAGATGGCGCTCTTAGAGAGCGACGTGGAGATGAGCGTCGCCGAACGGATCCTCGAGACGGTCCGCGAGACGATGCTCGGCGAGTCGCGAAAGCAGGTCGAGACGACCGGCGAGCTGGTCGAGCGGGCGCTCCACGACGCGCTCCTCGACGTGATCGCGGTCGGGCAGTTCGACTTCGAGGAGCGCGTCGCGGAGGCGGAGAAGCCGCTGACGATCGTCTTCACCGGCGTCAACGGCGTCGGCAAGACGACGACCATCGCCAAGCTCTCCGAGTGGCTCGACGACCGCGGCTACTCGTCGGTGTTGGCGAACGGCGACACCTACCGCGCGGGCGCGAACGAGCAGATCGCCGAGCACGCCGAGCGGCTCGACCGCGAGCTGATCTCCCACGACCAGGGCGGCGACCCGGCGGCCGTGATCTACGACGGCGTCGAGTACGCCGCGGCCAACGACGTCGACGTCGTCCTCGGCGACACCGCCGGCCGGCTCCACACGAGCGACGACCTGATGGCGCAATTGGAGAAGATCGACCGCGTCGTCGACCCGGACATGACGCTGTTCGTCGACGAGGCGGTCGCCGGCCAGGACGCGGTCAACCGCGCGAAGGAGTTCAACGAGGCCGCCGAGATCGACGGCGCGGTGTTGACGAAGGCGGACGCCGACTCCTCCGGCGGCGCGGCGATCTCCGTCGCGTACGTCACCGGCAAGCCGATCCTCTTTCTGGGGACCGGCCAGGGGTACGACGACCTGGCGCGGTTCGATCCGGAGGCGCTCGTCGACAGCCTGCTCGGCGAGGAGTAGGGTCGTCGTCCGGGCCGCAACTCCCCCGATTCGTTTATAACGTCTACGGGAGCGAACCGCACACCGGCGACGGGATCAGAACCCTTAACAGTTCACCGCGGTTTGATCACGGTAGCGGGATGGGATAGCCAGGAGATTCCGCCGGGCTCATAACCCGGAGATCGGTAGTTCAAATCTACCTCCCGCTACTTCTCTTCGACGTTCTCTCCGGTGGAAGTCGGACGACTCGCCGCTCGATCCAACCCGGAAGCGATTTCCGTCGCCCAGTCCACCGTTCGCGTATGGAGTACGAATCGAGCCTCGACCGCGCGATGGACGCGGTCCCGGACTTCGACGGGTCCGACGAGCGGCTGTCGGTCCCCGACCCCGAGACGCAGAAGGACGGCGCGTTCACCCGACTGACGAACCTCTCGGCCATCGCGGACGCGTTGAGCCGCGAGCCCGAACACGTCCACTCGAAGATCCAACAGGAGCTCGGGACGGCCGGCCAGTACGAGGACGGCCGCGCGCGATACAGCGGGAACTTCCGCGAGCGCGACTTCCAGGCGGCGATCGACTCGTACATCGAGTCGTTCGTCACCTGCTCGGAGTGTGGCCTGCCCGACACGCGACTGGAGACGGAGAACCGGACGCCCATGCTCCGCTGTGAGGCCTGCGGGGCGTTCCGACCGGTCGCGAAACAGACGACGTCGAACACCCAGCGCCAGGAGGAGGCCATCGAGGAGGGCAACACCTACGAGCTGGAGATCGTCGGCACGGGCCGCAAGGGCGACGGCGTCGCCGAGCGCGGCGAGTACACCGTCTTCGTCCCCGGCGCACAGGAGGGCGACACCGTCCGGGCGTACATCAAGAACGTCTCGGGCAACCTCGCGTTCGCCCGCCGGGAGAACTGACCGCGGTCGCGGCGCTCGCCGCGATCACACCGCTCGCGACCGATATCGCTCGTCGCTTCCGCTCTCGCCCTCGTCCGTCGCTTCCGCACTCGCCCTCGCCCGTCGCTTCCGCACTCGCCCTCGCCCGTCGCTTCCGCACTCGCCCTCGCCCGTCGCTTCCGCACTCGCCCTCGCCCGTCGCTTCCGCACTCGCCCTCGCCCGTCGCTTCCGCACTCGCCCGTCGGTTCTCAGTCGACGCGTTCGGCGAGCGCCGTGTGTGCGGTCTCCTCGACGTGGCGGGTCACGAACGTCTCGGCCGCGTCGGCGGAGTCGAAGACGCGCTCGAGCGAGCAGTCGCGGCAGACGGCGTGGTACAGCTTGGTACGCTTCTGTGGGGTCATAGGACCACTGCGCGTCCGGAGCGGTTAGTTAAGCGCTCGTTGTCGACCCGGTAGTCATTGCCTATCAGTCCACATCGAACCGGTCGAGCGCGACCGAGAGCATGTCCGTGCTGACCGGCTGGAACTCCTCGCGTTCGTGTTCGGGGAGGTACTCGCGGACGCCGTTCCACGACTCGCGGGCGTACCGCGCGTCGAGGAGGACACGGACCCCGCGCTCGTCGGGGCCGCGGATGACCCGGCCGACGGCCTGTCGCGCCTTCCGGACGGCGGGGACGGTGAGCGCGGTCTCGAACCCCGACTCGAAGCGCCGGTCGTACGCCGCGATCACCGCCCGCGTTCGGGGCCGGGCGGTGTTGATGAGGGGGACGCCGCAGACGACCGCCGCGGCGAGCCGGTCGCCGCGGTAGTCGACCCCTTCGGTGAGCGTTCCCCGGAGGCTCGTGACGAGCACCTTCCCCTCGCCGGCGAAGAAGGCGTCCTTGAGCGACTCGGTCTCGCGGTCGCCCGAGGACTCATCGAGGAGGACGGGTTTCTCGAGGCGCGCGTCGAGCTCGTCGGCGAACCACGCCGCCTCGGCGTAGTTCGGCGCGCCGACCAGCACGTTGCCGTCGCGGCTCGCGACCGTCGCGACCGCGTCGAGGTGGGCGAGCCGGGCGTCGGTTCGCTCGCCCGGCGCGCCGCGGTTGGCGTGGGTGAACTTCGGCGCGTCGACCGCGAAGCTCGCGCGGTTCTCCGGCGGGAACGAGAGCCCGTACGTCCGCTCGACGACCGGTCGGCCCCGCTCCGCGAGGTGGTCGAGCCCCGTCACCTCCCGGAACACGTCCATCGGCTCGAGCGTCGCGCTCATCACGACGCCGCCGCCGAACTCGCCGAGCCGCTCGCCGATCGGCCCGCTCGGGAGGCAGTTGTACAGCGCGAGGCTCGCGTTGTACGCGCGCCGCCACGAGTCCGGCGGCTCCGTCTCGTCGTACGTGCGCTCGAGGTCGACGGCGCGGAAGAACTCGGTATGTCCCTCGCGGTACCACGCGTTGAGGGTGCGCCCGACGCCGGGAGCGGCGCGCCGCTTGTCCTCGTCTTCGAGCGTGTCCAGGACGCGCTTGACGGTCGCGCCGACGGCGGGCGCGCGCGACCAGACGCGGTCGCGGTACCCGGCTTCCTTCGCCCACGCCGTGATCGCGTCCTCGCCCGGCTCCTCGGGGTCGCGAAGCGGGATCTCGTCGTCCTCGAGCTCGCGCATCGACGCGCGCCAGTCGGGGCGCTCCCGGTCGAGGCGGTCGGTGACCCGACGGTCGAGCTCCCCGCGGAGGTCCGCGTAGAACTCCCGTACCGCCTCCAGCTCCTCGACCGTCACGTCGCTCTCCTCGAGCTCCCCGCGAACGAGGTCGGCGTCCGCGGACTCCGCGCCCTCGCGTTCGAACGAGAGCGGCTGGACGACGCGGGTGATCTCCGAGACCGCGTCCCGGAGGCTCGCGTCGGCGACCGCGTCGCTGACGAGGTCCCGCACGCGGGGCTCGAGCATGTGCGCCTCGTCACAGACGAGGAACGTCGCGTCGTCGATCAGCGCGCCCGTGAACGTCGCGGTGGTGGTCGGGTCGAACGCGTGGTAGTAGTTGCCGATGACGACCTCGACCTCGGGGACGAGCGCGCCCATCACCGAGTGGGGACACGAGCCGTGGCCAGCCGAGAGCCGGACGAGTTCCTCGGCGTCGACGTGGCCGAGTTCGGTGATATCGAACGGGACGGCCTCCGCCGGGTCGCCGCCGTCGTCGGGGACATCGTCGAGGAAGCCCGCGTAGAACGGACAGAACTCCGTCTCGCCGAACGTCTCGGTGTCGGGCGGGTACGGCGTCGGCTCGCCGTCGACGGTCAGGTAGTCGGCGGCGGCTCCGCCGCCGGTCGATCCGCCGTCGGAGCCGCTCGCGGTTCCCGAGTCCAGCAGGCCGACCTGCTGGCTCCGCGCCTCGCTCGCGAGGGCTCCGGCGCTCGTCTCGCCGCCGTCGCCGACGAGGTTCCGGGTGCGCTCGCGGAGCCCCTCACAGCGCTCGTAGACGTTCTCGCGGTCGATACCGGCGCGGTTCTCGCGGGCGTACGGACAGACGTCCGCCTTGCCGACGAGCGTCAGCCCGGAGACGGGGTCGTAGTCGTCGGGGAGGTTCGCGTTGACCGTCTCGAGATCGGTCTCGAACTGGCGGAGCTGCTGTTTGACGCTCGTGAGCACGAACACGCGCTCGAAGTCGGAGTCGGGGTCGCGGACGCGGTCGATACCGGCGGTCAACGCCAGCATCGTCTTGCCGGTGCCGCACGCGCCCTCGAGCGCGAGGAAGCCGCCGTCCTCGGCGGCGTCGATCGCGGCGTCGATGCCGTCCGCCTGCTCGGGGTACGGCTCCTCGTGGCCGAACACGTCGGCCCACGGCGGGTCGTTCGTCACTACGCCCGGGTTACGCCCCACCCCGGTTAAACCTTCAGAGCGAGGGCCGGCGGATCGATCCCCTACTCGACGGCCGCGGGACCGTCGGGAAGCCCGCGCCCGACGTGCGCCGCGGCGAGGACGGCCGCGAGCGCGAGGACGCCGGCCGCGCCGGCGGCGAACGCGGCGTCGAAGCCGACCCGTTCGGCCGCGAGGCCGAACACCCCGCTGCCGGTGGACTCGACGAGCAGGGCGGTGCCGCTGAAGACCGCGTACGCGCTGGCGCGGACGTCCGCCGGCAGCGAGTCGAGCAGGAACGTGTCGGCCGCGGGGAACGTCGTGTGGATCACGAAGCCGAGCAGGGCGGTGGCGACGACGAGCGCGACGGCCGACTGGGCGGCCACGAGGACGCCGAGCGCCGTCGCGAAGGCGACGAGGATCCCGAGGAGGTACGGGATCTGCGGGAGCCGGTCGGCGAGCCGACCGCCGTACCAGAACCCCGGCAGGCCGGCGGCGAACACGACCGTGAGAAGCGCGTTCGCGAACCCGCCGGAGATCCCTTTCGTGCCGGTCAGGTACGTGACGTAGAAGTTGAACACGCCCTGCCAGACGAAGCCCGGCGTGGCGACGACGACGATCACGAGGAGGATGATCCGCCAGTGACCCAGCACGGAGCGGAAGTCGCGGTCCGCGCCCGCGCTCTCCGGGAGGGGGTGCCGGCGGAGGACGACGAGGAGGACCGCGGTCACCGCGAGCGCGGCGACGGCGAGCAGCCGGAAGACGTCCTCCCAGCCGGCGACGACGAGAACGCCGACCACGACGCCGGGGGCGACGACGGCCGCCAGCTGGCTCGCCGCCCCGTGGATCCCGATGGCGCGCCCGCGCCCGCTCGGGAACAGCTCGGCGACGAGCGGTATCGCGGCGACGAAGTACGCGCCGGAGGCGAGTCCGATGGAGAGCGCGCCGACCCGGAGCGCCGGGATCGACCCGGCGCTGCCGGTGAACATCGCGGCACCAGCGAGCCAGAGGCCCGACCCGAGGACGACGTAGTGTCGCGGGACCCGCGTGAGGAGATAGCCGACGGGGATCCGCGGGAGCGCGGAGCCGAGCCACACCAGCGTCGTGACCGAGCCGACGACCGCGGGGCTCGCGCCGAACTCCGAGCCGATCGTCGGGACGAGCGGCGCGAACGCGACGCGTCCGAGGTTGATGAGGAAGACGAGCCCGCAGAGCGTACCGAAGGCTCGTCGGGTCATGCGAGCGAGAATCGGGAGATTCCGTGACCGGTCGGGCCGGTCAGCCCCGGCGAAGCGACCTCCCGACCGTCACACGCCACAGACGTCGAAGAGGTCGTCCAGCGTCTCGATCTCCCAGGTGGGCCAGACGTTGAGCTCCCAGTCGCGGCGGTGGGGGCGGCGGATGAACGCGGAGTCGACGCCCGCGTTCTCCGCGGCCTTCACGTCGGACTCGTTGTCGCCGACGAAAAGCGCCGAGTCGGCGTCCAGATCGCCGAGCGCCCGCTCGAGGTAGTGCGGGTTCGGCTTCCGGAGCTGGAGGCTGTGGATCGTGGGCTCGCGGCCGTAGGCCGCGCCGAACTCCTCGAAGCCGTCGAAGTGGTCGACGAGGAAGTCGACGGTCGCCTGCTGGTTCGAGGAGACGATCCCCATCTTCACGTCGAGGTCCTCGAGGGTGTCGAGGTCGTCGTAGGGGGTCTTCCGGCCCGCGCGCGCCTCCTGCTGTTGGGCCCTCGAGACCACGTCGTCGCGCGTCCGCCAGAACGAGCCCGGATCGAGGTCGTACGTCTGGCAGACGGTCCCCACGCTGCCGGGGGTCGCGCCGATCGTCATCCGCTCTACGTCGTCGGGGTCGGGGTCGTCGACGCCACACTCCTCGAACGCGTCCCGGGTCGCCTCCCGGAGCACGTCGAAGCGCGTGCGGCCGACGAGAACACCGTCGTTGTCGAAGACGACGGTATCGTATCTCATACGGTCCTTCCTCGGCCGACGGGTAAAAACGTTTCACCTCGGCAACGGATGCCGTTCGAACCCGCGGCGGCCCCGATCGCGACCGGCGAAGCGGGCGAGACGCCGGCGGTCGGGGCCGCCGACGGGGTCGTTCGGAGGCGAACGGCCGGTATCCTTTTCAACCGTTCCGAAATAGCTGGCTTCGGTGATGGAGTGACTCTCTCGATCCCGCGGTCGCGTTCCGGTTTCGGTGACCCGTCGACGGAGCGGCCGTCCTCGGTCGCACTCCGTCGGGTGATCGCGTGACGGCCCGCGTTCGGGTCGACGGCGAGCGCCTTCGAGCGCACCTCGAACGGACCGCCGCGTTCGGGGCCGTGGACGCGGACGACGGCCGGGGACGGACCACCCTCCCGGCCGACGCCGCGAACGCGCGGGCCCGGGACTACCTCGTCGATCGGCTCGAGGAGGCCGGGCTCGACGTCCGCATCGACGCCGTGGGCAACGTCGCCGGGCGCTGGACGCCGCCGACCGCGGACCCCGCGGCGGCCCCGGTCGCGGCCGGCAGCCACCTGGATTCGGTGCCCCGCGGCGGCATCTTCGACGGACCGCTCGGCGTCTACGCCGCGCTGGAGGCGGTCCGCGCGGTCCGCGAGGCGGAGGTCTCTCCCGTCCGCCCGGTGGACGTCGTCTGTTTCACCGGCGAGGAGGGGACCCGCTTCGCCGACGGCGTCCTCGGGTCCTCCGTGGCCGCCGGCGAGCGCCGGATCGACGAGGCGCTGGCGCTGTCGGACGGCGACGTGACGCTCGAGGAGGCGCTCTCGCGGATCGGCTACCGCGGCACCGGCCGGCTCGACGCGAGCGAGTGGGACGCCTGGCTGGAGCTCCACATCGAACAGACCGACCGACTCGCGGAGGCCGGCGTCCCGCTCGGCGTCGTGACCGACATCACCGGCACCGTCCGGTGTCACGTGACGATCGAGGGCGAGGCCGACCACGCCGGAACGACGAGCATGGCGGACCGGACGGACGCGCTCGCGGCGGCGAGTGAGGTCGTTCTCGCGACGGAGGAGGCCGCCGCCGAGGCGGCCGCGACGGGGAGCGGGACCGCGGTTGGGACGGTCGGCGAGCTCGACGTCGACCCGAACGCCGTGAACGTCGTTCCGGGGTCGGCGTCGCTTCGCCTCGACCTCCGCTCCGTGGATCGCTCGGAGATCCGCCGCCAGCTGGACGCGGTGCGGCGCGTCCTGGAGTCGGTCGAGGCCGACCGCGGCGTCTCCACGTCGCTGGAGCGTCCGTACGACGTGCCGCCGACGCCCCTCTCCGACCGGTGTCGTGCGGTCGTCGAGGCGGCCGCGCGCCGCGCCGGCGTCGACACGCTGGCCGTCCACTCGGGTGCCGGCCACGACACGATGCGGGTCGCCGACGTGACCGACGCGGCCTTGCTCTTCGTCGCGTCCGAGAACGGGCACTCCCACTCGCCGAAGGAGCGGGCCGACTGGGCGGACTGCGCAGCCGCGGCGACCGTGCTCGCGGAGTCGCTCGCGCGGCTCGCGACGACCGGCACCGGCGGCGGTGACGAGCCCGGGACCGACGGCGATTCCAACGCCGACGAGGACAGCGTAGCCGACGGCAACGGTACCGCCACCGACCTTAACGATCCGTGACCGACGCCGACGACACCGTTAAGATCGGCGACGCCGACGGCACACACGACACTAGCCATGATTGCGATCGACATCGACGGAACGACGTTCACGGCCGAACTCCACGAGGACCGAGCGCCCGAGTCGGTCGCGGCGGTTCGCGAGTTCCTGCCCCTGGAGTCGGAGCTCATGCACGTTCGCTGGAGCGGGATCGCCACCTGGATCAACATCGACGAGATCGACCTCCCGGAGATCCCCCGGGAGAACCACACGGTCTACCCGTCGCGCGGCGACCTCCTGTTGTACCCGGGATATCGGAACGAACAGGAGATCCTCCTCCCCTGCGGGCCGACCTGCTTCAAGAGTCCCGCGGGCGAGCTCGCCGGCAACCACTTCGCGACGGTCGACGCGACAGCGGAGGAGCTTCGCGAGGTCGAACGGGCGACGCTCCGCGACGGCGTCCACGACGTCGAGATCAGGGAAGTCGATTCGTAGCCGCGTTGCGGTCCAGTGAAACCCCCGGTTTTTGTGCCTCCGCGGGGGAGTTCCGGCATGCGCGTGAGCGTCATCGGCGGGAGTTCCGTCCCGCCCCACACGGCGGCGGTCGCGGAGGAACTCGGAGCCGAACTCGCCGCTCGCGGCCACGCCGTCGTCTGCGGCGGCCTCGGCGGCGTGATGGAGGCGGTCTGTCGGGGCGCTCGCGAGGCGGGGAGCGGGCACGAAGACGGCGGCGAGACGATCGGGATCCTCCCGACCGACCGACGCGAGGACGCGAACCCGTACGTCACGACCCCCATCGCGACCGGACTGGGTCACGCCCGCAACGCGCTCGTGGTGATGAACGGCGACGCCGCGATCGCGGTCGACGGCTCGTACGGCACGCTCTCGGAGATCGGACTCGCGCTCGCGCACGGACGGCCCGTGGCCGGGCTCGACACCCACGAGGTCGAGGGCGTCGAGGCGGTTGCCTCCCCGACCGCCGCGGTGGAGTACGTCGAGGCGGCCGCGGGGACGGAGTCGTGACCGATACCGGGCGTCGATCGACACAAGAGATACGTCGGTAGACCGAGAACTCTCGCCGATGTCGCTCGCGATCGTGCTCCTCTACGGCGTCGTCGGGTTCGGCGTGGCCGCGTTCGCCGCGTTCGTCGGGTCGATCCGGGCGCTCCAGGTGTACTTCGACCCCGACGCGGACAGCTACTTCCTCGACGACGACCACGACCCGCCGAACCTGAAGTAGAACGCACCGGCGGTTTCTCGGCGGCTCATCGACCTCCCATGGAGAGTCACCGACTAGCGTGGAAGAATTCGCGGCCGCACGACAGTTAGCTGAGACCGCCGTTCGCGACGTGCGCGTAGACACGGTCGTCCGAGGAGCCCCTGGGTGTCCAATGTTTCGCGGTGATCCAGAGATATTTAGACTGAATCAAAAAACCGATTATATGCGCCTAATGAGGCCTCTTATGCGGGAGTAGCAGTATACCAGCATACCATGACGGACGCACGTGCGACCTTTCTCAAAGTCTCCTGGGCCAACGTCCTATTGAATGCCCTCAAGATCGGTGTCGAGGGAGCGCTCGGACTCCTCACCGGAAGCCTCGCGCTCATCGCTGACGCGGCTCACTCCGTCGCTGACCTTCTCGCGAGCGGCGTCGTCCTGATCTGGGGCCGGTCCGTCTTCGACGATGCCGACGACTCACATCCGCACGGACACAACCGGTTCGAACCCCTCTCGGCGCTCTTCGTCGGTGGGATCCTCGTTCTTCTCGGACTCAAACTGTTGTACGACGCAGCGCACTCGGTTCTGACCGGAGTCGCCGCCGAGTACAGCGGTTGGCTCGTCCTCGGACTCCTGTTCGCGCTCGGTGACATGTACCTCTGTTACTGGTATACCCAATACAAGAATCAGGAGCTCCAGCTGCCCAGCCTTCGAGCGCTTGCCGCCGACAGCCTCAATGATCTCTATACCACGGGTGCGGCCCTCGTGGGCGTCTCGGGTATGGCCGTCGGCTATCCGATCTTCGACCCGATCGCGGGCGGCATCGTGAGTCTGCTCGTCATTCATCAGAGTGTAGACATCACTCGGGAGAACGTTCGGTACATCGCCGACAGTGCGCCCCCCGAATCAGAACAGGAAGCGATCAAACGGCGGATCCGGGAGCACCCGGCCGTTCACGGGATTCACGATTTCGTCGCGTACTACTCCGGGCACGTGGTCGAAGTCGAGTTCCACGCCGAAGTAGACCGGGACCTGACTGTGGTCGAGGCACACGACCTCGAATCGGATCTCCGCAAACGCGTCCGCGAGGCCGGATCGGTTTCGGACGTCCACGTCCATCTCGACCCGGCTGGACTCGGCGAGTGGAAGGACGCAACCGAGTCGTGACCGGTCACCGCGTACGCGACCGACGATCCGGACGCCGGACTCCCGTCAATAGAGCCCGGAAATGAAGCCGAGACCCATGAGGATCAGAACGGTAGCGGAGAAGACCGGGAGATACGGCGTGTACCGTTTCACCCTCTCCTCGTAGTTGGCGTACCCGGCCACCAGCAGCATGGTCAGTCCGACGATCCCGAGAACGACCGTGACCGCGTACGCACTCATCAGTTCCAGACAGTACCGAGAGCCCGCACACATCGCGATGATCTCGAACTCCTCTTCGTGAGCGAAGCCGAGAACGAACGCGAACCACGCGATGCCGAAGAGTCCACGCTCCGCCGTCCGGTCGAGTTCACCGTGGCCGTGTGAGTGTCCGCCGCCCGTGATGAGACCCTTCAGCCGAGCGAACGGCCCCGAACTCGACGCGGAGGCAGTTTCGTGGTCGTGGTCGTGACCGTGTTGGTCGTGAGCGTGGTCGTGGTCGTGACCGTGTTGGTCGTGAGCATGCTCGTGGTCGTGAGTATGCCCGTGATCGTGACCGTGTTCACCGTGGCTGTGTGTGGTTTCCTCGTGTGAGCCTTCGTCACCGTGCGAGTGGCCGAAGTACTCCCGTATGCCCAGGAGAACGAGGAGGGTTCCAGCGACGAGACTGACGGGGCCGCCAACGGACAGCGTCTCGATGCCGGCGACGTCGAAACGTCGTATCACCGTGATCGGTTCGTTGACCTGAGTGAGACTGAAGTACGATTTCGCGTAGAAGAACACCGCCACCATCGCCAGGCTACTGATGAGGTGACCGACACCGATGATCAAACTGGACGCGAAGCCGTAGAGCCACTTGTTGGTCTGGTCGAGTGCGTACGCCGCAGCTACTGGCCAACCGTGTCCGGGTTCGATCCCGTGAACGGCACCGAGGGCGACCGCACCGACCAAGAGAGACGCCGCTTCGTTATGGAGCACCGTAGCGAACGGAAGGCGACCGGGTAACGTATGCGTTGTTAAGAACGATTCGCGGGAACCGTAATAACGACCACTAAGAGGTTCCTCGTCCGATACCGGATATGCGGACCAGTCTCAACATCCCACGGGAGTTACTCGACGAATTCGACGAGACGTGGGAGGCCGAGGGCATGGAATCCCGATCCCGGGCGGTTCGGGAGGCGATGCAGGAATACGTCGAACGCCACCAGGCACTCGAAACGATCGAGGGCGAGGTCGTCGCCATGATCGTCTTCGACTACGAACACACCCTCGTCATCGGCGAACTCCACGACGTCCAACACGAGTTTCAGGACGTCATCGAGACGACGAGCCACTCCCATCAGGGTGAGTGGTGTCTCGAGGGACTGTTCTGTCGCGGGCCGGCCGCTCGCATCCGCGACCTTGCCTACCGCCTCAGGGACTTCGACGCCGTCGGTCGTGCCAACGTCACCTTCCTCGAAGCCAAGTGAACTCGCCGGGACGGCTCCGTCGAGATCCCCAGTACTTCACAGGGACGGTCCGGTGAACACCGCCGGTTCGTCCGGGGGCGCGCGTCACGGACCCACTCCCCCGGCGCCGCCTCATTTCCCGGCCGCAGTCGGTTACCAGGTGTCGTGGAACGTGTCGAACTCGATCTGATCGAGGGGGCGCTCGCCGATCGCGGCCTCGTACTCGCCCGGGGTCAACATGGGCTTGTGGAAGCGCGGGCCGTCGTCGGTGGTGATCCGGGGACAGCCGGTGTTGACGAACGCGTCCATGTCGAAGTTGCGGAGGCGGTCCGGCGTCACCTCGTCCATCGTGATGAGGTAGGCGTCGTCGTTGTTCTCGACGATCTCCTGTGCCGTCTCCCAGCGCCCCTGGCCGATCTTCGTACAGAAGATGACGCCCCACTTCTCGGCGTCCATCGCCTTGTGGACCGAGGCGTAGCGCTGTTTGAGGAACTGGTCGTGTTCGGCGATCGACACCGCGTTGTTGACGGGGTCGGCGATGACGACGGTCTTCTCGGGATGTTCCATCGCGAGCCCGACCGGGTGGAACTTCCCGCCGCCGACGTACAACACCTGGTCGGCGGGGATGTCCGCGGAGGCGTAGTTACAGCCCAGGACCTGCCCCTCCTTCGTGAGCCGGTCGTCGCCCCGGCGGGTGTGGACCTCGTAGCCGCGCTCCTCGAGCCAGTCGGTCATCTCCTCGAAGCGGTTCATGTGCTGGGCGGTCGTCACGAGCCCCACGTCGGGGTCCTCCTCGGGGTCCGGAAGCTCCGCGAGCGACTCCTCCATGATCGGGAACGGGTCGACGTTCGAAAAGAGGGGGACGTAGACGATGCTGTCGGACTCCTTCATCGGCGTGTGGCCGAAGTGGACGAACACGTCCGTCCGGCGCATCAGGTAGGTGTCGAGGTCACAGGCCCCGTAACACGGCTGGCCCGACAGCATGAACGTCACGTCGTCGGGGGCGACCTCCCGGAGGTCGTCGGCGACCTGCGGGCCGCGGCGCTTGAGTCCCTCCGGGAACTGGAGGCCGACCTTGCTCGCGTCCCGCTCCTCGATGGCCTCGACGATCCGGTCGAGCTCGTAATCCCACTCTCGGTCGTGTTTCAGCGACATCCCCGTCTTGGTGAGGTCGCCCTCCGTGGACCCGCTCATGTCGATCGGATCGTGGGTCTGGACGGTTAAACCGCGCGTTCGACGGTCGAGGCGTCGAGGACGGTCGAGGCGCGAGGACGACCGACGTGTCGACGACGGTCGACGACGGCCCGCTACTCCACGTCGCCGCCGTGGAACAGCGTCAGCTCCTCGGCCTCGTAGATGTTGATGAGCTCGGTCACGATCTCGTCGTACTCCTCGTCGTCCCGCCGGAGCGCGTCGAGCCGTTCGACGGTCGAGTCGTCGAGGTGTATCTGCGGCATGGTCGGCGCTTCGTCGCCGGGACTCAAAAACGCACGGTCGGATTCGCGGGCGCCGGGGGCACGACCGTCGAACGTCTCCCCCTCCGCGTTCACCGAAGCTCCTCGCCGAACCGGACGGAGATCCCCTCTCCGGACGACCCCTCCGCGAGCGCCCGACGGGCCGACCGCCGCACGTCGTCCGCGGTGATACCGTCGCGCTCGAAGACGATCGCGCCGTTGAGGTCGACGACGCTGTCGGGCTCGGGGACGAGATCGAGCACCTCCGCGGTCGATATCGGGCGGGATCCCTCGCGTTCCGCCCCGACGAGCTCCGGGAGCGTGTCGGCCCACTCGAAGAACGGGTGGTACTCCGACCCGGGTCGCGCCTCGACCGACGGCAGCGACCGCCACGCGACGGCATGGGCCGTCTCCGAGAGCGAGCGCACCCGAACCAGCCCCGGCGTTCCCCCCTGCTCCGGCGTGACCGCGACGGTCGAGGGATCGCCGGCGAGGCGGACGTCCGCGACCTCGCGAACCCGCGCGAGCGCGACGCTCGACGCGAGCGGCGTCGCGGTCGCGAGCAGGCCGACGAGGGTCCGGACCCGCTCGGGACCGAGCACGCCGTCGACGGCGATCGCTCCGTGCGATCCGGCCGCCACGGCCGACGCCGCGGGCGCGACGCGCCGGGCGCGCTCGAACGCCGTCGTCGTCGGGACGCGATCGAGGTCGGCGAGATCCAGGACGCCGTCGGAGCAGGCGATCCGGCTCCCGTCGGTCGGGAGCGAACACAGACACAGCCCGACGTCGGGGTCGGCGAGCAGATCGCGGGCCGCCTCGCGGGTCGGACGGTCGAGGACCTCCCACGCGTCGATCCCGTCGGGCGGCTCCGGCTCCGTCATGGCGCGCTCGAACGCCCGAACCCGGTCGTCCGAGTCCGCGAGGAACGCGGCGCGGAGGTCGCCCTTCGTCGGCCGGGACCGGGCGAGCGCGTTCTCGTAGGCGGCGACGCTCAGGGCGGCCGCGCCCGAGGGGAACGGCGCGTTGTCCGGGCTCGGCGTCCCGCTCGAGAGCGGGAGGTCGGACGCGATCGCAGCCGCGATCGGCGCGCCCGACCCGGGCGACTCGCCCCCCTCGCGAGAGCGAGCGCGGTCGTGGGAGTCCACGCGGTCCTGGAAGTCCACGCGGGCGCAACCGTCCGCCGTCGACGACCCGCGAACCCGGATCGGCGCGAGCAGGTGCGCGAGGTGGCCGAGGAGCTCCATCCCCGCGGGACCGGGCCGGAGAACCGCGGTCGTCGCCCGGTCGGGGAGGTACGGCTCGACGGTCTCGCGGTCGACCTCGAGGTACTCCATCAGCCGGTCGCTCATCGAGCGGTCGGCCAGGTTCGGCGGGTAGAAGGGGAGCTCCCCGCCGATACGGTCGTACTCGTATCGGTCGGAGGGGACGTACCCCTCGGTCCGGGCCAACGAGTCCAGAAACAGCGTCGTCCCGAGGAGGTCCGCCGTTCGGCGCTCGAGCGCGGCCCCCTCGTTCGGCAGCGGCTCGACGAATCCCCTCTCCAGCCGGAGCTCCGGATCCGCGCCGGCGACGACGGTCGCGCCGAGGTAGTACGCCAGCGGCGCGACCCGATAGACGTCCGCGTACGTCGCCGGAACCGCGATCTCGACCCCGCTGTCCGGCGTCGCGAGGGACGCGGGTATCTCGAGTTCGTCTCCGCGCGCGATCCGCGGCGGGTACCCGCGGAGCGTCGGCCAGGAGCGTTCCGGCGACGCCTCGGCGATCGACGAGCCGAGCGTCGACACCGCGCGCATGAGCGCCTCCGGGTCGTCGGGCACCGTCATCGTCGCCTCCGGGCGGGTGTGGAGCGACCGTCCGCCGACGGTCACGGTCGTCGGCCGGTCGAACGCGACCTCGACGGCCCCGCCGTCGGCCATCCCGGTCGCGGAGACCTCGACGTCGACCGCGCGGACGAACGCCTTCGTCACCCCGACGACGTCGAGACAGTAGGAGCCGCGCGGGAGCGTGAGGTCGTCCGTGAGCTCGGCGACGAACTCCCCGCCCGACTCGCGGACGCTCACCGTCGCGTACTTCGGGATCGACACCGACTCGGCCTCGAAGCTCACCGCCCGGTCGACGGGGAGCGCGAACAGGTCGACGAGCGCGGGTCGCGGATCCGGCTCCCGGTCGAACCGGAGTGCGAGCCGTTCGCCCTCGAGCGCGTCGCGGACGTACAGCGTCTCGCCCGCCGTCTCGAAGGTCACGCGACGACCGTCGTCCGATCCAGTCATCGAACGCGAGACACCCGCAACGCGTATGACGTTGTCGGTCGATCCGGGGAGGCGGGAACGCGCCGGTCGGCTTCGCGTCGGGACCCGGGCGGAACGCTTTTTCCCGCCCGACGGCCAGCGGGGGCATGGACCCGTCCCTCGAGACGGCGCTCGCCGACGCCTTCCCGGGCCGCCCGGTCGAGGGGCTCGTCGACGTCGGTCCCTCCTGGAACGGCGGCAACGAGACCGTCGGCGTCGACTTCGCCGACGGCGGCCGCGCGTACCTCAAGGTCGCGCTCGACTGCGACGGGAGCCGGATCGCCCGTGAGCGGGCGGTCCTGGAGTACGTCTCCGCGCGACGTGAGATCCCGGTTCCGGCGGTCGCCGCCGCCGACCCCGACGCGAGCCCTCCCTACCTCGCGACCGCGCCCGCGCCGGGACGCGACCTCCCCGCAGTCCTCGAGGGGGCGGACGACGATCGGCGGGAGGCGCTGTTGCGGCGCGTCGGCGGGGCGCTCGCGACGCTCCACGCGGTCCGTTTCGAGCGTCACGGGGAGATCGTCGGCCGCGGCGGTGTCCTGGGGATCGGGGAGGAGAGACGCGGGGTCGCGGACGGCCGCGACGGTGACTCGCCCGCGAGCGACCGCGCCGGCGACCCCGACGCTCCCGGCCTCGAGGTCGCGGCCGCCTCGTGGACCGACACGCTGCGCTCGACGATCGAGCGCACCCGCGAGATCGGCACGACCGACCGGCTCGCCCGCCACTTCGACGCCGTCATCGACTGCGTCGAGTCGAACCGGGAACGCCTCGATCGCGCGCCCGCGGCGCTGCTCCACGGCGACGTCGCGCCGCCGAACGCGTTCCTCGCGGCGGAGGGAAACGGGGGAGCGGACGGGGACGGGAACGGGAAAGAGAAGGGGGGAGACGCCCCCGGCGTGGGACTGCTCGACTGGGAGCTCTCCCACGTCGGCGACCCCGCCCGCGACCTGGTCCGCGCCCGCGACCAACTGTGTAACGGCTTCGACTACGAGGGGCCGGAGCGGTTCGGCGGGGCGGTGTACGAGGGGTACCGCGACCGCGCCGGCGGCCTTCCCGAGGGGTTCGCGGAGCGACGAGCGATCTATCGGGTGGTTCGGGTCCTCGGGCGGTCGGGCTTTCTCGACCAGTGGGTGACGTACCTCGACGAGCCGATGAACGACCTCGTCGAGCGGATCGACGCGGAGATGGACGCGCGGCTCGCGGCGGTCTGACTCCTCGCGAACCCTTCACGATCGGCCTCCGGCGCTACGCCCGGTTCCAGGCCGCGTCGTCGGGGTCGATCCGCCGCTCGCCGCCGGTCAGTCCGTCGATCTCCGCGAGGTCGTCCGCGGAGAGGTCGACCTCCAGCGCCGCGAGGTTCTCCGTTACGTGGTCGCCCGTCGATTTGGGGATGGGGACCACGTCGCGGGCGAGCGCCCACGCGAGCGCGACGACCGCCGTCGAGGTCCCGCGTCGCTCCGCGATCGCCGCGAGCGTCGGGTCGTCGAGCAGGTCGCCCCTCGCGAGCGGCGAGTAGCCCACCAGGTGGTGGTCGAACTCGGCGGCCAGTTTCCGGAGTTCGGGCTGCTGGAAGCGCGGGTGACACTCGACCTGGTGGGCCGCGATCGGCGACTCGAGGATCTCGCGAGCCTCCCGGAGCAGGTCGGGCGTGAAGTTGGAGACGGCGACGTGGTCGGTGACCCCCTCCTCCCGGAGTTCGTCGAAGACCGGAAGCGTCGTCTCGGGGTCGTACGCCTTCGTGGGCCAGTGGACGTACAGCAGGTCGACGCGGTCGAGCCCCAGCCGGTCGAGGCTCTCGTAGGCCGTCTCGCGGGCATCCTCGGGCGCGAGGTTCGTCGGGTGGACCTTGGTGGCGACGACGACCTCCTCGCGGTCGACGTCGGCGGCCGCGATCCCCTCGCCGACCGCGGCCTCGTTGTCGTACATCTGTGCGGTGTCGACGTGGCGGTAGCCGGCCTCGAGGGCGGTCACCACGCTCTCCGTACACTCCGCGGGGTCGTCGAGTCCGGACGTGCCGAGCCCGAGTCCGAGGTCGATCGGCGGCATACCCACACGTTTCCCCGCCGGGTGAAAAGCCCACGGCAGCCGGAAACGAGCGTGTCACATCCGCGAGACGGCGGTTCGGCCGTGTTTTCACGCGGTAGGAACCCCCTCGGCGTTATTTGAGTCGGGATACCGTACCCTCGACCACCATGACCGACGGGATCCACGTTCAACTCGCGGTGTCGGCCTGCGACGCCTGTCCCGTGGCGACGCTCTCGGCGGCGACGGAGGTGGAGGACGTGCGCGTCGACCCCGTCGACGACACGGTCGAGTTCGTCGCGTCCGATCCCCCCGCCGACCCGCCGTCCGACTTGGAGCTCGTCGAGTTCGGCGGTCGCGCGCACGGCCGATACGAGATCGCTCACTCCGACGGCGGCGTCGAACACGCGCGTCCCGCGACCGACGGGGGGATCGCGGTCGGCGGGTCCGCCGGCGGGGCGACCGCGTCCGCCGACGGGACGACCGCGCCCGGCGACGGCGAGATCGGTCCGGACGCGGACGACGAGGTCGACGCGGACGGCGTCGCCGACGGGGTCTGCGGCGACTGCTCGTGTGGCGGGCTCACGGCGGCGTTCGCGGACTTCCCCGTGTCGCCGCGCGAGACGCGGATGGACGACGGCGAGCTGCTCGTCTCGTTCGTGTTGAGCGGCCACGAGGAGCTCGAGACCGTCGTCGACGGCTTCGAGGACGCCGGGCTCGGCGTCGAGCTGCGTCGCCTCCTCGTCGACCGGAGTCCCGACGACGAGCGCCGCGACGTCGTCCCCATCGACCTCACCGGCGTGACCGACCGACAGGCGGAGGTGGCGGCCGCCGCCGCCGAGCGCGGGTACTTCGAGCCCGGCGGCGCGTCCGCGGCCGACCTCGCCGACGAGCTCGGGATCGCGAAGTCGACCGTCTCCGAACACCTCCGGCTCGTGACGGCGTCGCTCTTCTCGCAGGTCTTTACCGAGGGCCGGGATACTTAAACCGCCGAACTGTTCGGCGGCAGGCATGCGGCGGGTTCGACCGTAGTGATCGGTAGCGGGGTCGAACGAACTCGTTCGGCTCCGGGAACCCATGACCCAGTGGACACAGCTCGGACCGCGGGAACGCGAGATCCTCGCCGTCCTGCGGCGCGCCGACGCCCCCCTCACGGCACGCGACCTGCTCGACGCGGTGCGGAGCCGCGGCGACGAGGTCGCGTACACGACCGTCAAGCGGACGGTCGACCGGCTGGTCGAGAAGGGGCTCGTCGAGCGCGACGCCGAGACGCACCGCGGGACGACGCGCCACCGGTACCGCTTCGACGTCGAGGCGGCCCGAGACCGGCTCGTCCCGGCGTTCGCCGAGGAACTGCGAGCCGTCCTCGGCGAACCGGCGGCGGAGCGACTCGCCCGCGCGGTCCGAACGGAACGCGACGGCGACGACGGCGGAGACGCCGCTCTCGCCGACGTCCGACCACGACACGATGACTACCCATCCGAACTCAACTGACGACCGGGGGGAACGGAGCGACGAACAGCGCGCCGACGCGGCGGGGACCGCCTCCGCGACCGACGACGGGACGGTGAACGGCGGGACGACCGGAGACGAGACGACCGACGACGGTCCCGAGATCGTCGACGGCCGGACCATCGAACACCTGCTGACCGACCACGAGCGCGACATCGCCGCGACCGCGGAGGGGACCGACGCCACGGCCGCTCGGCGGCCGAACCTCGGGCTCCCGCGGCTGGAGATCGGCCGGCGCGACTTCATGAAGGCCGGGGCCGCGGTGGGCGCGATGACCGGCCTGGCGGGCTGTACGAGCGTCCTCTCTGACGAGGGGAACGGCGACGGCGGATCCGCCGCTTCGAGCGGCGAGCACTCGGTCGCCCCGGGCGAACACGACGAGTACTACGGCTTCCTCAGCGGGGGCCACACCGGCGAGATCCGGGTCGTCGGGCTCCCGTCGATGCGCGAGCTCATGCGGATCCCGGTGTTCAACACCGAGAGCGCGCGGGGGTTCGGCCACGACGCGAGATCGAGCGAGATCCTGGAGGAGGGCGGCGGCTACACGTGGGGCGACACCCACCACCCGCGGGTCTCTCAGACCGACAACGACTACGACGGCCGCTGGCTGTTCGTCAACGACAAGGCGAACGGCCGGATGGCCCGCGTCGACCTCGAGTACTTCGAGACGGACGCGATCACGAACGTCCCGAACTGTCAGGGCGTCCACGGCGCGTGTATGCAGCTTCCCGACACCCAGCTCGTCTTCGGCGTCGGGGAGTTCCGCGTGCCGATGCCCAACGACGGTCGCGACGTGGACAGCCCCGACGAGTACGGCTCCGTGCTCACGGCCTTCGACCCCGAGACGATGGACATCGAGTGGCAGGTCGAGGTCGACGGCAACATGGACAACGGCGACGGCGGCAAGGAGGGCCGCTGGTTCTTCGCGACCGGCTACAACAGCGAGGAGGGCGTCACCCAGGGCGAGATGACCCGGTCGGACCGCGACTACGTGAAGGCGTTCGACATCCCCGCGATCTGGGACGCCGTCGAGGCCGGCGAGTACGAGGAGATAAGCGGCGTACCGGTCGTCGACGGCACGATGGAGAGCCCGCTCAACGGGGGCGACCGGCCGGTCGTCCGATACGTCCCGACGCCGAAGAGTCCGCACGGGGTCAGCGTGACGCCGGACGGGAACTACGCGATCGCCTCCGGCAAGCTCGACCCGACCTGTACGGTCATCGGGATCGAGGAGATCGCCGAGGTCGACGACCCCGCCGACGCGATCGTCGGCCAGCCGCGGGTCGGGATGGGGCCGCTCCACACCGCCTACGACGACCGCGGCCACGCGTACACGACGCTTTTCATCGACTCGCAGGTCGTCAAGTGGGACTACGAGGCTGCGGTGGAGGCCGAGGCCGGCTCCGAGGAGCCGATAGTCGAGAAACACGACGTCCACTACAACCCCGGCCACCTCATCGCGAGCGAGTCGTACACGGCGTCGCCGCAGGGCGACTACCTGATCTCGTTGAACAAGCTCTCGAAGGACCGGTTCCTCCCGGTGGGTCCGATCCACCCCGAGAACGACCAGCTGTTCTACATCGGCGACGACCAGGCCGGAATGGAGCTGGTGAAGGACAAGCCGTCGTACCCCGAGCCGCACGACGCGAGCGTCGTCCACAAGGACAAGATCGAGCCGGCGAAGACGTGGGACCCCGACGACTACGACCTCGAGTTCGTCCCCGAGGGCGAGGAGTCCTTCGAGCGGGTCGACGAGAGCACCGTCGAGATCGAGATGTGGGCGCGCCGCAACGAGTACGCGTTCCCCGAGGTGACGATCCGGGAGGGCGACGAGGTCCATCTGAAGATCTCCAACATCGAGACCACGAGCGACGTGATCCACTCGATCGCGATCCCGGAGTACGACATCAACCTCGCGCTCGCGCCCCAGGACACCCGGGAAGTGACGTTCACCGCCGACGACCCCGGCGTGTTCTGGGCGTACTGCGCGTACTTCTGTAGCGCGCTCCACCTCGAGATGCGCTCGCGCATCCTCGTGGAGCCGCGGGACGGCTGAGGCATCGAACGACGAACCGCCGGGGCGCCGGACGCGGCCGTCGCCCGCTCCAACCGCTACCCCGACACCACCCACACGCCATGACCGCCCCACTCGACCGACTGAGAGAGCTCAGACGGGCCCTGCCCGTGACGGCGGCGGCGATGTTCGTCGTCGCGCTCACGGTGCCCGTCTGGCGGATCGCCTTCGAAGCGCCCCAGTACCCCGACGGGTTGCTCGTCACGCTGTACGCGTACCCCCGGCTCGGCGGCGACTACGCCGAGGTACAGGCGCTCAACCACTACGTCGGGTTCTACTATCCCGACCCGGTGTTCGTCGACCCGAACTACGCGGTCCACCCGGACGCGATCGCCGCCCCGGAGTGGATCCTGGGGCCGGTGGTGTTCCTCGCGGTGGCGGCCGCGGGGGTGTTCGTCGCGCTCGCGCCGACGGATCGGAAGCTCCGGCTCGGACTCCTCGGCCAGCTGATCGGGGCCACGGTCGCGTTCGTCGGCACGTTCGCGATCGTCCAGTACCGGCTCCACCAGGCCGGCCACGCGCTCGGCGAGGACGCGCCGATCGTCGGCGTCGCGGAGTTCACCCCGCCGCTTCTGGGCGGCTACCAGATCGCCAACATCAGCGGCGTGGCGTGGTTCGGCCCCGGCGGCTACCTCACCGGGCTGGGCTTCCTGCTGCTCGTGGTCGCGTACCTGTTGCGCGACTCGACGGTCACGATCGGCGAGGCGGCCGCCGCGCTCCGCCGACGCGTCTCGAGGAACTCTCCGGAGGACGACGACCGCGGCGACGCGGGGACGGGGGTGTGACCCGATGAGCCGCCTCCGGTCGCTCGGCGGGGTCGTTTCGACGCGCGCGGTGGCGCTCGCGACCCTCCTCGTCCTCGCGGTCGTGCTCGGCGGCACCGCCGCCGCCGTCGGGACGGGCGCGGGAGCGAGCGCCGGGCTCGGGGGCGGGGGCGAGGCCGTCGGAGGCGAGGCGATCGAAGGCGAGGCGATCGGGAACGACGCGGCCGACGCGGCGAACGTCACGGACGCGCTCGTCGACGCCGACGCGGACGAGCCGGACCGGCCGACCGAACCGGGCGTCGCCAGGGTGGTTCCCGGTTCCACCGACGCGTCGACGGATTCCGCCGCGGGCGAGAGCGAGACGTACGACGACCTCGCCGCCGCCGTCGACGCCGCGGGGCCGGGCGACACCGTCGAGGTGTCCGGCGTCTTCGAGCCGGCCGAGACCGTCGTCCTCGACGAGCCGAACGCGACGATCCGCGGCACGGGGGCCGAGGCCGCGCTGATCGACGGCGGCGGCGAGGACACCGTCCTCGCGGTCCGCGCGGCGAACGTCACGGTCGAGGGGATCCGGATCCACGACTCCGGCGAGGACCTCGAGTCCGAGGACGCGGGCGTCTTCCTCGCCGAGAGGGCGGACGGGGCGGTCCTCGCGGACCTGTACCTCTCCGACGTCGCCTTCGGCGTCTGGGTGAACGGCGCGGACCGGATCGTCGTCCGCGACTCCCGGATCGAGGGCACCGAGGACCCGCGGTTCGTCGACCGCGGCAACGGGATCAACCTCTGGGAGACGACGGGCTCCGAGATCCGGAACAACGAGATCACCGGGGTCCGCGACGGGATCTACTTCTCGTGGGCCTCGGACGTCGAGACGACGGGGAACGCGCTGTGGGACCTGCGGTACGGCGTCCACTACATGTACTCGGACGACAACCGCCTCGCGGACAACGTCGCCGTCGGCAACGACGTGGGCTACGCGCTGATGGTGAGCGAGGGGGTCGAGGCCACCAACAACACCGCGGTCGCGAACCGCGGGCGGAGCGGCCACGGGATCCTGCTCAAGGAGATCGAGGACAGCGTCGTCCGCGGCAACGACCTCGTCGCCAACGACCAGGGGCTCTTCCTCTACAACGCCCAGCGCAACGAGGTCCGGGGGAACCTCGTCTACGCGAACGGGGTCGGCGTCCATCACAGCGCCGACACCCAGGGAACCGTCGTCGTCGGCAACGACTTCGTCGGAAATGGGGAGCAGGTGTTGACGACGACCCGCGAGCTGCTTGCGTGGAACGGGAGCGATCGCGGAAACTACTGGTCGGACGCCCGCGTGGCCGACAGCGACGGCGACGGGGTCGGCGAGGCCAGACACCGGCCGGCGGGTGCGGCCGAGCGGCTCGTCCAGGAGCACCCGAGCGCCGCGGTCTTCGCGAACGGCCCCGCCTTCGACGCGATCCGGCTCGTCGAGAGCCGGTTCCCGGTGGTCGAGACCGCGGGCGTGGTCGACCACCGCCCGCTCGCGAGCCCCTCTCACGACCTGGAGCCGTATCGCCCGTACGCCGCGGCAGTCGACCCGGCCGTGGAGTACGACGACGACCCCGGAGACCAACACCACTGACAATGCGAATCGACATCACCGACGTCCACAGACGGTACGGCGACCTCGAGGCCCTCGCCGGGGTCGACTTCACGGTCGAGCCCGGCGACGCGTACGGCCTCGTCGGCACCAACGGCGCGGGCAAGTCCACCCTGTTCCGGCTCGTCGCCGGCCACGAGCGGCCCGACGCGGGCCGCGTCGAGGTGGGCGGCCGCGACGCCGCGGCGGCGGGCTGGCGGGTCCGCGAGGAGATCGGCTTCCTCCCGGAGGACCCCGGCTTCCCGCCCGGCGAGACGGGCCGGGAGACGCTCGCCTTCCACGCGGACGTCCGCGGGATCGGCTCCGGCCCCGCCGACGTCGTCGAGCGGATCGAGGGCGCGGCCGCGACGGTCGGGCTCGCGGACGCGATCGACCGCCCGACCGGCGGCTACTCGAAGGGGATGCGCCGGCGGCTCGGGCTCGCGGCCGCGCTGTTGGCGAACCCCTCGGTGCTGCTCCTCGACGAGCCGACCGCGGGGCTCGACCCGAACGGCGTGGCCGCCCTGCGGGAGGTCCTGACCCGCGTCCGCGACGAGACGAACGCGACGGTCCTGCTCGCGTCGCATGCGCTCCGGGAGGTCGAGCGCGTCTGCGACCGCGTCGGCGTCGTCGACGGCGGTCGGCTCGTGGCGGAGGGGACGCCCGCCGACCTCGCCGACGGCCACGAGGACGGGCTCGAGGGGGCGTTCGTCTCGCTCACCGGGGGTGGTCGCGATGCCTGAGCGCCGCGAGGGAAACGCCGACGGCGACGAGGGGAACGAGGGAATCCCCGACGGCGGCGTCGCCGTCGACGACGCGTCGACGGCCGAGGCGTCGCGCGCGGTCGAGCAGACGGCGGGCGCGGAGGGTCGGAGCGCGTCGTCCCTCGGCCGCCTCGTCGCCGGGCTCCCGCGTCCGGGGATCGTCGCCCGCCTCGCCCGGCGGGAGGCCCGCCTGACGGTCCGCCGGGGCTGGGCGCTCGGGCTGACGCTCCTGTTCGCGGTGTTCGCGCTCCTCCTGGCGACGTTCAGCGGGTCGAGCGTCGCGCCGAGCGGGTACGACCCCGTGGTCGCGAGCTACGTCGAGCTGGCGACGTACCTCGTGCCGCTCGCCGCGCTGGCGTTCGGCCACGGCGCGGTCGTGGGTGCGGCCGAGCGTGGGCGGCTCGGCGTGCTCCTGACGCTGCCGGTCTCGCGGGCGGAGACGGCCCTCGGGATCCTCGCCGGGCGGGCGGCCGTCCTCGCGAGCGCCGTCGTCCTCGGTTTCGGCGGCCCCGGGCTGCTCCTGTTGCGCGAGTTCGGGCTGGGGGGGTGGCCGACGTTCGCGGGGTTCCTGCTTGCGACCGTCGCGGTCGCGGTCGCGCTCCTCGGGGTCGGCGTGGCGATCTCCGCGCTCGCGCCGACGTCGACGTTCGCGCTGGCGGGGGCGCTGCTCGTCTGGGTGTGGACCGCGCTCGTCCACGACCTGCTCGCGCTCGGCGTGCTCTCGGCGTTCGAGGGGGCGGGCGAGTTCGTCGCCGCCATGATCGTCTCGAACCCGGTCGCGACGTACCGCCTGCTCGCGCTCGCGCCCACCGACGCCGCGAGCGCCGGCCTCGCGGCCGCGCTCGACGGCAGCGGCCTCTCGACCGGGCTCCTCCTCGCGTCGCTGCTCGCGTGGGTCGCGGCCGCCGGCGTCGTCGCCGCGGTCGCGCTCCGACGGAAGCGGGTTTGACGAAACCGCCCGTCAGTCCCGCTCCGCGAGGAACCGCGCGATCCGGTCCGTCGCCTCCTTCAGTTCGCGCATCGAGGTCGCGTACGAGACGCGGAGGTGGCCCTCGCCGCCCGCGCCGAAGACGGAGCCGGGCACGACCGCGACGCCCTCCGCCTCCAGAAGCGCCTCGGCGAACGCCTCGTCGTCGCCGCCGCACTCGGGGAACGCGTAGAACGCCCCGCCGGGCTCGAACGTGTCGAGCCCCATCGCGTTGAACCGGGAGACGACGAGCCGCCGTCGGCGGTTGTACTCCTCGACCATCTCGGTCACCTCGTCGTCGCAGCTCCGGAGCGCCTCCAGGGCGGCGATCTGGGCGGTCGTCGGCGCGGAGAGCATGGTGTACTGGTGGATCCGGTTCATCGCGTCGATCGCGTCGGCCGGGCCGAGCGCGTAGCCGAGCCGGAGCCCGGTCATCGCGTACGCCTTCGAGAAGCCGTTGACGACGATCGTGCGCTCGCGCATCCCCGGCTGGGTGGCGATCGAGGCGTGGTCGGCCCCGTAGGTGAGCGCCGAGTAGATCTCGTCGGCGACGACGCGGAGGTCGTTCTCGCGACAGAACGCCGCCACCTCGGCCAACTGCTCGTCGGTCATCGTCGCGCCGGTGGGGTTGTTCGGGTAACAGAGGACGAGCAGGTCGGCCTCCGCCGCCCCGGCCGCCTCGAGCCGCTCGGGGGTGAGCGCGAAGTCGTCCGCGGCGCGCGTCGGGACCGACAGCGGCTCGCCGCCGGCGAGCTCGACGCCCGGCGCGTACGAGATGTAGGAGGGCTCGTGGATCGCGACGACGTCGCCGGGGTCGACGAGCGTCCGGAACGCCAGGTCGACCGCCTCGCTCGCGCCCGTGGTGACGAGGACCTCCTCGCCCGGATCGTACGACTGGTCGTATCGCTCGTGGTGGGCGGCGATCGCCTCGCGGAGCTCCGCGGTGCCGCGGTTGGCGGTGTAGGAGGTCCGGCCCCGCTCGAGCCCGCCGATCGCGGCGTTGCGCGCGGCCCACGGCGCGGAGAAGTCGGGCTCGCCGACGCCGAGCGAGATGACGTCGTCGCGCGCCTCCGCCAGCTCGAAGAACTTCCGGATCCCCGACTCGGGGAGCTCGCGGGCGCGGTCGGCCGTCCTCATGGCGAGACGGAGAGCCGGTCGTCGTCGTCGCCGTCGGCGAAGCGGACCCCGCCGTCCTTGTACGTCTCCATGATGTAGTGGGTGACCGTCTGGGTGACCTCCGGCATCGGCGCGACCTGCTCGGAGATGAATCGCGAGACGTCGTTCATCGAGCCGCCGAGCACCTCGACCGCGAAGTCGTAGTCGCCGGAGACGAGGTGGAGCGCGTCGACCGCGGGGAACTTCGCGATCCGGTCGGCGACCTGCTCGTAGCCGGTCTCGCGGTCGAGTTCCACGTTGATCTCGACTATCGCGCGGATCTTCCCCTCCTCCGTGCGGTCCCAGTCGACGACGGCCTGGTAGCCGTGGACCACGCCGTCCGCCTCCAGCGACGCGATGGCCTCTTCGACCCGTTCCGCGTCGAGGCCCGTCTGGGCCGCGATGTCCTCGATGTCCTCGCGAGCGTTCCGCGCCAACACGTCGAGTACCTCGCGCTCGGCTTCCATACGGACACGTCGGCGGGTGACGGTTTGAATATGGCGGCGCACGCAAGCGTCCCCGCGAAGGCGGGGCACGGCGACCGTCGCCGCGGTCGCCCCACCACACCCGCGAGTACGACCCGCCCCGCCGCACCCGACGGTTATGGCCCCGCCGTTCGAACCGGGACCCGTTCATGACCGAACACGACGCGGGACTCGAGGAGGCCACGCTGGAGAACGCCACGGCCCTGATCACGGGCGCGAGCTCCGGGATCGGCGAGGCGACCGCCGGCGCGCTCGCCGCCCGCGGCGCGGACGTCGCGCTTCTGGCGCGGCGACGGGAGCGGCTCGAGGCGATCGCCGAGACCGTCGAATCCGAGTACGACGTGGAGGCGGTCGTCGTCGACGGCGACGTTCGCGAGCCGGAGACGTCGACGGCGGCGGTCGAGACGGCCGTCGACCGGCTCGGCGGGCTCGACGTGGTCGTCGCCAACGCGGGACTGGGCCGCGGCGGCGACGTGGAGACGATGACCGACGAGGAGTACTTCGCGATGCAGGAGACCAACGTCGACGGGACTTTCTTTCTCACCCGCGAGGCGCTCCCGCACCTCCGGGAGTCCGCGGGGACGCTCGTCGTCGTCGGGAGCTTCGCCGGGAAGTTCCCGCGCCCGTTCAACCCGGTGTACGCCGCGAGCAAGTGGTGGGTTCGGGGGTTCGCCCGAAGCGTCGCCGCGCAGGTCGGCGACGACGACGTGGCGGTCTCCGTGATCAATCCCTCGGAGGTCCGCACCGAGTTCGGCAGCGAGGAAGGGGAGCCGTTCGAGGAGCGGTTCGAGCCCGGCAGCGTCACCGAACCCGAGGAGGTCGCCGAGGCGATCGCGTTCGCGGCGACGCGGCCGGGATCGACGGCCCAGGAGATCGACCTGTTCCGGCGCGACAAGTTCGCCGACACGTTCTGAGTCGACGGGGACGGATCGAGAGGTGGGTCGTTCAGCCGGCGTCAGTGTCGATGTCGTTCAGCCGGCGTCGGCGTCGATCGGCGCGCCACAGTCGGGACAGGCGTCGTCGGCGCGCGAGACCGCGAGGTCGCACTCCGGACAGAACCGACGGTCACAGGCTGGATCACCCATGTCCGGTCCGAGACCGGCGAGCGACAAAAATCCCGGCGCGTCCGGCCGCGAACCGTAACCCCTTTTGAAGCCGTCATCTCCGTGTCGGTGTGAGCAACGCCGACAGCCGGTCACAGTTCTGGGCGCTCTATCTCACGCGGTTCGCGGAAGGGTTCGGCTTCATCACGCTCTTGACGCTTCTCCCGACGTACATCAACACGCTGGACCCGCAGGCGACGACCGTGCTCGGCGTGACCGTCTCGGCGGGATTCATCATCGGGATGTACACCACCGGGTTCACGCTGGCGCAGACGGTCGCGGTGGTGCCGCTCGCGTGGGCGGGCGACCGGTTCGACAAGCGGCGCGTTCTCCTCGCCGTCCTCGCGGTCGGGGCGGCCGTCTACGCGCTGTTCCCGGTCGTGGACTCCTCCGCGTCGTTCGTCCTGATCCGCGGACTCCAGGGGGTCGCGGTGACCGGCGCGTCGCTGATGACGCTCTCGCTCGTCGGCCAGATCGCCGAGACGGGCACCCGTGCCGACAAGATCGGGAAGGCGAACGCGGCCTCCTTTGCGGCCTCGATCGTCGGGGCGCTGTCGGCGGGCGTGATCTACGACGCCGTCGGCTTCGGCCCCATCTTCACGGTGATCGTCGCGCTCATGGTCCTCGCGTGGGCGGTGATCTGGGGCGTTCTCGATCCCGATCCCACCCGCACCGAGGGGTTCCCGTTCACCGATCTCGCGGTCAACCGCAAGATCGTCTCGATCACGGCGTTCCGCGCGCAGTACGCCTTCGCCGTGACGATGGTCCGGACGTGGGTGCCGATCTACGCGGGAACGGAGCTGGCCGCGGGCGGGCTCGCCGTCGGCGCGACCGCGGTCGCGGTCACCGTCACGATAGAGAAGGCGACCAACATGGTCGGCCAGCTGTTCACCGGCCGGCTCTCCGACGGCTACGGCCGGTCGCTGTTCGTCTTCGCGGGCGGCGGTGCCTACGGACTCGTCGCGGTCTGTATCCCCTTCGCGCCCGCGATCGGGACCGCCCTCGGAGCCGACGTGACGCTCCCGTTCCTCGGCGCGCTCCCGCCGGCGTACCTCCCGCTCGTCGCGTTCTCCGGGCTGCTCGGCGTCGCCGACTCCTTCCGCGAGCCCGCGAGCATGGCGCTGTTCGCGGACGAGGGGACCGACGAGGGGGGCGTCGCCTCCAGCTTCGGCATCCGCGAGCTCGTCTGGCGGCCCGGATCGGTCGCGGGGCCGCTCGTCGCCGGGTGGCTGATGGTCGAGGTGAGCATGGCCTCGGTGTTCCTCGTCGGCGGCGCGTTCGCGATCACGGGCGTGCTCGCGTTCCTCGCGCTCCTGGCCCGCGACCACGGCCGGGCCGCGCTGACGACGTGGTGAGGCCGGGTCCCGCTGCGTCGCGGAGCCGGCGATGGACGGTCGGCCACGATCCCCGGCGATCCTTTCAGGGAGTGGAAGATTGAAACCCCGAACGGCGGAGTATCAGGTAGTGGTCTCCCTCACACGTTACGTTTCCGTTCCGAGACGGGTGATCTCCGACCTCCAGGGTGACGGCCGCGGAAGGGCGCTCTCGGCCGTCGCGTTCGGCTGGTTCCTCTCGATCAGCACCCGGATGATCTACCCGGCGCTGCTTCCCTCGATCCGGTCGAGCTACGGGCTCACGCTCACGACCGCGGGTCTGCTGTTGACCGTGCTGTGGGTCGCCTACGGGATGGGTCAGCTTCCCGGCGGGATGCTCGCCGACTGGGCGGGCGAGCGGACGCTGCTCGTCGCCAGTTCGCTGCTGGCGGCCGCGATGCTCGCGCTGGTCGTGCTCGCCGACTCGCCGGCGGTGCTGTTCGCCGGGACCGCGCTCTTCGGGCTCGGGACGGCGACGTACGGCGTCTCGCGTTTCACCGTCCTCAAGGACATCTACCCGGACCGTCTCGGCACGGCGACCGGGGTGACGATGGCCGCGGGCGACGTGGGCAACGCGGTGATGCCGCCGGTGGCGGGCGTGCTCGCGGGCGCGGTCGCCTGGCAGTACGGCTTCGGGGTCGTGATCCCGTTTTTCGTCGTCGCGGCGGTCGCGCTGTGGGTCACGGTCCCGTCCGACGCCTCCGGGACCGTCCCGATCCGCGAGGCGTTCTCGGTCGACGACCTCGCGCCGCTGTTCCGGCGGCCGGTCGTCCGTCACTCGATGGTCCTGCTCGTCCTGTGGGCGACGGTCGTCCAGGCGTTCATCGGCTTCTACCCGACGTACCTGATCGACGTGAAGGGGTTCTCCTCGACGACCGCGACCGTCCTGTTCGGCTTCTTCTTCGCGCTCGGGAGCCTGATCAAGCCGGTCGCGGGGCGGGCGTACGACCGCGTCGGCGTCCGAACGCCGCTGGCGGTCATGATGGGGATAACCGCCCTGACGCTCGCCGCGCTCCCGTTCGCGAGCGGGCTCCCGTCGTTCGTCGCGCTCACGGTGCTCGCAAGCGCCATCCTCGGCTACGAGACCGTCGTCATCTCCAACCTGACCGACCGGCTCCCGGACGGCTCGCGAGGGAGCAAGCTCGGCGCGCTGCGGACGGTGTACATCATGGTCGGGGCGTTGAGCCCCGTCGCCTTCGGGGCGGTCGCCGACCGCGGCTACTTCGACGAGGGCTTTCTCGGGATCGCGGCGGTGAGCGCCGTCGTCGTGGCGTTCGCGCTCGTGTACGTCGACTACTGAGACGCCGGAAAGGACCGGAGAGACGGCTACCGCTTCGAGAGCGCCGCCCGGTAGTGGTACCCGTCCTCGCCGCGGGCGACGTCGACGACCTCCCAGCCGGTTCCGACGGCGGCCTCCCGGAGCCGGTCGGGGCTGAACAGGCGGAGCTGGAGGATCGGGTCCCGCTCGCCCTCGTACTCGAAGAACATCACGCGGTGGGCGAGCCCGGGCGTCGGGTCCTCGCGGTACCCGATCACGTCGCTCGTGGCGGGGTGGTCCGGGTCGTAACAGTCCACGACGGCGGTTCCGTCCGGTCGGACCACGAACGCGAGGTCGTCGAGGAACGCGGAGAGTCCCCGCATCGAGCCGACGAGTCCGAGGTGGGTCCCGTTCAACAGCGCGGAGCCGAACCGGTCGCGATCGAAGTCCTCGGCGAGGTCGAACATGCTTCCCCGGCGGGCGTCGGCGACGCCGCGTTCGCGCATCGTCTCCACGAGCGCGGGACTCGGCTCGACGGCGACGGTCTCGAACCGGTCTTGAAAGTACAGGGCGTGTCGGCCGGTCCCGGCGCCCACGTCGAGAAGCGGCCCCTGGAGGTGGGACCCGAGCCAGCCGTTCGTTCCCACCTCGGGGTCGAACGGCGTGAAGTAGAACGACTCGACGGGGTGTTCGACGGTCTCCGCGCCGTCCGAGTGGAGGAGGGGTTCGGTCCGCTCGCCGCGGTGGTGGTCCCGGATCGCCCGGCCGAAGGCGTCGGGACCGGCGGGGGAGTCGACGCGCGACGAGTCGGCGATCGGGGGGTCGGCGTCGGGATCCGAACCTGAGTCGGCGTCACCCATGGTAAGTGACACGACGCGACCCGGCAAAAATCCCCGTTGAGGCTCGGTACCGCGGTGCGAACGACGACACCGATCCCGACACCGACTCCGACACCGATCCCGACTCGCGCCCCGCGATCGACCGGTTTCGGTCAGCCTAAAAAACCGGAACCGTTTTGTGTGTTTAGGTTGGCCTAAATCGTGTGCCGAGGGACTCGATGCCGCTCGAGGTCGACGCGGATCGCCCGATTCGGCGCTCGCGAGGGGGCGAGCGGCCGTGACGCGGACCGCGCGGTACCTCCTCGCGTTGTACATCGCGGAACACCGCTCGTCGCCGCCGGTGTCCTCCGGGCGCGTCGCGGAGCTGGTCGACCGGTCCCCGGCCGCGGCGACGGAGATGCTCCAGCGGCTCGAGGCGGACGGCCTCGTCGACCGCGAGCCGTACCGCGGCGCGACGCTGACCGAGGCCGGCCGCGAACGCGCGAGCGACCTCCACGAGACGTACGTCGCGCTCTCGTGGTTCTTCCGGGACATCCTCGATCTCGAGGCACACGAGCGCGAGGCGATGGAGATGGCCGGGTTGTTGAGCCCCAAGGTCGCCGACCGCCTCGCCACGCTCCTCGTCGACGACGACGGCCGCGACGCGAACGTCCCCTCCGAGGTGCCGTCTCCCTCGCCGTCGCCGGAGTGAGCGGAGCGTCGCCGCGTTCGAGACGCGGGGAACGTCGCCGACGACCGCACCTTTTTTGTTTTAGGTATGCCTAAAGAGAGTCGATGCCAACAGGAGCGCAGTCCCGAAGCGAGCCCCGCCACGGATCGGATCGCGAACCCGAGTCGGCCCGGAGGCCGGAGGTGACGGTCTGTGAAGGCGGTCCCGGTCGATCGGTGTTCATCGAATCCGACAACACGGACGGGTGGATCGCGGTGGACGACCCCGTCGATATCCGTCGATGACCGATCCCGACGACGCCGTCGCGGAGGACGAAGCGCCCGCCGACGATTCGCCCGACGCCGACGATTCGCCCGACATCGACGACTCGCCCGCGAGCGATAGCCCGTCCGCGGGCGACCCCGCCGATCCGTCCGGCTCGGACCCGGACGACGGAGGCGATCCGTCCTCGGAGACGGGGTCGGACCCGACGCTCATCCGTTCCGGCCGGAACTTCGAGCGCGAGTACCGGCTCGACGCGAGCGAGGCGGGGGCGTTCCTGGTCGAGTTCGGCGAGAAGCTCCGAGACGGCGACGAACTCCGCCTCGCGACCGACGAGTGGGAGTTACCCTTCGCGTTCGGCGAGCCCGTCGAACTCGAGATCGACTTCGAGGGAACCGGCGAGCCGAGCCTGGAGATAGAAGTGGAGCTGCCCGGCCGAACCGACGACACCGCGCCGGACGTCAGGTGAGCGGTTCCGGCTCCGGAGTCGACGGTCGGTTTAGTGCGTCGCGGAGTCGGTGACGAGGGTGTCGTCCTCGAGGTAGTGTTCGATGTGGTGGGCGTGTTCCTCGATCGTCTCCAGCTGTTCGCGGAGCATCTCGCTCGTGGCGTAGTCGCCGAGCCCGTCCGCGAGTTCGATGTGCTGGCGGTAGCTCTCGATGATGTCGCCCATCATCTCGAGGTCGTTCGCGAGGGAGGTGCGGACGTCGTAGACGTCCTCGTCCTCCGCCTCGACGGTCGCGTTCTCCGCGAGCGTCGTCATGCTGGCGTGCGGGACGCCGCCGAGCGCCTGGAGCCGCTCGGCCAGTTCGTCGGCGGCCGCCTCGACGTCCTCGTACACCTCCTGTAAGAACACGTGGATGTCGAGGAACTCCGCGCCCTCGACGTTCCAGTGGTGCTTGTGGAGCTGGTGATAGAGGACGTACGCGTCCGCGAGATCCGAGTTCAGCGCCTCGATGATCTGTTCGGCCTTCTCCGTCTCGAGTCTGAGGGCGTTCTCCTCGACTGTGCCCGCGCGCTGTCGCGTCTCTTTCTGCGTGCTCATGACGGTTCAACGTACGACCCGTACCTACTTATATCTTATCAACATCCAAACACTTTTCGTACGGCCTAAAACTCGATTTTCGTCGAGTTCGCCCCGGTGAAACCGGTCAATCGTCTGAAAGGGAGACGACCGCGATGGAACCGATCACCGAGGATCGTTTCACCGACGAATACCCGAATTTTCCGATAGAATTCCATGGCTAGTGGTGCGGGTGTTTCGATGGAGATCGAGTTGATGAGAACGAGATCGTTGCTGGGACAATGAACATCTCCAAAGCCCCAGTCGCGACGGCTCGGGGGCCTTGCTGTGCTCCTCGTCGCTCACTTCGTTCGCTCCTGCGGTGCTTACTGCGGCCGCCGTCGCCCTCGCGACTGCCCCTTTGAGTCCCGCCCGCCCCGCGACCGCACCTCACGCCTCCCCAGCCTCGCCACTCGCGCTTTTCAAGCGCTCGTGGCGTCCCTCGCGGGCGGTTCGTGCCGCTCCGCGGCACTCACCGGCGCGCCACCGCTCAAGCGATCGCTCGTTGCTTCGGCTGTATTGACCGATCCGTTGGCGACTAGTTCGATGCGCGCTGGTTGGTACGTCGAACGGCCACGGGACGTCCCGCCGCGATCGGTTTAGGGTGACCTAAGATCCGAAAGCGATTTAATCCTTTAGGGAAGCCTAAAACACATGATGAGACGGACGGACGAGGAGGAGACGACCCGGCACGACGGCGGGGTCGTCGAAGTCGGAATCCCCAGAGGCCGCGCCGGCGAGGAGCCGTTCGACCGCGAGGGACTCGCGAGGACCGTGAACGGGGGCGAGGAGTGACCGCCCCGTTCGACCGCGACGTCGTCGTGGTGGGCGGCGGGCCGGCCGGCTCGTCCGCCGGCGTCTTCCTCGCTCGCGGGGGACTCGACGTGACGGTGTTCGACCGCGGCCGGTCCTCGCTCGCCCGGTGTGCCCACCTGGAGAACTACCTCGGCTTCCCGGCGGGGATCGACGTCGGGACGTTCGCCGACCTCGCACGCGACCACCTCCGTGAGGCGGGCTGTTCCGTGATCGCGGACCTCGTCGAGTCGGTCGAACGGCGAGCGGAGGGAAGCGACTCGGTCGCCGACCGGGGCACGGAGGGCGACGACGACACCTCCGGCGGCTTCCGCGTCACGCCCCAGGAGGGCGACCCGATCACGACCCGGCGCGTCGTCGCGGCCACGCGGTACGGCGGCGAGTACCTGCGGCCGCTCGGCGACGACGCGATGTTCGAGATCCACGAACACGGCGGGGAGACGACCGAGCGCTTCGACCGCGGGTACGCCGACCGCGACGGAACGACGCCGATAGACGGGCTCTACGTCGCCACCCCGTCCGAGGCCGACCGACAGGCGATCACGGCCGCCGCGCGCGGAGCCCGCGTCGGTAAACGGGTCGTCGCCGACGCCCGGATCGCCGACGGGTGGTGGCCCGCGGCCGCTGAAGGGGTCGACTGGCTCCGCCGCGAGACCGAACTCGACGACGAGTGGACGGATCGCGACCGCTGGGTCGAGTGGTTCGACGCGCACCACGCCGACGCGCCGGTCGATCCGGACTCCGAGCGGTACGCGCGGGTCCGGGAGGCGGCGATCGACGACGCCCTGTCGGCGTACGTCGACGCCGGCGAGATCGAGTCGCGGGCGGCGGCCGGCGAGCGCGCCGTGGCCGAGCGCCTGGACCCGGCCGCCGTCGTCGACGCGCACGGGACCGAGGCGCTGCTCGAGGCGATGGACGACGACGCGATCGCCGCGTACGCGACCGGGAAGATCGGCGGCGAGGTCGACGAAGACGGCGAGGTCGACGAGGAGAGCCGGGAGACCGCTCCCGAACCCGCCGAGGGGGAGACCTGATGAGCGGCGAGGGGTCGACGGTCGGGGGCGGATCCTCGGTCGACGGCGGATCGCGGGTCGACGGCGAGACCTCGGGGAGGCGGACGACCGACCGGAGCCCGATCGGGTGGCTCCTCGACGCGAGGCTCGTCGCCGTCGCGCTCTCCAGTCTCGCGGTGATCGTCGTTGCCGGGCTCGTCCAGGTGAGCTTCGGGGCCTACTCGATGACGGTCGGCCAGGCGTGGCGCGCCGTCCTCGACCCCGCCGTCCTGCTCGATTCGCGGTGGCTGCTCAACTTCCTCGTCGGCGAGGAGCTGATGCGGATGCTGACCGGGTTCCGGGGAGAGCTCCCCGAGCTGGCCCGCGAGACGCTCATCGTCTGGAACATCCGGCTGCCGCGGGTGCTCGTCGGCGTCCTCGTCGGCGCGAACCTCGCGGTCTCCGGGGCGATCTTCCAGGCGGTGACGCGGAACGAGCTCGCGAGCCCGTTCATCCTCGGGGTCTCCTCGGGCGCGGGACTGACCATCCTGCTCACGCTCGTCGTGTTCGGGAGCCTCTCGGCGTTCCTGCCGCTGATCGCGGCGCTCGGTGGGTCTATCGCCTTCCTGATCGTATACGCGATCGCGTGGAAGAACGGGACCAGTCCCGTGCGGCTCGTGCTCGCGGGGGTGATCGTCGGGACCGTCTTCAACAGCCTCCAGACGGGGCTGTTCTTCTTCGCCGACGACATCGGCGTCGTCCAGTCGGCGATCGCCTGGACCACGGGCTCGCTCACCGGAACCGACTGGGAGCAGGTCCGGCTGGCGCTCCCGTGGACGCTCGTCGCGGTGACGCTCTCCGTCGCGGGATCGCGACAGCTGAACCTCCTGCTGCTCGGCGAGGGGACCGCGAAGGCGCTCGGGATGTCCATCGAGAAGGTACGGTTCGCGCTGTCGGGCGTCGCGGTGCTCGCGGCGGCCGCCAGCATCGCGGTGGCGGGGATCGTCGGCTTCGTGGGCCTCATCGTCCCCCACATGGTCCGCAACCTCGTCGGCAGCGACTACAAGCGGCTGATCGTCGGCTGTCTCTTCGTCGGCCCGGCGCTGATGGTCGGTGCCGACGTGGGCGCGCGCCTCGGCATGAGCGTGATCACCGGGGCGGACGCGCAGGTCCCGGTCGGGATCGTGACGGGACTGGTCGGCGGCCCGTACTTCCTGTACCTGATGCGGAAACAACAGCACATGGGTGAGATCTGAATGTCGATGGACGGAGTCGAACCGACGCGAACGGACGGATCGATCGACGAGAGCGACGAGTCGGCTGCCGCCGGACGCGTCGACGACGGCGACGGTGGGACCGGCGACGCGAGCGACCTCGGCGGCGAGGGACTCGTGTTGGGGTACCCGAACGGGGAGGAGCCGGTGGTCGACGGCGAGTCGATCGCCGCGGAGCCCGGCGCGGTCACCGCCTTGGTCGGGCCGAACGGGTCGGGCAAGAGCACCCTGTTGAAGGGGCTCGCGAACCAGCTCGCGCCCGAGGCCGGCTCGGTGGTGCTCGACGGGCGGGACGTCCACTCGATGGACACGAAAGCGCTCGCCCGGAAGCTGGGGCTGCTCTCACAGGAGAGCACCTCGCCGAACGGCATCACGGTCGAGGACCTGGTGTATCACGGACGGTATCCCCACCGTGGCTTTTTCGAGCGGACGACCGAGGAGGACGTGAGCGCCGTCGAGCGCGCCGTCGAACTGGCCGGCTGTGACCACCTGCGCGACCGCGAGGTCGGCAGCCTCAGCGGGGGGCAGAAACAGCTGGCGTGGATCGCGATGGTGCTCGCACAGGATACCGACGTGCTCCTCCTCGACGAGCCCACGACGTTCCTCGACCTCCACCACCAGATGGAGGTGATGGAGATCATCGAGACCCTGCGCGACGAGAGCGACGTCACGGTGGTCGTCGTCCTCCACGACATCGAGCAGGCGGCGCGGCTCGCGGACCGCATGGTGGCGCTCAAGGACGGCGAGATCCGCGCCCGTGGCCCGCCCGAGGAGGTCGTCACCGAGGAGTTGCTCGCGGACGTGTTCAGGATCGACGCCGAGGTCGTGGCCACCGATCGCGGACCGCGAGTGACGCCGATCCGCGCGCGTCACGAGGAGTAGGTCCCGCTCCGGGCGGCGATCGGGTGACGCACTATTTAGGTAGGCCTAAAAATCGGAACGGTTTTACTTCTTTAGGCTAGCCTAAAAGCATGCCCAACGGCGACGACACACCCGGCGGACCGACTCGCAGAGCGTTCGCGAAGTACGGCGGTACGGTGGGCCTCGGCGGCCTGCTCGCCGGCTGTACCGGCGGCGACGCCGAATCGGCTCCGTCGGGGTCCGACGGGAACGGAACCGACTCGACGGATGAGACTCCGGAAGGCGAGGAACCGACGGAGGACGAGTCGTACTCGGTCACGATGGCTCCGATGGGCGAGGTCACGTTCGACTCGCCGCCGGGGACCTGGCTCGCGTTCCTGAGCACGTACGGGGACATGGGGATCGCCCTCGGGCAAGCGGACGGGCTCCGGGGGATCTGGGACCCCGCTACCGTCCCGACAGAGTTCTACGATCAGCTCCCGGGTGTCGACGTCTCGTTCGACGACGTGGCCGCGATCGAGGGGCTCGACAAGGAGACGCTCTATCAGGTGGACTGCGACCTCCACCTGTTGGACCCGAACTGGCTCGGGGTGATCGCCGACGAGTGGACGGAGTCCGACACGGAGGAGATAGCGGACCGAGTCGGTCCGTTCCTCGGGAACTACATCCGACGACGGGGCGACGACTGGCACGACTACCGGTATTACTCGCTATACGAGGCGTTCGGGATCGTCGCGGACGCGTTCGGCGAGCCCGAGCGGTACGAGGCGTTCGCGGCGATCCACGACGACCTGCTGTCGACGGTCCGGGCGTCGCTGCCCGAGAGCGAGGATCGCCCGTCGATCGGGCTCGTCTCGGTGAACTCCGACTTCGAGGACGGTTCGTTCTACGTGTATCCGGTACAGGACGGGAACAACCACAAGCAGTACCGCGACCTCGAGATGAACGGCGCGTTCGACGACCACATCGACGGCGGCTACGCGCAGTGGGACTACGAGCGGCTCCTGGACGTCGACCCCGACGCCCTCCTGTTCCAGTACGGCTTCTCACACGTCTCGGCGGCGGAGTTCGAGAACCGGATGGACGCGCTCCGGGAGGATCCCGTCGGAGGCCAACTGACGGCCGTCCGGAACGGCCGCCTCTACCGCGGCGGCTCGTCGTATCAGGGACCGATCGTCAACCTGTTCCAGACTGAGGCGGCCGCCAAGCAGTTCTACCCGGACGCGTTCGGCGAGTGGCACGGGATCGGAGACACGCCGGCGGACGAGCGACTGTTCGACCGCCAGCACGTCGCGGATATCATCAACGGAGAGTTCTGAACCATGACGAGCAACACCGACGCCATCGAACCGGACGAATCGGCGACGAAACGGACGCGGCGCGACTACCTGACGTACGGCGGCGCGGTCGCTCTCGGCGGCCTGCTCGCCGGCTGTACCGGCGGAAACGCCGAGTCCACTCCGTCGGGCTCCGACGGGAACGAAACCGACTCGACGGACGGCGGGTCGGGGGACTCGGACGGCTCCGCGACGGAAGGAAACGACGCCGGCGACGGGAGCTACACCGCGTCGATCGCGCCGATGGGCGAGGTGACGTTCGAGTCGCCGCCGGAGACGGTGTTCACGCGGCTCACGCACCACGCCGACATGGCGTTCGCGCTGGGTCGCGGCGACGGGATCACCGCGATGCACGCGCCCGACTACTACGACGGGCTCTGGAACCAGTTCGTCGAGCGGCTGCCGGGCGTCTCGCTCGACTGGTCGGGGCTCTACTCCTCGTGGCAGCCGGACAAGGAGAAGCTGTACGAACTGGACAGCGACGTCCACCTGGCGGATCCGGCGTGGATAACGCAACTCGACAGCTGGGGCCGCGAGGACGTCGACGAGATCGCCGAGCGCGTCTCGCCGTGGTTCGGCAACTCCCTCAGCGACCGCCATCAGGAGCCGACGCCGGAGTGGGCCGACGACTACGAGTACTACGGGCTCTGGGAGCAGTTCGAGCGCGTCGCCGAGGCGTTCGACGAGCGCGAGCGATACGCCGAGCTCGCGAGCGTCCGCGAGGAGCTCCTGTCGACGATCGAGTCGGGGTTGCCGCCGGAAGGAGAGCGTCCGACCGCGGTCATGATCGCCGCCGCCGACATCGAGGAGATCTACGCGTACACCCTGAGCAACCCCGGCTTCCTCACGTCGCACACGCGCCCGCTCGGCCCGCGAGACGCGTTCGAGGGGAGCGTCGAGTCCGGCACGGTCGTCGACTTCGAGACGATACTCGAGGCCGATCCCGACGTGATCCTCTACCTCGGCGGCTTCGAACCGGGAACGGACATGGCCGGGCGGCGGGCCGCCTTCGAGGACGACCCCGTCGGCTCGGAGGTCACGGCGGTTCGAAACGACCGCATCCACCCGCAGGGTGCTCGATACCAGGGCCCGATCCTCAACCTCTTCCAGCTGGAGATGACCGCGAAACAGCTCTACCCGGAGGCGTTCGGCGAGTGGCCTCGCTACGAGGAGGGGCCGTACCCGGAGATCCCCGAGAACGAACGGCTGTTCGACCGTCAGCGCGTCGCGGACGCGATCAACGGGGAGTTCTGACATGGGCGGCACACGCGGGACACCCGAGGCACACGAAGCGGATCCGACCGATCCGGACGCGATCGACGGGCCGACGCGACGAGACGCGATCAGGTACGGCGGCTCGGTCGCCGTCGGCGGGCTGCTCGCCGGCTGTACCGGCGGCGAGTCGACGGTCGATCCGACCGGAGACGGCTCGTCCACGACGGGTGGCGCGAACGGGACCGACGACGGCGGGGACGGCTCCTCGGGAACGGGCGGGAGCGAGACGGGACACTCGGCGACGCTCTCACCGGTGGGCACCGTCGAGTTCGACTCGGTCCCCGAGCGCGTCTTCACGGTCTTCCCACAGTACGCCGACATGGCGGTGGCGTTGGGCCACGGCGACGCGGTCGCCTCCGTCTACGTCCCCGAGATGTCGGGGACGACGATGAACCGCTACTACGGCGACCTGGAGGGCGTCTCCTTCGAGTGGGAGGGCCTCTTCGACCCGCTGAGCGAGGGGATCGCGAAGGAGCGGCTCTACGAGCTCGACGCCGACGTTCACCTCGCGGACCCGGCGTGGGCGTCGACGCAGGAGAACTGGGACCGGAGCGACGTCGAGGAGATCGGATCGCGGGTCGCCCCCTGGTTCGGGAACTTCTACAGCGGGACGCGGGCCGAGCCGCCGTCGGGATACGACGGTTACGAGTACTACGACCTGTGGGAGCTGTTCGGCGGCGTCGCCGACGTCTTCGACGAGCGCGAGCGCTACGAGGCGCTCGCCGCGGTCCACGACGACCTCCTCGAGACGGTTCGAGGCGACCTGCCGCCGGCGGGCGAGCGCCCCACCGCGGTGCGCGTCTCGATGGCGGCCGACGGCGAGTCGTTTTACACCTACCACCTGAACGAGCCGGGGTACTGGCTCGCGGACACCCGGCCGCTCGGAGCCGTCGACGCCTTCGCCGACGCGGACTGGGACGGTCTGTGGGGGCAGGTCGACTTCGAGGCGATGGCGGAGGCCGACCCGGACGCCATCCTCCACCTCTGGGGGTTCACCCCCTCGCGCAGCATGGCCGAGTTCCGGTCGACGCTCCGGGACCACCCCGTCGGCGCGGACCTGGCCGCGGTCGAGAACGACCGGCTCCACGCGCAGGGGATGCGCTATCAGGGGCCGATCATGAACCTGTTCCAGATCGAGATGACCGCGAAACAGCTGTACCCCGAGACGTTCGGCGAGTGGCCCCGTCACGAGGACGGCGACGGCTACCCCGATCTCCCCGAGGACGAACGCCTGTTCGACCGCGAGCGAGTCGCGGGTATCATCAACGAGGGCGCGTAGATGGGCGACATGGAGTACGACATCGTCGTCGTCGGTGGCGGAGTCGCGGGGCTGTCGGCGGCCGTCTTCACGGCCCGTCACGGCCTCGACACGCTCGTCTGTGACGCGGGCGGATCGATCCTTCGCCGGAACGCCCACCTGGATAACTTCCCCGGCTTCCCCGTCGGCGTCAACGCGCGCCGCCTGCTCGACCTCCTCGAAGAACAGGCCGAGAACGCCGGCACCGACCGCCTCGACGCCCGAGTGACGGCGGTCGAACCCGCGGCCGAAGACGGTCCCGGGGGCGACGATCCGGCCCGGTTCCGGATCGAGACGGCGGACGGCGACCGGATCGCCGCCGACTACGTCGTCGCGGCGACGAAAAACGAGGTCGGCTACCTCGAGGGCGTCGACGGCGTCGGCCTCCTCGACCGCGGAAAGACGTTCGTCGACACGGACGAGCGCGGTCGGACCGGCGTCGACGGGCTGTACGCCGCGGGCCGGCTCGCGGAGAAGCCCCATCAGGCGGCGGTGTGTGCCGGCCACGGCGCGGAGGTCGCGGTCACGCTGTTGGAGGACGACGACGGCCCCTTCTACCACGACTGGGTCGCCCCGGAGGGGTACTTCTCCGACCGCGGTCGACCGATCCCGCCCGGCTGTGAGGAGATCGGCGGGGCGGAGCGGCGACGACGCGAGGGCCGGTCGCTCGAGACGATGCGCGAGCGGTTCGCCGAACCGCACCCGGACGACCAGGAGACGCACCCGAGCCTCCGGGAGGAGTGATCGGGTGAGCGGAACGTCAGCACGTTCGAACGGTGAGTGAATGATCGGAACCACGCTCGAGGACATCCGCGACCACGTCGAACGCCTCGCGACCGACGACGGCGACTACTACCTCGTCTGTGCGCGCTACGGCGACCGTCCGGTTCCCGCGGCGGGACTCCGGTTCGCGGACCGACCCACGGCGCGGGCGGCCGCTCGGGCGACCGAGCAGTACCGGGCCGCGCTCCGCCGGTACGACCCGGGCGTCCCGCGCTACGACGTCATCGTCTCGCAGCTGTGCGAGCCCCCCGAACGCCCCGACCGCCTCGATCTCCCCGACCGCCCCGAACGCTCCGACCGCCCCGATCACCCCGACCGCCGTTCCGATCGGGGCTCCGGACGGAGCGAGTCCCGAACCGGCGGGTGCGGCGGACACGGCGGGGGCGGCAGACACGGCGGGATCGACGAGCACGACGCCGCGAGCGGACGCGGCGGATCCGACGAGGACGACGAGGACCGATGGGCGCTCTCGGAGCCCGTGATCAACGGCCGATCCCGGCGGAACGAACGCCGGCGGCGGCTGGTGGAGTTCTGTCACCGGATCGCGGCCGCCGTCTTCGAGGCGCTCTCGGAGGCCGGCTGCCGGGAGGTGGAGACTGCGGTGATGGACCGGTACTTCGATCTCGCCGAGCGCGTGCCGGACCCCGACGCCCTCTGTCTCTGCCTGCTCGAGGGAATGGCGGCGGAACTCGCCGACCGGCTCGCGGCCGAGGACCTGACCGACATCCTCTCGCGGGCCGCGGACCGCCTCGAGCGGTCGTCCGTCGACGGATTCGACGACGCGGACCGTGGAACAGCGGGGATCGACGTCGTCCGTCCCGCCGACGGTGCGGGCGGTCCCGCCGACACTCCCGACGACGAGGACGCGGCCGATCCGTTATCCGCGACGCTCGGGGACCTCCGCGATCACGGGCTCCTCGCGGGTTTCGATCGCGTGCCGGCGGCCACGGAGCCTCTCGACCTCGACGACGGCACCGGGTCGTTCGCGGAGACCGCCCGGATTACCGGCTACGCGCTCTCGCCGCGGAACGGGTCGCTCCCGGTGTTGCCGATCGTCGTCGAGTTCATCCGGCGGTCCCCGGAACGCCGGCCGACCGGAACGCGGGTCGAGCCGACCGACGACGGCTGGACGATGCGCGTGGAGTTCGAGGGCGACGCTAACGATGACAGCGACGACGTCCCGAAAGGGTTGGTCACCGCACCGATCCGCTCGCCGGAGCCGTGACCGAGTCGGGGGCGTGATCGGGGAGGAGCGGTCGATCAGCCCTCGAATCCCTGCTCGGCGAGCGCGTCCTCGAGCGCCGCGAGCAGGAACTCGACGTTCTGCGGGCGCGCGGAGTAGCCCATACAGCCGATACGCCAGATGTCGCCCGCGAGGTCGCCGAGCCCGGAGGCGATCTCGATGTCGTACTCCTCGAGGAGGTGGTCGATGACCGCGCCGTCGTCGACCCCGTCGGGCACGCGGACCGCGTTGAGGCTGGGCAGCCAGTACTCGTCGGGTGCGTTCATCTCGAGTCCGAGGTCCTGGAGCCCGGCCTTCAGGTCGCCGGCGACCGCGCGGTGCCGCTCCCACCGGCTCTCGATGCCCTCCTCGGCGACGAGCCGGAGGGCCTCGCGGATCGCGTACACGTTGGTGATCGGCGCGGTGTGATGGTAGGCGCGCTCGTCGCCCCAGTATCCCTCCAGCAGCGCGAGGTCGAGGTACCACGACCGGGGCTGCTCGTCGCGGTCGAGCACCTTGTCCATCGCCCGGTCGTTGAGCGTGAGCGGGCTCGCGCCCGGCGGACAGGAGAGACACTTCTGTGGGCCCGAGTACGCCACGTCGACGTCCCACTCGTCGACGCGCATCTCGACGCCGCCGAGCGACGTGACGCAGTCGGCGATCACGTACGCGTCGTGGGCGTGCGCGATGTCCGTCAGCTCCGGGACGTGCGGCTGGAGGACGCCCGTGGAGGTCTCCGCGTGGACGAACCCGAACACGTCCGGCTGGTGGGCGTCGAACGCCGCCTCGACGTCCGCGGGGTCGAGCGGCTCGCCCCACGGCGCGTCGACCTCGACGACCTCGCCGCCGGCGCGCTCGGCCATCGAGGCCATCCGCCCGCCGAAGTAGCCGTTCGTCGGGACGAGCATCGTGTCGCCCGGCTCGACGAGATTGCCGATCGCGGCCTCCATCGACGCCGACCCCGTCCCCGAGACGGGGATCGTCCACTGATTGTCGGTCCGGAACGTGTACCGCAACAGCTCCTGAACTTCGTCCATGATCTCGACGAACGAGGGGTCGAGGTGGCCGACGAGCGGCGTGCTCATTCCGCGCAGTACCCGCGGGTGAACCTCGCTCGGTCCCGGCCCCATCAGGGTCCGATCCGGCGGCGAGAGTTCCCCGACTTCGGGCGCTTCGTCGTCCGCGACAGTCTCCAACGATCGATCGGACATACAGGGCGTTCTCACGGCGAATATAAAAAACGCGACGGAACCGGAGCGGCGGCGCGACGCGGGTCGTCTCCCGTCGGGGGAGCCGCGGAGACGGGCGGGATCCCCAATGACTGAAGTGCTCGCGGGTGTGGATCCAGCCATGAGCGAACCGCCATCGGTTTCGGATCCCGACGCCGACCTCCGGAACGTCCTCGATCGGATGGCGGACGGGTTCTTCGCCGTCGACGCCGATTGGCGGATCACGTACGCGAACGATCGGGCCACCGAGATACTCCGCGGGGCGATGGCCGACGACGACGCCGCGGTCGAGGGAGCACACCTGTGGGAGGCGATCCCCGAGGCCACCGACACCGAGTTCTACGACCGGTACCACCAGGCGATGCGCACGCAGGAGCCGGCGTCGTTCGACGCCTACTACCGGCCGCTCGACACCTGGTTCGACGTGCGAGCGTTCCCCTCGGAGTCCGGACTCTCGATACACCTCCGCGACATCACCGAACGGCGGGAGCTCGAGCGCCAGCGGCAACGGAACCTCCACGCGATCCAGCGGCTGTACGCGGTCTCCTCCGACGGGGACCGGTCCTTCGAGGCGAAACTCGAGGAGATATTCGAGCTGGGCTGTGAGTATCTCGACCTGCCGAACGGCTTCCTCACCCGTATCGAGAACGGGACACAACACATCGAGGCGTCACGGGCGACGCATTCGGCGCTCGAACAGGGGGAGGCCTGCCCGCTCGAGGAGGCGTACTGTAAACGGACGGTCGAACTCGACCGGCTGTTGACGGTGGTCGACGCGGCGAACGAGGGATGGGAGGGGGAACCGGCCTACGAGCGGTTCGGGCTCGGAACGTACATCGGCGGCCGCGTCGAGATCGACGCGGAGCTGTACGGGACCCTCTGTTTCGCCGACACGGACGCGCGGGGGGAGTCGTTCTCCGACCTCCAGAAGACGTTCGTCGAGCTGTTGACCCGCTGGGTGAGCTACGAGCTGGAGCGCGAGCGAGCGCGAGCGCAGCTCCAACACGAGCGCGACCGGTTCGAGGAGTTCGCGAGCGTCGTGAGCCACGACCTCCGGAACCCGCTGAACACCGCGGTCGGCCACCTCGAACTGCTCGCGGAGGAGAGCGACAGCGAGCGTATCGATCCGGTCCAGCGGTCGCTCGCGCGGATGGAGACCCTCATCGAGGACCTGTTGACGCTGGCGCGCGACGGCGTCCGCGTCGAGGAGCTCGAGACCGTCGACCTCGCGGAGACGGCTCGCGACGGGTGGTCGACCGCCGAGACGGCGGCCGCCGAGCTGACCGTCGAACTCGATCGGACCCGGATCCGGGCGGACGAGTCCCGGCTCCGACAGCTCCTCGAGAACCTCTTCCGCAACGCGGTCGATCACGGCGGGAGCGACGTGGCGGTGCGGGTCGGACGGCTCGACGCCGCGAGCGGGTTCTTCGTCGAGGACGACGGCCCGGGCATCCCCGAGGACGAACGCGATCAGGTGTTCGAGACCGGCTACACGACGAGCGACGAGGGGACCGGGTTCGGGCTGAGCATCGTCGAGGAGATAGCCGCCGCACACGACTGGACGGTCACGGTCGGCGAGAGCGGGAGCGGCGGGGCGCGGTTCGAGGTCGACGGGGTCGAGTTCGTGGCCGACGGCGACGAGTTCGGCGGGGAGTGAGAGGGGAGGGCGGGACCGAGCATCGGAACGCACGCGGGTCCGGACCGAGCGTCTACTCCGCGCCCGTCACGAAGTCCGGCTCGACGCGTTTCTCCTCGTACTCCTCGACGAGGTGGTCGACGAAGACGTCGAGGTCGACGTCGCCGCGCTGGTTCTCGAAGCGGTCGCGCACGGAGACGGTACCGGCCTCGGCCTCGTCGTCGCCGACGACGACCATGTACGGGAGCCGGTCGTCGTGGCCCTGGCGGATCTTGCGGCCGACCGTCCAGTCGCGGTCCTCGACCTCGACGCGGATCCCGGCGTCGGCGAGCGCGTTCTTCACGCGGTGGGCGTAGCCGAGCGTCTCGTCGGAGACGGGGAGGATCCGCACCTGTTCGGGCGCGAGCCACAGCGGGAAGTCGCCGTCGAAGTGCTCGATGAGCACCATGAAGAAGCGCTCGTAGCTCCCGTACAGCGCGCGGTGGATCATCACCGGGCGGTGCTCCTCGTTGTCCTCGCCGGTGTAGGTCAGCCCGAAGCGCTCGGGCATGTTGAAATCGAGCTGGACCGTCGGCCCGTCCCAGACGCGGCCCAGCGCGTCCTCGAAGCCGAAGTCGATCTTCGGGCCGTAGAAGGCCCCGTCGCCGGGCTCGACGTCGTAGTCGTAGCCGCCGGACTCGAGCACGTCGCGGAGCTGTTCCTCCGCCGACTCCCAGATCTCGTCGCCGCCGACGGATTTGTCGGGTCGGGTCGCCAACGCGACCTCGACCTCGAGATCGAGCGTCTCGACGACCTCGAAGATCATCTCGATGACGGACTCGATCTCCCCCCGGATCTGGTCCGGGCGGACGAACAGGTGGCCGTCGTCGATGGTGAACGACCACACCCGGGAGAGCCCCGAGAGCTCGCCGCGCTGCTCCTTGCGGTACACCTTCCCGTTCTCGAAGTAGCGCTTCGGGAGGTCGCGGTACGACCAGTTCTGCTGGTCGAAGATCGTCGCGTGGCCCGGGCAGTTCATCGGCTTGAGCCCGTACTCCTCGTCGTTGACGTCGAGGAGGAACATGTCCTCCTTGTAGTTCTCGTAGTGGCCCGACTTCTTCCACAGCTCCGTCCGGAACACGTGCGGCGTCTCGACCTCCTCGTAGCCGTTCTCGCGGTTGAGCCCGTTCGCGAACGCGGAGAGCTCGTTCAGGACGGTCTTGCCCGGCGGGTGATACAGCGGGAGGCCCGGCCCCGTCACCGTCGGGATCGAGAAGAGGTTCATCTCCTGGCCGATCTTGCGGTGGTCGCGCTCCTTGGCCTGCTCGCGCAGCTCGAGGTGCTCCTCGAGGTCGGACTCGGAGGCGAACGCCGTCCCGTATACCCGGGTGAGCGTGTCGTTGTCCTCGTCGCCGCGCCAGTACGCCGCCGACACCTCGAGCAGCGCCGCCGCCCCGACCTCGCCGGTCGACTCGACGTGCGGGCCCCGACAGAGGTCCTGCCAGCCGTCCTGGACGTAGAAGGTCACCTCGTCGTCGTCGGCCTCCTCCTCGAGTATCTGGCGTTTGTACTCGTTGTCGGCGTAGATCTCCATCGCGTCCTCACGCGATCGGACGACGCGCTCGACGTCGTAGTCGGCCGCGATGATCTCGTCCATCTCCGCTTCGATGGCGTCGAGGTCGTCCTCGTCGAGGTCGACGTCGGTCACGTCGTAGTAGAACCCCTCGTCGGTCGGCGGGCCGATCGTGAGCGTCGCCTCGGGGTGGAGCCGCTGGAGCGCCTGCGCGAACACGTGCGCGGCCGTGTGGCGCAGGACCGTCAGGTACTCGTCCGACTGGTCCGTGACGATCTCGATCCGGTCGCCGTCGCCGACCTCGGCGTGCTTCTCGACGAGCTCGCCGTCGATCTTGCCGGCGACCGTGTCGCTCCCGAGTCCGGGACCGATCTCGTAGGCGACGTCCTCGACCGTCGATCCGGCCGGCACGGAGAGCTCTGACCCGTCCGGGAGGACGACCGTCACGTCGGCGCACGCGTCCGTCTCGCTCATACCCTCGGAAAGCCGGACGAGCGGCATAAGTGTTGTTCGATCCGCCCGAACGGGGCGAGCCGGGCCGAGCGGGACGAGCCGGGTCGAGAGCGAACCGGGCGTCGTCGACCGGGCGCCGTCGACCGGCCGCCCCGGGGATGGAAACACACAAACCGGGCGGCAACCCTTGCCTCTACATGACCACGCATCGCGAGCCCCTCGACTCCGTGTTGGAGACGATCGGCGAGACGCCGCTCGTCCGGGTTCACGACTCGCCGGACGCGGTGCCGGTGTACGCGAAGCTGGAGTCGTTCAACCCCGGCGCGAGCGTCAAGGACCGCATCGGGAAATACATGCTCGAGGCGATGCTCGAGCGCGGCGATCTGGAGCCCGGTGGGACGGTCATCGAGCCGACCGCGGGCAACACGGGAATCGGGATCGCGGTCGCCGCCGAGCAGCTCGACGTGAACGCCGTCTTCGTCGTCCCCGAACGGTTCTCCGTGGAGAAACAGCAGCTGATGCGGGCGCTCGGCGCGGACGTGATCAACACGCCGACGGACGACGGGATGGGGTTCGCGATCGAGCGCGCCCACGAGATCGCGGAGGAGCTGGACGGCGCGGTGGTCCCCCAGCAGTTCTCGAACCCGCTCAACGCCGAGGCCCACTACGAGACGACCGGCCCGGAGATCGCCGAGGCGCTCGACGGCGAGGTGGGCGCGGTCGTCGCCGGCTGCGGCACCGCCGGCACGCTGATGGGCATGGCCCGCTACTTCCGCGAGCGCGACTCCGACACCCGCGTCGTCGCCGTCGAGCCCGCCGGCTCCGCGTACCGCGAGTTCTTCGGCGAGGACGTCGACCACGAGGAGTACAAGACTGAGGGGATCGGCACCCACGACATCGAGACCAACGAGCTGTTCGACCCCGATCTCGTCGACGAGATCCACGCGATCCCCGACCGCGAGGTCCACGAGGAGATGGGCCGGCTCGCCGCCGAGGAGGGTCACCTCGTCGCCTCCTCGTCGGCCGCGAACGCGCTCGCCGCCAAGCGGGTCGCCCGCGAGATCCGCGACGGCGAGGTCGACGCCCCCCACGAGAGCGTCGTGACCGTCTTCCCCGACTCCTCGGAGCGCTACCTCTCGAAGGGCGTCTACCGCGACTTCGAGGAGTGGGAGGGGTAGCGGAGAACCTCCTTCGATTCGAGACGCTCCGGCTCAGATCGGACGCGATCCGATCCCGAACTTCCCCTGCTCCACCGTTCGATCGTTCAGACATCACTCAGAACGAAACGGCCGGTCGTTGAAGGGCGCGTGTAGAACGCTTATTTCGATGACGATCGGGATGGCCAATGCGAGATGGTCGTTGGTGTGGTGAACACATCCAAAGTTCCAGTCGCGAGGACTCGCGGGCTGTCAGAGCGACCTCCGATCTCTCCCTCCTCGCGCCCTTCCGGGCGCTCGCAGGCGCGCCACGGCAGGGCTATAACGTCTCTTTCACGCCGAGTACCCGCTCTTCGGCGTCGCGACCGGGGTCCCACTCGTTCCCGTCGCGATCCGAGTCGCGGTGGTCGGCGACGCTCCGCGCCATCGCCTCCTCGACGGGCGTCGACTCCCAGCCGAGGTCGGCGAGCGCGCAGGTGTCGAGCAGGTGCGGGTACTCCCGGTAGAGCGTGAAGTCGGTCGGCTCGAGCCCGCCGGCCGCGAGGGCGTCCGCGTCCGCGGGCACGACCGTACACGTCGTGTCGGCGACGGCGGCGATCGTCTCGAGCGTCTCCTCGAGCGTGAGCGCCCGGCGGTCGCCGACGTTGTAGGCGGCCCCCGGCTCGCCGCGCTCCGCGACGATCCGGAGCGCGCTCGCCACGTCCTCGACGTACGCCCGGTGCCAGAGGTTGTCCCCGTCGCCGGGGACGACCACGCGGTCGTAGGTGAGGACGCGATCGATCCAGTAGTCGAGCCGCTCGGTGTAGTCGTGCGGGCCGTACACGATACACGGCCTGACGGACGTCGCGTTGACGCCCTCGGCGGCCGCGGCGAAGACCTCCCGGTCGCCCGCGGCCTTCCGGTTGCCGTAGGTGGCGTCGCTATCGTCGGTCGCCTGTTCCGGCGTACACGCCTCGAGCGGCGTCTCGCCCTCGCGTTTCGGCACGTGCTCGGCCGCGTAGGCCGCGCCGGAGGAGACGTACACGTAGCCGTCGACGTCGGCGAAGATCTCGGTCGCGGCCGCGACGTCGGCGGGGCGGTACGCCACGCAGTCGATCACGATATCGGGATCCGCGGACAGCCTCGCGGCTTCCAGGTCGCGGTCGTTCGTGCGATCCCCCTCGATGTGGTCGACCCGGTCGTCGTCCGCGAACGGGTCCTCGCGGTTCCCGCGGGTCAGCGTCGTGACCCGGTAGCCGTTCTCGGTGAGGTCCGCGACCGCGTGCCGGCCGATGAACCGCGTGCCGCCGACCACGAGCGCCGTGTCGGTCATACCCGTCCTCCGGCGGGCGGCGGCAAAAGCGTGGTCGAAGCGGAAGCCGGGGGTGGTGGGAAGCGGAATCCGGGGGTCGCGGGGGTCGTTCCCCGGCCCGCGCCGCGTCGAGGCTAGTTCTCCGCCTCGCCGTCGGAGTCTCGCGGGCCGTCGCCGCGCCATCGCCTGTACAGGAGGTACGCAACCACGAACCCGGCCCCCCAGTAGGCGACCGCGAGGAGGGCGATCCGGAGCCCCGTGAGGAGCTCCGCCGTCGGGATCCCGAACATACGCCGACTCGGCGTCTCGGAGGGATAAACGCTCCGAGGGAGGGACAACTACACGGCTCCGGAGTCCGTACCGCCGGGACATGAGCGAGATCCGTCGACGGCGACCGTGGCTCGCCGTGCTGTTAGCGCTGTTGATATCCGGGCTCGGCCACGCGTACCTCCGACGGTGGGCCCGCGCGTTCGGCTGGTACGCCGTGATCACGGCGACGCTCGTGTTCCTCGTGCCGGACGCGGCCGTCGACCAGCTGCTGGCCCGCGAGACGCCGCCGGTCGCCGACGTCGCACCCGGCCTGCTCGCGGTGCTCGCCAGCGTCGTCGACGCCTACGTCCTCGCGGTCCGGAACAACCGGCGCTACGACCGACAACGGGGAGCCGGCGGCGCGACCACGGGCGCGACGGGTACCGGGGAGACGGGAACCGGCACGGTCGAGCGGACCGGGGGTGACGGCAACGCGGCCGACGGGTCCGCCGGGGCCGCGGGTCGCGAAAACGAGGGGAGGGCGAGGCGAACCGGTTCCGACGCCGGGGCGAAGCCGCCGGGGGCGGTCCCGTCGACGATCGAGTGTCCCCACTGCGGCCGCGACACCGACGCGGACCTCGATTTCTGTCACTGGTGTACCGAGCCGCTCGACGCCGCGGGCGGACCTGCCGAGTGACTCGATCCGTCGTCGCGAGCGACCCGGATCCGCGCGATGAGCGACCCGGATCCACGGTCCGTCACGCTCTCGCCGGACATCCGTCCCCCCACTCGACGTCGTCGCGTCCTCGCCTCACGCGAGCCGCGCCTCGACGAACGCCACCACGTCGGCGAGCTCCTCCCGGCCGATCCCGTGACCGGTGGCGTACGTCTCGTAGGTCACGTCCGCGCCGAGCTCCGCGAGCCGATCGGCGGCCGCCTCGCTCCGCGAGTCCGGGATCACCCGGTCGCCCGTGCCGGCACCGACGAAGACGGGTTTCCCCTCGATCCCGTCGGGGGCCAGATCCGCGTGTGAGTCGGGGAGGTAGCCGTGGAGCCCGACGACCCAGTCGTAGGTGTCGGGGTTCTCGAGGAGGAGCGAGAGGCTCGTGATCGCGCCCTGGCTGAACCCGAGCAGCCCGATCCGGTCGGCGTCGAGGTCGTAGACCTCGGTCGCGGCCGCGACGCTCTCGTCGATCAGATCGAGGCTCCGCCGGAAGTCCGCGGCGTGCGGCTGGCTCTCGTGGAGCCCGCCGCCGGAGAGGTCGAGCTCGTACCACGTGTAGCCGCCCTGTAGCGGGTCGGGCGCGCGGAGGCTGATCACGTGGAGGTCGTCGGGAAGCGACTCCGCGACGGGCAGGAGGTCCTCCTCGTCGGCACCGCGGCCGTGGAGCACGAAGACCGCCGGAGCGGAACCGGCGTCGTGGTCGGGAGCGACGTGAACGTGTTCGAGCGGGATCTCCGTCATGTGGAGGGGTTCGCCGGCTCGGCGGTTGTATCCGTCGACCGCGGCAGCGGGCCGCGGAAAACGGTCACTCCTGGTAGGCGACCCGCACCTGCTCCCACTTGCCGACGCTCTCGAGGTGCGCTTGAAGCTCCTCGGCGTACTCCTCGAGGAGCCGTTCCGCCGCCTCCAGCTCCTCGTCGCTCGTGCCGCCGCCGCCGCCGCTTCCGCCGAGGCCGAGCGCGCCCTTGATCGAGTCGAGGATCCCGCCGCCTCCGCCGCCGCTTCCGGATCCGCCGGCCCCGCCTCCCGCGTCGCCGGGACCGCCCCTGCCGCCCATCGCGGCGACCTGCGACCGGACGTTCTCCAGTTCGGGCATGATCGCGGGCAGGTTCGAGGTGTCGGCGACGATCCGCGCCGCCTCGGGGTCCTCGGAGTCCTCGATCTCGAACTCCGCCGCGGTCATGATCAGTCCCCACTCCTGACTGGAGAACCGCGAGGCCATCACGCGGTCGTTGAACTCGTTGTCGACGGTCATCCGCTCGCCGACGATCGCGTCGGTCCATTCGCTCATGTCCGCTCTTTCGGCGCTGTCGGTGAAAAACCCGTTCCCATCGCCGGGGAGCGGTCGAGACGTTTTACCCGATCGCCGCCCTTCCCGACGCATGGTCGAACGCAGTCGTCGTGCGCTCGTCGGGTCCTGTAGTGCCGCCTCGATCGCCCTCCTCGCCGGCTGTGCCGGGCTGACCGGCGGATCGGGCGGGGGCGGAAGCGACGCGGAGCCGGTCGACCGGACCGGTCAGGGGACGGTCGAGGTCGCCGTCGGGGCCGGAAACGGGCTCTCCTTCGATCCGTCGAACGTCCGGATCGACCCCGGCACGACCGTGGTCTGGGAGTGGACCGGCGAGGGCGGCGGGCACAACGTCGTCCACGTCGACGGCGTGTTCGAGTCCGAGTTGACCAACGAGGCCGGCCACACCTTCGAGCACACGTTCGAGGAGCCGGGAATCCACGAGTACGTCTGTACGCCACACCAGACGCAGGGGATGCGCGGGGTCGTCAGGGTCGTGGAGTGAAGCTGACGGGGCGGTGAACCGGCGGTGATCGACGTACGCGACCGCAACGCACCTCACACCTCCCCAGCCTCGTCGCTGGCGCGGTTCCGCGCCAGCGACTCCCTCGCGGACTCCTCGCGCCCAAGGGGCGCTCGGAGGCGCGCCACCGCACTGATCGGATAGGGACTGATCGCTACTGACTGGTTCACTAATGGCACCACACGGTCTGTGAACGGTTCGACGACGCTCTCCTACCAGTCGTACTCCTCGCGGGGGTCGACCGAGTCGCGCTCGCGGTCGAAGACGTGCTCGCCGTCGACGAAGACGTGTCGCGTGCGGGTCCCGTTCTCGTGGAAGACGCCGTCCCAGACCGCCACGTCGGCGTCGGTGCCGACCTCCAGGGTGCCGACGCGGTCGTCGATCCCGAGGATCTCGGCGGGGTAGCGCGTGACCGCCTCCAGCGCCTCCTCCTCGGGGAACCCCTCGCGGACCGCGAGCCCGACGCAGACGTCGAGGTGCTGTTGGGGCAACACGGGCGCGTCGGTCTGGATCGCGACCTTCACGCCGGCCTCGTGGAGGATACCCGGCGTCTCGAAGGTGATGTTGCGCAGTTCGTACTTCGCGCCGGAGTACAGCGACGGGCCGACGACCGCGGGCACGTCCCGCTTCGCGAACTCCTCCGCGATCAGGTGCCCCTCGGTCGCGTGCTCGATGGAGAGATTCTCGATCCCGAACTCCTCCGCGATCCGGAACACCGTCATGATGTCGTCTGCGCGGTGGGCGTGGACCCGGAGCGGAAGCCCCTCGGTGAGCACGCGCGAGAGGTTCTCCATGCCGAGGTCGCGCTCGAACGGCTCGCCCTCGTTGCGGGCGTGCTCGCGCCGGTCGACGTAGTCCTCCGCCTCCATCAGCGCCGAGCGGAGGGTGGCCGCCACGCCGGGACGCGTCGACGGCTGACGGCCCTGCTCCTCGCCGTGGAAGCGCTTGGGGTTCTCGCCCATCGCGGCCTTCATCCCGTCCTCGCGGATCAGCATGTCGTCGGCGGTCAGCCCGTGCGTCTTCATCGAGCAGATGATCCCGCCGATCACGTTGCCGGAGCCCATCCGCGCCGAGACGGAGGTCACGCCGTTCTGGAACGCGTGTTTCAGCTCCTCGTCGCGGGGGTGAAAGCCGTCGAGCGCGGTGACGTGCGGGGTGACCGCGTCGGTCCCCTCGTTGTAGTCGCGGTCCTCGGGCTCGCCCCACTCGGCCACCCCGGCGTGGCTGTGGGCGTCGACGAGCCCCGGCGTGACGTGGAGCCCCTCGACGTCGAGGACGGTCGCCTCCTCGGGCGGTTCGACGTCACCGACGGCGACGATCTCCCCGTGGTCGATGACGACGGTTCCCTCGATCGTTCCCCGCTCCGTTGCCGTGTGGACGGTGCCGCCGACGAGCGCGTACATGGGTCGGGGTTCGACGCCCCGGTACATAAGCGGTTCAGGACGCCGCTCTCGGGTTCGTGACCCGCATTTGGTTTCCCGTGTGCGATGGATGCTCTCGCATGCGCTCTCCCCTCTCGCATCGCTTTTCACCTCGGACGGCGGAATCGGGGTAATGAGTTACCGGATCGGCCTCGTCGGTAAGCCCTCGGTGGGCAAATCGACGTTCTTCAACGCGGCGACGATGAACGACGTGCCCGAGGGAGCCTATCCCTTCACGACGATCGATCCGAGCGTGGGCGAGGCCTACGTCCGCGTCGAGTGTGCGGCCCCGGAGTTCGACGAGACGTGTACCCCGAGCGTCGGGGTCTGTCGCGACGGCACGCGGTTCGTCCCGATCGAACTCGTCGACGTGGCCGGGCTGGTCCCCGGCGCACACGAGGGGCGCGGGCTCGGCAACCAGTTCCTCACCGACCTCAACGAGACGGACGCGCTGGTCCACGTCGTCGACTTCTCGGGAACGACGGACATCGAGGGCGAGCGGACCGAGGGCCACGACCCCCGCGAGGACATCGACTTCCTCGAGGAGGAGCTCGACGCCTGGTACCTCGACGTGCTCTCGAAGGGCCTCGAGAAGTACGCGACGCGCTATCAGGGCTCCGAGGCCGCCATCGAGGAGGAGCTTGCGGAACAGATGTCCGCGTTCGGGATCACGAAGGACGAGATGAAGCAGGTCATCCTCGCAGAGGAGCTCGAGCTCGACCCCGAGACGTGGGACGCGGAGGACCGCGAGTCCCTCGCTCGCGAGATCAGAAAGCGCACCAAGCCGATGGTCGTCGCGGCCAACAAGACCGACACGCCCGAAGCCAGGGAGAACTGGGCGGAGATAACCGACGACCCCGACTACGACCACCTCTCGTTCGTCCCCGTGAGCGCCCACGCCGAGAAGGCGCTCAAGAACGCGGACGAGGCGGGCGTCGTCGACTACACCGCCGGCGACGACGACTTCGAGGTCGTCGGCGACGTCTCCGACGAGCAGGCCGCGGGCCTCGAGGCGATCCGCGACCACGTGAGCGAGTACGGCGGCACCGGGGTCCAGGCGGCGCTGGAGGCCGCCGTCTTCGACGTGCTCGGCTGTATCGCGGTGTTTCCGGGCTCCGCGAACGGGTCGAGCGACGAGAAGGGCGTCTTCCGCGACTGCTTCCTCCTGCCCGAGGGCGCGACGACGGAGGACTTCGCGTACCACATCCACTCCGACATCGGCGAGGGGCTGCTCCACGGCACCGACTGCCGGAGCGGCCGACAGGTCGGGGCCGACCACGAGCTCTCCCACCGCGACGTGATCGAGTTGATCTCGACGAAGCAGGCCGCGCCCTAGGTCCTCGAACCGCCACGAACCGGCTCAGTGACCGTCGTCCCCGCCGGTCGTCGCTACGTCCGTCGTCTCATTCGCCGTCTTCTCGTCCGCCGTCGTCTCGTCCGCCGTCGTCCCGTCGGCGAGGTGGGCGAGCCCGAGCCGGTCGAGGAGGGTGGCGGTCGGCAGCCCGTCCTCGTCCCACTCGCGGACCGCGTAGTAGCGGTCGAGGAGGTCCTCGAACGCGCCGGGGTCGAGCGCGTCGGTGTCGAGCGTGTCGGGGGTCGCCGCGTCGGCCGGGTCGTCTCCGTCGCCTCCGCCGCTTTCACCTCCGCCCTCGTCGCTCCCCGCGTCGCCTCTCGCCCCCGCGATCGCCGGCGGCAGGGCGTCGTCCTCGCGGTCGAACCCCTCGCGGACGTTGTACAGTCGCGTGAGCGTCCACACCCGCTCGCCGAGGCCGTCCAGGTCCGCGGGCTCGTGGTCGTACCCGCGGGCGGCGAGCCACTCGGCGGCGACCGCGGGGTCGAACACGTCCTCGAGGAAGTCGTCGCCGATGAGACACCACAGCGCGGCCCGGCGGTCCTGCTCGGCCGCGACCGCGGCGGCGACCTCGTCCGGGTCGCGCGAGCGCGGTGCCATCGCGTCCACCTCCACCGGTCGGGCCCGTCGGTGACACGCGCCGCGGTCGCTCGTGGCGTACGCCAGCGCCATCGACGCCGCCCCGCGGGGGTCGTACGAGGAGAGCTCCATCCCCTTCACCGTCGGGATCAGGTCCTCGCCCCCGAGCCGCGACGCGGCGGCCGCGACGCCGTCGGCGAGCGCGTCCCCGAGCGGCGTCTCCCGGCCCGCAATCTCCTCGATCGTCGACCGGGCGGCCGCCTCGTCGCCGAAGGCGACCTCGCGGTCGATCAGCCCCTCGTCGCCGGCGCGGACCGCCCAGGCGACCGCGTTGCCCGCGGAGATGACGTCCATCCCGAGGCGGTCACAGACCCCGCCCAGCGCCGCGACCGCGTCGAAGTCGTCGATGCCGAGGCCCGCCCCGAGGACGATCGGCGTCGCGCCGCGCGGGACGCTGTCGCCGTCGGGTTCGTCGTCCGACGCGCTCCTCGCGTCGTTCGCGGGCTCGCCGTCCGCCGGTTCGTCGTCCCTCATCGCGTCGTTCGCCGGCTCGTCGTCGACCTCGGGGATCCGGAACCCGCCGGGGACCGGGTCGTTCTCGCGCTCGCGACCCGTCGCGCGCTCGGCGGCGCGCTCGACGCCGATCCCCTCCGCGCCGTCGAACCGGGACTCCTGCCAGCCGCGGGTCGGGAGCACGCCCGCCTCGTTCGCGAAGTCGACCGTCTCCAGGGTGTCACCCGCAGCCAGCCAGCGTCCCGCGTCGCTGTCGGCGAACGCCGCCTCCTCGCGCGCCTTGAGGGCCGCGAGCCGCCCGGACGGCTCCGGCGGCGGGTCACGGGCGACGACCGCCTTCAGCCGCTTCGAGCCCATCACCGCGCCCGCGCCGCCCCGGCCGGCGTGGTGGTCACCGCCGTCGGAGGCGATCGTCGCGTACCGCACCGCGTTCTCGCCCGCCGGACCGATACAGGCGACGGCCGCGTCGGGAAACCGGTCGTCCGTCTCCACGGCGTCGAGCCCCCACAGGTCGCCCGCGGGCTCGACGGTCGCCTCCCCGTCCGAAAGCGAGAGGACGACCGGCTCGTCGGCCGCGCCGGTGACGATGGCGCCGAGGTGCGGGCCGAGCGAGCCGGCGAGTCGAGCCGGGAAGGTCCCGCCGCCGTAGGAGTCGAGGAACGCGCCCGTGAGCGGCGACTTCGTGATCGCCGCGTACCGCTGCTCGCCGGGGGTGTAGCCGGTCAGCGGCCCGGTCATGAACGCGAGGGGGTTCGCGGGCGACTCCGGGTCGATCCCGCCGCCGGCCGCGTAGAGGTAGCGAGCGCCGAGCCCCTTCCCGCCGACGTACGTCGCGAGCCACTCCTCGGGGACCGGCTCGCTGTCGACCCGGCGGGTCGAGAGGTCGACGCGGAGGATCCGCTCCGATGGGGCCATCGTCCCCGTTAGCCGCCGAAACGGGATTAAACCCCACGGTGCCGGCGAGAGACGGGAATCCCCGTGGGGCCCGACCTGCCGGGATCGACGCGCTTTCGACGCGGGGACGTGAGGGAGGGGACGGAGCTCAGCATGAACGTCGTCGACGCGCTCGACGCGGCGGAGGGAACCACCTGTCTCGTCGGGGCCGGCGGGAAGAAGACGACGCTGTACGCGCTCGCCGCACGTCTCGACCGGGCGGTGCTCACCGCGACGGTCCGGATACCGATCTTCGACCGACAGGTCGCGGCGGTGCGGACGGCGGAAGACCCCGTGGCCGAACTCGACGCGCTTCGCGAGGCGTACCGCGAACGCGTCGAGGAGGCGCCGTTCCCGCTCGGACTCGTCCCGGAGCGGGAGCGCGACGACCGGTATCGCGGGTACGATCCGGGGACGGTCGACCGGCTCTCGGCGGCCCACGACGGACCCGTGCTGGTGAAAGCCGACGGTGCGCGGACGCGGCTGTTCAAGGCTCCGAACGACCGCGAGCCGCAGGTTCCCGCGGGGGCCGACACCGTCGTCCCGGTGGCGAGCGCCCACGCGGTGGGTGAGCCGCTCTCGGAGACGGTCGTCCACCGCCCCGAGCGCGTCGCCGACCTCGTCGACGGGGTCGAGATCGGCGACGAGATCACTCCGGAGCTGGTCGGCCGCGTCGTGGCCCACGAGGAGGGCGGACTGAAGGGCGTTCCCGCGGACGCGACCGCGATCCCGCTCGTCAACATGGTCGACGACGAGGCGGACGAGGCGGTCGCCCGCGGGATCGCGGCGGCGATCCGCGAGCGCGCCGACGTGCCCCGCGTCGTCCTCGCGCGAATGCGGGAGCCGGCGGTCGTCGCGGTCGTGGAGTAGCGAGTTCGCGGCCGTAGGGAGATCGGCTCGCGACCCCGCCGTCCCCGCGTTCGCGACCCCGGCGTCGTCAGTTTCCCGGCGGCCCGTGGACGTCGGTTCCCTCGGTCGTGCCGGCGTCGCCGGACGCGTCCGCGGTCCCGTTCGAGTCACCGTCGTCCGAGCCGCCGTCGGGATCGTCCGCCGACACCACGCCGACCGCGTCGGTCATCCAGCAGCCGCCGTAGCCGCCGCCGTAGCCGGTGAGCGACGCGTCTGACGCGTCGACCTTCCGCATCCGGAACTCGTAGTGCCCGGTCGCGGAACCGTTCTCGTAGGTGACGACCCGGACCGTGGCGCGGTCGCCGTCGATCCCGAGCGGGGCGTACAACGCGGCGTCGTGGTTCAGCATCGGCGCGTAGTTCGGTCCCTCGAAGAGGTCGACGAACTGCGGGAAGGTGCTCACGGCCCGGCGGTTCTGCGGCGACGCGAACCGCCTCGTCGTCCGGATCCCGTCGTTGGTCGCCGGGTCGTTGTACCGCAGCGCGTTCATCTGTATCTGGACGACGTGGAGCGGCGCGCGCTCGCAGGTCGGCTCGAGCGCCGTCGCCCGCGCGGCCGCCGTCCCGTTGCGGTCGGTTTCGTTCCCGTCACCCCCCGCGAGTTCGATCGACCCGCCGGGGTCGATAACCCCGGTGTACGCCCCTGAGTCGCCCATATCGGCCGAACCGCCCGGGCCGTTCTCGGACGACGCGCTCGCGGACGAGTCCCCCGAGGCGTCCGGTTCCTCACTCCCGTCGACGGGTCCCTCGCCGCTCGCCGTCGAGTCGTCGCCCGGATCGAGCCGATCCCCGACCCCGTCGGTGAGCGACGGGCCGGCCAGCGACGCGGCACCCCCGACCGCCGCGAGCAGGACCACGACGACGACCGCGACCGCGACCCGGTTGCGGGACGCGTCGCGGTCGTCCCCGCGAGACGCCGTGAGGCGACCGTCGGACCCCTCGGCCGCGAACCCGTCTCCGGCGGACGCATTCGTACCGTCGTTCGACCCGCCCGCCGCGTCGTCCGGGATCGTCCGACCCGCCGGGACCCCCGGTCGAGAGCCGGAGCGCGACGGCGACGATCCGGAACCGAGCGCGGGACTTCCGGTCTCCCCGGTCGGCGGCGTTTCTGTCGACTCCGTCGCGGTCGGCGGCCGCGTCGCGGTCGCCGCTCCTCCCGTTTCGGCCGCCGGCGACTCCCTCTCCGTAGACGGCTTCTCCGTTTCGGCCGCCGGCTCCTCCCTCCCCGTAGACGGCTCCGTCTCCGCCTCCGTCGGCAGGTCGCGGGGGTACGACTCCGAGCGGGCGGCGGTCCCGAGGAACCGCTCGCTCACCGAGTCGGCATCCGCCGCGGGAAGGGCGTAGAGGAGGCGGCGGCGGAGGTCCCCGGCGGTGACGGTCTCGACATCGAGCACTTCGGGGTCCGGGTCGTCGACGGCGTCCGGATCCTCCTCGCCGAGCACGACCGCGACCGCGTCGCCGTCGGCGTTGGCGTTGGCGTCGGCGGCGTTGGCGTCGACGGCGTCGAACCCGCCGCGTTCCGTCTCCGACGCCGCTCGGACGACGACGAGATCGGTCCGGGCGTCGCCGTCGCGAACCGTGACCCTCGGCGAGTCGACCGCGACCTCGTCGGCGGTCGCCGCCCACAGATCTGCGACGAACGCCACCAGGTCGTCCGAGTCGAGGGCGTCGAGCGCGGTCTCGAACTCGTCGGGCGGGATCGGCGCGGGCCCGGTCACTGGTGGACCTCCATGCGATACCGATCGTATGTCCCGTGTTCACTTCCCACTTCCGGCGGGGAGCGGGACGTTAGAGCCGGTCGATGGAGTGCGTCGAGACGTCGATGTCGGTCTCGCCCTCGGTCGCGAAGTCGGCGAGGACCTCGCCGGTGGCGCTCGCGAACTTGAAGCCGTGGCCGGTGAAGCCGGTGCCGACGGTGACGGAGTCGTAGCCCGGCACCCGCCCGAGCACGAAGTCCTCGTCGCCCGAGTACGACTGGAGACACGTGCGCAACGCGACGGTGGGACCGGCTCCCTTCGGGAAGAACCGCTCCGCGAACCGGCGGTGGAGCTCCTCCTCGGCGGCGGTCGGCTCGCGGTCCATCCGGTCCGGATCGACGACCTCCCGCTGGTCGCCGGAGTAGCCGAACTTGAACCCCGGCACGTCGTGGACCGGGAAGCCGTACCCGCCGCCCTCCTCGTCGCGGAGCACGAAGACGGGGAACCGGTCGGGCGAGAACAGCTCGGGCTCCTCCGGCTGGAGCCAGGCCATGAGCGCACGGACCGGGACCGCGTCGTCGGCGACGGAGGGGAGGAGCTCGGCGGTCCACGGCCCCGCGGTCACGACGAGCTCGTCCGCCTCGTAGCGGCCCTTATCCGTGCGGACGCGGACGCCGTCGCCCGTCTCCGTCCAGTCGATGGCGCGCTCGCGGGCGCGGACCGTCGCGCCCTCGGCGTGGGCCGCCTCGACGTGGGCGGTCACGCAGCGCTCGCAGTCGAGGTAGCCGCCCTCGGGCTGGAAGATCGCCTCGTATTCCGCCGGGAGGTCGTAGCCGGGGAACCGCTCGTTCACCTCGCTCGCCGAGAGCTCCTCGTAGTCGATGCCGTGGGCGTCACACGCCTCGCGGGCGTTCGCGACCACGTCGGTTCCCGGCGCGCCCGCGTGGACCGACCCGGTGACCGTGAGCAGGTCGCGGCCGGTCCGCTCCTCCAGCTCGCGCCAGCGCTCGTAGGCGCGCTCGACGAGGGGGACGTACTCCGGCCCCTCCTGTTGGGCCTTCCGGATGATCCGGGTGCTGCCGTGCGAGGAGCCCATCGCGTGGGGCACGTCGTACCGCTCGATCCCGAGCACGTCGAGCCCGCGCTTCGCCAGCTGGTAGGCCGTCGCGCTGCCGACGCCGCCGACGCCGACGACGATCGCGTCGTACCGGTCGTTTCCGTTCCGCGTGTCGCTCATGGGTCCGCCAGGCGGGCGGGGAGCAAAGTCCCCCGAGATCCGGCGGTTCCATCCGGAACCGGCGGGCGATCCCCCGAGCGGGAGGCGCGACCCGACCGGACCAGAGTATAAGACCGCTCCCGACCCACGAACGGTATGGAACGGATCGTCGAGGTGGTGCCGGCGGCGGGGTTACACGCGAGACCGGCCTCGAAGCTCGTGAAGACGGCGAACCGGTTCGACGCCGACGTGTCCGTCGGCCGCGCCGCCGACGGCGACGACGGACTGGTCCGCGCCGACAGCATGCTCGCCGTCACCGGACTGAACGTCGAACACGGCGAGTCCGTCCGGATCGTCGCCGAGGGGTCGGAGGCGTCGGCGGCGCTCGACGCGATCGAGGCGCTGTTGACGAGCCCGGTCGAGGACGGGGAAGCGGAGAACGGGGACCCGAACGAGGTGGACGGGGAGTGACCGGGTCGCGGACGCTGACCGGGGTCGGGAGCACTCCCCGAACCGGGGTCGGGACCGCGCGGTGGTACCGGCCGGAGTCGGGGGTGACCCTCCCGGAGCGCCCGGACCCCTCGACGGTCGATCCCGATGCCGAGCGCGAGCGGTTCGCGTCCGCGCGCGAGACGGCCCGCGAGGGGATCCGCCGGGCGCGCGACCGGGCGGCCGAGCGCGTCGGCGAGGAGGAGGCGGCCGTCTTCGACGCCCACGAGGCGTTCCTCGACGATCCGGGCCTCGTCGACGACGTCGAGGGCGACATCGACGACGGGACGCGGGCCGAACACGCCGTCGACGACCGCTTCGCCGACGCGATCGAGCGGTTCGAGGGGATGGACGGGCGGATGGCGGAGCGCGCGGACGACCTCAGAGACGTGCGGGACCGCCTGCTGCGCGCGCTGCTCGACGCCCCGGCGACGGTCGACCTCTCCGCGCTCCCGGCGGGCACCGTCCTGCTGGCCGAGCGGCTCACGCCGAGCGACACGGCGGATCTGGACCCCGCGGCGGTCGCGGGGATCGCCACCGTCGCGGGCGGGCGGACCTCCCACGCCGCCATCATCGCGCGCTCGCTGTCGATCCCGGCGGTCGTCGGCGTCGGCGACGCGCTCGCGGCGGTCCCCGAGGGCACCGAGATCCTCGTCGACGGCGAGGCCGGCGAGGTCGCCGTCGAACCCGACGGGGAGCGCCGAAGTGCGGCGCTCGCCGGCGACGAGGCGTCCGTCGTTCCCGACCCCGTCTCGACCGCGGACGGCCGGCGGATCGAGGTCGCCGCCAACGTCGGGAGCGCGGCGGAGCTGTCGCCCGCGAGCGACCGCGGCGCGGACGGGATCGGGCTGTTCCGGACGGAGTTCCTCTTCCTCGACCGCGAGTCGCGGCCGGACGAGACGGAGCAGTACGAGGCGGTCGTCGCCGCGCTCGAGGCCTTTCCCGATGACCGAGTCGTCGTCAGAACGCTCGACGTCGGCGGGGACAAGCGGGTCCCGTACCTCGACCTCCCCGACGAGCCGAACCCGTTCCTGGGACGACGGGGGATCCGGCTGTCGCTGGAGGAACACGCGGACCTCTTCGAGACGCAGCTCCGCGCGCTGTTGCGGGCGGCCGCCCGCGGGGGAGGAGGTGACGGCGACCGCGACGCCGGCGACCTCGCGGTCATGTTCCCGATGGTCTCGCGGGTCGAGGAGGTCGAGGCCACGCTCGACCGGGTCGAGTCGGTGGCCGCCGACCTCGCGAGCGAGGGCGTCGAGCACGCGGTCCCGGCGCTCGGCGCGATGGTCGAGACGCCGGCCGCGTCGTACGTGGCGGACGCGCTCGCCGCCCGGCTCGACTTCCTCAGCGTCGGGACGAACGATCTGACCCAGTACGTGATGGCCGCCGACCGCGAGAACGACGCGGTCGCCGACCACCACGACCCGCTCCACCCCGCGGTGTTGCGGGCGATAGACCGGACGACGACGGGTGCCGAGGGCACGGACGCCTGGGTCGGCATGTGCGGCGAGATGGCCGGGGATCCGGCCCTGACGGAGCTGCTGGTCGGGCTCGGGCTCGACGAACTCAGCATGAGCGCGGTGACCGTCCCGGCGGTCAAGACACGGGTCCGGGAGATCGACGCGGCGGCCGCCCGCGACCTGGCCGCGGAGGCGCTGGCGTGTGAGACGCGCGCGGAGGTGCGGGACGTCCTCGGGCTCGACGGCTGACGCGGCGTCCTACACCTTCGAGATCTCGGCCGCCGCCTCGGCCTGCTCGCGGACCGACTCGAGCGTGGCGTTCGGGTCGGTGGCGGCGACGGCGGCGTTGACCGCCCCTTCGAGCACGGGCGCGTCCGCGATGACCGCGTCGACGTCGGCGAGGTCGATCGCGACCTCGGCGTTCATCACCGCGCTCCCGAGGTCGACGAGGACGACGACGCCGTCGCCATCCTCGTCGCCGGCGGCGGCCGCGAGCGCGCCCTCGATCTCGTCGGGAACGGTCCCGATCCCGCCCCGGCCGTCGCCGCCGACCGCCTCGATCCGCGTCTCGCCCGCCATCTCGGCGGCGATCTCGACTATCCCCTCCGCGGCCCGCTCGCTGTGGGAGACCACGACGAGTCCGACCGTCACGCCGCCCCCTCCGCGTCGGCGTCGGTTCCGTCGTCCCCGTCCGCCTCCGCGTCGTCGGCCTCGGCGTCGTCCGGGATCGTCGGCGAGGTCGCGTCGACCTCGGGGATCTCGCGGTCGAGCCGGTCGGCCGCGACCCGAAGGAGCTCCTCGAGGATGAACAGCGCGCTCGTCGCGCCGGGGTCCTGGTGGCCGACCGACCGCCAGCCGAGGTACGACGCGCGCCCCTTCCGCGCCCGGATGGGGACCGTGAAGGCGACGCCGCGCTCGGCCGCGTCGACCGCCTTCGCGAGCGCTTCCAGTGGCGGGAGGTCGTCGACCTCGATCGACTTCTTGAACGTGTGGACCGCGGGCGTCAACGCGTCGACCATCGTCGCGTCCCCGATCCGGGCGTCGCCGCGGTCTTGGACCTTCTCGAGGTACGTCTCCGCGAACGCGACGGCGGTCTCGGGGGTGACCCCGTCGGCGAGCTCCGCGCCCGCGAACACGAGCGAGCCGCCGAAGAGCGGCCCCGACGCGCCGCCGACCTCGGACATGAGCGTCTTGCCGACCGTCTTCGCGACCGTCTCCGGGTCGGGGTCCTCGAGGTCGCTCGCGGCCTCGGCGGCCTCCGCCCACCCGCGGGCCATGTTGCCGCCGTGGTCGGCGTCGCCGATGGCGGAGTCGAGGTCGGTCAGGCGGTCCCGTTCCGCCTCGATCCGCTCGGCGACGGCCTCGACGGCCACGACGACCGCCTCCCCCTCCCCGCTCGCAGCGTTCTCCTCGCTCATCGGACGGTGAGCGCGGGGGTGTCGGCCGCCGCGTCGAACAGCTCCTTCAGCTCGTCGTCGACGGCGCAGACGGTGATCGAGACACCGGCCATGTCGAGCGAGGTCATGTAGTCGCCGACCCACGCGTCGTGGACCGACAGGTCGCGCTCGCCGAGCAGCACCTGGAGCCGGCGGTTGACGACGAACAGCTCCATCTCCGGGGTCCCGCCCATCCCGTTGACGATCGTGACGACCTCCGCGCCCGCGTCGAGGTCGAGGTCCGCGAGGACCGACTCCGTCAGCTCCGCCGTCACCTCGTCGGCCGGCATGGCGTCGGTCCGCTCGGTCCCCGGCTCGCCGTGGATCCCGATCCCGAGTTCGATCTCGTCGTCGCCCAGGTCGAAGGTGGGCTCGCCCTTCTCGGGGGTGACACACGAGGTGAGCGCCATTCCCATCGTGGCGACGTTGTCGACGACCTTCTCCGCGACCCGCGTGACCTCCGAGAGGTCCGCCCCCGCCGCGGCCTTCGCGCCCGCGGCCTTGTGGACGAGGATCGTCCCGCAGACGCCGCGCCGCCCGGAGGTGTAAAGCGAGTCCTCGACGGCGACGTCGTCGTCGACGACGACGCTGTCGACGGTCGCGCCCTCCATCTCGGCGAGCTCGATGGCCGTCTCGAAGTTCATCACGTCGCCCTCGTAGTTCTTGATGACACAGAGGACGCCCGCGTCGCCGTCGCAGGCCGCGATCAGCTCCTCGAACTCGTCGGCGGTCGGCGAGGAGAAGACGCCGCCCGCGGCCGCCCCGTCGAGCATGCCGTCGCCGATGTACCCCGCGTGGGTGGGCTCGTGACCGCTCCCGCCGCCGGTGACGATCGCGACCTTCCCGTCCACCGGCGCGTCGTCGCGCACGAGCACCTGCGTGTCCGGGAGCCTGCGGAGCCTGTCGGGGTGTGCCGCGGTCATCCCGTCGAGCATCTCGTCGACGACGTCGTCGGGATCGTTGATGAGTTTCTTCATGATCGATTAGAATGTTACTCCGTGATCAATTAAAGATAGTGGCGAGATCGGGACTCGCTCGGCGTATGCGGGCGTTTTATCCCCGTCTACGCCGATCGTCACACGGGTGACAGTATGAGCGAACCCTCCACGGACCCGTCGGACGAGTCCCCGATCGAGGTCGCGTACCTCCCTGGCACCGCCGACGGAGCCGAGGGGACGCGGCCGTCGCCCGGCGAACTCTCGGTCGGAGGCGTCGAGTCCTTCGGGTCGATCGCGGCCCTCGAGGAGCGCGGGATCGCGACGGTCGACTGCGTGGTGGCGTCCCTCCGGCTCGCCGACGGGACCGCCGTGGACCTCCTCGACGCGCTCGCGGGGCGCGCCGATCCGCCCCCGGTCGTGCTCCTCGTTCCGGTCGAGGACGGGTCGATCCCCGTCGAGGCGGTCGAATCGGCCTTCGACGCGGTCGTGCCGATACGACCCGGTGCGGACTCCGGCGCGGTCGCAGACCGGATCGACCGGGCGGTCCGGCGGACGCTCCCGCCGCGGTCCCCGCGGATCGATCCGACCTTCGCCCGGCGGCTCGCCGGCGACGCCGACGGCGAGTCAGACGCCGACCCTGCCGTCGATACGGAGTCCGCCGCCGCGTCCGGTTCCGTCGCCGGCCTCGGCCTCGACGACTGGAAGACGCGGGTCCTCGACCAGCTGTTCACCGAGATCCCCCTCCACATGTTCGTGAAGGACCGGACGGCGCGCAACGTGATGGTGAGCGAGGCGACCGTCGGCCGCCGGATCCACCGGTTCAGCGACGAGTACCTCGGGAGACGCGACGTCGACGGCGTCGTCCCGATCGAGGAGGGGAGGGAGCCGTACCTCGACGACCTCTCGGTGCTTCGAACGGGCGATCCGATCCTCGAGAAGGAGGAGCACTACCCCACGAGCGACCGCTGGTTCCTCACCTCGAAGGTGCCCCTCCGCGACGACGACGGACGGGTGGTCGGGGTCGTCGGGGTCGCACAGGAAATAACCGCTCAGAAGCACCGCGAGCGCCAGCTCGAGACGGTCAACCACCTCGTCCGACACACGATGCGGAACGACCTCAACGCCATCTCGGGATGGATCGAGATGCTGCGGGAGGACGACGGCGACTCCGGGGCGGACGCCCCGGCCGACGGCGAGTCGACCGGCCGGATCCTCGACCGCGTCCAGCGGATCGCCGACGAACTGTGCGGCAAGATCGACAAACAGCAGGCGGTCGTCGACGTGCTCGCCGCGCCGAGCGAGGCTGAGCCGCGCGACCTCTCGCGGCTCGTCCGCCGGGAGACGGCCGCCCTCGAGGAGACGTACGGGGCGGCGACGATCCGCGCCGACGTCGCCGACGGCGTGTCCGCGGTCGCGACCGACGACGTGGGTCGAGTCCTCGCCGAACTGGTCGAGAACGCCGTCGTCCACGCGGAACGGACCGATCCGCGCGTCGAGGTGGTCCTGGAGAACGGCGGCGACGAGGCGGTCCTGCGCGTGCTGGACCGCTGTCCGCCGATCCCGATCGACGAGCGGGAGGTACTCACGGGGACGAGACCCATCGACCAGCTGAACCACAGCTCCGGGCTCGGGCTGTGGATGGCGCGGTGGATCGTCGAGAACGCCGACGGGACCATCGACTTCCGGGTCCGCGACGGCGGCGGCAACGAGGTCGTCGTGACGCTGCCGCGCGCGACGTGACCTCCATCGACGCCCGGCGGACGCCCACCGACACGCCGTCGACTCCCGTCGACACCCTCGCCGTGCCCCGCCGACCGCGTCGTCGGAACCACGGGGAGATATATATCCCCCAAGCGCGTGTGTCGTGGTAACATGGCCTTGTACGACCGGCTCCTGGTTCCGACCGACGGCTCCCCGAAGGGGAACCGCGCCGTCGAGCACGCGCTCGCACTGGCGGCGATCCACGACGCGGAGGTCCACGCGCTGTACGTGGTCGACACGGCGAGCTACGCCGGGACCGGCATGGAGGCCACCTGGACGGGGATCGACGACCTCCTCCGCGAGGACGCCGACGAGGCGGTCGCCAAGGTCGAGGCGCTGGCGGAGGGGACCGACGTCGCCGTCGAGACGAGCGTCGTCGAGGGATCGCCGGGCCGCGAGATCGTCCGCTACGCGACCGACGCCGGCTGCGACCTGATCGTGATGGGCACCCACGGCCGCGGCGGGATCGACCGGCTGCTGCTCGGCAGCGTCGCCGAGCGCGTCGTGCGGCGCTCGGCGGTGCCGGTGTTGACGGTCCGACTGGGCGAGGAGGCGGAGGGGTCGACGGTCGAGGAGGCCGAAACGCCCGACGACGCCGGAGCCACCGACGACACCGGAGCCACCGACGACACCGGAGCCACCGACGACGCCGGGACGACGGAGACCTGACTACCGGGCGTCCGCGTCCCGCAGGTGCTCGCAGTCGCCGGCGTGGATCCGTCTCCGGCCGTCGTCGGTCTCGACGACGAGCGCGCCGGGGGAGTCGACGTCGACCGCCCTCCCGACGACCGTCCCGCCGGGCGTCTCGACGCGGACTCGCCGTCCGAGCGTACTCGCTCGCTCGCGCCACGCCGGAAGGATCGCCTCGGGATCGGCGGCCAGTTCGGCGTACCGCTCGAGCAGCCGGGCGAGGAACCGGCGGCGGTCGACGTCCTCGCCGCGCTCGGCTCGCAGCGAGGTCGCGCCCGCCGGCAGCGCCTCCGGGTCGAGGTTCGCGTTGACGCCGACCCCGACGACGAGCCAGGAGACGCGGTCCGCCTCGCCCTCCATCTCGGTGAGGATCCCGGCGAGCTTTCGACCGCCGCGGCCGTCCCGATGGTCGTCGCTCTCGCCGCCCGCTCCCGCCACGAGCACGTCGTTCGGCCACTTGATCGCCGCGTCCACGCCGGCCTCCCGGCAAGCGTCGGCCGTCGCCACCGCGGCCGCGAGCGTGAAGAGCGGCGCGCGGGCCGGGGCCACGGCGGGGCGGGTCAGGACCGAGACCCACACGCCGCCGCTCGGCGCGACCCACTCGCGCTCCAGCCGCCCGCGTCCGCCGGTCTGTGCGTCCGCGACGACGGCGACGTCGGCCTCGTCGTCGGCCGCCAGCGACCGCGCCCGGTCGTTCGTCGAGGGGAGAGTCTCGTGGTACTCGACGGCGTACGGGGCGTCGAGCCCGAACTCGATGCCCGCCGCACAGTACGTGGGGTCGGCCGGCGCGACGTAGCCGTCGTCGCCCGACTCGACCGCGAACCCCTCCTCGCGGAGCGCCTCGACCGCCTTCCAGACGGCCGCGCGGGAGACGCCGAGGTCGTCGGCGAGCGCCGGTCCCGACACCGGTCCCGACTCCAGCGCGGCGAGCAGCGCGCGACGCGTGTCCATGTCGCCGAAGTGCGGTCGGCTCCGGAAAGCCGTTCCGAGTCGCGCCCGAGCCGCCGAGTTGCGGCCGAGTCGCCGCGGAGTCACGTCCGAGCCGACCGGACGAACCGCTTTTCTCCGGGCGGTCGCTATCGGGTCGCATGTACGGACTCGTCCTCGGCGGGACCGCCTCTGGCGTCGGGAAGACGGTGGCGGCGCTCGCCGTCTCCCGCGCGCTCTCCGACGCCGGCCACGACCCGATCCCGGCGAAGGCGGGCCCGGACTACATCGACCCGAGCCACCACGCCGCCGCGCTCGGCCGCCCCTCCCGGACGCTCGACACCTGGATGCAGGGGGTCGACGGGGTCCGGCGGAACCTCCTACGGGCGGAGGGTGGCGGTCGAAACCGGTCCGGCTCCAGTCCCGATAGCGTCGCCGTCGTCGAGGGGATGATGGGGCTGTACGACGGCTCCGCGACATCGACGGCGGCGACTGCGGCGGCGCTCGACGTGCCGGTCGTCCTCGTCGTCGACGCGGGCGCGGGGATGCAGAGCGTCGGCGCGACCGCCCTCGGGTTCCGCGAGTACGCGGCCCACGCCGACCTCCCGGCCCACGTGCGGGACGCCGTCGACGACCCCCGCGTCGACGTGGTCGGCGTGGTCGCCCAGAAGGCGCACACGGGGCGTCACGCCGACGGCATCCGCGAGGCGCTTCCCGACGGGATCGCCTGGCTGGGACACGTCCCGCCGGCGGACGATCTGGCGGTCCCCGACCGGCACCTCGGACTGGAGATGGGCGACGAGACGCCGATCCCCGAGACGGCGATCGCGGAGGCGGCGGAGACGATCGACGGCGAGGCGGTGGCGCGTGCGGCCCGGCCGGTCGCGCCGCCCTCGGCGGCCGAGGGAAGCGGTCGCGGTGGCGGAGTCGCCGGGACCGACACGCCCGGCGGACGCGGCGGGGTCGGCGACGACGGGGACCGCCCGACCGTCGCGGTCGCCGCGGACGATGCGTTCCGGTTCGTCTACCCCGCCACCCGCGAGCGGCTCCGCGAGCTGGCGACCGTCGAGCCGTTCGCCCCGGCGGCGGGCGACGACCTCCCGGAGTGCGACGCCGTCTACCTCCCCGGCGGCTACCCCGAGAACCACGCCGCCGCGCTCTCGTCGTCGCCGGCGCTGTCGACCCTGGCCGACCGGGCCGCGGACGGGCTCCCGATCCTCGGCGAGTGCGGCGGGCTGATGGCGCTGTCGGCGTCGCTGACGACGGTCGACGGCGAGACGCACCGGATGGCGGGGATCCTGCCGGGCGGCGTCCGGATGCACGACCGGTACCGCGCGCTCGACCACGTCGAACTCCGCGCGACGGGCGACGGCGTCACCGCGGCCGCGGGCGAGCACCACCGCGGCCACGAGTTCCACTACTCGAGCCACGCGCTCGGCGAGGCCGGCGACGCGACCGTCTCGCCGGACGCGGACGCCCGGTTCGCCTTCGAAGTCGAGCGCGGCGAGGGGATCGACGGCGACCGTGACGGGCTCGTCGCCCACCGGACCGTCGGGACCTACGCGCACCGTCACCCCGCGAGCGGCGCGTTCGACCGGCTCGCCGCGGCGGCGGCGGAGTACGCGAGGGGGCCGTAGCGGCCATGACGGAGGGAGAGCCTGGTTCGGTCGACCCCGACGGTTCCGGCGACGACACGGTCCGGGTCGTCGTGATCGGACCCGACGACTCGGGCGACGCGAGCGAGGGCCGCGACCGGACCGTGCTCGCGGTCAAGCGGGGGCGGACGCTCCGCGACGCCCTGCTCGAGGCGGACCGCTCGCCGTACGCGGCCGCCACGGAACGGCTCAACTGCGGGGGCCGCGGGCTCTGTGCGACCTGCGGCGTGCGGATCCGGGAGGGACCCGCGCCGAGCCACTGGCACGACCGGCTCGCGGACCGGTTCGGCTACCCGCGGCTCTCCTGTCGGGTGGTCGTCGACCGGCCGATGACCGTCGAACTCGTCGACAAGCGGATCTGGGGCGGTCGCGAACGCTCCTCCCCGTGACCGCCGAGACCGGGCCGCCAGCGGGGAGAGCGGACTCCGATCCGACCCCCGACAACACCGGGTTTCCGATGAACTCGATCCCGCCGATCGCCGCTATCTCCGGGCGTGAGTCCGCCTCGACCGGAGTCAGGTCGTGTGAGCACAAGACACAAGACGCCGCGGACCGGATCCGTGGCCATGCAACCCTCCAAGGAGCGGGACGCGGAGGAGTCCGGAACCGCGCCGGACGGCGACCCGCTCGAGGACCTCGACGACCTCCTCGACGACGACCTCGCCGGCGGGGGATCCGCCGTTGACGACGGCTCGGCGGACGCGGAGGCGACCGCGGCCGGAGCGTCGACCGCCGCGTCCGGCTCCGGCGGGTCGGGTCGTGTCGGCGTCGACGGCCGCTGGTTCTCGCTCAAGACCTTCGCGGTCGCCGTCGTCGCCGTCGCGGCCGGCACCGTTCTCGCCGGGTTGGTCCCGCTCGTCGGCGGGACGATCGGTGCCGTGGCGGGCGTGCTGCTCGGGACGTTCCTCGTCGGCCTGCTTCTCTCCTCGCCCAACTACGTCGAGACGGGCCTCGCCGGCGCGCTCGCGGGCGGCGGTTCCGCCGTCTCGAGCGTGCTCGGCGTGGGGTTCCTCCCGATCGGGCTCGACTACCTCGGGCAGTGGGGGCTCCCGCTTCTCGCGGTCGGCGGGGGCGTGGGACTCCTCTGCGGGCTCGTCGGCCACTACTTCGGGCGCGACCTCCGGGCCGGCGTCACCGGCGACCTCCCGGAGTGAGTACGGGGAACGCGTTTCGGGGAGCCTCGCTCACGTCCGGAACCCGCGGTGCGTCGCAACGTAGGCGGCGATCTCGCGACGCTCCAGCGCGGCGAAGCCGGCGAGGATGGCGACGAACCCGAGGACCGCCTCGCCGCCGATCAGGTGCCCGAGCACGACCCAGCTCCCGACGGCGGCGACGACGGGCTCGACGTAGCTCACGAGGTGGAGCTGCGTCGGGCCGACGGCATCCAGAAGCGCGAAGTAAAGCAGGAACCCGACGATCCCCGAGAGGACGGTGAGGTACGCCAACGAGACGATCGAGGTCGCGTTCCACACGACCGCCGCCGGCGACTCGCCGGTGACGGCCGCCCCGCCGAAGAGCAGCCCCGCGCCGACCACCATCGCCCACCCCTGAAGCGCGGCGATCGGGAAATCGGTCCGAAGCGGGCGCAGGAGGACGGCCCCGACCGAGAAGGAGACCGCCGCGAGGAACACGAACGCGACGCCCAGAAGCTCCGGCGAGAGGACTCCGAACGCCCCCGATCCGCCTCCGGCCTCGACTCCTACGCCGCCGGGATCGGCGATCACGGCGACGCCGACCACGCCGAGGGCGAACCCGGCGATCTCGAAGGGACCGAGCCGCTCGCTCGGCAACAGGAGCGCGGCGAACGCGGCGGTCAACACCGGCGAGAGGCTGACGATCACGGCGGCGATCGCGCCCGAGACGTGAAGCTCGCCGACGTACAGCAGGCCGTGGTACGCCGCGATCACGAAGCCGCCGGCGACCCCGACGCCGAGCCACTCGTCGCGACCGCGGGGGACCCAGCGGTCAGAGACGACGGTCGCGTACGCCAACACGGCGACCCCGGCGAGCGCGTAGCGAACGCCCGCGAACAGCAGCGGCGGGAAGTACGCCAGGCCGGCCTCGATCGCGACGAACGAGCTTCCCCACAGCGCCGCGAGGAGCAGGAACGCGCCGACCGCGGCGATGGGAGACGAACGGAGAGATCCCGAGTACATTGGATACCGTATCGACTTTCTCGGATATATTTAAATTAATCTCTCGTAATACGCGCTATTTTGGATGATGGATCACGCATATGATGCTGGTTCAACATCGATCCGAATAGACCGGTGGATGTTGGAGTCGAATCCGAGTATGTAGGGCGAAATATATACGGATCCCTACCGCGAACGCGGGACATGGACGAGCGCGACGTGCGCCTGTTGAAGGCGATCGCGGACCTCGGCACCGGCAGCCCGGAGGCGCTTCACGAGGCGACCGACATCCCGGTGTCGACCATCCACTACCGGCTGAACAACCTCCGGGAGGCCGGCGTGATCGAGAACGATCTCTACGACTTCGATCACGAGGCGCTCGGGCTCGGCGTCACCGTCATCGTGGAGGTGCTCGCCGACTACGACGACTCCCACGAGGCGTTCGCGCAGCGACTCCTCGACATCGAGGGCGTCACGGAGGCGTTCTTCACGATGGGCGAGACCGACTTCGTCGTCATCGCGCGGCTCTCCTCGTCGGACACGGTCGAACGGCTGATCAGCGAGTTCGAGGCGATAGACGGGGTCGAGCGCACCAACTCGACGTTCACCATCTCGACCCTGCGCGACGAGTCGCGCGCCCCGGCGACCTACGATCTCGACACGCTGATCGAGGAGTTGACCGAGTGAACGGCCCCGGGCCGTCGAGTCCTACGACGGTCGACACGGATCGCGGAGTTCCGCGTTCGCTTCGGCCGTCGCAGTCGACCACCGAGAACGCCGCGTTCATCGGTGATCCCGGTCCTCCGCGTCTTCGCTGGCGACCGAATCCCGCCGGGAAACCCCGTTTGCGGAGCGAATCGCTAGACTGCGAGGGGTCGTTCTCGGAACTGATTGGTCGCAGGAGTTTTCGGGAGTTCGAGAAACGCGGAAGTGCCGAATCGACCGCCGTGGGCGGCCCTAGCGGCTGGTTTTGTTTGGCTGCGCTTCAAGCAATTTTCAGATGGGCGCTGCAGGATTTGAACCCGCGACAACTTGGTCCGAAGCCAAGCACTCTATCCAGACTGAGCTAAGCGCCCGTACTCCTCGCTACCTCGCTGACGGTTTTAAGTCCCGCGATCCGAACCGATCGGCTCCGAGGCCGTCGTCGTGGAACGTCGCGTTCGCCCCTCCTCGACGGGTCCGTCGTCTCGACCGATCTGACTCGGGCCCCCGACGGAGCGGCCACCGATCAAAAAGAATATTATCGGGACTGGAGATGTTTTCCGTAGTCGATGTATCCCGGTCGGAGACGGTCGTCGAACGAGCGGCCCGTGTCGATCCCCCCGCGATCGAGGTACACTCATGTATGATCTGACTCCCCACCTCGACGCGGAGGTGGAGCCGGGGACGAACCTGCTTCTCACCGGGCCTCCGCTCACCGGGAAGCGGTCGCTCGCGATGGACGTTCTCGCCGACGGGACCGAGCGGGGCGACGGTGCGATCGTCGTCACGACGAAGGACGGGGCGGATCGAGTGTTGAAAGACTACGCGAAGCGGACGCCCTACGAAGGAAAGCCCGTCGCCGTCGTCGACTGCGTCACCCGCCAGCAGGGAGCCGACGTCCGCGAGTCCGACCGGATCAAGTACGCGTCCTCGCCGGTCGACATGACGGGGATCGGGATCAAGCTCTCAGAGTTCCTCCAGGCGTTCGGCGACCGCGGGTTCGACCGGAACCGGATCATGGTCCACTCGCTGTCGACGCTTCTGATGTACTCGGACCTCCAGACGGTCTTCCGGTTTCTCCACGTGTTCACCGGCCGCGTCCAGAGCGTCGACGGTCTCGGGCTGTTCAGTATCGACTCGACGGCCCACGACGACCAGAGCCTGAACACCCTCAAACAGCTGTTCGACGGGATCGTGACGGTCTCCGAGGACGAGGAGATCGAGATCCGGCTGGCCTGACGCCGCCAGGGTTTACTATCCTCGTCGACCGACCTTCGCGTATGCCCATCACCGACGACGCGGGACTCGAGCGCGCGCTCTCGGCCGACACGATCGCCGTGATCGGCTGTTCGACGACCGAGGGGAAGGCGGCCCACGACGTGCCGGCGTACCTCCAGCGACACGGCTACCGGGTGATCCCGGTGAACCCGTTCGCGGACGAGGTGCTCGGCGAGCCGGCCTACGACGACCTCGCGGACGTCGAGGAGGCGGTCGACGTGGTGAACGTGTTCCGGCCGAGCGAGGAGGTGCCGGGGATCCTCGAGGCGGTCCGCGAGCGACACGCCGAGCGGGGCGACGCGGGGACCGCGTGGCTCCAACTCGGGATCAGCCACGACGAGGCGGCCGCCGCCGCGGAGGCCGACGGGGTCGACGTGATCCAGGACCGGTGTATGAAGGTGGAACACGGGCGGCTGATCGGGTGAGGCGAAGCAGCGAGCGCTCCTCCGAGCCGTGGCGCGCCGGTGAGCGGTCGCCGAAGGTGACCGCGAACCCGACCGCGAGGGACGCGGCGAGCGCTCGAAGAGCGTGAGCCGCGAGGCTGGGGAGGCGTGAGGTGCGGGCCGGGCGGGGCGGTTGCGGTCGGGTGGGACTCAACGGGGCAGTCGCCGGCGGCGTTGCCGCCGGCTGCCAGAGGCGCGTAACGCCTCGCTGCCGCGCGAACGACGGGGGGCACGTGGCTGGGGCTTTGGCGATGTTCACCGCGCCGACAACCACGGAAGAAACCGGGACGGCGTCGGGTCGTCAGTACGCCGCGTCCCACCGCGCCGCCTTCCGGCGGTTCTCGCAGTCGAGACACTCCACGGCGTCCATGGTGTCGATCGCGACGTTCGTCCCCTCGCAGTTCCCGCAGAAGTAGCCGTACCGCGTCTCGTGGTCTGCGTCGGCGTACGCGACGTAGAAGGGCGCTTTCGAGCCGCGGTCGCCCTCGTCGAAGGCGACGTACACCGTCTCGCCGTCGGCCGTCTCGTAGATCCCCTCCCGAAGGCCCCCCTCGCGGCCGATCCGCTTGCGGTAGAGCCGCTCCTCGAAGCGCTCGCCGCCGATATCGACGACGCGCTCGCCCGAGAGCTCGTACCCCTCGCGCTCGTAGAAGGCGGTGCCGGCCTCGTTGTCGACGAGGACCTTCCCCTCGATGCTGTCGACGTCGCGCTCGCGCAGTTCGGTCTCGACGCGCTCGAGCAGCGCCGAGCCGATCCCCGACTCGCGGTGGTCCGGGTGGACGTGGAGCCAGTCGATCTCGCCGACGCGCTCGCGGCGGTCGACGACGTAGCTCTCCGCGAACGCGACGACCGCGCCGTCGACGACGGCGACCGGGAAGACGGTGTCCGGATCGGTGACCGCGTCGTCCACGTCGTCGGCCCCGTACCAGTTCTCGACGGCCTCCGACAGCAGCGCCTCGTCGACGGCGTGGCCGTAGGAGGCGGTGAGCGACGCTAGCGCTACATCGCGGATCGACTCGACGTCCTCGGCGGTTGCGGCTCGCAGGTCCATACCGAAGCGTGTCTCCGCGACTACAAAAAGCTCCGCGCCGGAACGAGGCCCGGCGTCCGACTCACGGGCGTCGCCCTCGCCGTTCCCGCGCCGTCCTCACGAGATCGAGTAGGCGGCTGCGGCCATGAGCAGCATGGTCAACGCGAGCGCGAGCCCCATCAGGTACGTCAGCGAGGGGTTCTCCCAGCGCAGGTGCTGGAAGTACGCGACGATGAGGACCGTCTTGATGACCGAGAGGAGCATGGTTCCGGCGAACGCCTCCCAGTACGTGAAGCCGAAGAGCTCGACCTCGAAGAGAACGAAGTTCAGGATCGCCGCGACCAGGAGCGCGACGTATATCGCCGAGTACAGTTTGACGGAGTCGGACGACATTTCTTGAGAGGACCTTCGTCCGCGTGCTTAAAGAACTAACCATCTGGGGGGGCACGGTCGGCGTCGTCGGCGACGACCGGCCGGGCCGACGGCCCGAAACGCATTTCCCCGCGACGCGCGGATCCTCCGTCGATCCGCCGAGGAACACCGTGGACCCGCTCGACCCCGACGACGACCTGCTCGAATCGCTCTACGTGGTGAACAAGGTCGCGAAGCGGCTCGCCGACGAGGCGACCGCCGCCTACGACCGCGGCGACGTCACCGAGAGCAACGTCGCTTCCGCCCGCAAGGACGCGCTGTACCGGACGAAAACGGAGGTGCTGAACCGGATCGTCGCCGGCGACCCGGAGGCCGTGACCGGCGAGTACCACGCGGTCCACGGCGACGTCTGGCTGCTCGTCACGGTGAACGGGTGGGAGTTCCACCAGCCCCCCTACGCGTTCGGGAGCGACCTCACGGACCGGATCGAGACCGCGAACTCGGCGGCGGAGCCGCGGGACGTGCCGTACGTCCGCGACGCCAGCGTCGAGCGGTCGGACCGCTCGCTCGAGGAGGCCCTCCGAGAGCTCGCGGACCGCGGCGTCGACGCCAACGACCACCTCGCGCGGCCGACGATAAGCGGGGAGCGCGACCAGCTCGTCGACGTGCGGTGGGCGTTCCTGCGGTAGGTGTCCGAAAGAACGACGTCTACTCCGGCGTCGGCACGCCCGTCTCGAGCTCCGGAAGCCCCGCCTCGATCTCCTCGCGGCGGTCCTCCAGCCAGTCGGGCAAGACGAGCCGCTCGCCGAGCGACGAGCGCGGCTCGTCGACGTCGTAGCCGGGCTCGGCCGTCGCGAACTCGAAGAGCACGCCGCCGCGGGTGCGGGCGTACACCGACCGGAACCACTTGCGGTCGATCACCTGGCTCGGGCGGAGCCCGTGTTCCCGGAGGAGCGTCCGCCACGCCTCCTGTTCCGCGTCCGTGACGCGGTACGCGACGTGGTGGACGGTCCCCGCGCCCGGAGTCCCCTGCGGGGTCGCCGGGTCCGTCACCACGTCGACGACGAAGCCGCGGTTGCCGTCGGCCTCGAACCGGCGTCGGTGGCCCGCTTCGTCGCCGTCGGTCTCCTCGTACCCCATCGCCTCCAGGAGGTCCACGGTGGCGTCGGCGTCGGAGAGCGAGAGTTCGACCGAGAAGAACCCGCGGATCGCGTGTTCGGCGGGAACGGGACCCGCCGGCGGATCCCCGGCCGGAGCGTCCTCGCGGCCGACGATCTCGAACGGGAGCCCGTCGGGGTCGGCGAAGGCGACGACCGCGTCGCCGAACCGCTCTCGCCTCTCGACGTCCACGCCGCGCTCCGCGAGCCGCTCGGCCCAGTAGTCGACGGAGTCCGCCGGCACCGTGAACGACACCGTCGAGGCCTGGCCGGTCCCGACGCGGCCGGGCCGGGCCCCGACGTACGGAAAGAAGGTCATGCTCGTCCCCGGCGAACCGGCGTCGTCGGCGTAGAACAGGTGATACACGCCCACGTCGTCCTGGTTGACGCTCCGCTTGACGAGTCGGAGTCCGAGCGTCTCGGTGTAGAAGGCGTGGTTGGCGTTCGGGTCGCCGGCGATCGCGGTCACGTGGTGGATCCCGGGCGTCTCGAGGTGTTGACTCATGCCCGAGGGTACGCGCCCGAGGTACTTGTACACGCGCGGACGGGCGGGGAACCGGCTGACGCCGGTGTTACTCGACGACCTGACGCCGGTGTTACTCGACGACCTCGACCGCGCCGTGCATCCCGTTGGCCTGGTGTGGAGTACAGTAGTACAGCTGGATCCCCGCCTCCTCGAACGTCTGCTCGAAGGTCGTGCCCTCCTCGGCGACCGCGTCGCCGCTGTCGAAGGAGGCGTCGGAGCTCTCCGCGGAGGCGACGTTGTGTGCGCCGCCCTCCCCGGTCCACTCCCAGACGACCGTCGTTCCGGCGTCGATCCGGATCGCGGCGGGGTCGAACGCGAACCCCACGTCGCCGGCACCCACGTCGACGACGACCTCGTCCTCGCCGGTGTAGTCGGCGATCGTCCCCTCGTACAGGCGCGCCTCGTTCTCGGTGAGGTAGTCGTCGATCGCGCTCGGCACGTCGTCGGCCGGTTCGCCGGCGGAGCCGTCTCCGCCGCCGCTGCCGCCGTCCCCTCCGCTCCCGCCGCCACCGCCCGAACAGCCCGCGAGCGCGCCGGTGGTCAGGGCCGCACCGGTTCCGACGACGTACCGCCGTCTGGACAGTCTTCGTGTCATCGGCCGATCGTAGGGCCCGAGGACATACAAACCCCTTGATACCCCCCACTTCGTGAGAACGCACTCCTCGACATCTATCACATGATTGTAATATGTATCGCGAACGGAGGGATCGACCGACTCCGCCCGCGAACGCGGTCGTCCGCGAACCGAAGCGGACGCTTAAGCGTCGCCGCCCCCTGAGCCGATCCATGCGGGAGAACGACCTGGCGGCGCGGATCGTCGACCACTACGAGGCCGCCCACGACGACCCGGAGATCCGGCTCGAGGAGCCGTACGACGCGGAGGGGCGTCGCGGGGTCGTCGACGTCCACGTCCGGCTGCGAACGCCCGAACCGGTCGACCACGCCATCGAGCTCAAATCCGACGCCGCCGTCCGCCGCGCCACCGGGGCGAACGAGGTCCTCAGGCAGTACCGTCGGATGGAGCGGTACTTCCACGCGGACGAGGCCCACCGGCTCCGCCCGAAGCTCGGCCGGTCCGGTCCGGGCGCGTGCTACCTCCTGTTTTTCGCGCCGACGCCGACCTGCGTCCACCACGTCGCGACCCACCGCACCCTGTACGCCTCCGTCGAACCGACCGGGAGCGTCGGCGACGTGCCGACCGCCCGAACCGTCGGCTTTCTCACCGGCCTCGACGGCGACCCGGCCGACCTGGGATACCTCTCCGTCAACGGCGAGGCGTCGTTCGGCTCCCCGGCGTTCCTCGCGTCGGTCCCGGAGGGATCGCGGCTCGCCGAGAGCCTGCGTGCCGTCGACGACGACGTCGTCGCCTTCGGGGACGGGTCGGATACCGACGACTGACGCCGTCGGCGGAGCGTCGGTCCGGGCCTAGAGGCCGAGCTCCCGACCGAGCACGACGTGTTGGATCTCGCTCGTTCCCTCGCCGATCTCCATCAGCTTCGCGTCCCGGTAGAACCGCTGGGGCGCGAAGTCGGTGGTGTAGCCGTAGCCGCCGAGCGTCTGGACCGCCTCCTCCGCGACCTCGCGGGCGGCCTCGCTGGCGTCGAGCTTCGCGAGCGCGGACGCCTTCGTGACGGGGTCGCCCGCGTCGTACCGCGTCGCCGCCTTGTGGGTCAACAGCCGCGCGCGCTCGATCTGGCGGTACATGTGGACGATCTTGTCGCGGATCGCGTCGAACTCCGCGATCGGCTTCCCGAACTGCTCGCGCTCGCCCGCGTACTCCTTGGCGGCCTCGTAGGCCCCCTGCGCGAGCCCGACCGACAGCGCAGCGATGGAGATCCGCCCGCCGTCGAGGGTCTTCATCGTCTGTGCCCACCCCTCGCCCTCCTCGCCGAGCAGGCGGTCGGCCGGGAGGCGGAGGTCGTCGAACCGGATCTCGCAGGTGGGCGAGCAGTTCAGCCCCATCTTCTCCCAGACGGTCGTCACCTCGAAGCCGTCGTCGGGGTCGACGATGAACGTGGAGATGCCGTCGTAGCCGGCGTCGGGGTCGGTGACCGCCTTCACTAACACCGAGTTCGCGACGCTCGCGTTCGTGATGAACTGTTTCGTCCCGTTCAGGACGTACTCGTCCGCGTCGGGGTCGTACTCGGCGGTCGTCCGCATGTTCGAGGCGTCAGAACCGCTCTCCGGCTCCGTCAGCGCCCACGCGCCGATCCCGTCGCCCTCCGCCAGCGGGCGCAGCCACTCCTCCTTCTGGGCCTCGGTCCCGAACGCCTCGATCGGCTTCGCGCCGAGGGAGGTGTGCGCCGCGTAGGAGAGCCCGATCCCGCCGGAGACGCGGCCCAGCTCCTCGGTCACCAGCGCGTACGTGAGCTGGTCGCCGCCGAGCCCGCCGTACGCCTCGCTCACGGGAACCCCCATCACGTCGAGGTCGGCGAGCGACGCGAACACCTCCTCGGGGAACCGGTGCTCGTCCTCGATCTCCTGGGCGATCGGACGGATCTCGGACTCGCAGAACTCCCTGACGGTGTCCCTGATCATCCGATGTTCCGGGGACGGCTCGAACTCCATGACGGGGGAGTTCTCCCGCCGCGAGCATAAACGACACGACGGTCACGATCGATCGACTCGTTTCGGGCCGGTTCGGTTTCGGGCCGGTTCGGTTTCGGACCGGTTCGGGATCCCTCGCGATCCCGTGCTCGCGATCCGTGATGCTCGTGCTCGCGATCCTTTATCAGCCGCGGGCGCGTGGACCGAAGCGTATGGAGTTCCGCCGACTCGTCCGTGGGACCGCGAGCTGGCCCGAGCTGGAGCGGGTCGTCCGCGAGTTGGCGGACCGCTACGACCGCGAGAGCGTGCGCGTCGAGTTCCTCGACGCCGACAACTGGCTGTCGATCCCGTTCGTGCTCGACGACGACCTCTTCGTGAAGGTGATCACGAGACAGAACACGCTCGTCCACACGCTCTTCACCACCGGACGCAACCTCGGGGCCTTCTCCGCCGGCACCGAGGGCTTCTTCGAGCGCCACGAGACGCCCTACGAGATGGCCCGTCACGAGCTCGAGGCCACCCGGAGGGTCCGGGAGATCGGCGTGAACGCGCCCGAGCCGATCGAGGCGTTCGAGGTGGACGAGTTCGGCGTCCTCGTGTTGGAGTACCTCCCCGAGTTCCGCACGCTGGACGAGGTCGACCACGAGCGGGAGCGCGAGCTCGCGCCGGAGCTCTTCGCCACCCTGCGGCGGATCCACGACGCCGGGCTCGCACACGGCGACGTGCGCGCGGAGAACGTCCTGGTGCTCGACGGGGAGATATACGTGATCGACGCGACGAACGTGAGCGAGGACGGCCGGGAGGACGCCCGCTCGTACGACCTCGCGAGTACGCTCGCCGCGCTGGAACCCCTCATCGGCGCGCCGGCGGCGATCGACGCCGCGCTCGCGAGCTACGACCCCGTGGAACTGCTCGCGGCCCGCCGCTTTCTGGACTTCGTCGCGATCCGGCCGGACCACGACTTCGACGCCGCCGAGCTCAAAGGCGAGATCGAAAAGCGCGCTACCGCGCACCGCGAGACCGGGCGGACGCGGAGCGGCACGGCGGACTCCGAGGGGGAGATCCCCTCCGGGGCCGACGGGTCGACGTAGTCGGAGGGCGCGCCGACCGGGTCGTCGACGCGGCGGTCGCCCGGCACCCGACGTCGACGACGGTCACCCCTCGAGCGACTCCCGCACCGCGTCCGCGACGCGCTCGAGCGGCGGACCGCTCAGCGGGGAGGCGGCGACGACCCGCTCGCGCGGGCGACCGATCGGCCGGGCGACCCGCTCGGTCTCGACGAGACCGGCGTCGATCAGCCGGCGCTTGATCCGGGTGAACGTCGAGGGGCTCCCCAGGCCGGCGTCCTCGCAGGCGCGCCTGAGGATGCGGTCCTGCGCGCCGTGGCGCGCGCCGACGGCGTACGCGCGGATCCGCGGGCCGACCGGATCGCTCGCGGCGAGAGCGGGGCCCGGATCGAGCAGGCGGACGACGTCGGCGGCGACCGCCTCCCCGAACCGCTCCTCGAAGGCGGCGTACACGCGACGCCGGCTCGGCGTGCGGATCCGATAGGGATCGGCGCTCGCGACGATCCCCTCGTACCGCTCCCGGAGCGTCGGGTCGTCGCCGACGCGACGCCACCGCGCGTCCCCCTCGCCGGCGACGCCCACGAGGACGCAGCCGGCCCCGTCGCCGGCGAGGAGCGCGTTCGGCTGGGGCTCCGCGAGCGTCAGGAGATCGAACACGTCCGCGTCGCAGAGCGCCGCGAGACGGCTCGCGGGGCGGAACCCGCTCGCGACCGACTCGAACGCGGCGGAGGTGGCGAGCACGGAGATCGGGGGGAGATCGGTCGCCGCCGCGGCCGCTTCCGGGTCGCGATCGCTCGATCCGTCGGCGACGGAGCGGAGCGCGGGGAGGTCCGGGTCGACGAGGGCCGGAGCCGCCTCGCGATACGCCTCGACGACCGCGGAGAGCAGCGGCGGTTCGGGATCGACGAGCAGGGGGTCCGCGAACGACCCGATCGACAGCGACCCGTCCGCGATCGGGATCGCCGGGTCGGAGGGCATGGCCCACGGTTCGCGGCGGCCGGATTAAACGCGGCGGTGCGGGGATCCGGCGATGTGGGGGATCGTGGTGGTGTGGGGAATCGCGACCGTTCGGGGAGTCGCGGCGGTTCGGAGGGTCACAGCGGTTCGGGGAGTCGCGCCGACGCCGCTACCCCTGGACGTAGACGGCGCCCTTCATCCCCACCGCCTCGTGGGGCGTACAGACGTACGTGTGGACGCCGGACTCCTCGAAGGTGTACTCGAAGGTGTGGCCGGACTCGCTGACTGTCTCGCTCTCGAAGGCACCGTCGGCGTGTGAGACGTTGTGCCCGCCGCCCTCGCCGGTCCACTCCCAGACCACGGTCGTGCCGGGCGCGACCGCCACCGCGGCCGGACCGAACGAGAGGCCGTCCGCCGCCCCGACCTCGACGGTCACCTCGTCGGCGCCGGTCCGGTCCACGGTGCCCTCGTAGTTGCTCACCCCGTCGAACCAGCCGTCGTAGTTCGGCTCCTCCGAGAGGTACTCGGCGTCCCCGCCGCCGGAGTCGCCCCCGCCGTCACCGCCGGAGCCGCCGCTTCCCTCCGAGCCGCTCCCGCCGTCACCGCCAGCCCCGTCGCCCCCGTCACCTCCGCCGTCTCCGCCGGAATCGCTGGTGGCTCCGCCGCCGGAACAGCCCGCGAGAAGCGTCGAGACGCCGATCGCCGCGGTGGTTCCGATGAACGTCCGCCGGTCGAGTCTGTCTCGGGTCATGCGGTCCCGGGTAGGAGTTGCGGGGAGATACCCCCCGTGAACGTTCCCGCGAGCTGGGGCGGCGGACCGAACTGTTCGGGTCGCCGGCATAAGGGACCGGGAGGGGCGGAACGCGGTGAACGACAAACGGCGTTCGAATTCCCGAGAGTTTGCGAACGTCTATCACGGATCCGACGGAACCGCCGGACATGGAGTTTCGGCTGACGGACGAGCAACGGCAGCTTCGGGAGGAGGTTCGTCGGTTCGCGGACGAGGAGATCCGGCCGGTCGCGACGGAGCACGACGTCGAGGAGTCGTACCCTCACGAGGTGATGGAGAAGGCCGCGGAGATGGGGCTTCTCGCGCCGCACGTCCCCGTCGAGTACGGCGGCGTCGGCTACTCCGCGCTGGAGAACGCGATCCTCACCGAGGAGCTGTTCGCCGCCGACCCCGGTATCGGCCTCTGCGTCTCCAGCGCCGGGTTCGGCGCGGAGGCGCTGATGGAGTTCGGCACGGACGAACAGAAGGAGCGCGTCCTCCCCGAGGTGACCGCCGGCGACGCGGTGATGGGGTCGGCCATCTCGGAGCCGCAGGCGGGTTCGGACGTCACGGCGGTCGCGACCCGCGCTCGAAAGGACGGCGACGAGTGGGTGATAAACGGTTCGAAGATGTGGATCACGAACGGCACCGTCGCGGACTACTTCGTCGTCGTCTGCGAGACCGATCCGGAGGTCGACGACCGGTACGCGGGGTACTCGCAGATCCTCGTCGAGGCCGACCGCGACGGGCTCACTCGCGAGAAGATCACCGGGAAACTCGGCATCCGCGCGAGCGACACCGCCGAGCTCCGCTTCGACGACGTGCGTGTCCCGGAGGAGAACCTGGTCGGCCAGCGCGGGATGGGATTCCTCCAGCTCATGCAGTTCTTCGACGAGACTCGCACCGCGGTCGCCGCGCAGGGCGTCGGGATCGCCCGCGGCGCGGCCGAGCGCGCCCTGGCGTACGCCGAGGAGCGCGAGCAGTTCGGCCGCCCCATCTCCGACTTCCAGGCGATCAAACACAAGCTCGCGGAGATACACACGAACGCCGAGGCCGCCCGCTGGCTCACCTACCGCTCGGCGTGGGCGGTCGACAACGAGGCCGGCGAGTTGACCGCGCTCGCGTCGATGGCCAAGGAGTTCGCCTCGCGCGTGGCCGTCGACGCCGCCGACGAGGCGGTCCAGATCCACGGCGGGGCCGGCTTCGTCAACGACCACGACGTCGAGCGGCTCTACCGCGACGCGAAGATCACCCAGATATACGAGGGAACCACGGAGATCCAGAAGAACATCGTCGCCCGCGAACTGCTCGACGAGGGGTTCTGAGGCGTCCCTCCGACCGACGGTGCCGAATCCCTTCCCCACCTCCGACGGCGGTCCCGGATCGGTACCTAAAAACTTCGGGGCGACGTGGGCAGTCACGATGGACGACGACGCCGGCGACGACGCCGAAGAGCGGCTCAAACGACAGCGGAACGATCTCCGGCTACTGAATCAGGTGATGCGTCACGACATCCGCAACGACCTCCAGCTGATCGGCGCGTACGCGGAGCTCCTCGAGGAGCACGTCGACGAGGAGGGGGAGGCGTATCTCGACATCATCAGAGAGAACACGCAGAGCGCGGTCGACCTGACCGCGACGGTGCGGGACCTCGCGGAGGTCATGCTCAGGGACGAGGTGGAGACCGGTCGCGTCCCCCTCGACCGGATCCTCTCTCAACAGGTCGAGGAGGTCCGTTCGGCGTACTCGACGGCGGTGTTCACCGTCGAGGGGTCGTTCCCGAGCGTGGAGGTCGTCGCCGACGAGATGTTGAGTTCCGTCTTCCGGAACCTCCTGCGGAACGCGGTCCAACACAACGACGAGACGCCGCCGAAGGTCGAGGTCTCCGCGGCCGTCGTCGGCGACGGCGACGGCGGCAACGGTGACGAGCACGTGGAGGTGCGCGTCGCCGACAACGGGCCGGGGATCCCCGAGGGCCAGCGCGAGGAGATATTCGGGAAAGGCGAGAAGGGTCTCGACAGTCCGGGCGCGGGGATCGGCCTCTACCTCGTCCGGTCGCTCGTCGAGAGCTACGGCGGGGACGTCTGGGTCGAGGACAACGAGCCGAAGGGGGCAGTCTTCGTCGTCGAACTCCGCCTTGCGGCGTGATCGGCGCGGGTCCGTCGATCGCCGGTCGCGTCGGTCGCGTCGGTCACTCCTCCCCGTACTCCATCGCGACGGAGTTGATACAGAACCGCTTGCCGGTCGGCTCCGGCCCGTCGTCGAAGACGTGCCCGAGGTGGGAGTCGCACGAGGCACAGCGGACCTCGGTGCGGCGCATCCCGTGGCTGGTGTCGAGCGTCGTCGTCACGGAGTCCTCCTCGGCGGCGTAGAAGGCCGGCCAGCCGCAGCCGGACTCGTACTTCGTCTCGGCGTCGAAGAGGACCTCGCCGCAGGCCGCACAGCGGTACTCGCCGTCCTCGGGGAGGTGGTCGACGTACTCGCCCGAGAAGCGCGCCTCGGTGCCGCTCTCGCGAAGCACGCGGTACTCCTCCTCGGAGAGTCGTTCGCGCCACTCCTCGTCGGTCAGATCGGCGGGATCGTCCGCGTCGGTCGACGCCGCGTCGGTGTCGCTCATGAGCGGGGGTAGGGTCCCCGTCGGTAAGGCGGTTGTGGCGGAGGCGTTGCGGATCTCGAAACGTTCCGTCCGTCGGCGATCCACGGGGATGGACACCCTCTCGCCTCCGTGACCCGAGGGATTCAAGATACTGCCGAACGCCTACTCCGACGATGCGTCAGGACCACCTCATCACCGCGACCCAGCTCTCGCGGGATGACATCGAGGCGGTGCTCGATCGGGCCCGCGAGGTCGCCGCCGACCCCGAAGCGTACGCGGGCCGACACGCGGGGACGATGCTCGCGCTCTGTTTCTTCGAGCCGAGCACGCGCACGCGGATGAGCTTCGACTCCGCCGCCCAGCGGCTCGGGATCGACACGATAGACATGGGCGACGTCGACTCCTCGTCGGTCTCGAAGGGCGAGTCGCTCGCGGACACCGTCCGCGTCATCGAGGGGTACGCCGACTCGATCGTGTTGCGACACCCGAGCGAGGGCGCGGCGACGCTCGCCGCGGAGTTCGTCGACGTCCCCGTGATCAACGCCGGCGACGGCGCGGGCCAACACCCCTCCCAGACCCTGCTCGACCTCCACACGATCCGGGAGAACCACGGGCTCGACGACCTCACCGTCGGGATCATGGGCGACCTGAAGTACGGGCGGACGGTCCACTCGCTCGCGACCGCGCTGACCAACTTCGACGCCCGCCAGCACTTCATCAGCCCGGAGTCGCTGCGGCTGCCCCGATCCGTCCGGTTCGACCTCCACGAGACGGGCGCGCAGGTGCGCGAACACGACGACCTGGAGGCGGTCCTCCCCGAGCTCGACGTGCTGTACGTCACCCGCATCCAGAAGGAGCGGTTCCCCGACGAGAACGAGTACCACCGCGTCGCCGGCGAGTACCGGATCGACGCCGACACGCTCGACGCCGCCCCCGACGACCTCACCGTCATGCATCCGCTCCCCCGCGTCGACGAGATCGCCCCCGACGTCGACGACACCGAGCACGCCCGCTACTTCGAACAGGCGCACAACGGGATCCCGGTCCGGATGGCGCTTCTCGATACCTTACTGGAGAACGCCGAGGCGGACGAGGGGATGGAGGTGGACCGATGAGCGACCACGAGCTTCGCGTCTCGAAGATCCGCGACGGCACCGTGATCGACCACGTCGAGGGCGGGCAGGCGCTCAACGTCCTCGCGATCCTCGGCATCGACGGCTCCGAGGGGCTCGGCGTCTCCGTCGGGATGAACGTCCCCTCCGACCGGCTCGGCCGGAAGGACCTCGTCAAGGTCGAGGGACGGGAGCTCTCCCAGTCGGAGGTCGACGTCCTGTCGCTCATCGCGCCCGAGGCGACGATCAACATCATCCGCGAGTTCGAGGTCGTAGAGAAGAACCGCGTGACTCGGCCCGACCGCGTCGTCGGCGTCCTCTCGTGTCCCAACCGGAACTGTATCACCAACGCCGACGAGCCGGTCGACACCCGGTTCGAGGTCGTCGCCGACGGCGTCCGCTGTGACTACTGCTCGACGGTGCTGCGGTCCGACATCGCCGACCACATCGACGTCTAGCTCACGGGCCGTCCCGGTCGTCGGCTCTCCTTGCCCCCGTACGGTCGTCGGGTTCCCCCATCCGAGCGCCCGAACGTCGATAGTTTTTAGCGACCGCCGGTCGATGGTACGCGCATGGGAACGAAAGCGAAACTCGTCGTCGTACTGTCGCTCGTGGTCCTCGCGTACGTCCTCCTCTCCGGCGATAAACAGCCGGTCGAGGTGGAGTAGGGGACCACAGGAAAGAACAGCCGCGGACGCGCGACCGCTCGGGCGCAAGCCCGCCGTTTTTACCCGTCACCCGCGTAGCGACTCGCATGTACGGGGTCGTCACGCGGAACGCCGACGAGGTCGAGATGGAGCCGTTCGACCTCGGGTTCTACGAGGTCAAGGACGTCACCGGGCGGGCGGCCGCGCCCCTCCCGAACGCCGTGAACATGGTGTCGTGTTTCGGGGACAACGCGGCCGCGAGCGAGAATCCGGAGCTCGTCCCGGTCGACGACCGCGGCGAGCCCGCGACCCGCGACCGCGAGTACTTCGACTGGGCGTACGTCTGCCCGACCCACCCGGAGTACCGCGAGGGCCTCCTCGAGATAATCGAGGACTGCGCCGCCGAGAGCGACGACGTGCGCCTCGACGACGTGGGGTTCCCGCGGGAAGGGTTCTGTCGCTGTGACCGCTGTGAGCGGCTGTTCGCCGAGAGCGACCGCGAGGAGTGGGCCGACTGGCGCGCCGACGTCATCACGGGGTTCGTCGCCGAGGCGGCGGACCGGATCCCCGGCCGGACGCTGCTCACCCTCTACCCCGACCCGTATCCCGGCCACCTCCGCGCCCGCTCCGGGCTCGACCTCGACGCCCTGACGGCACACGTCGACGAGTTCGTCGTCCCGCTGTACGACACCGAGTACGCGACCACCTACTGGCTGGAGTCGATCCTCCGCGGGTTCCGCTCGCGGCTCGGCGGCGACTACGACCTCCACGGCGCGCCGCCGGAGACGCCCGTCTCGGCCGAGCTCTACGCCGTGAACGTCGGCGTCGACGAGCTGATCCACGCCGCCGAGGTGGCGGAGACGTACGCGAAGGACGTGTTCTTCGGCTACGACGCAAACAACGCGGCCGCCGCGCTCCGCCGGAAGGACGCCGACGGCCGCGATGGGAAGGTCCACCGCCCGGAGTAGATCGCGATCAGTCCTCCCGCCGCGGGAGCAACGACTCGAGCCGGTCCGCGAGGTCCGTCCTGTGGACCGTCTCGGTCGCGACGTCCGTGCCGCCGGTTCCAAGCTCCTTGAAGCCCGTTCCGGTCGGGACGAGCACGACCGACTCCTCGGCGGAGATCTCGCCCCGCTCCGCGAGGCGCGAGACGCCCGCCAGCGTCGTCGCGGACGCCGGTTCGACGTAGAAGCCGCCCTCGACGGCGAACCGGCGCTGCGCGGCGCGTATCTCGTCGTCGGTGACCGACACGACCGCGCCGTCCGTGTCGCGGACCGCGGCGAGCGCGCGAGCCCCGCTCGGCGGGTCCGGATTGCCGATCGAGCGGGCGATCGTCTCGCCGGTCTCCTCCGGCGACAGGGGCGTCGGGTCCGTCGACCCGTCCTCGAAGGCCCGCGTTATCGGGTCGGAAGCGGCGGTCTGAACGAGACACAGGCGCGGCGGCTCGTCGATCAGCCCCGCGCGCTCGAGTTCGCGGATCCCCAGCCAGACGCCCGAGGCGAAGCCGCCCGAACTCGCCGGCAGCGCGATCACGTCGGGCGTCTCGGGGGCGAACGACTCGCAGATCTCGAACAGCGCCGTCTTGTACCCGCTGACCCGGGTCGGAGCGTCGCTCACGAGGACGGTGATCGGGAGCCGGTCCGACAGGTCGAGCGCGTCCTCGTACAGCGCGCCGTACTCCCCGCCGACCCGCACGATGATCGGCTCGTACTGGGCGATGAGCTCCAGCCGCACCGGCGGGATGTCCTCGGGAACGAAGACGACACACTCCCGGTCGAGGCTCGCCGCGTGGGCGGCGGTGCTTATCGCCATGTTCCCGTACGAGACCGTGCCGACGACGTCGTCGCCGGTGGCGATCGCGTGGGGAACCGCCACGGCGCTCCCGCGGTCCTTGTACGCGCCCGTGGGGGTTTCTCCCTCGTCCTTGACGTAGACCCGACCGCCGGCGACGTCGTCGAGTCCGGGGGTTCTGACGAGCGGCGTGCCCCCCGCGGCCCGTGCGATACCGTTCGGGCGGTCGATCGGCAACAGCGACTCGTACCGCCACATCCCGGGTCGGTCACGGCGGTCGTCCCACGCGAACGCCGCCGTCTCCGGCTCGATCCAGAGCGGCTCCCCGCAGTCACACCGGACGCGGAACTCGTCGTCGTACCGGCTTCCACAGCGGTAACAGCTCGAGTGGACGGCCATGGAGTCCGTGGGATCGCCGACGAGGTATGCGTTTCCGTTATCCCGTGACGGGAGCCAGGGGGGCCCCGTCGCGCCGTTCGGACACGCGGCGAGGGCTCGGCGGCGTGAGCGAGGGTTTATCCGTGGCGGCGGACGAGACCCGCGTGACCGGCCGCCGGTGTGTGACACCGCTGGTCGTCTCGCGTTCGCGTGAGGCGGTCACCTTTCAACGTCCGCACCGTAGCGGCGGTCGCCCTACAGCCGTTAGCCGACGGCTCGTCGAGGGTGGCCCGTCACTCGTCCGGTCGCGGTCGCCTCACCGATCGACCTCCCCCATGATCGTGTCCAGGCTCCCGAGCGAGGCGATCAGGTCCGGGATCGCCTCGCCGTCGGCCATCTCGGGGAGCGCCTGGAGGTTCGAGAAGGAGGGACCGCGGATCTTGAAGCGGGCGGGCTCGTCGGTGCCGTCCGCGCGGATGTAGATGCCGAGTTCGCCCTTGGCGGCCTCGACCGCGCGGTAGATCTCGGTGTCGTCGTCGGGCCGGAGCGTCCGCGGGACGTTGGCCTGGATGTTGCGCTCCTCCTCGGGCCAGTCCTCGAGGAGGTCGACGCACTGCTCGATGATCTTCGCGGATTCCTCGACCTCGCGCATCCGGACCAACAGCCGCGAGTAGTTGTCACAGCCGTCCTCGGTCACCACGTCCCAGTCGAGCTCGTCGTAGTATCCGTATGGATCGTCGCGACGCAGGTCGTAGTCGACCCCCGAACCCCGGAGCACCGGTCCCGTACAGCCGTAGTCCTTCGCGACCTCCGGCGGGAGGACTCCGGTGTCGATCGTCCGCAGCTGGAGGATCTCGTTGCGGGTGAGCAGGTCGTGGTACTCCTCCAGTCGCCGCGGGAGGCCGTCGAGGAACTCGCGGATCTCCGAGAGGAACTCGCCGCGGGGTTGGGGGAGGTCCCAGACGACGCCGCCGAGCCGGAAGTAGTTGAACATCAGCCGCTGGCCCGTCAGGTCCTCGAGTATCTCCTGGACGCGCTCGCGCTCCTGGATGGCGTACATGAACGTCGCGGTGAAGTCGCCGATCACGTCGAGCGCGTACGCCCCCATCGCCAGCATGTGTGAGAGGATCCGGCTGAACTCCGCGCTCATCGTCCGGATCACCTGCGCGTACTCGGGGACGTCGACGTCCGCGAGGTCCTCTGCCGCCCGCGCGTACGCCCACTCGTTGAGCAGGCCGCCGCCGCCCCAGTCCCAGCGGTCGGGGTACGGCATGATCTGGTGGCGGTAGGTCCCCGACTGGGCCATCTGCTCTTCACAGCGGTGGATGTAGCCGATGTCCGGCTCCACGCCGACCACGTCCTCCCCGTCGAGCGTGACCTGGAGGTGGAGGACGCCGTGGGTCGCCGGGTGGTGCGGCCCGACGTTGAGGAGCATCGTGTCGCTCCCGGTCGCCGTCGACGATCCGGGTTCGACGGGCTCGTTCTCCGAGAGCGTGACGATCTGCGGGCGGTCCTCGTCGTAGTCCATCGACAGCGGGTGGCCCTGCCACGTCTCGGGCAACAGGATCCGCCGGAGGTCGGGATGGTCGTCGTACTCGATCCCGATCAGGTCGTACGCCTCCCGCTCGTGCCAGTCCGCCGTGCGGAAGACCGCCTCGCCCGACTCCGAGACCGGCCGATCCTTGTCCGCGGGGACGACGACGCTCGCCTCCCGCGTCGGGTCGTCGAAGGAACGCAGGTGGTAGATCGTCTCGTAGCGGTTCGCGTACTCCTGGGCAGTCACGCAGGCGAGGTGGTCGTAGCCGGCCTCCGCTTTCAGCGTCGCGAGCGCCTCCTGGACGGCGTCCGGCCGGATCCGGGCGGCGGGGGCGTTCAAGTGCGTCTCGCGTGCCGTGATCAGCTCCCGGATCGGCGAGAAGGGGTCCGTCTCCGCGTCGGCTCGCCCGCGTTCGATCGGCGCGTCGGTCGACATGTTCGAAGGAACGCGACCGGAGGCCCCGACGCTTCTGCCGGATTGGGACGGGTTTTTATAAGTGAGCCGTCGTCACTGGCCGACGTGAAGTACCTCCGGGTCGAACTCCGGTACCCGCCGGACCTCATCCATCCGATACATCGGCTCATCGACGAGTCGGACGCGGTCGATCGGGACGTGCTCCTCCACGGGACGGTCCTCGACGAACCCGACGACACCTTCCTGTTCTACGTGGAGGGCGACATCGACGTGTACACCGACGCGCTCCGATCCGTCGACCGGATCCGGGAGTTCGAGGTCACGCGGATCGACGAGAGCGGCCACTACGTCTTTCTCACGCAGCGACGCGACGCGGTCGACGAGGCGACCTTCGACCCGTTCCAGCGGACCGGCGTCGTCGTCGTCCCGCCGATAGACTTCCGGCCGAACGGGGTCGCGCGCCTGACCGTCATCGGGAACGGCGGACCGTTGCGCGACGCGCTCGCGGGGCTCCCGGAGCGGATCGAGACCACCGTGCTCCGGATCGGCGAGTACGACTGGCGACAGGACCTCTTCGATCCGGGGCTGACCGACCGGCAGTTCGACGCGCTGGCGGCCGCAGTCGAGAGCGGGTACTACGAGTCCCCGCGGGAGGCGACCGTGGAGGAGGTGGCAGAGCGGATCGACGCCTCCGCCAGCACCGCCTCGGAACACCTCCGGAAGGCGGAGTCCGCCGTGATGGCCGCGTTCATGGATCTGCGCGAGGTGCCGTGAGGGTTCGACCGACGGGACCCGTCGGTGCGGCGCGTCAGTGGACGGGACGACGCGGTCAGTGGACCGTGCGGTCGTCGCTCGTGTCGATCTCCTCGATCGGGTCGGCGTTCCCGAACTCGGGCGTCGGTCCGTCGCCCGGGGCCGCCCACTCGACCGCGTTCCGGAGCACCTGCCGAACGTCGTCGTCGTGGTAGATCGGGTACGTCTCGTGGCCCGGCCGGAAGTAGAACACCCGACCGTTCCCGCGCCGGTAACAGCAGCCGGAGCGGAACACCTCGCCGCCGGCGAACCAGGACGTGAACACGAGCGAATCGGGCTGCGGGATGTCGAACCGCTCGCCGTACATCTCCGTCTCCTCGAGTTCGACGTACTCGCCGATCCCGTCGGCGATCGGGTGACCGGGCTCGACCGTCCACAGCCGCTCCGTCTCGGCCGCCTCGCGCCACTTGAGCGAGCAGCTCGTGCCCATCAGTCGCTTGAAGATCTTCGAGTGGTGCGCCGAATGGAGCACGAGGAGTCCCATCCCGTCGAGGACGCGCTCGTGAACGCGGTCGACGACCTCGTCGCGGACCTCGTCGTGGGCGGCGTGGCCCCACCACGTGAGCACGTCGGTGTCGTCGAGGACCGTCTCCGTGAGCCCGTGGTCCGGGCCCTCGTCCAGGGTGGCGGTCCGGACCTCGTGGCCGGCCGCCTCGAACACTTCGGCGAGAACCGCGTGGATCCCGTCGGGGTAGACCTCCGCGACGTCGTCGCTCTCGCGCTCGTGACGGAACTCGTTCCAGACCGTGACGCGTGCCATGGAGGAGTTCCCGTCGCGACCGACTTGTAGGCTCGTATCTCGAGACGGTCGTTCGTTCGACGGACCCGTCGATCCGACGGGTCGCGACGTCCGCCTCGACGAGTCGATGGTCCGTCGGCGTGCGTCGCGGTTACCCCGACGAGCGGTCCCGCCCGACCCGCGAAGCCTCGAACGGCGGACGCGAACTTCATACAACGATACATTTTATCATTCGAAGTTCCAAATATTACCATGCGAAGCGAGTATCGAGAAAAGCTTTATCAGATATTCTTAGCCTCTGACTGCGACGTCGACAGCTGGGCGGACGCACTCACGATGGCCGTCGCGGAGATCCTTCGCGACACCGACGACCACGGGCGGATCACCGAGATCGAAGGTTGGACGCGGAGCTACTTCGTGGAGAAAGGACGGCAGTCAGACCTGGTTGCGCCTCGACGGATTCCAGATACCGATCTGTACCTTGAAACCAACTTCTCCGCGAACGACTGCGTTCGGAAGATCGAGCAGGTAATGGAGAAGTACGGATATGACAGGTCTGAACTGGAAATCTTCACCGAAGAAGTTTGAGCAGCGATCTCTGACTTCGATCTTGTCTCATATTAGTTTATCCACAAATTCGACTTGTTCGTCGACATTGCCGAATTCTGTTATGTCGTATTATGTTTCCAGTAAGAATATATTTCTAGATAATTTCTCTATCGTTGTGCCAACACTACGCCGGTATGTGCCAAATTCAGACAAGAATGGATACTATATACAGGCAAACGTGGGAGCAGGTGCGCCAATTACGCTTCAAGTTTCTGACTTAGCTGCTCGCATCTTCAAGGATAATGGATATGGTGATGCTGATACGGTACCGACAAAACTTGTTTGGGCAATGTATGATGTCAATTTAGTTTCGACAAGCAATTCTACAGAAACAAAAGGTATGAGCGCCAATGTTTACAAGGCATTTAATCACAACGGCGTACCGGCCCGTCTAAGTGAACAGACTCGTAGGGAGTTGGTTCAGTACCTGACTGATTACCGGGGACCTCAACGGAGGCGCGTCCGTCGGCTGCGGACTGAACTTGAAACGACGAAATCCAGTGGGAACGGAAAGAAAATCACCGATGAGGGAACAACTACTGACGAAAGGAAAACCTATGATGTAGACACTTCTGACCTAGGATATGGATTTATTGACAGTTTGCGCGCCATTTGGAGACACGCACTCGCTCGAATCAGGGATTAGGCCGTTTCATCGACGATCATAGAATTGAAGGTGGCGTTACTACCCTGTGAGTTCGTTCATTTTCATTAGACTTTCTCCGGATCGAAGTTCATCACGAGCCGCTCTTTCGCGTCCTTCGCCGACCCGCGCTTTCCGCTGTTGATGAACCGCTTCTCGTCGCGGTCGAGCACGTACACGTCCTCGAAGCACTCTGGCAGGTCCTCGTACGAGCAGATCCAGTCGCCCTCCAACCCCGCGAACCCGTCGTACTTCCCGCCCCACTGCGTATACCGGAGGTAGAAGAACTGGCCGGCACGCTCGATCGGGTCGCTCGGCCGGTAGCCGTGGAAGAACTTGTGCGCCCACTCGTCGTGGAGCTCGCGCGAGTACGGCGTCCGGTCGAGCCACTCGATCAGCTCCTCGGAGCGATCGCGGAGGACCTCGAAGAACTGGACCAGATCGCCGTCGCGGTCGTTGTACACCTCGACGTCGCTCGTGTCCGGGTCCTTGTTCGCGAGGACGCCGGCCGCGCCCCCGAACACTTCCACGAAGCAGACATGTTCGGGAACCTGCTCGAGGATCCACGACGCGAAGCGGCTCTTCCCGCCCGGGTAGGGAAAGACGGCGTCGGGCATCATCGACCCCCGGCGAGCCGTCTCCCGACCACGCCGACGACGCGTTCGACCCAGCTCGGGACCATGTCGTCGGGAACGCTGTCACCCTCACAGAAGACGTCGCCGACCTCCAGCGAGCCGTCGACGAATCGCGCGTCGAGCTGCCAGTCGTACTGGTTCGCCGCCTCGATCTCGATGCGGAGCGTGAAGTTCGCGTCGACGCTGACCTCCGCGAGCACGTAATTAGGCCCTCGGTGGCGGCCGCTCCCCTCCGCGGCGAGGTCGATATCGAACTCCTTCGTCCGAGCGCTGCTGCCGTGTGTCGGTTGCTTCGAAGCCATACCGAGCGCTGGTCGTCGGTGCCGGTTTAGCCTGACCCGCGGGGTTCCGATCGGTTCCGAACGGGTGAGAAGTACGAGCCGTCACCGAGTTATCCGAGTTCCGGACGGTGTTCCGGATGGTGTTTCGATCGATAGCACGAAAACACTAAACCAGGTAGTTTGAGAACACCTCTGTCAGTGATGGTGCTGGAGCCCAGCGAATTCTTCGGGAACCACGCGGAGGAATTTGACGAGGCAAATAGACTCGACGAACTCCCCGACGCTTTCCGAAGCCTGCTGGAGGCCTTCGAAGCAGAACTCAACGGCGGAGCGATCCTCGACGCCGGCTGCGGCCCCGGACGAGATACCGAATACTTCCACACGAACGGCTACGATCCGATCGGCATCGACATCTCAAGGCCGATGATCGAGCGTGCCCGTCGAACTCGCCCGGGTATCTACCAACAGATGGACATTCGCCACCTTGCGTTCGATACAGACCGTTTCGACGGCGTCTGGTGCCCGGCCTCGATCTACTTTCTTCCCCCTGTCGAGATGGAGGCCGCCCTTCGTGAGTTTCGGCGTGTACTCACGCAGGGAGGTGTTCTCCACGTCGGTTTCAAACTCGGTGACGGAGAAGACACCCAAGACCGATGGGACGACTCGGTCACCGAGTATCATCTCGACGAAGATACGGCAGAGACCTATGTCGAATCGAATAGCTTCACGATCATAGAGACACGAACTCATTCCCTCCCTGACCGAACGTTTAAAAGCGTCCTCTGCCGTTCCGAATGTACCACCGCAGCCGAGTGATACTATCGGCGTATCCTACGTTGCGGAATATCTCTTCTGTATTCAGCAGACCGTTCGTTCACTAGAGCCGCCTCATCGGCTCTGTTGAAATCCTCAATAGATGAGACATTCTGTCCCGGCTGTGGTCAATACAGGGTAAGCATATCGTTATCAACACATCCGGACCGTTATTGTTGGTCCCTAACATTTCATCTGTGGGTGTACTCAGTCGGATGTCCGATCGAACTCAACACGGGAAGTATTCGGTCTCTGTCGGTCTTGATCGTAATCTCGGGGCTGAACTCAAAGTCGCTCCGGGAGACGGTGATAACGATGTGGCTGTCGTCGAACACACGTTACCACCGGAGAAACTCGCTGCTCCGTTACACCGGCACAACAACGAAGATGAGATCTCATACATCCTTCAAGGGCGAATGGGTGTCCAAGAAGAAGACGAAGTGTCGATAGTCGAAGCTGGTGAGGCAGCTGTGAAAGAGCGCGGTGTTTGGCACACGTTTTGGAATCCGGGCCCTGAACAGCTCCGATTTCTGGAGATCATTACCCCAGGAGAGTTCGCTTGGTACTTCGCAGAAACAGATACAATTCTTCCCGAAAGCGGCGAACCAGACGGAGAAGCCGTTGAACAACTGGCAGAACTACACGCTCGATATGACTTCGAGTTAGATCCTGAAAGCGTTCCGCAACTTTTGGAACGGCACGGATTGGATACCGGCCGCAGCGAGTAATTCTAGATCGCTCTCGACACCCATCCTTGCGAAGGCAATCAATACGCACGCTTCGTCTATCGGATGTTTCAGACGAGAATATATGAGAGATAGGCTCTGTTGAAATCTTTAGCAGGTAATACGTTTTGAACGGGCTCCGGTCAGTACACTCCCGCCATCGATCAGGAATCGGGGTTCGACGGTCGTCTGATTCAGCTCTTCTCACCTCCAGAAATGGGTGTTTCACCAGAGCCGTCAGTCCCATTGGATGAACTATGATCTGCGAGATATGAACGAGTAGTATGGTTTTACAGTACACAAACGGAGATCTCAACCATGAGCCTTCCAGCACGCCGTGTCTTCCTCGGCGGCCTCGTGGCTGTGTTGGCTGGCGGAAGCGGCTGTATTTTGAATGCCTCGGAGTCAGTGCCGTTCACTCCCGACCAATTACGGTTGCGAAATGCCAGTGAAACACGACGGAGATTCGATATTCGAATCACTCGTTCAGAACGAGAGTTGTTTTCGGAGACGTACAACGTTGCTCCGCCGGAATCCGATGCCGTGCCGCCGTGGAACAGTCACACGATCTCCGCACCCGTCGGTACACAGCGAGCTACCGCTGTCTCAGTGACGGTCGACGACGGCGAAACACACCACATCAGATACACCGAGTCTGACCCGCCGGAGTCACAGTGCCTACAACTGACCGTCCGAATCGAGGAGGGTGGTCAGTACCTCCGGTTCGAGACCCCGTGTGCTGAGACGTAAGTCCTGCCCACGGTTCGCCGTTTTCAGTGGAGATACGGGACACACGCTTTACATCTCGCACGGCCGGCGAAACATCTTCTCGGATTGGTGGAACCCTCGGTGAGTAGCATGTAGTCTTCGGCGAACTGCTGTTTCCGACGAGAATATGTCCGACGAATAGGATTTCAACAGAGCCGAGATTTAGAGCTGTTCGGGGCGCGATTCCGGTTCGTCAACGCCGACGAGAGAGTACCGCTTCGTCCCCCTGTCCCACTCGACCTCGATCAGATTGTAGTGCTCCAGTTTCGGCAGGTGATTCTCCCGGAGATACCGCAACGTCACGGGGTCGTCGTGGCGCTCCTCGTACCGAGCGTAGAGGTCCTTCTGAATGAGCCCGCCCTCCGCCTCGACGAGAACCTCGTGGAGCGCACGCTGGTGTGTGTTCAGCTTCGAGATCGTCTTCTGTCGCACTTCGTGCTCGGCGTTACGGACCGCGTCCTCGACGAGGCGTTCAGGGATCGCGGCGAGCCCTTCTTGGCTCGCCATCCGCACGGCGACTCGGAGCGCCGTGATCGCCTGGCGCGCGTCTCCTTCGGAGAGGCGCGCGATCCGCGCGAGCACGTCATCGCTGACGGCCCCCGGACCGAGCCCATCCCGAGCTCGTCGAGAGAGGATCTCCGTGATCGTGTCCGTGCCGTAGGTGTCGAACCGGACGCGGTAGGCGACGCTGATCCGCGAGGTGATCCGGTCGTCGAGGTCGGCGAAGAGGTCGATCTCCCGGTTCGCGATGCCGATCCACGAGAGCCCGTGTATCTCGTGGAGATCGTAGAGCACCTCGGTGCCGCGGAGCTGGTCGGCCTCGTCGAGGATGACGACGCCCGGCCCGTGGAGGTTGCTCTCGATCAGGTCGATAAGCCGGCTGGTCGACGAGGATCGGGGGAGCGTTGCGCCGACCAGTCCGCGTGCGATCTGGTCGAGGATCCTGTTTCTGGTGTGATCTCGCCAGCAATTCACGTAGGCGTAGGGAACCTCGAGGACTTCACGCCGAAGTTCGCGGACGGCCGCCTTCGCGACGGTCGTTTTCCCGACGCCGGAGGGCCCGAACAGGAAGACGTTCTCGGCGCGAAAACCCTCCTCAATCGGTGCGAGGGCGTCCGTCACCTCGTTCATGTGTCGATTCCGGCCGACGATCGGGTCGGGCAGGTGATCGTCTCTGAACACCTCCCCATCACGGAGCATGTCTGACCCCGAGACGGCGATGGGACATAAGCGGAACCCCCAGTGTTCCGATCGGTTCCGGATGGGTTCCAACTTCCCCGAATCCTTTTGTGTATCACCGCTGTATCACAGACTATGAGTATCGACACGGACTCCGGTGACGATCGGATGGAGAAGATCAACGTTCGAGTTCCCGAGAAGCTCCTCACCCAGATCGAAGAGGAGTGGGAGCACCGCGGGTATTCGAGCAAATCCGAGGCCATCCGTGACGCGCTGCGAAACTGGGTGAACCCTCCGGCAACGCTTTCGGAGGAAACGCTCGAGGACTTGGAGAAGAGCCGCGAACAGGCCGAGCGCGGTGAGACTTACGATGCGGACGAAGTGCGGGAACGTCTCGGACTCGACGGCGACGAATGACGGAGGTCGAGTACACCGAGCAGGCGGTCGAGCATCTCGAAGGACTCGATCCACAGGTCGCCGACCGCGTGATGAACAAGGTCGACGAAGCGACCGAGTGGACGGATCACCGACTCGAGCCGCTCACGAACTATCCGTACTACAAGCTTCGCGCCGGCGATTACCGTGCGATCATCACGTGGGACCGATCGAAGGACCTCCTCCGTGTCGAAGCGGTGGGTCACCGTCGGAACGTCTACGATCGTCATCTTCCACCCTGATAGAGAGTCGACTTGTCACACCACTCGGTTTCACAAGGTCGGCTGAAAGAGACACGATAGCGAAAACATGCCGGGTTATGGAGGGCAGTACGTCGTCGGCGAAACGTATCGTAGCTCCTCGGATCCAGAAAAAGACGAATTTCAGTCGTGGCTGAATGGACCGATCGACAACGGAATCCGGAACAGTGGCGGCATCCGCGCGATCGTGAATTCGACGACCGGAGAGCGTGAATTCCTCGTCTTCGTCTCCAGTCAAGAGCGAGGGGGCCCGCAGAACCCGTGGGAGGACGTGATCAATCGCGAGGAAGGAATCGTCCGCTACTGGGGAGATGCGAAAGCCCGGCACAACCCCAACCCGGAGAACGCAAACGGGAACAGGTGGGTGAAGACCGACTACTGCGAGACCTACGCACAGGACGATCGTGAAGACGCTCCGCCGATTCTCCTCTTCGAGAAACCACGCTCGGGGGAAATCACTTTCCAGGGCGTCTGTATTCTGACGGAGATCAGCATCGAGCGCTACAAGGACGGCGACGACACCGTCGTGAACTACCTCTTCGATCTCGCGATCCTCGATGCCGACACCGTCGACCTCGAATGGATCCATCGTAAGTCACGGACCGGTATCGACGTCGGTGGTCCCGGTGCGTGGGACGAATGGGTGGACAGTGGACGCGTTCAGAGATACTCGATCTACAAAGATCGGATCCGTTCAAAGGACGCACAGCTCCCCGATTCCGACTATCAGCCCCTCCTCGACGACATCCGAAGCCGACTCGACGACCCGAAGAAGGGCGAAAAGATGGAATATCTCGTTCAGTACCTCCTCGAGACCCTTCCGAACTTCAGCCAGGTAAAACAGACACCGACGAGTGGCGATCGTGGCGTGGATCTCGAGGGGCAGATCGACCTCCTCCCAGATGCGCCGCTCGGTTCGACCGACACCGGGATCGAGTTCAAAGCGCAGGTTAAGAACAAGGGATCGAGCGTCTCGGGCAAGGAACTGAGCCGACTCGCCTCGCGTGTCGAAGACGGGGAGACCGGACTATTCTTCACGACGTCACACTACACGAAACAGGCCCAAGAGGAGAACCTCTCCGCGTACCCGAACCGGCTGTTCTCCGGTGGAGATCTCGTGAAACTCCTCGCTCAGACCGAACTCGTAGACGATCGTCGACTCACTGATCGCGTCGTCACAGATATTGAGAAGGCCGTCGGACTAGAGAGATAACAAGGATGACGCAGACAACTGAGTTACTCCGAGAGATTACGAACGACTTCGCGAGTGTAATTCCCGAGATCGACAAGAAGGCGACGCACGACCGTTGGGATCCAGGTATCGGACCCTTCGAGGAGGAGAGACAGCTCGAAATGATATTGGATACACTCGCTACCAGAGGCAACGTTCCTGACAACATTGAGCGCGAAGTGAGCTATCCGGAAAGCGGGCGTAGATGCGACCTCGTGGTCCACGATGGAGATCTTGAGGTCCCGACCGAAGCGAAGCTCCTCCGGTTCCGGCTTGATAATGGGAACATCGATCCCAACATGTACAAGAGCGTCTTTAGTCCGTTCCCGGAGCGAAGTTCCTCGTCACTACTCACGGATGCTCAAAAGCTCATAGAATCCGAATTCTCGTCCCCATACGGGTTGCTCGGTATCTACTACGAGGAAGAAAACGAGGAGTATGAGCAACTACGAGCGGATCGGATTGCTGAGAAGTTCAAAATAGACGTCGAGTACTGGTTCGACGTCGACATCGAAACAGTCGCCGTAGAACAGTTCGATGGTCTCCGCCACCCACATCACCAGAAGGGCGCCGTAATCAGCTGGATCGTCCAGGATGCTCACACGTAAGCTCACGAGGTCAATAAACTCAGCACGTGTATGTAGGAAAATATATAATCATCATACCACAGATAAAGAACGTGACTGTTGAAATTCAGACAGAAGAGGATACAACTTGGTGGTGCCTGAAAGCGGGACGAGGTGGTGTTTTGGAAGATGACTGGTTGGATCGCAATATAGTCACCACCGGATGGGGAGATAGTGCGGGAGACTTTCGAAGTGTAGATCCTGAGACATTCCGAGATAGTGATCCGTCACATAACAACCAACTTTCAAAATTTATTGGTCATCACAGTGATGGGATGGAAGAAAATGATATCGTGATAGCATACGCTCCCGGAAAAGGCCATCTCACTGGGGTTGGGAAAGTAGGAGATATTCGCTACGATGAAGATCAGACGTTCCGGTACCTTAGTGAGCAAGAAGCGGAGGAAGCGAAAGTAGCTGATCACTACTACTGGAGACCAGTATCTTGGTTCGACTGGGGGACGCCTGTGTCTGTTACTGACCTTTCGAAGCGGTACCAGGTCAATGGTTCCGATCAGATCCCTACCCCGATGACACTGAATCAGTATGGGAGTTTGGCAACTGATCGAGATCGAATAGAGACACTTGTCAAGGAGATCTCTGAAACAGAGACTGTTGATATCTCCGGAGATGCTTTCGGGCCAGAACGAGAATCACAAATACAAGAGTGGGTGGCAAACAACATTCGAACCCTCGGATTGTACAATCCGGAGCGAGAGGTTCGAACCGAGGCAGGTCGTGTTGATATTCTAGCTGAGTCTGAGAACGGTGAAACAGTAATCGAGATCAAATACGGCCGAGCGGGCGACCGAGCACTCGGTCAGCTTCTAGGATACGTTGGTGTAAAATCAGCTGATCAGTCACAATCAGTTGATGGAATTCTTATTGCCGAGAGCTTCACTTCCAGAATTAAACATGCTGTATCTGCGTTGGATCATATATCACTCTATGAATTAGACGTTTCTACCACGCTTCACCAAGTGTAGTTAGTTAGACGAGTCTTCACTTGGTATACAATATAGAGGACAGCTACACGCGCTCGCGAGTACCGAGTACGTAACCCAACAAAACAATCAGGGCCGTCCCGAGATACGTTTCAAGTAACACGGCTGCCCGTGTGATAGAACCCGCATCTCTTGGCGGATGGGGCGGTGCCGTCACAAACGTAACAACTGAGTAGTATAGTGGTCCGCCTTCCCAACCTTCAGCCGGAACCGGGCCGAGTGCGAATAGGGCAGTTGTAACAAACAGGATTACCGCCGACCACAGGAGGACGTAGAGTGGTCGGGTGCCATATCCCGTGAGGTACCGAGAGAGTGTGCCGCCGACCGATGTGAAGAATTGTGTACGGAGTTCGGGGTCGGGCCAAGGTGGTAATAACCACACACGCAAGTCGTTGAGGGTCCGCAGATTTCGAACACTCAAAATCGATTGCTGCTTAAACCGCTCCCACGCTTCAGCGGTACGTGCCTGCTGTTCAAGCGCCCACGCCCGTCGTGCCCGCTGGCTGAGTCCCTCTCTACTAAGTGCTTGCTTGAATTCGTGATAACCCTGGGCCAACTCATCATACTCGTCTGGGCTCGACAAATTAAGACACATTCTACCGACTGTCGTCCCCTGATTCACACTCGTGTCGGCTAAGCTGACACCGCGTAAATCTGTTCGTGACAGGTTGGCGTTCTGAAGATCGGCACCGTCGAGAGCAGTACGGTGAAGGGTGGCATGTCTGAGGTCAGCCTCTATGAGGTTAGAGATCATAACATCGGCACTTTCGAGGTTCGCATAGGTGAGATTGGCTCCCTCAAGATTCGCGTCAGTGAGATCAGCATCTTGGAGGTTTGCGTTGGCAAGATCGGCATTTTCGAGGTTCGCGTTGGCAAGATCGGCTCCGGTAAGGTTGGCATCGGTGAGCTTGGCACCCTCGAGACTCACGTCGGTGAGGTCGGCTCCTGAGAGGTTTGCAGAGGTGAAAACCGTATCCTCAAGGCTCGCACCAGTGAGATCGACGTATCTGAGGTTAGCATCAAAGAATTCGACATGTCGAAAGTTCCTGCCGCTAAGATCTGTTCTGGATAGGTTCACTCTAGGAAATTTGGCAGCTTGTAAGTTCGTGTCGGTGAGGTTAGCTCCAGAAAGGATCGCACCTGAGAGGTCGGCCTCTCCGAGGTTCGCGTCGGTGAGGTTTGTATCTCCGAGGTTCGCGTCGGTGAAATTGACACTTCCGAGGTTCGCGTCGGTGAGACCGGCCCCAGAGAGAACTGCGTCGGTGAGATCGGCCCCAGAGAGAACTGCGTCAGACAGATCTGCCCCTTCGAGGTTCGCGTCGGTGAGGTCCGCCCGTTTGAGGTCCGCGTGAGAGAGATTGGCCTCTTCGAGGTTCGCGGCAATGAGGTTAGATCTGGAGAGAGTCGCATCGGTGAGGTTAGCATTGTTGAAGTCCACCTCAGGTTCAATTTCTTCTGGGCCTATATCCGGCTCGTTGGGAATTTCATATTCAGAACTGGGCATACCGATATTTTTGTCGGCTTTTTACTAATTCTACCGCCGGTGATGCGCCTGTACGAAAAATCAGGGTGGACGACTTCTTATACAAGTCGTCACCAGACCCCCTGAATCCGCCCCGATCACGCCGGGGCCCTCGTCGGTTCTGCCGTACTAAGTGCTACCTTCTTTGAGAAGGTGGTATGCGATTAGAGTCCACCGGGAAGCCGGACCAGTACAAATGCTGGCTCACCGACGACGAACTCGAGGAACTCCGCCGCGCTTCGGGGAGCATCCGCGACGACCTGGTGATCCAACTCGGCGGGTTCGTCGGGCTCCGCGCTTTCGAGATCCCACAGGTCGCACCGAAACACGTCAAACGCACCCCGGACGGCGACCACTTCCGGCTCCGCGTTCCAGAGGGGAAGGACACGACCGGGAACGGCGGGAAGCCTCGCGACGCCTATCTGCCTCGCGACGTCGAGGGCGACATCCACCGGTACGTCACTTCCGAAGACGTCGGTCGCCACGAGCCGATCGTGGACCTCTCCGAGAGTGGCGTCCGGGCGGTGGTGAAACGCACGGCCGAGCGCGCGGCCGAGAACACGGGCGACGAGGACTTCCTCCACGTGTCGAGCCACGATCTCCGTCGCCGGTTCGCTCAGCGCCTCCTCGTCGATAAACAGGTGAACCCGCGCGTCGTCATGACCGTCGGCGGGTGGGACTCCTTTCAGGCGATCGAGCCGTACCTCAACGCCCCGACACCTGAAGTCGTGAATGAGGCCTTCGAGGAAGCAGGATTCGCATAGACTCAAAAATTTGGTTCTGGTGAAATCCTCAATCAGCAACATATCCCGGTGGTCATGCTGAATACAGAGCGTGTATCCCCCTTGGCGATTGTCCTATCTGATCGGCTCTAGTCTTGTTAGCGGAGATAATTGAAGTCTGAACGAGCTTTCGTCGTTCCCTTCATTTATGACTTGATCCGAGACATGTGATAGAATACAACGGCACTCACCACAGTGAGGACGGCCGCGTATCCAACAATACCGAGAATCATATTGATCTCAACACCGGCAGTGAATGCAGCATCAAAGAGTGCCGTTGTCGCGTAGTGGCCAGGAAGATACTCGGCCCACCAGAGGAGGTCGGATGTTAGCGTCTCCTGGAACAGTAGGAAGTGAACGTCCCAGAACGGAACGAGAAGCATCACATACACGCCACCCAGTTTGTCGAACAGAAGTCCGACGAGAACGCCCACGACACCGTACGTAAGACCGAGGAGGCCCACAATCGCCGTGAAGGTCCAGAAGTTAGCTGGCTGGAACACTTGAACGGCGATGCTAACGGTGACCGCAGTCACCACAACGACGCTTGTTCCCAACGTCCCGATTCGAGAAACGATGAGTTCAAGCTCGCTATAGCCTGCGAGTCGGAGGCGGTCGTCAGCCGCTTTTGAACTCAATACCAGGAATAATCCTATGATTCCGGACAGGATAGCAACTGAGACAGCCGTCTCGAACACAGTGGCGAAGGCTGGCATAGAGACAGTAGCTGTCGTTTCTCCGAGGCTCACCGGGATATTTGTCTTCGGGACGAGAAGGACGAACGCACCGACGAGATACGCGGGCAGGATGAGGAGGACGGCGACGAGGACTGGAGTTCGATAGAACTCTCGCACTCCCATCGTGACTGCGGTCGAGGTTCGTCGGTTCACACTGTATCACCGCCTGCTGACAGGGCCTGTACATACGCGAAAACGGCGAAGAGAATGACGACGAGGAGGTAGCCGAGTACAGGGAGTACGTGGGTAGTCGCAGTTGACCCTTCAACCACGGCTTGTAGGACGATATCGTGTATATGAGATAGGGGGAAGAGATGGGTGAGACTGTCGCTGATGGGGAAGAGCCCGCTTGCGACGATTGCACTGACATCTGCGAGCGCGACGAGCACAAGTGAGCCTTCAAGCGACCGTGGTAGAACGCTCCCGATGAGGACGCCAAGCGCTCCGTAGAGCACACCAGCTACGAACAGCCCAGCCAACGTTATCGCTGCCGAGGCGAGATGGCCACCGATCGACCATTTGAGTGAGATAGTGGTCACCACTGCTACAATCAGAGCTGCGAAGACGATTGTTACAAATCGTGCGGCCGCGAGTTCGAGCCGGTGGTATCCTGAAACCACCAGCCGACTGTCGGCCCTCTGAACACTGAGACTTTGGAATAGTCCGAGGATGCCGGCGAGAGTGCTGGTTACAAAGATAGCCCCGGTAATCTTTCCAATAAGCCGTAAGGGAACCTCCGTATCAAAGAGACCGAAATCAGCAATTCCCCCAACGCTCAATCCATACAGCTGAATCGAAACGATCGGCATGAGCAGGAATAACACGAGAAGGAACGGTTTTGCCGTGAACGACCGCACTTTCGCACGGACGCTGATCGTCACTCGCTGGGCGCTGTTCATACTCGATCGTCCCCCCACTGGTCAGAGGTATTCGCGCCTAATTCATCAGCGTTCGACGTCCCAGTGCGATCTGCGCCCGACTCAGCAGCCGAATCAGACCGAGAACCGGCGGGTTGGTTGTCGTACTCAGTCGCCGTCCTAGTCAGGTTTCCGTCCCGTAGTTTGTAGACCACGTCGAACCTGTCGTGTTCGCTGATGATATGGGAAATAATGGCGATTCCAACACCACGAGCACGGAGATCGTCTGCTAACTCCCAGAAGGCCAAGAACGTCTCCCAGTCGAATCCCGTGTAGGGTTCGTCCAGCAAGAGCAGGTCCGGATCGTGCATCAGTGCGACTGCGAGATTCAACTTCTGTCGGGTCCCGCCGCTGAGATGACGGACCTGGCGGTTATGGAATCGTTCGAAATCCAATTCGTCCAAGAGCCACGCACGCGAGTCCGCTATCGCGGCGTCGTTCATCCCGTAGGCACGGCCGAACAACTGGAACGTCTCATCGACAGTCAAACGATCGTAGAGCCGTGGTTCCTGTGGGCACCAGCCGATCTGGCCGGTTCGTTCGACCTCACCCGCGTCGTAGTCGAGAACGCCGGCGAGGATGTTCATCAGCGTAGATTTTCCACTGCCATTCTCGCCCATGATCCCGACGATCTGTCCTCGCTCGACACGAAGGGAGGCGTCGTCCAGGACCTCGACGGTGCGTCTAAACGGGATCAGAGATCCGTATCGTTTTGTGAGACCAGTGGCCTTGATGACTGTCTCCCTCGCACTAGTCGCTCCGAGCTGTGCGTCTGAAATCGGTGCCGAGTCCATCTGCATCACGTGTATACAATAGGGTCTATGATTCAATGCGATTTTCACTAGAAAAGATAGGAGACATGAGTGAGAATCTATATATTCTAACCAGAGATTATTTCTCCCCTCGATTTTTATATCAGGCATGGCATCCCTAGACGAGACTGACATCGAAATTCTGCGGCTCCTCAGTCACAATGCCCGTCGAACGATTACCGACATCGCCGAGGAAGTGGACATGTCCGGCCCTGCCGTAGCCGACCGTATCGACCGGTTACAGGAGGCGGGGGTTATCAACCGATTCACTGTCGATATCGACCGAACACAACTCAAAGCCGGCGCACAGGTTTTCGTCCAGCTCAATCCGGGAGACTCATTCGACCAACTCCGGGCCCGTCTTGACGAATCCGACGCGGTGGAACACGTGATGGTCACTGCCGGTGGGGAACTCTGGTTTAACGCTCGAGTAGAGGTACACAACGTTAATCCGTGGATTCGCGGCCTTCTCAAACCAGCTGAGAACACCGAATACACCGTGACTCTCATCGACGAGATTGAATGGCAACCCTCGATCGACGGGACGGATTTTGCACTCACTTGCGTGGAATGTGGAAACACCGTCGATAGCGAGGGAGAGTCCGAATGGATAGACGACCGTATGTATCACTTCTGTTGTTCCACCTGCCAGCACCAATTCAAAGACCAGTTGAACCAACTCAAAGAAGGTGTCTGAGTGGTTCGAGATCCAAGTTACGGGACGTCAGCATTCTAGATATAGTATCGTGACAGCATATAATCCGACAATCTCTTCAAGGATCTGTCTTTCAACTACCTGTGAGATCAACGATCCGCAGTCCACGGTAGTTCCTGATGATACTTACACTGGCTCAATTCAGCCAACCGACCAGCAAGCCACCGGAACGACCAGACTGCGGAGCTGAACATATGAGCGGCGTCAGATCTTCGGCGGCAATTCAATCGAACTCCCGACACCGACAGAGCGGAATGGACCAGGGAGCCGTTCCGAGAAGATCTTCTCGGCTTGGAAACCGGTACAGTGCGTCCCGGCGAACACGTCGAGTTTGCCGTCTAGCCAATCCGCTAGTTCGTGGATTTCGTCGGCGTCACGGGCGACGAGATGTGTTCCGCCGATGACGTAACGGACTTCCTGGCCAGTGACCGTTTCAGCATGTTCGATGGTATTTTGAAGGCCTGCGTGACAGCATCCGAGCACGAGCGCCGTCCCATCGGTCGTTTTGACTGCGACCGATTGATCGTCGGGCACTGAATCCTTGACCAGCTCACCGTCTTCCTCGCGCAGGTGGACGGGATTATCAGCGTGGAGTCGGGGAACTTCACCGAGTGCGAACACTCCGTCGCTCACCTCCACAGGGTCGCGGTGTTCGACTATTTCAGCGCCTGTTTCCACTTCCGCACGAGAATAGGGAACTCCAATGTGAATCGGTTCGTTCAAAGTCCTCCCGTCCGCCGGTTCTCGAATGAATCGAGCGTTCCAGATATCAGGATGGCAGTAAACGGTCGGCCTCTCATGCGGGTCAAGGAACGGCTCGAGCCCTTTAGTGTGATCGTAGTGCGCGTGGCTCAATACGATGTCGTCGAAGTCGGTGCTGATGTCGAGCAGCCGTGCGTTGTTGAGGGCGGCGGTGGACTGGCCGGTGTCGAACAGCACGTCGTCGATTCCGGCTGCGAATCCCCACTCGCCACGGAGGCCTTTCGGAATCCCCGTTGCGACCGTGTTATCGGCCAGAATTGTGACCTTCATATCAGACCATCCAGCAAGAGTTGGAGTGTTCGGTGTTGGCGATCACGCTTCCACTGTCTGTCACGGACGAGAGATGATCTTAGTCTTGTGATCATTAAATCTCTCACAGCAAAGACTACGTTGTGATGGTTCACTTCATTTTTCACTGTAAAATCGAGGTTAGCCACTACATGAATTAGATATTCAAATCAAAAAAGTCGTGATCTTTTAGTGGGGAGTCAGGCACGGAATCTGCCCCCACTTCTGTGAGACGATCTCTGGGTAGCACTAACTGCCTGTTCTGGCGAATTGCGGGGAAACAACCCTGAAAAGCAATTTTCGGTCTCACCGTTCAGGGATAGAGCGGTCCACGAAATGGGTTTGATTTTCGAGTATATTGGATTGAGAACCTTACTTTTCTAGTGAAAACCCCATTAGAGGAGTATTCCCTATACAATAACGCAATGTCTGAAGCCCAGGTACAGAAGGATTCGAGCAGTAACTGGATCGATAACGGACTACAAGAGCTCTCTCACAGGGGAGACAACCTCGTGGGTAAAGTATGGTAGCGCGTCGAAAGATCGTTCGGAACGTGGCAACGGCTGGTTTGATGGCGTTCTTCATGAGTCTCACCATCGCACTGGCGCTAAGAGTACTGCTTGATGGAATCGGGCCGGGATTCGTTGGTGCCTGGCTACAGACGGCCACGATCGCGTTTATCGTTGCGTGGCCGGCAGCTGTCGTGTTTTTCCCTGTCGTGAACACGATTGTAGATCGGCTGTTTCTATTGGCTACCGGCGAGTCCCAGCAGGCGATCGGTAGTAAGTCGAAGACTGAGTAAGACGGTTCACGGATCGCACGAATGTCTAACAACGATAATCCAGGCTCGATCCCGATAGAACAGAAAGTCGCGGCAGACCGGTCCGAGGAGTTCGTCGTGTTCCATATCGGCGTTCGTATCAACACATTTTGGAAATTTCACCGATGGCTGCCGATCGTTTTGATCGCACCTCGGATGGTCCGAGAGCTCGCTTCGGATCCAGAGTCAGGTCTCCTCGGAAGCCGGACCGTCGTTGGACCAGGGATCCGAAACCTCGGGTTCATCCAGTACTGGGATTCCTTTGATGCTCTTCGCGATTACGCGCGCGACAGCGATTATCTACATCTATCCGCCTGGCAAGAGTACTACGAGGACGGGACAAAAGAGGACGCCGCAGTCGGGATCTGGCACGAGACCTACGTGATCGACCCTGATGAGTACGAAACAGTGTATAACAACATGCCGCCGCACGGTTTGGGAGCTTGCGACGACACTGAGATCGTTCCAGCGTCGGACCAGCGGAATACGGCAGCCGGCCGAATCGGACATACTGATGGGACCGACTCGCCACTCCAACAGTCAGCAGAAGATGGTACGGCGGCCACACCGAGAGTGGATTAACAGTGCCAGTACTCCGAAAGCCCACTCAATATTACAAACGAGTTACACAGTTTGGACACTGGAGTCCCCCGTGGCCCGAGGTCGCGGCCCCGCTCACGACCTGCGGAACGGACCGGACCCTTGGCAGTCCAACCACGGTAGCGGGACAACCCATTACAGAGGGTAATCGATAATGGCTGTCGAGGTACTGGGCTTGCGGATCGGTGCGAAACTACGGAAGAGAGCTGCGGCACTCTCGTATGGTATGACAGCTGTGGTAAGCCTAATTCTAGGAGGTGTTTATCTGTTCAAACAGTCGTTTATGCCGTATCACGCGGACGTAATCGGGAAGAGTTGGAACGTGGTCGAAGCCGCGAATCAGGTTCTGATTTCGGCGCTGATGACCGTCGCCGGCGGTGGATGGTTCACAGTCGGTGTGGTCCTTGTGCTGTTGTTAGTATTTCCGTTCCGGAACGACCGTAAGTGGGTTCTTTATGCTATCCCTATGACCATTCTGCTATTCTATCTTCCCAACCTGTGGGCAACACTCACCGTGCTTCAGACCACGCCTGCGAACCCTCCGTGGCAAGGGAACGTCTTCGCATGTCTGTCTGCGATAATAGGGTTTGGTCTCTATCACAAGCCGCTCGAGGAACGATCCTAACAGAGCCTGAGGAACAACTACCATAACTCCGTGCTCTTGGCTCTCTTTGGCAACTGTGTCTGGCCGATTCGCGCGCTGTATTCAGCAAACACTTCCTATCAGTTTCAAATAATTTCGACAGATCCAAAAATCTCCATTAATTGGACGATGTACCAGGTCGACGGATCTCCGCCGTATCCGAGCCCTCTTCGGCGAAGAACGGGATCTGATCTCCCTGTTCGATCTCCCACTCCTCCGCGATCGGTCGCGGGATCGTCACCGTGACGCTGCCGTCTCCTTCCTGAGCGGTCCGACAGTCGGCGAACCGGTCCTGGATTCCCATGGCCTCTCTCCTGATTCTCGCGTAATAAATCGATAGAACCGACGGAATCTCGGAGATCCTCTCTGAAACCTCCCAAATTTCTGTGATTTAGGCGAGGCGGCGGCGACGTTCGGATGTCGGACCGAGTGTCGGACCGGCTGTCAAAGGCATGACCGAAGACGACGAGGGCTCCAGAAAAGAGCCCGACGGCGAGCCGAAACGGTGGACCGACTGGCGGAACCACGGGGGCAACGCGTGATCCCCACCCGCATCTGGGGGACCGGCGAGTGAGCCGTCTCCCTGACGGGATCGTGGTCGGCGAGGCGTTCGCCGACTACCTCGAGAAGTTCCGCGCGAACCACCCGATCGACGAGGAACTGGCGGTCGAACACGGCTGTTTTCAGAAACTCATGACACGAATGGAAAGCGGTAGCTACGGAGGAGTCGTATGAACATCAAGAAAACCGGACTCGCGGCGCTGATCGCGCTCGCCGTGCTCTCGTCGATGGTCGCGACGCCCATCATGGCCGCAGGCGGGATCGGCTGGGGAGAGGACACCAAAACGCCGAACCCGGAGATCGCGACCGAGGTCACGATCGACGAGTGGTCGAACGCTGACTTCGACACGGCCGTCGAGTACTACGACGATGCCGGCCACCCGGCCACTCTGCCGGCCTCGGTGAACGAGTCGAACGACAACCCGATTACGCTGACCGCGACGAACATCGACTTCGCGGACCGCAACGAGTCCCCGCGGAAGAACGACGAGGGCTCGGACAACTCGGCGTCCGCGCTCGACTCGAGCGAGTGGACCACCTCGGGAGCGACCGTGAGCGAGTCGTCGACCGCGCCGGGCGTCGACGCGCTCAACTACGCCGGCTCGGCGAGCTCCGACTCGGCGACCTACTCGAACTTCTCGGTGAACGACGGCGAGAAGTCGTACCTCACGATCGCCGCCGACATCAATTCGGCGTCGGGCACCCCGACGCTCCAGCTGACCGACGGTGACGGCGACTACGTCGAGATCACGCTCTACGACTCCGCGGCGTCCGCGAGCGACGACAGCGTTCTCGCGAATTCCACGGGCGAGGGGAAGGTCCTCCAGCAGCAGGTCGGCGACCTCACCGTCGCAGGCACTGGAGACGGCTCCTTCGGCTCAACCGAGGAGATCACGATCTCCGGCGACGCCGACGTGGACGTTTCCGTCCTCGACGCGGAGCGGACGCGCGCTCTCACTTTCGGTGAGCGCCTCGAGGACACGGACGATGACGACGAGCTCGAGACCGTGACGATCACTGAGCCGCGCGGTTCCTACTCCGTAACCGGCATGGACACGTTCGACGAGGTCATGTCGGACGCGACGATCTACGGCGTCACCGTCGACGCGGTCTTCCAGGCGTCCGACATCACCGACGACGAGGACGTGTCCGCAGAGTTCGGCCCGACCAGCGACTACCCGCAGTGGGACCAGCTCGGCGAGATCGCGTTCCGGCTCGAACTGCCGACCGCGTTCGATCTGAGCTACTCGGGTCCGGAGTTCGTCGACGAGCCGAACCTTCCCTCGGAGCGCTACAAGGCGGTCGAGATCGCCGAGGGAAGCGACGACACGGAGTTCTCGGAGATCGACTACACGTCGGTCGCGAGCAGCTACGACGGGTCGACCGAGATCACGCTCGACTCGACCGTCTCGCCAGGGACTGCGTACGTCGTGAGCTACGACGTCGTGCTCACGAACGACGAGGTCTCGGCGATCCAGAGCGCGGCCTCGGGCGGCGGGGCGGCGGTCATGTCGTCGGGTGATGGCGGGATCATCAGCTGGCTCCTGTCGGTCCCCGGCCTGATCGTCAGTTCGATCACCGGCTTCGTCGGGTTCCGCCTGTTCAGCGGCGGTGGAGGGTCGTAATGTCGTCCGCAGCCGACGAGCTGCCGTCCGGAGACGATCCGAGCCCGAACACGGTGCTGACGGGCACCATCGGGTATCTCAACGCCGACGGAACGCTCGGAACGCTGCTCCAGGGCGCTATCTTCGGCACGCTCGTGTCGGTCGCGACCGGCGGGATCAACCTGATCCAGAGCATCATCGGGCTGGTCGTCGCACCGCTCGACGCGATCACGGCCGCTATCGGTCAGTTCATCGACGCGACCATCCTCGAGCCGCTCGGTATCATCTCGGCAACCGCCGAGACATCGGCGACATCGATCAGCGCACAGTTCGGACCGTTCGCGCTGATCGCAGGTACCGGCGTGGTGCTGGGCTCGTTCTGGCTGATCTCGACGTACCTCCAGCAGGAGGACACGAGTGACACGCTCGCGATCCCTGGGTTCCCCGACATCCCCGCGATCGGACCGATCGACGTCGGGGTCACCGAAGACGGAGAGGAGGACGAGAACTGATGCTCGAGCCATCGCGACCCAACCCGCATGCGGGGGTGGTGAGCGGTGGCTGACGGCGACGACGTGCTGACGGATGACCAAGAGGAGTCGTTCCTCACTGGGACCGAGTCGATCGACGGCGTCAGCTTCGGGCTGGCGTCCGGGATCGACGCCGGGCGCGTCGGGAGAGCGATCGCCGGCTCGATCGTGTTCGTGGTCGCGCTGGGTGCGAACACGATCATCAGCGGGCTGACCGAGGCCTACACGGGAATCGTCGACGGGGTCCGCGGCTTCCTCGCCGGCGGTACGGAGTTCGTCAACAACCCGAACGCGGTCGGCGGCTTCGAGCAGGAGTTCGACGGCCTGATCGACGTCATCTTCGGGAGTGGTATCGCGGCGATCCGCGGTGCGTGGTCGTTCTCGCTGACGCAGTTCGGCCCGCTCGCGTATCCTATCGGGATCGGCGTCGTCGTCGGCTCGTTCTGGGTGATGGGACGCGGGATCGACCGCATCCGGGAGGTGTCGTGATGTCCGCGCAAGGAGGTGACGGCGGGTCACCGCTTCCGACCTGGATATTCGATCTGAAGCCGCTGGCCGACTTCGTCGGCCTGATCGTCGACTTCGCCAGCGATCCTCGGCGATTCATCCTCGGTGCGGTACTGACGACGCTGCTCGAGGGCGCGTTCGGCGTCGTTTCCCAGTTCATCGACACCGTGCTGCTGATCTTCGGTGGATCGCAGCCGGCACGGTTCGACGCACCGGGCGAGACGCTCGGGATCGCGGACATTCCGGTGGCGATCGCCGGCGACATCGGCGGAGTCGGGGCGTCGCTCGGAGACGCGCTGATCTCGACGGTACGGACGATCAACGGCGGCATTTTCGAGGCGGCGGGAGCGGCCGGTCCGTTCTCGCCGATCGTCGTGACCGTGGTCGTCACCACCGAGATCGTCGTCGCGCTGGTCGTCTTCCGACGGATCGTGTACGTGGTCGCCGACCTCCTCCAGCTCGGAGGGCTCACAGAATGACACTGAAAGAACTCGCAGAGGATCCGCTCGCCCAGCTCACCGCGGGACTGAGCGGGATCGCCGCGCTGCTGAACCCCGAGGTCGTGTGGGCGCTGACGGACGCGCTCATCGCGTCGGGGCCGCAGCTGTTCTCGGTGATCTCACTGTCCGCGTTGACGCTTCCACAGGTCCTCCCGCCGTCGAACGCGGGCGAATGGGCCGTGGTCGCCGCCGGCGTGGTGTTCCTGGCGTACCTGGGACAGCAGATCTACAGCAACATCGATCGAGAACTATGACACACAACGACAGCGGACGAACCGAGTGGAATCGCACGCAGAGAGATGGAGGTGAGCACCGATGCTGACGCTCGCGCTCGGCCTCGCGGCGGTCGGCGCGCTGGTGTACTTCGTCGGCCTCGAGGAGAGCCGTGAAGCCGCTTCGCGGGCCGGTTCGACCGCGGGCTCGGCGGCGTCGACGGCCGGCTCGGCAGCCTCCCGCGGCCTCCGGTCGACGGCTGCCGCGGGCGTGTTCGGTGCAGGCGTCGGCATCCAGTACGGGAACGAGCTGGTGAACGCGATCCTCGCGGATCCGGGGTGGGCGGTCGCGGCTGTCGCCGGGATCGCCGGCGCGCTCGGCACGGGCGGGTTCCTCGGGTCGCTGACGGGCGTCCAGTTCCTGCTGATCGGGGTCGTCGTGTTCATGATCGGCTACGCCGTCTTCGGAGGTGACGACTGATGCCCGGCTTCGACGATGCCGAGATCGATCTGGTTCTGGAGCGGTACCACGCACGCAACCGCGCCGACGACAGCGTTGAAGAGCGCTGGCGAGTCGACGCCGAGGGACTCGATCGACCGTGCGCAGGTGATACTCCGTCAGAGGCGCTTCGAGTTCTCGCGGATTCACTCGAACACAGCGAAGAGGAGTTCGCTGACATCGATGAGCTGCTCGACGCCGAGCCAGAGAACGAGGCTGTGTGGGGTGACGCCTGATGGCGGTCTCGGGACTGTGGGACGACGAGCCGACACCGAGCCGTATCGCGGTGAGTCTCGGACTCGCACTCATAGGGTTCTACCTCGCGGTCCAGACGTTCGCCGCCGGCCCGTCGACGCTCCTCGAAAACTGGGTGATCGCCGGTGGCCTACTCGCGTTCGGGCTCGGCGCTGCTGACGCGTATCTCGAGTCGGCCGCACTCGACGAACTCGAAAAGGAGGGCGCTCGATGACGTTCACGAACAACGAACTCGCGGCGCTCGGTCTCGGCCTTTCGATGGGAGCTGGAGCAACACTGGTGAGACCTAGCGCGGGTCTCGCAATCGGGCTGTTCGGGATCGTGGCGATTCTGGTCGCGATCAAGCGGGACCGAGCTGGCGAGTCGGACAACGGTGCCGAGGTCGTCGACGTAGGGGGTAACCGATGATCTCGGCGTTCGTAGCGCTGTTGATAGCGCCGATCGAGATGATCGTGAGTGCGATCAAAGCAACCTCCGAAGCCCTCTTTCCGCACCTTGGGCCGTACGCGCTTCTCGTCGGTATCGGATTGACACTCGTGGCAGCTGTACTCGCCGAACAGTACATCGCTACGGAGGGCGCTCGATGACTCGGGGTGCCGCGGTCGCCGCGGCAAGCCTCGCAGTCCTGTGTGTGCTGTCGGCGCTCGGGGCGGCGATGCCCGCGATGGCGGCCGCGGCACCAGCACCACAGGTCGAGAACAGCAGTGTCGACTTCGAGCCGCCCGGCCCGTTCGAGATCTCGGAACTGCGGACGGGCGGGAACCAGCCGGCAGCGGCTCCGCCTGCCGTCCGCTACGTGGGCGGCTCGCCGCCGAGCGGAGCGATGGCGATCCGGTACACGCCGGCCGGGCCGCTCGAGAACGAGCCGGTCCACCTCGAACGCGGAACGACGCTGAACACCGACCAGATCGAGCTCTACTCGACCGTGTTCGGCTCGCAGTCGACTGGCGAGTACGAGGCGGTGATCGTCTACTGGCAGCCGGCGAGTCAGACCGTGAACGGGACGACCGTCGAGTACGCGGCCGACCAGGAAGTTCAGCGCGTGACGGTCGACGTCGAGTCGGGCTACGCGACCGCGCCGATCGCGTTGAACTCCCACTACAACGAGAGCGTCGAGGCGACGATGTGGCTCGAACGCGACGGCGAGCTCGTCGACGGCGCGCGCTGGCGGTTCGGCCATGCCTCAGCCCCGGCGTCCCAGCAGGTCGCGATCGACACGCAGGCGGACGCCTGGTGGTACGTCTTCAGAACCGCGATCCTACCGGGGATCGGAGCGATCGTGATCGGTCTCTCGGGCGCGAGAGCGACGCTCAAGCGAACCGGCCGCGGTCCGGGGTACTCGCTCGGGACGTGGGGCTTCGTCTCCGGTGTCGGCATCCTGCTCGCTCTCGCGGGACTGTACTACGAGCTGGCGGTCGTGGTCGAGCACCTCGACATCCTGATGGGGATGTCGCTGCTCCCGATCGCCTACGGCGGCGGCCTTCGGATGTCGCCCCCGCTCGAACGGATCGCCTTCGAGCGGAAAGAACTCACCGAGGCGGTGAGCCTCCGGCGCGGCGAGTCCGAAGAGAAGGCCGACCCGGATGCGGTGCCGGACGGAGGGAGTGGGCCAGCCTCGAGCGTGACCGACAGGGTCGGGCTCGACGACGACGGTTACTTCGATGAGCTGTATGAGGACCTGAAGCTGCTTCCGACGGTCCGCGCACCGACGGGTGGACGGCTCCTCCCGAAGAAGGGGATCCGGCCGTTCTTCGCGAGGCTGTTCTCGAGCGCCGCGAAGCTCGACCTCTCCGATCTTCGGACGCGGGTCCGAGTATCGGGGTCGGCCTCGCAGAAGGTGTACGTCGACCCGGAGGGTGAGACTGCGGTCGACCACCGGCCGGCACACCTCCGGCGGCGGATGCCGGTCTGGCATCGGCTTCCCAAGCCAGCCGACGGCGAGAAACTCTCGCCGATCACGCGAGGGCTCTACGCGCTGCTGACGATCGGCGTGCTGGCGCTGCCGCTCATCGGCTGGCACGTCGGCGGGACGGTGGCGAACGTCCCGTTCGTCGGCGCGTTCATCGGCGTCGTGCTCCTCGCGATCGAGAGCTACGAGGCGGTCGACGGCTCGATCAGCTTCGAACCGGCACCGCGACACGACATCACGGCCGACGCGTCGCTGACGGTGCTCCAGAGCGAGCACGCCGACGCGAAGACGATCGACGAGCTCGAGGAAGTCGCGTGGAACGAGCGATCCCGGACGGCCCTGGAGGCCCGTGAGATCGAGAGCCGTCGGAACAAGACGCTCGTACAGCAGCTCTCGGAGGGAGAGGTCGGCATGGATCTCGACGTGCTCGGGATGGACGCCAACGCCGGCTCTGGCTTGGATACGGACGGGGCACTGGCGGATAGCGACGAAGACACGCGGAAAGCGGAAGGTGACGATGACGACTGACGAGTCTACACCTGATCGACGAACGACGCGGCGGGCGCTCGACGTGCTCGACCGTGATCAGGATCGGCTACTGTACGATGGCGACAACCACCGAAACCCGCCAATACGTCCACTGAGCGACGGGTTCGGAACGTATCGAGAGGCGCTCGTGTGGTACCAAGCGGCAGGTATCCGGACGCTCGGGCACGTGGGGGCGGTCCTCGAACCGCAGCACATGCTCCCACTGGCTGGGGTGTTGGAACATCTGGTCGATGCTTCAGATCCCGAATCACAGTACGTCCGACGTCGTCTCGTCGAGCGCCTTGACGAGACGTGTGACTTGGCGTACCGCCAGTTCAGGGAACGGGCAACGGAAACCATCGATTCTGATTCCGATCGTGAGGGTACGGCCGACGGCTACGAAAAGAACCCGCTGAACCGTCCCGCGTTCAAGATCCTCGACGAGACCCAAGCGAGCGCGCTCGACAGCTTGTGGGTTGGTTTCAAGGACCGAGAGGCGCTCGGGCGCTGGGTCCGGAGCCTGTCGGCTCCGACGAACGGAGAAAAACCGGAGCGGCTGATGGAACGGATCGTCTCGTCGCCCGTGATGCTCGAGGCACTTCTCGATACGGAGTCGAGAGAGGCGCTGTCGGTCCGCTATCGGTTCGCGATCGGTATCATCATGCCGTCGTTCTTCAGCGCGGCACGGTCGCTCAACGGGAGTGAGCGGTCGGACGTAGAGACCGACGAAGACCCCGGAGAGTTCCAGAAAGGATAACGATGAGCTTAGAACATCAAGACGGCGGCCGTCAGAGTCGACCGCCAGACGGAGTCGCATGGGGCGAGAACACCAAGCAGACGCATCCGGACTTCCCGGACCCAGAGCCGAAGCCTACGGGCTGGCACAACAAGAACACCGACGCGGACAACATCCGCCGTCGGTTCGGCATCGAACCGTTCGCGAACGACTACCACTGGGATCCGTACCCGAACTGTCTCGTTCACGAGACGCGGACCGAAGACCGCGGAACGAGCCACGTCGGCGGGACGAACTGGCTCGCAGTCGGCGAGAAAGGCTCCGGAAAGTCGACGTGGGGGCTCTACTGGGCGACTCGCCTCATGGAGGTCAACAACGAGGCCGTCGTCTGGCGCGGAGCGCCGACGCGCTCGGAGTGGCTTCCACTGAAGCCGTGGACACGGTTGTTCCTCCCAGCGAACGCGGAGGTCGATGCGACGTGGAAACCGAAGGTCATTACGGAGGATCTCGACGGAGAGAGCGCGGACTTGGAAGAGATCGTCCGTGAGGTGATCTACTACGAGGACCCACGAGACGTCAACGAGCAGCTGAAGCCGGGGACGTTCAACGTCGTCTATCCGGACCCGTCGTTCAGCGGCTGCGGCGAGATCATGGCCGAGTCCGACTACATGGCACAGCCCGTCGAGTGGACGCCGAAGTGGAACGCCACGGAGGGAGACGACGCGACGCCACTCGTTCACTGGTGGTTCGCGTACTGTATTGCGAAGCTCGAGTACGGGCCGTACGGCTGGGTCTCGCTGATCTTCGACGAGACGGCGGACTTCGCTCCCGACAACGTTCGAGCGGACCGTCACGAGACGTACGAGAAGGTCAACGCACTCCGCCGGGTGATGGCGGACTCACGGAAGTTCCACTTCTCGCTGTTCTTCCTCGCCCATCACGAGGAGAATCTCCACTCGAAGATCCGACGAACCATCCAGTGGCGTGTGAACATGCCCGACGGCACGGCGAACCCG